>NZ_JBQMYL010000005.1:0-151424 GCF_052173515.1 Porphyromonas endodontalis | reverse complement strand
CTTTTCTTTGGCAGAAGTTCTCTCGGCACATCCCTTATTTGCCCCCCTATGTAGCCCTCGGGGTGATGGGTTTTTTGTGTTTTGCTCCGATGATTGGGATTGTTTGGGCGGACGAGGAGGTGCGATCAAGTGGCTATAGTCTTGCCATTATACTTATCCTCTCTGCCCTTTTGGTGGGAATGTTGGCGTCTGTCGGGGGACGAAAATATGCCCCGTGGCTGGGAGCGGTATGCCAATTATTTTTCCCGGCAGAGCTGGCTTCTCTCATTCTTGCCGGCTCTCCCGTCTCGTTTGGTTTGATACAAGCCACCTTCCAGACCAACGCCGGAGAGGCGAGCGAATTGGGGGGGATGTATCTTTTGATAGGAGCCATTGTGCTCGCCGTTTGGGGTATTTATCTATGGGCATGGCTCTCTTGGCGTAGGGGGAATAAGCCGATTTCCAAATGGGTTCGAGTGGGAATTGCAGGGGCTTTTGTGCTCTATTCTGTTGGGCTTTTTGCCAGAGGGATTCCCTTTTCTTCCTCCGACGAGCCGGCCTTGGAGCGGATCGATTCTGCCGCCTCTTCTACGTTTGCAAAGTACGTCAAGGTATTTCCCTACGATATATTCTACAGCACAGCTTCTTATTTACGCGTGCGGAGGCAGGAGCTTTTCTATTCTTCTCGCATTGGGGAGGGGAACTTGGAGGTTACAACCACGCCTGCCTATGGCACGGATCGCCCCATCGTGATATTTGTAATAGGGGAGACCGGCAACGCCTCGCACTGGCAACTAATGGGCTACGAGCGAGAAACGAATCCTCTTCTTTCGAAGAGAACGCGGATTATTCTTTTTGAAGATGTGGCGTCGGGAGCCGACCTGACCTCTCTCTCTATACCCATGCTGATTAGCCGCTCTACCCCCGAAGACTTTATGCGTTGGCAGCATGAGGGTTCGCTTATGCACCTCTTTCACAGGGCTGGTTTCTCCACTGCTTGGATTGGGAATCAGGCATCCGACTTCTCGGTGGTGCAGGCAGGGCTGGAGCAAACGGACTATCATTACTACTCGGGTAAGGAGGTTAATAGCCTCTCTTCGTACGATGAGATTTTACTTCCGCGCCTAGAGAGTTATCTGCGCTCCATTGTTCGGGATAATAGAGCTGCCTTTGCTGTTGTGCATACTTTGGGCAGCCACTTCCGCTATGATGCGCGTTGTCCGGAAGAGTTCGACGTCTACCAGCCCACGACTCGTGGGTTACGTTCGGTGGAGGCTCTCAATAGTATGTACCATGAAGAGCGGATCAATAGTTACGATAATACTGTTCGCTATACCGACTATATTTTGGACGAAATGATAACCAAAATAGACTCTCTGTCTCGCCCTGCCGTACTCGTGTACATTCCCGACCATGGCGAAGGGTTGGGAGAGATCAACCCACAGCACAAGCTGCACGGCTCGGAGTTCCCCCTAAAGGATGAGCTAGAAGTTCCACTTTTCGTCTCCTATAATGAGGCTTACGCTAAGCGCAACAGACAACTCCTTGCAACCCTTACAAAGAATCGCCAATTGCCGATAAGTGCAACAGAAGTACCGGCCTTGCTGGTGCGTTTGTCGGGCGTGGTGTCACCCCAATTCCCTATTTCGGTAGGCGATAGCACCTTCCGGCCTCAGCCTCGCTACTATTTAAGCCCTAGCTTGCAGGTACGCTCGGCAGACGAAGTGCTTAGGCGATAAAAGGGAAAGCCCCCGCATTTTTCTCCCCTTCTGGATATGATTGTGCCCTCTCTCCCTCGAGGATGGGAGCCTTGCCATGCATCCTAAATTATAACGAAGGCCCTCCTCCGATAGTTTCGGGGGGAGGGCTTTTTCGTTTACTGCCTGGTTTCGGATTTTTTTTTCTGGCTGATTTGTAAAACTTTTTCAGCTGATTTGAGACTCCCTTTCCGGCTGATTTCTTTTTTTATTTCAGGCAAACACTTTCGCATTTTTCAAGCTATTAGCTTTTGCTCATAGCTTGAAAATACTTAACTTCGTAAACGGACAAGCCGTAACTGGATTGAATGTCTAATAAAGTTTTCCTGTAAAGCAAATCAGGACGATTTTTTGGAAAGCGTAAGGCTTTTCAGGAAGCACTAAGAGGGTATAGGCAAGCTTGGTAATAATAAGCCAAAGAGTGTGAAGTAAAATCAGGCAGGATTAAGCGGGGTGCGCTACAAAAGCATAGGTATTGCAATGTGGCCGCAAAGCTGTGGCTTGCCAACCCAATAAGAATAAAATAACAAATAGAATGAAACCAATAAAACTGGAAACAACATCGGTAGACAGCACACAGCTCAACCTTGAGGCGCTCTACCAAATCGCACCCTCGTGCTTTACTGAAGAAAAAGACGAAAAGACGGGGTTAGTTAGGCAAGTCGTGAATTTCAAAACGCTACGCCAACTACTTGGCGACAACGCTGTGGATAAGGAAGAGGAGATGTACCAGTTCACATGGCCGGGCAAACAAGCTGCCCGCCGTGAGGCGGCTGTGCCTATTACCGACACTTTGCGCCCCGTGCCCGAAGACTCTGTAGATTGGGACACTACTCAAAACCTCTATATCGAGGGTGATAACCTGCGTGTGCTCAAACTCTTGCAGCGTGGCTATATGGGCAAAGTGAAGATGATATACATAGACCCGCCCTACAACACGGGCAACGACTTCGTCTATCACGACGACTTTGCACACTCTGCCGCCGAGGAAGAATTGGCTGCCGGCAATGTGGACGAAGAGGGCTACCGCTACCGCAAGAACCTCGGCAGCAACGGGCGCTTCCACTCCGACTGGTGCTCGATGATGTACAGCCGCCTTCTCGTGGCTCGTTCGTTGCTTACAGAAGATGGTGTGATATTCATTTCGATTGATGACAACGAAGTCCATAATCTGCGAAAAGTGTGTGATGAGGTGTTTGGTGAGAGAAACTTTGCAGGAACAATTACTAGAAAGCAAAGTTCAGGTTCTAAAAATGATAGCGGTGCAGATAGGGTTATAAGTACAGTTGATTATCTTCTTGTTTATACACAAGATAATTTCCTATTCAATAGCTATAAGGTAAAGAGTGCAAAAAAATATCCATATAAGGATGAAGATGGCTCTTTCAGCATTCGTGTATTAGAAATGCAAGGAGGAGGGGATACGTTACCGCAACGCCCCAAAATGGGATATTCGATTTATTATAAGAAAGAGACTAATGATTGTAAGTTACTTTTTGATTATGATTTGAACAGACCGTTTGAACAAATCTATGACCCTGAAAATCCTGAGTTATTAGCTCAGGGATATAAATGTTATCGCCCAAGAAAGCGTGGGGATATGGCGTTGGGGATATGGCGTTGGGGAGATGGTACATTTGTGGAGCGATTCAACAATAATCAAGTTTATTTTGATGAAGACAGAGTTTATCTTAAGGAAAGACAATCTGACTTTGTCGAGAAATATCCTGAGGCATTGTTAGATCAATTTTTAAATTCTCAAGGGACAGAGAACCTAAAAGACTTAGAAATTGGAAGATACTTCAATTTTCCAAAGCCAGTGGAGCTAATATCCTTTTTGGGTAAAGTTGCGGCTGACAAGAACTCCCTCATCCTCGACTTCTTCTCGGGCTCAGCTACCACTGCCCATGCCGTGATGCAGCTGAATGCAGAAGATGGCGGTAAGCGTAAGTACATCTGTGTGCAGCTTGCCGAAGAAACTCCCGAAGACAGCGAAGCTCGAAAGGCGGGTTATGCCACTATCCCTGAGATAGCCAAGGAACGTATCCGCCGTGCGGGAAAGAAAATCAAAGAAGATTCTCCACTAACCACACAAGACCTCGATACGGGTTTCCGTGTGTTTCGCCTTGCCGACAGCAACTACGAGAATGTGGAGAAACAGCCCGGTGAATACGACCAACAGATACTCGACCTCTTTGCCGATAATATTAAGGCTGACCGCAATGACCTCGATCTGCTCTTCGGGGCTATGCTCTCGTGGGGCGTGCAGCTCTCGCTGCCTATGCAGACCGAAGATGTGGGCGGTTGCAAGGTATACTCTGTAGACGGCAACGGACTCGTGGCCTGCTTTGCCGAGAACATCACCGAGAACGTGGTCAAAACAATGGCCGGCAAACAACCCTTGCGTGTACTCTTTCGTGATAGTTGCTTCGCTGAGGACAAGACGAAAATCAATATCTTCGAACTCTTCAAGCAACAACTCGACTGGGACGAAAGTGAGGCGATGCAGAATATCAGGGTGATTTGATAGGCTATGGACGAAAGCAACAAGATATTGATATATACAGGTCAAGATGGTTTGACCAAGATAGATGTGAAGCTTGAAGATGAAACATTGTGGCTTACTCAAGCACAGATGTGCGAATTGTATCAAACGAGCAAGTCGAACGTGAGCGAGCATATTAAGCACATCTTCGAGGAGGGGGAACTTCAGGAAGAGGCAGTTGTTCGGAAATTCCGAACAACTGCTGCCGATGGTAAATCGTACTTGACAACCTTCTACAATCTCGATATGATTATTGCCTTAGGCTATCGTGTGCGTAGCATCACTGCCACTCGCTTTCGTCAATGGGCGACCTTGCGTCTGAAGGAGTACATCACCAAAGGCTTTACGCTCGATGATGACCGTCTGAAGAAATTGGGCGGTGGAGGCTATTGGAAGGAACTATTGGAACGCATTCGTGACATTCGTGCCTCCGAGAAAGTACTATATCGGCAAGTGTTGGAGATTTATGCCACTAGTATCGACTATGACCCACGTGCGTCGGTATCACAGAAATTCTTCCAAAAGGTGCAAAACAAAATCCATTATGCCATCCACGGGCATACGGCTGCCGAACTCATCGTGGAACGTGCTGATGCAGAAAAGGATTTTATGGGGTTGCTTACATTCAAAGGAACTCAACCAACCTTGGCCGAAGCGCGCATGGCGAAAAACTATCTCAACGAGAAAGAACTCCGCGCCATGGGTCAGTTGGTGTCAGGGTATCTCGACTTTGCAGAACGTCAGGCAGAACGAGAGCAACCCATGACCATGAACGATTGGGCCAACTATCTGGATAGAATACTCACCACGATAGGTGAACAACTCTTACAGGATGCCGGAAGCGTATCGCATGATGAAGCCATGGAGCATGTCACAAATGAGTATCGCCGCTATAAGCAACGCACCATCAGCGACGCAGAGCGAGATTATCTCAATGTGATTAAACACTTGGGGGATATCAATAAAAAGGATAGTCAGCATGAAGATTAAATATAAACATCAAGGATTCCAGGTGGAGGCTACCCGCAATGTGGTGCGTGCCTTCCAAGGACAGCCCTATCACGATAGTATTGATTATATCATGGATGCGAGCAAGGGGCAATCCAGTCTGCCATTTACCGATAAAGGGTTTGGTAACGCCCCACTTAAGGTCGGCCGCAGCGACATCAAAGAGAATGTGTGTGCCATTCAGATAGAACAAGGTCTGAAGCCGATTGACCACCTAGAGGGCGAGGGGGGCATATACCTCACCATTGAGATGGAAACGGGTACGGGCAAGACCTATACCTATATCAAGACCATGTACGAGCTGAACAAGCACTATGGTTGGAGCAAGTTTATCATTGTAGTGCCGAGTGTGGCTATTCGCGAAGGTGTATACAAGAGTTTTGAGACTATGCAAGACCACTTTGCCCATGAATATGGCAAACGTATGCAATACTTCATCTACAACTCCAAACAACTCACTAAGATAGACAACTTTGCCAGCGACAACAACCTGCACGCCATGATTATCAACACGCAGGCTTTCAACTCGTCGCTCAATGAAGAGAAAAACCAAGAGGGACACAGTGGTGATGCTGCTGCACGCATTATCTTCTCAAAGCGTGATGAGTTTGGTAGCCGTCGTCCGATTGACATCTTATCAAAGACCAATCCCGTGATGATTATCGATGAACCGCAGAGTGTGCTCGGTGCCAATGCCGGCAATGCAACCCGAAAAGGAATCCGGCTTTTCAATCCACTTGCCATGCTGCTCTATTCGGCAACACATCGCGAAGTGATGAATATGATCTATCGCCTGGATGCCATTGACGCCTACAATAAAAAGCTGGTCAAGAAGATTGAGGTAAAGGGTATCCGCCAAGTGGGAAGCACCGCTACCAATGGTTTTCTCTATCTTGACGAGGTTGTGGTGAGTAGGGGTAGGAATCCACAAGCGCGTATTACCTACGACATCATTGGCAGTACAGGTAATGTGCGCCAAACAACCAAACTTGTAAATGAAGGTTTCGATCTATACGAGCAGAGCGGAAAGTTGGCGGAGTATCGCGACCACTACGTGGTGGAGCGTATAGACGGACGTACCGGCAGTGTGAGACTTCTCAACGGCATATTGCTTTATGAGGGAGATTCGCAGGGCAAGGCTACCGAGGATGTGATGCGTAGAATACAGATTCGCGAGACGATCAAGACACATTTGGAACGTGAACGGCAACTTTTCCCAAAAGGGATCAAGGTGTTGAGCTTGTTCTTCATCGACCATGTGGAAAATTATCGTACCTACGACGACGGCGCACAGGGCAAAGGTAAGTTTGCCGAGATGTTTGAGGAAGAATACCAGAGAATGTTGCAAGAGTTGCAGGCCACCTTTACCGATGAGGCTTACACACGCTATCTGTCACGCTTCTCGGCAGAGCAGGTTCATAATGGCTACTTTTCAAAAGATAAGAAAGGCAAGTTTATCGACTCGAAGATAAAACGTGGCGAGGCGAGCAGCAGCGACGAGAGTGCTTATGACCTGATTATGAAAGATAAGGAACGGTTGTTGAGCTTCGACGAGCCTACACGTTTTATATTTTCTCACTCAGCCTTGCGCGAAGGATGGGATAATCCCAATGTATTCCAAATTTGTACATTGAAGAACAGTGCCAACGAGACCAATAAGCGGCAGGAGGTGGGACGTGGTATGCGCCTTTGTGTGAACAAGGATGGAGAGCGACAAGATGCCGATGTTCTGGGGAACAGCGTGTTTGACACCAATGTGCTGACCGTGATAGCCAGCGAGAGCTATGAACAGTTCTCCAGGCAGTTGCAACACGAGATTGCCGAGGTAGTTAGCGACCGCCCGGTTGTGATTACCCCAGCACTTTTTGAGAACAGGGTGTTTGAGACAGCAGAAGGGGCGAAGCTAAAAATAACTACTGACGATGCGCGCAAGATTTACAATCAACTCATCAAGCGTGACTATGTGGATGACGATGGCAAGCTGACAGACACCTACTTTGAGGGAAAACAAGACGAAACACTTAACTTCGGGGACCAGTTTGATGGTATCAAAGAGGGTATTGCCCAAACCTTGGATAACGTATTCAATCCGAAGGCAATCAAAATAGACGATGCACGCAAACCCAAAGAAGCCAAATTCCAAGAAGAGCAGTTCAAGAAGAAACAGTTCCAGGAGCTGTGGAAGCGTATCAATGTCAAGACCTATTATAAGGTGGACTTTGAGACCTTAGACCTTAGACGTAAGGCGATAGAAGCTATCGACAAGCACCTCAGCGTAACAGAAATTCGTATGGTGGTGGAAGAAGGACGCATGGACGCAATACGCGACAAAGAATCGTTGGAAGCAGGGACAGCGATGGTACAGGAGAAAGTTCACACTTACAATGTGTGTGAAACAGTAGGTTCGGGTGTGGCATACGACTTGATTGGAAGACTGGTAGCCGACACTGGGCTGACCCGTAAAACTATCGTGGCAATTCTGAAAGGCATTAAGCCTGCAACATTTCACCAGTTTAAGATGAATCCCGAGGAGTTTATTCGTAAGACGGCCAACATTATCAACGATGAAAAGGCGATTGCGGTAGTACAAAAGATATGCTATGAGCGCACCAACAATACTTATGACGTGGACATCTTTACCGAAGATACTCTGCGTGGCAAGATTGGCATCAATGCTATTGAGAGTACCAAATCGCTCTACGACCTTGTGGTGGTAGATAGTGAGGGCGTGGAAAAACGCTTTGCCGAGGCTTTGGAGACCCACGACGAAGTCGCTGTCTATACCAAGCTGCCACGTGGATTTTATATCAACACGCCAATGGGACACCACAACCCCGACTGGGCAATTGCCTTCAACGAAGGCACTGTGAAGCACATCTACTTCATTGCCGAGACCAAGGGTAACGAGTGGCAACGCTCGCAACTCCGTGGGGCAGAAGATGTCAAACTTGAATGTGCCGCTCGCCACTTCGAGGCTATTAGCCAAGGAGGTAATGTGGTGTATGGCGTGGTAAAGGATTATAAGACATTGTACGATAAGGTAATGAAATAAAGCGGGATGAAATGACAGAGTCGGAGACGTCTTTTTCGTTGGGAGAGGTGCTGGGGTTGAGGGAGCTATCTCTTCGTGCAGCGGAAGGTGGCAACGGTGCAGGGTGCCTTGACCTCTACCTCGGAGCCATAGAGTGCGGCGAGTCGCTCGTGAAACTCCGTAGGGGTGAAGTAGGGCGGCATAAAGAAGCCCTTCTTCTCTAGTATGTTGCGGGCAAACCAATCTGCTACTGGGCGCATCCCTTTTACATATAGGCATCCAAAGAAAATCCCTCCGGGCTTCAGCACACGATACATTTCGCTAAGGGCGCGCTCCTTATCGGGGAAGACATGGATTCCATTCATGGATAGTACGGCATCGAAGGAGGCATCCTCAAAGGGGAGGGCACCTACATCGCCTTGTACTAACTCTAGATTGTGGGGTATTTTTCCGTTGTAGCGAGCGCGAGTTATCTCCAGCATCTGAGGGGAGTAGTCGAGTCCGACGATCTGGGCTTGCTTCAGTAGACTATACTTTTGGTGGGTGAATACGGCAGTGCCTATGGGTACGTCGAGAAGTTTTCCCGAGAAGACGTCGGGGAGTGTAGCGAGTACTTCGCGTGCTATTTGGTTGTCGTCTGTGTGCCAAATACCATGCATATAGAGCCACGACCACCAGCGTCGCCCCGTAAGGACATCATCGTATCGATTCATCAGCTTGGCATAGGCGTTCTTTTGATTGCTCATGGCTTTTCTTCCATTTATTTCTACCGCAATAGTACTTGATTTCCCACAATGCTGCAATACCCAAATCTCGTTAGGGGAGCGTTTTTGTATATTAGTTCTCTTTATGTAGCGATAGATTTTGTCTATACGAGGAGGGGGGAGTTAGAAGTACCTTTGTTCGAAATATAGAACCCTATTCGATGAAGATAATTAAGCGAAATAAGCAAGTCGAATCTTTCTCTGTTGAGAAGATTAAGAATGCCCTGCGTAGAGCCTTCCGAGCTACCGAAACACGTGTTACCCCTGCCGAGCTTAATGCTCTGTGCGAAAGCATCCTTACGGAGATTGGCTCTCCCGAAGCTGTTGAGGTAGAAATGGTGCAAGACATTGTAGAAACGCGCTTGATGGCTAGTGGCTACTATAAGGTGGCTAAGGCTTATATCCTCTATCGAACGAAGCACAGCGAAGCGCGTGAGGTGATCAATCGCTTCCGCCACTATATTGCCGATGAGGAGGTGATCTCCCTACTCAAAGAGCTGCAAGAGCAATACACGGGGGCTGCTTATGCCTTAGATCTCCTCTATGCCAAGTTTTATGCCTTCTACAAAGAGGGGGCAGAGCCGTTGCAGATGCTTACCAAGGCTGCCGTGGAGCTGATTACCCCCGAGGCTCCCAAATGGGAGTTTATAGCGGCACGCTTTCTAGGGTTAGAGCTGCGTAAGGGCTTAGAAAAGGTGGAAGAGAAGTACCACCTATCGGGCTTTTATGCAAAAATAAAGTTCCTCACAGAAGAGGGGCTTTATGGGCGTTATATCCTAGAGCATTACACCAAAGAGGAGATTGACGAACTGGCCAAAGTAATAGACAATAGCCGTAGCAACCTCTTAACTTATAGTAGTTTACATCTTATTGCCAAGCGATACCTCATCCACTCTAGCGACCATATTATTTTGGAGAGTCCGCAAGAGATGTTTATGGGTATTGCCATGCACCTTGCGATGCCCGAGCGGCATAGAGTGCAATGGGCAACGAAGATTTATGATATTCTCTCCCAACTAAAGGTGACTATGGCAACGCCCACGATGAGCAATGCCCGTAAGCCCCTTAGTCAGCTCTCGAGTTGTTTTATTGATGTGATGCCGGATAACCTTATCGGTATCTATCGTACGATAGACAACTTTGCCCAAGTTTCTAAGTACGGAGGAGGCATGGGTATTTACCTGGGTAAAGTCCGTGCCGTAGGGAGCGATATACGAGGCTTTAAGGGTGTAGCAGGCGGTGTTCTCAAGTGGGTGAAGCTCGCCAATGATACCGCCATTGCGGTGGATCAGTTGGGCGTGCGCCAAGGCTCTGTTGCCCTCTACCTTGATATATGGCATCGAGATATGCCCGAGTTCCTCCAAATTCGTACCAATAATGGGGATGATCGCATGAAGGCACATGATGTATTCCCCGGTGTTTGTATTCCGGATCTCTTTTGGCAGCAGCTGGAAGAAGACCCCAATAGTACGTGGTACATGCTCTGCCCTCACGAGGTGCTTTCGGTCAAGGGGTATGCCCTCGAAGACTATTGGGGCGATGAGTGGACGCGCCGCTACAAGGAGTGCTTGCAAGACAGCCGATTGGCCAAACGCCCCATTGCCATCAAAGATATGCTGCGCCTCATCATCAAGAGCGCAGTGGAGACCGGTACTCCCTTTATATTCAATAGGGATACAGTGAACCGCATGAATCCCAACGGCCATTGCGGTATCGTCTATTGCTCCAACCTCTGTAGCGAGATTGCTCAATCGCAGAGCGAGATCCGCCTCAAGCAGCAAACCGTAGTGTTGGAGGAGGGCGAAGAGGTAGTTATAGAGAAGACTATTGCCGGCGATTTCGTAGTTTGCAACTTGGCGTCTCTCGTATTGGGGAATATTGATACGGAGAGTGCAACCGAGTTGCGAGACACGGTGCATACCATCGTGCGCGCGCTTGACAACGTGATCGATCTCAACTTCTACCCCATCCCCTATGCCGAGATTACCAACTTAAAGATGCGCCCCATCGGGTTGGGTAGTAGCGGCTATCACCATCTACTTGCTAAGCGCGGTATTGCTTGGGAGAGCCAAGAGCACCTCAGCTTTATGGATAAGCTATACGAGCAGATTAATTACTATGCGATAGAGGCTTCGTCTCTCCTCGCTGCCGAGAAGGGGCAATATGCTCGCTTTGCGGGGAGTGATTGGCAAACGGGGCAATACTTTGCAAAGCGCAACTACACGAGCGAACGATGGCAAAAACTTGCTGCACAGGTGGCAGAGTTGGGTATGCGCAACGCCTATCTCATGGCTATTGCTCCCACAAGTTCGACCTCTATCATTGCCGGTACAACGGCTGGTATCGACCCCATTATGAACCGCTTCTTCCTCGAAGAAAAGAAGGGTTCGATTGTGCCTCGTGTGGCTCCGGATCTCTCCGACGAGACCTTCTGGCTCTACAAAACAGCGCATCAGATCGATCAGAAATGGGTGGTGGATGCAGCCGGTATTCGCCAGCGTCACCTCGATCAATCCCAGAGCGTTAATCTCTACATAACCCAAGATATTACCTTTGGGGGCATCCGTGATCTCTACCTCCGTGCGTGGCACGAGGGAGTAAAGACCCTCTACTATATCCGCAGTCTCGCCCTAGAGGTGGAGGCGTGCGAAACCTGTTCGGCTTAACAAATCCTTTCCTCTTACATAAATACACCCCCTCTTATGGATCTCAAAAAGAAGGCTCTCTTTAATGAGAATGGCGATATAGAACTCTCGAAGCGTCGGCTCATCAATGGCAATACGACCAACCTAAACGACTTCAACAACATAAAGTACCCGTGGGTATCGAATTGGTACCGCACGGCAATGAATAACTTCTGGATCCCCGAGGAGATTAACCTCAGTCAGGATGTCAAAGACTATCGTATTTTGAGCAAAGCCGAGAAGACGGCCTACGACAAGATACTCTCGTTTTTGATTTTCCTTGATAGCATCCAGACAGCCAACCTGCCCAATGTGGGCGAATACATTACGGCCAATGAGGTAAACCTTTGCCTTACGATTCAAGCCTTCCAAGAGGCGGTTCACTCGCAGAGTTACAGCTATATGCTCGATACGATCTGTTCGCCCGAGGAGCGTACTTCTATCCTATACCAGTGGCGCGACGATGAGCATCTCTTGCGAAGAAATAAGTTCATTGGGGATATATACAACGACTTCCAGCTCCACAAAACCCCCGATCAATTGGCGCGTACAATGGTCGCAAACTACATCCTCGAAGGGGTCTATTTCTATTCGGGATTTATGTTCTTCTACAACCTCGGTCGCATGGGTAAGATGCCGGGCTCAGTGCAGGAGATTCGCTACATCAACCGCGATGAGAATACCCACCTGTGGCTCTTCCGCTCTATGATACTGGAGCTAAGGCGAGAGCAACCCGAGCTATTCACGCCCGAGCGTGAGGCGGAGTTCCTAGAGATGATTCGGGAGGGTGCTTTGCAGGAGATCGCTTGGGGTAAGTACGTAATTGGCGACGAGATAGAAGGGCTGACCTCGCAAATGGTGAGTGACTATATTATGTATCTAGCGAATTTGCGCAGTGCCAATTTGGGTCTTGGGGTGATATTCCCGGGGCACGAAGAGGAGCCTGCCAGCATGAGTTGGGTATCGCAGTACAGCAATTCGAACCTAATCAAGACTGACTTCTTCGAGGCAAAGCCGAGTGCTTATGCCAAGAGTGCTTCCATAGAAGACGACCTCTAATCTCAGCGGCTACCGCCGGCGAGGCTTTACTTCCCCAAAAGAAGTACCGCCCTCTTGCCGCCTTTGTAGCTCCGAGAGACCCTATATTTCGTTTTTTATAAGTGTGCCTTGGCACACAAAAAGCCCACTAAAGGATTTCCTCTAGTGGGCTATCTTTTATGGATTCTCTTCCTACTTTATATGGCAAAGTAGGGGAGAAAGCGGGAGAAAATTACTTCGCTTGCTCCTCTTTGAGCTTAGCAAAGAACTCATCGCAAGCGCACATCGTGGGCACGAGGTTGCGGTCGCCATAGCCGTTGTCTACGCGGGCTACATTGATCCAGAACTTATTATCCTGCAAGAAGGGGAGGGCAAAAGCGGCCTTCTGGCGCGAATAGCTGTGCTTCCACTCGTCAGCCACAATTTCGTATTGGGGGTGAGGTGCATTCTTGAGTACGTTGTCTTCCTTATCGGCCTTACCTTGGGCGATCTCTTGCGCCTCTTGGTAGATGCAATCCATTACCTCACAGAAGCGGTCGAGTTCGGCCTTGCTTTCGCTCTCGGTGGGCTCTACCATAAGCGTGCCATGTACGGGGAAAGAGAGCGTAGGAGCGTGGTAGCCAAAGTCCATCAGACGCTTAGCGATATCGTTTTCGTCTACTCCGGTTTCTTCTTTTACCTTGCGGCACTCTAGGATGAGCTCATGCCCGACACGACCCGTAGCACCGGTATAGACGATGCCGTAGGTGTCTTTGAAGCGTGATGCCATGTAGTTGGCATTGAGGATCGCCATAGCCGTAGCCTCACGAAGCCCCTCAATACCGAGGAGACGAATGTAGCTGTAGGTAATCACCTGTACCCCTGCGGAGCCGTAGGGGGCTGCGGATACTTGGTTGCTGCCATCGCCAAAGCGAACTACATGCTTGGGGAGATGGGGAGCGAGATGAGCGCGTACACAGATAGGTCCTACACCGGGACCGCCACCACCGTGGGGGATAGCAAAGGTCTTATGTAGGTTGAGGTGGCATACGTCCGCCCCGATGAAGCCGGGATTGGTATAGCCTACTTGGGCATTCATGTTGGCTCCGTCCATATAAACCTGCCCGCCACAGTCGTGGATGCGTTGGCATAGGTCTATAATGTTGGTCTCGAAGATACCATGCGTACTGGGATAGGTAATCATCATGGCTGCGATCTGATCCTTGTGGGCTTCGGTCTGCACCATAAAGTCGTCCCAGTCTACATTACCACGCTCGTCGGTCTTTACAATTACAGTCTTATAGCCGCATTGTACGGCACTTGCAGGGTTGGTTCCGTGAGCAGAAGCCGGTAAAATCACTACGTCACGATGCCCCTGCCCGATGCTTTCGAGGTAGGTACGGATGGTGCGTAGCCCTGTGTACTCGCCACTTGCACCCGAGTTGGGTTGGAGAGACGTAGCGTCGAATCCTGTGATCTTAGCGAGGTACTCGGCAAGATTGTCGAGCATTTCGGTATATCCCTCTACCTGATCTTCGGGAGCGTAGGGGTGGATATTGGCGAAGTAGGGGTTGCTGAGGGCAAAGAGTTCGCTTGCGGCATTGAGCTTCATGGTGCAAGAGCCGAGCGAAATCATAGAGTGTGCGAGCGAAATATCTTTGCGGTCGAGGCGTTTGATATAACGCATTAGCTCCGTTTCTGTGTGGTAGCTGTTGAACACCTCGTGCTGCAAGAAGTCGCTTGTGCGTTGCCACTTCTTATCCACATAGAGGGTATCTTGGGGTACGTTGTCCACTTCGGGCGCCTCTTTGCCGGCAGCCTCTGCAAAAACATATCCGAGCACACCCAAGTCGGAGGGTAGGGTGGTTTCGTCAATACTGATACCTACACAGGTGCAGCAAGCGAAGTAGCGAAGGTTGATGCGGCAGTCGAGAGCAATCTCGCGAAGTCGCTCCATGCTTACCCCCTCGGGTAGCCCAATGATAAGGGTATCGAAGTAGTCTTTGTTGTACTGCTTGTAGCCCAACTTCTCGAGCATTGCAGCCAAATAGCCGGCATAGCTATGGATGCGGCGAGCAATGTTTCTGAGCCCTTCGGCGCCATGATATACGGCATAGAATCCGCTCATCGTGGCAAGGAGTGCCTGTGCTGTACAGATATTTGAGGTTGCCTTCTCGCGTTTGATGTGTTGCTCACGAGTCTGGAGTGCCAAGCGGTACGCGGGGTGCCCGTAAGCATCCTTAGAGATACCAATGATACGTCCGGGGATCTCGCGTTTGTATTCCATACGGCAAGCCAAGTAACCGGCAGAGGGACCGCCGAAGTACATGGGGATACCAAAGCGTTGAGCCGAGCCGAAAACAACGTCAGCACCCCACTCTCCGGGAGGGGTGAGCATCACGAGACTCATAAGGTCGGCAGCCACGGCTACCGTGGAACCATTTGCCTTGGCTTTGGCTACAAAATCTTCGTAGTTGTTGATAGCTCCTACCGAGTCGGGGTATTGTATGATAACTCCGAAGATATCGGGGGTAAACTCGAGGGTTTGGTAGTCTCCCACCACAAGTTTCATCCCTTGGGGTTCTACACGTGTGCGGATTACAGCTTGCGTGGTCTCAAAAACGCGCTTATCTACAAAGATGATATTTGCTCCGGCTTTTACTTGAGCGCGGCTACGTTCGTTGAAAAGCAGCATGGCAGCCTCAGCTCCTGCTGTTGCTTCGTCGAGGAGCGAGCAGTTGGTAAGCGGGAGTGATGTAAGTTCGCTGATAACCGTTTGGAAGTTGAAAAGTGCCTCAAGGCGACCCTGCGAAACCTCGGCCTGATAGGGCGTGTAGGAGGTGTACCAAACGGGGTTCTCGAGCACATTGCGCTGGATAGGAGCCGGAGTAACCGTGTCGTACCACCCCTGACCTATATAAGAAGTGAAGGGTTTGTTCTTAGAGGCAAGCTCGGCAAGATGCTCTGCAAGCTCTCGCTCCGTCATGGCTTCGGGGATATTGATCTGCTCCTTGAGAAAAATATTCTCGGGGTAGACTTGGTGCATGAGTTCGTCTACAGACTTTACGCCAACGGCCGCAAGCATCTCGGGTAAATCCTTGTCGGAAATACCTATGTGCCGCGTAGAAAACTTATTCGTATCCATACTGACTATTATGATTTAGAGTTTTTATTTTCTTGAGGACGAGTCACGGTGTACTCGGTGTTGTGGGGTGGGATATAACCTCTTCTCCATGGCTGCTTTCTAATCTATGGGCTTTATTGAATATAGCTATTCGCCCTCCGCTCAAAACCGATGGTGCTCTGAGGTCCATGCCCCGAGTAGACAATGGTATCGTCGTTAAGGGGCATCAACTGCGTTTTTATGCTATTAATAAGAGTGGTATAGCTCCCTCCCGGTAGATCGGTACGCCCTATGTCTCCTCCGGCAAAGAGTACATCGCCGGCGAATAGGAGGTGTTGTTGGGGTTCGTAAAAGGCTACATGCCCCGGAGTGTGCCCCGGTACGAAAAGGACTTCTAGGTGAGTCTCTCCCAGCTTTAGTCTATCGCCTGTCTCAAAAGGCTGGTAGGGGAGGTCGTGGCGCTCGGGCATGGGAGGCATCCCAAACGCGCGCATTTGCTCCTCAAAGGGGGGCATCTTCTCTATCTCTACACGGTGAGCGCGAGGGGTGAGACCCCACTTTTGGGCAGCAAAGGGAACGCCCCAAACGTGGTCGAAATGCAGGTGAGTGGCGATGAGTAGGGTGGGGGTAGCATTGAGCTCTTCTACCTTAGAAGAGAGTATATTTTCTTCGGCAGGTACCATGCAACCGCAGTCTATAATAGCAGCTTCTCGGGTTGCTTTATCAACCAAGAGGTAGGTATTAACCTGTACGAAATTGAAGCTGAAGGTATGTACTTCTAGAGCCATAATTTATTTGAGAATATCACTGCATGGGGAGGTAAAGCACTCGCTTCTCTCGGAAGTATTCATCGGGGAAGAAGGGGTAGAGATCCTCTACTATTACCCTGTTTTTGTAGGCGGTACACTCTCCTTCTAGGTTCCCACCCTTGAGGGCAATGATGCCATTGGGGAGGGCGTTGTGCCCTTCTCGAGAAAAAAGGTGGCGTGTGAGTTTGACCAGTTCGCCTAAGAGCATGGTAGCACGGGTGACTACAAAGTCGCACTTCTCCCGAAGCTCCTCTATACGGATGTGATGTGTTGTAACATTTTGTAAGCCCAGAGACTCGGCAACAGATTGCGCAACACGTACTTTTTTGCCAATGCTATCTACGAGCGTAAACTGCACTTCGGGGAAAAGTATTGCCAGTGGGATGCCTGGGAATCCTCCTCCCGTACCTACGTCAATTACATGACTCCCTGCCGTAAAATGCAGCATCTTTGTAACCCCGAGGGAGTGCAACACGTGGTGCATATAGAGGTTGTCTATATCCTTGCGCGAGATTACATTGATCTTGCTATTCCAGTCTGTATAAAGCTCCCAAAGAGCCGCAAACTGCTCGCGTTGTTGCTCATTTACTTCCGGAAACTTTTGGTAGAGTAATGCTAATTGCTCCTCGGGTGTCATTTTGCTGAATCTTGAAAGATTACTCAGATATCTACCGCAAATATACGCTATCTCCCGCAATTGAGACGAGTTATATAGGGCAAAGAATTACATATTCGCACCTAGTTAAGAGCCTTTGCAAAAAACTATCTTCTCCTCTCTTTTGGGGAAAGTATTTTTACCCCTTGTGCTAAGGGATTGTAATTTTTCTGTATCCGAGGCTTCGGGATGGCTTGGTCACTAAAGATTTAGTACCTTTGTGGAGAGAGCAGCAGATACTTGAGTTACAGTCCATATGATGGTTGTGGCAGATGGTTACGAGGGCATGGATTGGCGGATCCGAATGCCAGTCTTGTTGTCTAGTCTCTATGGAAAAGATATTTCATACACTAAATAGAAAGCATAATGATTAAAGTAGGTATTAACGGTTTTGGTCGAATCGGTCGTCTTGTATTCAGAGCATCTCTTCTTAGAGACGACATCGAAGTTGTAGCTATTAACGACCTCATTGAGGTAGATTACATGGCGTACATGCTCAAGTACGACTCTGTGCATGGTAAGTTTGAAGGAACTGTAAGTGCAGAAGATGGTATGCTTGTGGTGAATGGTCGCAAGATCCGTGTTACCGCCGAAAAAGAGCCCGCCCTCATCAATTGGGGTGCTGTAGGTGCTGACTATGTGGTTGAGTCTACAGGACGTTTCTTGACCAAGGAGTTGAGCGAAGGGCACATCAAGGCTGGTGCTAAGTACGTGGTAATGTCTGCTCCCTCTAAGGATGATACCCCTATGTTTGTAACGGGTGTAAACCTCGATACTTATAAGAAGGGTACTCAGTTTGTATCTAATGCTTCTTGTACAACAAACTGTCTTGCTCCTCTTGCAAAGGTGCTTAACGATAACTTTGGCATCGAAATGGGGCTTATGACTACGGTACACGCTGCTACTTCTACACAGAAAACAGTAGACGGCCCCAGCAACAAAGACTGGCGCGGTGGTCGCTCTGCATTGGGCAATATCATCCCCTCTTCTACAGGTGCTGCTAAGGCTGTGGGTAAGGTTATCCCCGAGCTTAATGGCAAACTTACCGGGATGTCGTTCCGTGTTCCCACAATGGACGTATCTGTAGTAGACCTCACGGTAAGCCTCAAGAAGGGTGCTACTTATGACGAAATTTGCGCTGCTGTTAAGAAAGCTTCGGAAGGCGAACTCAAGGGTATCCTCGGTTATACGGAAGAAATGGTGGTATCTACCGACTTCACCACAGACCCCCGCACTTCTATCTTTGACGCAAAGGCAGGTATCGCCCTTACCGATAAGTTTGTAAAGGTTGTATCTTGGTACGACAACGAGTGGGGCTACTCTAATAAGGTACTCTGCCTCATCGCACACATGGCTAAGGTAAACGCCTAAGCGAGACAATAGGGTGTAGATGGCTTTGAGGGGCTGAATAGTCGCGGAGCCATAGCACCGGTTTCTCAAGAAAAGCCCGGAGGGATCGTCTGTGGATAGCGCACTCTGTTCTACAGATGCTCATATAGAGGGAGAGGATCCCTCCGGGTCTTTGATTTATATCATTCGGGAGTAGGGGGTGGCAATTGCCGCGAGAGGCGAAGGGTAGAGTTGAGTTGTTTATCTCGCTTTCTTTGGTCTTAGTGCCGCACTCTTTTGAGCCTCCCCATGGTATAATAGAAGGATTTCTAACTCTCTCATTAATAGAAGCGAAGCACGTGTCTTTAGCAGAAAAAATCAAAGCCCTCCAGGAGGAGGTGCGCTCACAGCACGCCAAGAGCCACGAAGAGGTGGAGGCGCTACGCATTAAGTATCTCAGCAAGAAAGGGATTATCCCCTCTCTTTTTGAGGAATTTAAGAGTGTGCCCAATGAAGAAAAACGCACCTTGGGGGCACTTATCAATGAGGTAAAGACGCTGGCCACAGAGCACATCAATGCTTTGCGTGATGCCCTACAAACGGAGGAGACGGCTGAGCATCTTGATCTCTCGCGCTCGGCTTATCCTGCCAGTATCGGGGGGCGTCATCCTTTGACCCTAGTGCGTGAGGAGATCATACAGATTTTCGCAAAACTAGGTTTTAGTATCGCTTTGGGGCCGGAGGTCGAAGACGACTATCATGTTTTCTCCGCCCTCAATTTTGCTCCGGATCACCCTGCGCGCGATATGCAGGATACCTTCTTTGTAGAGCGTAATCCGGATGTTTTATTGCGTACGCACACCTCTTCGGTACAGGTGCGTGTGATGCAAACAACTAAGCCTCCTATACGTGTTATTTGTCCGGGTCGTGTGTATCGCAACGAAGCGATTTCGGCTCGTGCGCATTGTTTCTTCCATCAGATCGAGGGGCTTTATATTGATAAGAACGTCTCGTTTGCCGACCTTCGAGAAGTTCTTTTTTACTTCGCTCGTGAGCTATTTGGCCCCGATACGAAAATCCGTTTGCGCCCGAGTTACTTCCCCTTTACGGAGCCAAGTGCCGAGATGGATATAAGCTGTAATATCTGTGGAGGAGAGGGATGTGCCTTCTGTAAGCACACCGGCTGGGTAGAAATCTTGGGCTGTGGAATGGTCGATCCCAACGTCCTTCGCGAGAGCGGAATAGACCCTGAGGAGTACAGCGGTTACGCTTTTGGTTTGGGAGTGGAGCGTATTACCAACCTCAAGTATCGAGCAAAGGACCTCCGTCTCTTCTCCGAAAACGACAAGCGTTTCCTCACGCAATTCCAAGGAGTGCACTAAAGAAAGAGGGGTGTGGTGGATTAATTATTTGTCACTACTTTCGCAGCAGAAAAAATCGTAAGGACGGAGTAAGCAACTATTCCCACACCTATGGAACAACAAGAAGACAAGCAATTAGTACTTGACAAACGCTATCTCAGGATGGCGCGTATCTGGTCGGAAAACTCATATTGCACCCGCAGAAAGGTGGGTGCTCTTATCGTTAAAGATCAGATGATTATATCTGATGGGTACAACGGTACTCCCTCAGGGTTTGAGAATGTGTGTGAGGATGAGAGCGGCCTTACCAAGCCCTATGTGCTCCACGCTGAGGCAAATGCCATTACCAAGGTAGCCTGCTCGGGTAATAATAGCGATGGCGCCACCATTTACATTACGGCATCTCCCTGTGTAGAATGTGCCAAGCTCATCATCCAAAGCAAGATAAAGCGAGTGGTCTATGGTGAGGAGTATCGGCTTACCGATGGGGTAGACCTCCTGAGGAGAGCAGGCATTGAGGTGGAGTTTGTAGCTCCGGATAAAGAGAGTGTGTGACCCTAGAGAAGATTCTATATAAGGGGATATGAAAAAGAGGTTCTCCTCGTTTACAATCGCGATTGTAGCCCTATTGGGGGTACTTTTTGGGGGGCTGTTGAGTTGGATGGTTGCCACTCGTACCCCATTTTTCCGTTCATCATTTATTAGCACACTCAGCCCCATAGATCAGGTCTTGGAGCTGATTTCTGAGCATTATGTAGACTCGATAGACCTACGAGAGCTGCAGATGCGACTCCTCCCCAAGCTGGTAGAGGAGCTCGACCCACACTCGGCTTATATCCCCAGAGAGGAGAGCGATTTGGAAAACCAGCGACTCAATGGTAGCTTTTGCGGTGTGGGGATTTCTTTTAATACCTTGATTGACACTCCCGTAGTGATTGAAGTTTTGCCCGGAGGTCCCTCCGAGCGAGCCGGATTACAGGCAGGAGATCGCATCCTAAAGGCGGATAATCAGCCTTTAATAGGAAAAAAAATATCCCCCGACTCCGTACGAAGCATTTTGTTGGGCGAAGAGGGGTCTGTCGTTTCTCTCCAGGTCTTGCGCAAGGGGCTGTCTCTAGCGAAGAAGGTAGTACGCGGCGATGTTCCTATTCATAGCGTGGATGTGGGCTATATGCTTGATGATTCCACCGGAGTGATCCGCATCGTTCAGTGGTCGCGCAATACGGTGTCGGAGTTCCTAGATAAGTACACGCAGTTGCGTGATGAAGGGCTACGCAACCTCATTATAGACCTACGAGACAATGCCGGAGGATACCTAGAGCCGGCCATCCGTCTCTCCAACGAATTTCTCAAAGAGGGGCAGCTCATTGTTTACACTGAGGGTAAGGCTTATCCTCGGGAGGAGTACAAAGCGAATGGCAATGGCGTCCTGCAATCGCTCCCCTTAACCATCCTTCTTAACGAATATTCTGCTTCGAGCAGCGAGGTTTTCTCGGGTGCTATGCAGGATCACGACCGCGCGACAATCGTGGGGCGGCGATCTTTTGGTAAAGGCTTGGTACAAACGGCTTTTTACCTCCCCGATAGTTCGCAGCTCCGTCTTACCATAGCTCGCTACCATACTCCCTCGGGGCGTTGCATTCAAAAGAGCTACACTTTGGGAGAAGGGATGGACTATCAACTCGATCTGCAGCGAAGGTTTGAGGCCGGCGAGACCTTCAGCAACCAAATGGATAGCCTAAGGCTGAGCAAGGCTCCGCGCTACAAAACGGATAAGGGACGCGTAGTATATGGAGGTATTGGCATCATGCCCGATCTGTTTATTCCTGCGGATAGTGTAGGGATCAATAGTTACTATTTGCGTTGTGTGGAGAGCGGTACCATGACGGAGTTTGCCTTCCTTTATGCCGATAGCCACCGAGGCACTTTGTCTTCTTTAGGGAGTGCGGATGCCATTGTGGCTTATTTGGACGATAATACTTCCCTAGTAGCCGATTACGCTCGCTTTGCTTCGGAAAAAGGTATTGAGTTGCGCCCGGGTATGCTCTACGAGAGCAAAGATCTGATTCGTCGTGTGCTTTATGCCCAAATCTCCCAGTACATCCTAGGTGTGGAGGCGTTTTATCGAGTCTACTATGCCTCAGACGCAATGCTTGAGGCTGCCCGCAAATCCTTCAAACTATAGTATATTTGTACCACAATCTAGACTAATGCAGGGATCCAAACAAGATATTAGGGCTGCTCTACGTCAGCTTAATAAACTGACGCTGACAGATGCCTACCGAGCCGAGGCAGCGCAAAGCATTGTTCAGGCTTTGCTGGCAACGGAGATGTGGCAGAAGGCGCGTCGTATTGGTCTTTATGAGGCGTTGCCGGACGAGCCCAGCCTGCAGAGTCTTTTGGCGGCACCCGGGGATAAAGAGTTTTTCATCCCTAGAGTAGAGGATGCCGAGACTATCGCTTTCTATTCTTACAATCCGGAAAAACTGCAAGAGGGGGGAGCTTTTGGCATTAAAGAGCCTACTCAGGCTCGGGAAGATGCTGTAGACCCCACGCTCCTCGACCTAATCATCGTGCCGGGAGTGGCCTTTACAGCCCAAGGGGTGCGCCTCGGGCGTGGGAAAGCCTACTACGATCGCTTCCTACAAAAAGCCCCTCAAGCGCAGTTGATAGGAGTTACTTTCCGTTATCGTTTACTACCAAGTCTGCCGAGTGATCCTTGGGATCATCTTATGGACTTAGTCCTCACAAATTGAGTATAATTATTCTACTTTCATCATATGGAAAATCGCACAAGATCTTTTACTTTAGACGCTACGCTGCCCGCTTATCCCTCGTTTGTTGAAGGGATTCGTCGTGCTCCCGACCGTGGCTTCCGCTTGACGCCCGCACAAACACGTGTTGCTTTGCGCAACGCTCTTCGCTACGTGCCTCGTGAGTTGCACGCTCAGTTGGCTCCCGAGTTCCTCGAAGAGCTAAAAACTCGTGGTAAAATCTATGGTTACCGCTTCCGTCCGGAGGGTGACCTTAAAGCTACTTCGATAGACGATTACAAGGGCCGTTGTTTGGAGGGGAAGGCTTTCCAAGTCATGATTCAGAACAACCTTTCTTTCGATGTAGCTCTCTATCCCTATGAATTAGTAACCTATGGTGAGACGGGTCAGGTGTGCCAAAACTGGCTTCAGTACCGTCTCATCATCAAGTATCTAGAGCAACTAACCGAGAACGAAACCCTCGTGATTGAGAGCGGTCACCCTCTAGGTTTGTTTGCTTCTCACCCCAGTGCACCCCGCGTTATCATCACCAACTCAATGATGGTAGGGCTCTACGACAACCTCAAAGATTGGGAGATTGCCGCTCAGATGGGGGTTGCCAACTATGGTCAGATGACAGCAGGAGGTTGGATGTATATTGGCCCGCAAGGGATTGTACATGGTACCTTCAACACGCTGCTTAACGCAGGACGTATGCAGCTTCACATCCCCACAGGGGGCAACTTGGCAGGCAAACTCTTCGTTACCAGCGGTCTCGGTGGTATGAGTGGTGCACAGCCTAAGGCTGCCGATATTGCCGGTGCTGTGAGCATTACCGCAGAGGTGGATTCGAGCCGTATCGATACACGTCACGGACAAGGCTGGGTAAAGCACCGCACCGAATGCCGCGAAGAGGCTTTCCGTATGGCACTGGAGGCTCAAAAGAAGGGCGAGGCTTGCTCTATTGCTTACCATGGTAACGTGGTAGATCTTTTGGACTACGCTATCGAAAAGAACATCCATATCGACCTCCTTTCTGACCAGACAAGCTGCCATGCTGTCTACGAAGGTGGCTACTGCCCCGTAACCCTCTCGTTTGAAGAACGCACTCGCCTTCT
This sequence comes from Porphyromonas endodontalis, assembly GCF_052173515.1. Lineage (GTDB taxonomy): Bacteria > Bacteroidota > Bacteroidia > Bacteroidales > Porphyromonadaceae > Porphyromonas > Porphyromonas endodontalis_A. The sequence continues at coordinate 127,490 of NZ_JBQMYL010000005.1, read as the reverse complement.
CAAAGAAGACCGTGCTAAGTTCGAAGAAGAGGTAGACAAAGGTTTGCATCGTCACTTCGAGGCTGTCAAGGCTCTTGTAGCCCGTGGTACCTACTTCTTTGACTACGGTAATGCCTTTATGAAGAGTTGCTTCGATGCCGGTATTACCGAGATCAGCCGCAATGGCGTAGACGATAAGGACGGCTTCATCTGGCCTAGCTATGTAGAAGACATCATGGGTCCCGAGCTATTCGACTACGGATATGGCCCCTTCCGTTGGGTATGCCTTACCAATAAGCCCGAGGATCTTCGCAAGACGGATGCCGCTGCGATGGAATGCATTAACCCCGATCGTCGTGAGCAAGACCGTGACAATTACATCTGGATCCGCGATGCAGAGAAAAACGAACTCGTGGTAGGTACACAGGCTCGTATCCTCTATCAAGATGCTGCCGGGCGTTTGGCTATTGCTTTGCGCTTCAACGAAATGGTGCGCAATGGCGAGGTAGGCCCCATCATGCTCGGTCGTGACCACCACGACGTGAGCGGTACGGACTCTCCCTTCCGCGAAACCTCCAATATCCGTGATGGTAGTAACGTAATGGCCGATATGGCTGTACAATGCTTTGCCGGTAATGCTGCTCGTGGTATGAGCCTTATTGCTTTGCACAATGGCGGTGGCGTAGGTATCGGTAAGTCTATCAATGGTGGATTTGGTATGGTACTCGATGGTAGTGAGCGTGTAGACAACATCCTCCGCTCAGCTATGACATGGGACGTAATGGGCGGTGTGGCTCGTCGCGCTTGGGCTCGCAATGAGCACGCTATGGAGACGAGTGCTGAATTTAACAAGACGCACGCCGATGGCTACCATATCACTATGCCATTCCTCGCTGATGATGAGCTAATTAATTCTCTTGTTCCCCTTAAGTAAGAGAATCGCTTAGATCAAAATAATCCTTGCACTGTGCGCCATTCTGAGGGAGACTAGTCCCCATTGAAGAGGAAGCGCATAGGTTGCGATAAACACTTCCCCCTAGAGAGTATTAAAAAGCTCTTTAGGGGGATTTCTTTTTGCATTTAGGTGAGAAAGCGATCCTTTTCTTGCTCTACAGATTTTTTGCTGTAGCCCTAGAAAAGTTTTCGTCTTGCCCAAGAAACAAAAAAATATAGGCCTAGAGTTCGCGCGTTTTAGGCCTATTTCGCTCCGCCTTTCACCTGTAGAGCAGCAAAGGGACAGGAGAGTGTATTTCTCGGTTCTTGGAGCAAATGCGCAGACCCCTTTTCCTCACGGATTTTTCTGTTGGATTGACTGCTATCCGGTAACCGTTTTGTATATTTGGGCAGTAGAACACACTGACAAAAAAGAAACATTATGCGTAATACTCGAATTACAGCCTTAGGAATAGTTGTTTTCCTGTTCCTACAAGCTCTATCTAGTTGTCTCCGTATCGGTACCCCTAGATACGACATTGACGAAGATTCCCTCTTCTTTAGTAGAATGCCTCCACGCACCGAGACGGGTGCCAATATCGTTGCCTTTGAATTGGATGGCAAGCCCTATGTCTTTCCCAAAGAGGGAATGCGTAAAAGGTTTTTTTACACTTTCCCTTGGAGGTGCAATATAATGACATATAAAGAGAAGGATTCAACCATGATAAGCCTTAACTGGTGGGCTGATAGAACTAATAAGAGATATTGCGCTACCAAGTCGTTTTTTCAGATCAATCTTTCAGAGGAAAATCTGCATCAAGAATATTTCGAAACGAGGGGAAAACTAGGACTAGGAGGTTGGGGCTGTGAAGGAGACTATGTGCGCTCTGAAGCCAATGGGATCTCTTTTGAAATAACGAGACACGATCGATTTAGAGGAATCATTTGTGGTCGATTCTCCGGAGTCCTGAAAACGAGGAAGGAAGAGGATCCTATCGAAATGAAAAGGATTGAGAATGGATTCTTCGATTTGACTTACGAATAGAGACAGTATCTATCAACAAATACAAATAGAAAATGGTTTATTTGGCCTTAAGGACACAATAACTGAGATATATTAGAGTATACAAACAACTAATGTTATGAATAAGAAAATACTATCAGTTGCTATTTTGCTGCTTTTTGTGATTCAGGCAATTAACGCCCAGGATTTTGCGAAATTAAGATGCAATCTAGATACGCCATTACAAGGACTCGACTTTAGTAAGATCCCCACGGGGATACTTGCCGAGCGAGCCGTGGAGCTACTCCCCTTTGATGCCTATGATGGTGTATTAAGGGATAGTAATTACTCCGACTATTCCTCTCAAGCGATGCTCTATTTGTCTCTTGCCTCGCCTAGCAAAGAAACTGTAGAAATTTCGGTTTGTTTTCTTGTTGGTGTTTTTTTTGTATATCTGTTGCAGAATGATATATTAATTGACAAAAGGAAATATTATGCGTAGTACTCGAATTACAGCCTTAGGGATAGTTGTTTTCCTGTTCCTGCAAGCTCTATCTAGTTGTCTCCGTATCGGTAACCCTAGATACGACATTGACGAAGATTCTCTCTTCTTTAGTAGAATGCCCCCACGCACCGAGACGGGTGCTAATATTGTTGCCTTTGAATTGGATGGCAAGCCCTACGTCTTCCCCAAGGAGGGAATGTGTCAATCAATCTTTCAAGCTCCACCTTGGGTATGTGAATTAAAAGAATATACTGAGAATGGTGTTGTTAAAGGGGTGCTTTATTGGAAAGTGAATAGAAGGAGAAAGAAATATAATGATGTGTCCTGCCGAATGTGGATAACTTTATCAGAAGAAAATCTACATCAAGATTCTTTTATGACAAATGGGCGCATCTCATTGGGAAGTTGGTTTTGTGAGAAAGAGGATATTATCTTTGAGGTGACAAGGCTTAGTCGTTCTAATGGTATTATTTGCGGACGATTTTCCGGAATCCTGAAAAGAGTTCTGGTAAATGGAACTATAGAGTCGAAAAGAATTGAGAATGGATTTTTCGATATTGCCTATACTATAATCAAAGTACCTAATATTATTGTACAGTCATGAATAAAAATTTATTGCTATTTGTTTTGCTCTTTCTCTCTTTGTTCAGTGGTGCAAGAGCTCAAAATCTAAAAGAACTGAGGCATAACCTAGACGCCCCATTACAAGGGCTCGACTTTAGTAAAATTCCTACGGAGATACTTGCCGAGCGAGCCGTGGAGCTCCTCCCCTTTGATGCCTATGATGGAGTATTGAGGGATAGTAATTACTCCGACTATTCCTCTCAAGCGATGCTCTGTTTGTCTCTTGCCATCTTAAGCAAAGAGGTGGCACAATAATCTGTTTTTCTGAGCAATAAGAATCCTTCTATCTCTGGCATACTAATAGAACACACCGACAAAAAAGAAACATTATGCGTAATACTCGAATTACAGCCTTAGGAATAGTTGTTTTCCTGTTCCTGCAATCCCTTTCTAGTTGTCTCCGTATCGGTAACCCTAGATACGATATTGACGAAGATTCTCTCTTCTTTAGTAGAATGCCTCCACGCACCGAGACGGGTGCCAATATCGTTGCTTTTGAATTGGATGGCAAGCCCTATGTCTTCCCTAAGCAGGGTATGCATCAAGAGCTTTTTCTTCCTTTCCCTTGGACATGCAAGATAGAGACGAATAAAAAGGAGGATTCAACCACGATAGCCCTTCATTGGATGGCTGATAGAAGAGATAAAAGATATAGCGCTACTAAGTCATATTTTTATATCAATCTTTCAGAGGAAAATCTGCGTCAAGAATGTTTCAAAACGAGAGGAAAACTAGGGATAGGAGTTTGGTACTCTGAAGGAGCTTTGCACTCTGAAGCCAATGGAATCACTTTTGAAGTAACGAGACACGATCGATTTAGGAGAATCATTTGTGGTCGATTCTCCGGAGTCCTGAAAACGAGGAAGGAAGAGGATCCTATCGAAACGAAAAGGATTGAGAATGGATTTTTCGATCTTTCCTATACTGCAGTCAAAGTACCTAATATCGTTGTGCAATCTGAATAGAAAATACTATCAGTTGCTATTTTGCTGCTCTCTGTAATCCAGGCAATTAATGCCCAAGATTTTGCGAAACTAAGACGCTTTCGTCTCTGTCTTCTCTTAAGAAGACAATTCCACTTTATGTAAATTGTGCGTCTCCCCTTGGTCTCTTTATGATGATCTAAGGGGAGATGTTATGATATAAGGTGTGGGAGCCTTGGGTGGTGTGGGGGCAGTGGTGCCGAGTTTGGCACTAAAACCCTATCTTTGTAAGACATTAGTAGAGTGTAATATAGTGAGTTATTGTTGTGGCAAAGAATGTAGTTGAGACCCCTCTGATGAAGCAATTCTTGCAGATAAAAGGAAAGCATCCGGATGCGATTCTGCTCTTTAGGGTTGGCGATTTCTACGAAACCTTTCTAGAGGATGCCGTAGAGGCCTCGCGCATCTTGGGGATTACACTTACACGCCGAGCCAATGGCTCTGCACAGCATGTAGAGCTGGCAGGTTTCCCCCATCACGCCTTAGAGACGTACTTGCCTCGTCTTGTGCGAGCCGGTAAGCGAGTGGCTATTTGCGACCAACTGGAGGACCCCAAGCAAACCAAAAAGCTGGTAAAGCGAGGGATTACAGAGTTGGTTACCCCCGGGGTTGCCGTTAGCGACAATGTTTTAGAGAACAAAGAAAACAACTACGTAGCTGCCGTCTCGTTTGCCAAAGAGCGTATGGGGGTGGCCTTTCTAGACCTCTCTACGGGCGAGTTTGCTACAACTGAGGGGAGCGCAGCCCTTGTCGATAAATTACTCGCAGGCTACCGACCCAAAGAGATCCTTGTGGAGCGGAGTACACGCCTTCTCTACGATAGTCAACTCACCTATCGCACCTATATATTCGAGGCAGACGATTGGCTCTTTATCCCGAGCAACAATCAAGAGAGACTTCTACGCCATTTTGCTGTGCGCAACTTCAAAGGTTTCGGACTTGAGGGTATGGAGTCCGCTCTCACTGCGGCAGGAGCCATTTTGCATTATCTAGACCTTACGCAGCACAACGAACTGGGGCACATTACCTCACTGCACCGCATAGATGAGGAGCAGTATGTGCGTATTGATGGCTTTACGGCACGTAGTTTGGAACTCCTCACCACGATGAATCCAGAGGGATGTAGCCTGAAAGATATTTTGGATCGCACCTATACGCCCATGGGGGCACGCCTTCTCCGTCAGTGGATTGCCTTCCCCCTTAAGAGTGTTGCAGCGATAGAGGAGCGGCAGTCGGTGGTACGAGCCTTGGTAGACGATGCCCAGGCGAGATTTGTACTTGAGGAGCATTTGAGGGAGATGGGCGACCTAGAGCGCACCGCTTCTAAAGTATCTATGAAGCGTATTTCGCCTCGCGAGATGGTGCACCTTGCCGATGCCCTCACCGCTTTGGACCCCATCAAAAAAGTGGCAGAAGAGAGCCCTTGTCCCTCCCTTCAGGCTCTGGGGAAAGAGTTGGCACTCTGTACCGAATTAAGAGACCGCATCCGATACGAATTAAAGCCGGATGCCCCTCCCCTCGTAAATAGGGGCGGAGTGATTGCTACGGGGTACAACGAAGAGTTGGACGAGCTGAGGAGCCTTGCCTTCTCCGGCAAAGACTACTTGCTCTCCCTGCAGCAGCGCGAGATTGAGCGCACGGGTATCACAAGTCTAAAGGTGGGGTTTAACAACGTCTTTGGCTACTACATAGAGGTGCGTAATACCCATAAGGATAGGGTGCCGCCCGAGTGGATTCGTAAGCAGACCCTTGTGAGTGCCGAGCGTTATATCACCGAAGAGCTCAAAGAATACGAAAGCAAAATCTTGGGGGCTGAGGAGCGGATTCTTGCTCTAGAGACGATGCTTTTTGCCGAGTTGGTGGACGATGCTCAACCCCAAGTTACGGCACTTCTCCGCAATAGTCATCTTCTTGCGATGCTTGATGTGCTTCGTTCTTTTGCAGAGGTAGGGGAGGCCTACAACTATTGCTGCCCGCAGGTGAACGATTCGCTCGCGATAGACATAAAAGAGGGGCGCCACCCCGTAATCGAGCGTCAGCTACCTCAGGGTGAACCCTACATTGCCAACGATGTGCATTTGGACAATAACGACTGCCAAATCATGATTGTTACGGGGCCCAATATGAGTGGTAAAAGTGCCCTCCTCAGGCAGACCGCCCTTATTACCCTAATGGCACAAATCGGGAGTTTTGTACCCGCACGAGAAGCCTCTATTGGCTTGGTCGATAGTATTTTTACCCGAGTTGGGGCGAGCGACAATATCTCCATGGGAGAGTCTACCTTTATGGTAGAGATGCAAGAAGCTGCAAGCATCCTCAATAACCTAACCCCTCGTAGTTTGGTGCTTTTTGACGAGCTGGGGCGTGGTACGAGCACTTTCGACGGCGTCTCCATAGCGTGGGCTATTGTGGAGTATCTACACAATCATCCGGCACACCACCCCAAAACCCTTTTTGCCACCCACTACCACGAGCTTAACGAACTGGCCAAAAAGCACACGCGTGTACGCAACTACAACGTTTCGGCTCGAGAGGTTGAGGGTACCATGATCTTCCTTCGCAAGTTGGAAGAGGGGGGCAATGAGCACAGTTTTGGTATCCAAGTGGCTAAGCTTGCGGGGATGCCTCGGCAGATTGTGGAGCGTGCCCAAGTGGTGCTGCAATGCCTAGAGAAGGAGCACGCCCAAGAGGAGTCTTGCACTTCGGCAGACGCTGAGAAAGCCATAGAGACTGCCGGACTTAAAGCGACGCACCTCTCATCCGCCCCCTCTCGTGAGGACTTAGTGCAACTCTCTTTCTTCCAATTAGAAGACCCGCTACTCGTGGAGATCCGAGACGATCTCCTCGGTATTGACCTCAATAATCTGACCCCTCTCGAAGCACTTAATCGCCTTCATGAGATCAAGCAGAGACTATCCAAAATCTAATGTCTGAGACCTGTTCGCCTAGAAAAATCCTTGCTTTACGTGCCGAGGGGGTACCTATCGTTGATGTGCGTTCTCCCGGGGAATTTTCTCGAGCTCATCTCTTGGGTGCCTATTCTCTCCCCCTTTTTTCTGACGAAGAGCGCGCTACCGTTGGCACCCTCTACGCTCAGGAGGGGCGAGATGCTGCCGTGGAGCTGGGGTTGGAGTACGTAGGAGGTAAAATGCGCTCTCTTGTGCAGGAGGCCAAGAAGCTCGCTGGCGAGAGTGGGCGAATTGGTGTCTATTGCGCCCGAGGAGGTATGCGGAGCGAGGCGGTTGCATGGCTCCTTTCTATTGCCGGGCTATCGGTGTATCGTGTGGAGGGGGGCTACCGCGCCTATCACCAGGAGATGATGCAGGAGCCTCTGCAATACGCTCTTATTATCTTGGGGGGAGCTACAGGATGTGGCAAAACGGAGGTGCTGAGCGAGCTTGCCGGCCTAGGTCAGCAAGTGGTAGACCTTGAGGGTTTGGCACGGCACCGCGGTTCCGTCTTTGGCGGTCATCCGGATCAGCCGCAACCTTCGGGCGAGGAGTTCCTAAATCTCCTAGGCGAAGCCTTTTTGCCCCTAGACCCCAAGAGACCCGTGTGGGTGGAGGGGGAGAGCGAAATGATAGGGCATTGTGCCCTCACGCCCGGCTTTTGGCAGAGGATGCAATCTGCCCCCTTTGTTGAGTACGCTACCCCAAGAGAGGCTCGTGTGGAGCGCATCGTTGCCGAGTATGGAGTGCTGGGTAAGGAGGCTTTGTTGCACGCTTTTGGGGTGATTCGCAAGCGTCTGGGGGCAGAGCGTTTTACCCAAGCTCGAGAGGCTGTAGAGGCAGGAGATCTCCACACGGCGGCTAGTCTCGCCCTTGTCTACTACGACAAGGCGTATGCCAAATGTGGCCAAACGGGTTCGTGGAAACACCCTGTTTGGCGTTATTTCCCAACAGAAGACAACCCTAAAATAGCAGCACAGGCTATTATTGCCCGGCTCGAATACCTGCAATAACACCTTCTATTATGGTTTTACGAAATATCTTTTTTCTACTTCTTGCGGCGCTTCCCTTAGGGCAGTTAGTTGCTCAAGGGGTTGCCCCCAATCCCCTTGCTTTGGCGCGTGTCGATAGCTTGATTCGTGCGAGCGAAGAGTCCGGGGTTGCCCGTTATTCCTTCGCGGTACAGGATGTGAGTCAGGATACACTTTGGGCTGCTTATCGCCCCGAGGAGATGTGTACCCCAGCCTCCATTACCAAACTGTTTACTGCGGCTACGGCACTTGAGTCGCTTGGAGCGGACTACTCTTTTTGCACCGAATTGTACATGGAGGGAGAGCTGAAGAAGGGAGTGCTCTACGGCAATCTATTGGTGGTGGGGAGCGGAGATCCCTCTATCGATTCTAAGTTCTTCGAGCAAGACAAAGAGCGCTGGCAGCAGAGTGTACTCCAGACCGTACAGGCAAAAGGCATCCGCAGAATAGAGGGGAATATTGTGATAGATGCCTCTCGCTTCGAGCGCATGGGCATTCACCCCCGTTGGGCTCTCGATGATCGTGGGGACTACTACGCCGCAGGGGTATATGGCTTCAATTTGTACGACAATTGGCTCGATCTCTATTTCGCAACCGGGGGCGTAAAAGATAGTATCCGCCTTGTAGGCACCTACCCCAAAGGGGTTCAACTCACGCTCGACAACCGCCTAAAAGTAAACTGCAAAACGCAGGGTTGGGAGGGAGATGGTACTAACCTTGTAGAGCATCGCACGCTATTGGGCACGCTCCCTTGCAACAGAGAGAGTGTGCGTGTGGCTATAGATCTTCCGCATCCACCTCTGCATGCAGCTCGCTTGTTGCGTGCTACGCTTGAGGGGCAGGGGGTTGAAATCTTGAGGCAAGAGGAGGCGCGTTTTGAGTCTTCCTCTCATCCTCGTACTCTGATAGGGCGTTACTACTCCCCCTCTTTGAGGGATCTTTGCCGAGAAATGAATTACCGAAGCCTCAATCATTATGCCGAAGCCCTATTCAAAGCCCTTGTAAAAGAGAATGGGGCAACAAGCAACGCGGCATGGCTTCGTGAGCAAGAGATCTTGAGCAACTGGGGGGTGACTCTCTCTCCAAAGGCGCATCTCTACGATGGTTCGGGGCTCACTCGTGCCAATCGACTATCTGCCCAAGATATGGTAGCTTTGCTCGTGGGCGTCTCTACCAAGGCACGTGGGAATACGCTTGATGCTTTTACGCAATCGCTCCCTAGGGTGGGTCGGGAAGGAACGGTCAAAAGTTTTATGCCGGGAACTTCTCTTAAACTCTACTGCAAAAGCGGATCTATGAGAGGGGTGCAGACCTATGCCGGGTATCTTTACTACCAAAGACGGGTCTATGCCATAGCCCTCTTAGCCAATGGTTGTGCCAATAGAGCGAAAGTGCGCGGGGTGATGCAGCAGTATATCGAGGGGCTCTTCCCTCCCAATTTCTAAGTATAAATCCCTAACCTTTTCGCTTCTTGTGGACTATATTCAGATTATCGAACTTGTAGCAGCTGTCCTCGGGGTGCTCTATCTTGTACTTGAGGTAAAGGCAAGTATGTGGCTCTGGCGCGTGGGGGTACTGCTCCCCTTGTTCTATATTTATATCTCATGGCAGAGTAAGGTGTACGGCAATATTATTGTCAATCTTTACTACCTCATTACCTCCATTTGGGGCTGGTGGCTCTGGGCAAGGCAGGGAAAAACTACGGAAGACGAAGGGGCAATTAGGAGTTTTGTACGGCAGCAGCGAAAAAATCGGGTGCTTACTCTCGCCGCACTTCTTGGGGGAGTCGTGGCTTTGTCTTGTGCTCTGCTGCCTCTTTTTGCCTACCTGACGGATAGCCCCTATCCCCTATTGGATAGCATCGCCACCTGCTGTGGCTTTGTGGGGATGTGGCTATTGGCGAAGAAGTTCCTAGAGAATTGGTATTGTTGGATTGTCTCCAATGCGCTCTATTGTACGCTCTACTTCTTGCAGGGCTTCTACATCACGGCCGCTTTTTTTGTCGTCTATACGGTTCTGGCCGTAGTGGGGCTTATTCGCTGGAGTAAGCAAGCTGTACTCTAACTTTGCAGTATGAAGCATTATGGCCTTTCCCTCAATATCTTGCTGGCTCTCTTGGCTATTGCTGTAGCTACGCTGCCTGTGGTGCTATCACAGCAACTGCACCGCAAGATGGTGGCGGACGAGCGAGCCAAGATGGAGTTATGGGCGGAGGCAACGGAGGGACTTGCCAGTGATAGCGAAGAAAATGCCCTCAATCTGATGCTCCATATCATACAAAGCAATGAGACCATACCTATACTTCTCGTGACCGATAGGGATTCAATTGTCTCTTTTAATAACATAACCATTCCGGAGGGGCGCGATACTTCGGTGTTCCTGAGTCGTTATTTGGCTCAAGTGCGAGGAGGCTATCCGCCCATTGCCATAGACTTAGGTGCGGAGGGGTACCAATATCTCTACTATTCGGATAGCTCTACGCTGGAGAGTTTGACGCTCTTCCCTTGGCTGCAGGGCGTTGTTTTCATCCTCTTTGTCGGCATCGTGATTATAGCCGCCATATGGGCAAAGCGCAATGCACAAAACCGCCTTTGGGTAGGTCTCTCAAAGGAGACGGCACACCAGTTGGGTACGCCTATCTCGTCTCTCCTAGCATGGCTCGAATTGTTGCGGGCTGAGGGCATTGCAGAAGAGTCGATTGTAGAGATGGATAAGGATGTGGAGCGCTTGCAGACCATTGCGCACCGATTCCAAAAAATAGGGTCGGAACCCCATTTCGAGCAATGCGACCTTGCCGAAGAGGTGGCTACCTCTGCTCGCTATATTTCCACGCGCATTAGCCGTGGGGTCACCCTCTTTTACGACTTCCCCTCGGAGCCGCTGCCGGTTATGCTTATCCCTGCTCTGTGGAGCTGGGTTATTGAGAACCTCGTGAAGAATGCCGTCGATGCCATGCAGGGTAAGGGAGAAATCACCATTGCCATAGAGCGTAGGGGCCATGTCGCCCTTATTGATATAACCGATACGGGTCGCGGTATCGCTCCTCGCCATCGCAGGCGCATCTTCAATCCCGGATTCACAACCAAGAGTCGCGGATGGGGCTTGGGCTTGTCGCTGGCTCGCCGCATTGTCGAGACCTATCACCATGGGCGTATTACGCTCTTGCGCAGTGAGGTCGGTATTGGCACCACATTTCGTATAAAAATCCCTCTTAATGACTAGTAAAATCTCGCTCAATGCCATGCGTTTCTATGCCTACCATGGCGTACTCCCTCAGGAGAAAAAGGTGGGCAATTGGTTCTCTGTAGATTTGGAGCTATCGGTCGATCTCTCTCGTGCTGCGCTCTCCGATCAACTCCAAGATACGCTTAACTATGCCGAGGTGTATGCGGCTGTGGAGGAGGAGATGGCTATCCCTTCGGAGCTGCTGGAGCACGCCGCAGGGCGTATCTTACGGCGTATTCGTGGGCAGTTCCCCCAAGTGGAGGGGATTATGGTACGGCTGACGAAAGAGTATCCCCCCTTCAAAGGCCAGGTGGGAGGGGCTAGCGTTACCCTCTCCGAAGGCGTGTAGATTTTCACCGGAAAGTGAACACTGCTCTTTATTTATGCCAAAGAAATCAATAAAGAGATTATTTGGATAGGGAAGAATCTATCTGCATCATTGGAGATTTTGATAAATCAGACACAAGCAAAAGACATTAAAGCTGTCATTGACTCTCTATAATTCTACAGATAGTAGGAGGTAAATGATTGGTATTAGTGGCATTTCAATCACATATGGAGAGTAATCACAGTTGGTAAAACATAAGAGATATGGAAGAATTAGTAGACTCTCGAAAGTCTGTTTTTGAGCAGATTAGACATATTGATGAGAATGGCATAGAATATTGGTCAGCACGAGAAATGGCAAAAGTGCTTGAGTATTCTGAATACCGACATTTCCTACCGGTAATAGAAAAAGCAAAAGAGGCATGTGCTAATAGTAATAACAATCCTTTCGATCATTTCGAGGATATCCTCGAAATGATCGAGATTGGGAAAGGAGGAAGACGAGAAGTAGAGTCTGTAAAACTATCCCGTTATGCCTGTTACTTGATTGTTCAGAACGCAGACCCAAGCAAAGAGGTAGTGGCGAATGGACAAACTTATTTCGCCGTTCAGACTCGGATTGCAGAGATAAAGCAGATGGACGAATACAATCGTCTGACAAGCGAAGAAGAAAAACGTCTCTTTTTGCGCAATGAACTAGCTCGCCACAATAGCCAGCTGGCTGATGCTGCCAAGAATGCCGGTGTTGTTGAGTCTCGTGATTATGCCATCTTCCAGAATCATGGCTACAAAGGTCTTTACGGTGGATTAGACGCAAAAGCGATTCATGCCCGAAAAGGTTTGAAGAAAAGCCAAAAGATACTCGATCACATGGGAAGTACGGAGTTGGCAGCCAATCTGTTTCGTGCAACACAAACTGAAGAAAAACTACGTCGCGAAAACATAAAGGGAAAAATAAAGGCAAATCAGACACACTATGAGGTCGGGAAAAAGGTTCGGCAAACCATTAAAGAACTTGGCGGTACAATGCCTGAAGATTTACCCGTGGCTGATAGTATAAAGAGTTTGGAAAACAAGGAGAAAAAGAAGTTGAAAGGGAATGGAGATAAGTAGCAAAAAAGGAGGTATATGACCATAGACTTTTGTGCCATCAGCGAGATTTGAAGAAAAGATGACGAAATTAGAATTGATAATGATGCTTCTTCCTGTTGTATTCATGGTTCATGAGTACGAGGAGATTGTTATGTTCAAGAGTTGGCTTGGCAATAATAGAAACGAATTGAAAAGACGTTTCCCGAGATTCGAACGAGTTCTTGCACGCAGGGGACATTTTGATTATTCTACATCCACATTCGCCATTGGTACGGCTCACGAATTTGTTCTGATTTCTATTATTTCTCTCAGTGCCGTATGGTTGAGGGCTTTTCAATGGTGGTTTGCTGCATTTGCAGGGTATTCCATCCATCTTATAGTACATCTTGTACAATGGGCGATATACCGAAAATATATACCTGTTATCATTACCACAATCTTGACATTGCCATATTGTGTCTATGCCTTTGTCGAATTTGCAAAGGCATCTATTCTATCCCCTTTGCAGATGTTATTATGGCTAGTTGTTGGGATTATCCTAACAATGCTTAGCTTACTCTCCGCTTTTTTCTTGATGAGCAAGTTTCAACAATGGCAGAATAAAAGATAGAGAGTATTGTCAATTATGAAGTAACAGAAAGAATACCCCGTCTACCAATCTATAGAAGTTCACAACTCTCCGATTTCGGAGTATATCTGAAGGCGATTGTCTCCTGGACATCGTATTCTTCGGAAGGGTATACTTGTTTCCATACTAACGACTATTATTTCTCTAGTTTCATCGAGGGAGGAAATGCCGTCTAAATAGCTCTTAAGGGACGACTACCTATAATCTGTACTCCTTCCGACGTTTCCTTTGGGCAGAAAACAATTGCTATCTTTGTGGCATATAATCGTAAGAGAAGAAAGCAATGCAGAAACCCCGAAGAGTACTACTAAAGTTGAGCGGAGAGTCGCTCGCCGCCGGTTCCGGTCATGGTATAGATGATGCAAGACTGGCGGCTTATGCCCAAGAAATCGCCCAAGAGGCAGCCCGCGGTTGCCAAATAGGTATCGTGATAGGCGGAGGCAATATCTTTAGAGGAATGAGTGGTGCAGCACGTGGATTCGATCGAACCACGGGCGACCAAATGGGGATGCTTGCCACCGTAATCAATGCACTCGCTCTAGGCTCTGCCCTCAAGGCTATTGGCTGCAAGGCCATCGTATACACGGCTATTCGCATGGAGCCGGTGGCTCGCCTCTACAGTTCGCATGAGGCAATAGAAAAGCTAGAAGAGGGATATGTGGCTCTCTTTGCCGGTGGTACGGGCAATCCTTTCTTCACAACGGATACTGCTTCTGCCCTACGTGCGGTGGAAATCAAGGCGGACTACCTACTCAAAGGCACGCGTGTGGATGGTATCTATACTGCCGATCCCGAACGAGACCCAACAGCGACACGATTCGATAAAATTACCTTTGACGAAGTCTATACGCGCAATCTTAAGGTAATGGATCTTACCGCTATGACCCTCTGCAAAGAGAACAATCTCCCGATTATGGTGTTTGATATGGATACCCCCGGCAACCTATCCAAACTTCTCGGTGGAGACCCGATAGGTACCCTTGTACATAACTAACAAATACACATTCCCCCATCAATAGACAATATGAGTGACGTAAAGCAATACCAACAGCAGGCAGAAACAGGGATGCAAAATGCCATTGAGTATCTCGACGAAAAGCTCGCACACATACGTGCCGGCAAAGCCAATCCCAAGATACTCGACGACATTATGGTGTCTTACTATGGCACGATGACTCCCCTCAATCAGGTCGGTACCGTGACCGTGCCCGATGCACGTACTATCGTTATTACTCCTTGGGAGAAGAAGATTATCAAGGATATTGAGAAGGCCATTATCGACTCTCCCCTTGGGATTATGCCCGAGAATAACGGCGATCTTATCCGCATTGGCATTCCCCCTCTTACCGAAGAGCGTCGTAAGGTGCTTGTAAAGCAGGTAAAGGGCGAGGTAGAAGAGGCAAAAATAAGCGTGCGTAATGCGCGCCGCGACGCTATAGATGCCGTTAAGAAGAGCGTAAAGGCAGACGGCACTCCCGAAGATGTTGCCAAGGATGCCGAGGCAGCTATTCAGAAGCTACACGATAAGTACATATCTCGTTGCGACGAACTCTTCGCTGCCAAGGAGAAGGAAATCCTTACCGTTTGATTTAGATTTAGAGATGCAACGGCGGAGCAAGGAGGCTTTGGCTCTTCTTTGTGGGAGAGAGCTTTAGCTCCCCGAGGCTTCTTCTCTAACATCTAACAACTAAAATGACAGGGCTCGTACTGCGTTGCGTTGGCAATCTGTGTCGGGTACTACTCGATGGTGACGGAGGGGAGTGTGACGCTCTCGTTAAGGGCAACTTGCGGCTCAAGGGAATCCGCTCTACCAACCCCGTGGTGGTGGGAGATAGGGTGGAGTTGCAGCCTACTCGAGAGGATTTGGAGCACCCCTACTACATTACCGCTATCTGCCCTAGGCGTAACTACATCATCCGCAAGGCTTCTAACCTCTCTAAGGAGTCGCATATACTTGCGGCCAATATAGATGTGGCTTTGCTCGTGGTTACGATGATACAACCCGAGACAAGCTTTACTTTTGTCGATCGTTTTTTGGCAACAGCGGAGGCGTATGACATCCCCGTTGTTTTGCTTTTTAATAAGATAGACCTCTACGGAGAGGAGGAGAATAAGCGGCTAGCCGAGTGGCAATCGATTTATGCTCCCTTGGGTTATCCCACACTCTCCATCTCGGCGACCGAAGGGATAGGTCTGGAGGAGGTCTGGCAATACATCGCAGGGCGTATTGTGCTCCTCAGTGGGCACTCCGGAGTAGGCAAGAGTAGTCTTATCAACGCCCTGC
Source organism: Porphyromonas endodontalis (assembly GCF_052173515.1). Lineage (GTDB taxonomy): Bacteria > Bacteroidota > Bacteroidia > Bacteroidales > Porphyromonadaceae > Porphyromonas > Porphyromonas endodontalis_A. The sequence continues at coordinate 111,928 of NZ_JBQMYL010000005.1, read as the reverse complement.
TCCCAGGTTCTTCTCTGCGTACCCACAGCATCAGTTTGGCACATGGTACGGGTATGCATACGACTACTTATAGTGCTATGATTCCCCTTGCTGCCGAGCGTGGCGGTGGGTATCTTATCGACTCTCCCGGTATCAAAGGTTTTGGTACGTTGGAGATGAATGAGCACAACGCGCATCACTACTTTCGGGAGTTTTTTGCCCTGAGTGAGGGGTGCCGATTTAGCAATTGTACCCATATCAATGAGCCTGGGTGTGCCGTCTTGGCAGCCCTAGAGCGAGGAGAGATTGCCCCATCGCGTTACGTGAGTTACTTGGGCATTTTGGGTGATGAAGAGGGCGGTAAGTATCGCCCCGAGCAGTGATCTTTTTTCTTTCTCCTCCCCTTTCTCTCCCTTGCTCTCTGCTGAAAGGGGAGAGGAGTATGACAACGTAATATGAAAAAGAAGTCAACAAAATCTACAACAATAACAGGGCGGCGTAAAGCTACGGCGCGCAAGTCGGGTACTAAGCGGCTTGCACGGAATAAGCGTCTCTCGGGTCATAAGATTGTGGATAGCATCATAGATTATTTTACTCGCCACCCTCGCGAGGTGGTAAATTACAAGGCCGTAGCCGCAAGTCTGGGCTTTACCACCATGTCTGAGAAGCAGTTTGTGGTGCGTACGCTGGAGTCTCTCGTAGAGCAGGGTATGCTCACACAAGTGGAGATTGGGCGTTACCGCTACCAAGTGGGCGGAGAGATGCTGGAGGGCGTCTTCGAGTCTCGCCGTAATTATTGCGTGGTTGTGCCCGACGATGAGAGCGCGGAGGTTATCGTTTCTGATAGAAATAATCCGGAGCATGCCCTACCGGGAGACCGAGTGCGTGTAGCTCTTTTCCCACTCAAGGCGCGTCGTACTCGCACGGGGCAAGTAGTGGAGGTCTTGCAGCGCCGCCGCTCTACCTATGTGGGGCGCGTTGTGATTACGAAAGGTTTTGCCTATCTGCATACCGAGGATCGTGCCCTTGATAGCCGCATCCTGCTCCCCCGAGAGGCTTTGGCAGGGGCTAAAAACAACGATAAGGCCATTGTCCGAATTGCGCATTGGGGGCCACGAGAGCCCGAGCCTACGGGCGAAGTGGTAGAGGTCTTGGGGGCAGCCGGAGACAACAACACTGAGATGCACGCTATCTTGGCGGAGTACGATCTCCCCTATTCTTACCCCGAAGAGGCTGAGGAGGCTGCGCGTCAGATCCCCTCAGGTATCCCCAGTGAGGAGATGGCAAAGAGAGAAGATTTTAGAGAAGTCTTCACGCTTACCATAGACCCTGCCGATGCCAAAGACTTTGACGATGCCCTTTCGTGGCGTAAGTTGGAGGGTGGTCTTGTGGAGGTCGGTGTGCATATTGCGGATGTGAGTTACTACGTAACCCCGGGGAGCGTGATTGACAAGGAGGCCTATGATAGAGCTACGAGTATCTATCTTGTAGACCGTACGATCCCCATGTTGCCGGAGCGGCTTTGTAATGATTTGTGCAGTCTGCGACCCAACGAGGTGCGCCTGGCCTTCTCGTGTGTATTCGTACTTAACGAAGCGGCTGAGGTGCAATCGTATCACATTGGACGTACCATTATAGAGAGCAACCGGCGCTATGCCTACGAAGAGGCGCAGCAAGTAATTGATACGAAGGAGGGCGACAATGCCGAGGTTATCCTCTCGCTACATAGTCTCGCTCAGCTCCTTCGGAAGCGTCGCTTTGCCCAAGGGGCAATCAACTTCTCGAGTCAGGAGGTACAGTTTGTACTTGATGCCGAAGGGCGCCCCGTAGACGTTGCGGCTCGCCCTCATGGCACAGCAAACGAACTCATTGAGGAGTTTATGCTCCTTGCCAATAGGACGGTCGCTACCGAGTTTGGCAAAAAGCAGCGCAATAGTAATGGGGACGCCAAGACCTTTATATACCGTATCCACGACCTCCCCGATGGGGATAAACTGAATCAGATGGGGGCGTTTATTCGTCGCTTTGGCTACCATTTCAAAAACGCTACTGAGGCTAGCGCCATTAGCAAGAACCTCAATGCCGTGATTGAGGCTTCGCTAGATAAGCCTGAGGCAACACTCATCCAAACCATGGCTGTACGCACGATGGCTCGAGCTGAGTACAGTACAGAAAATATCGGTCACTACGGGCTGGCTTTTGAGTATTACACCCATTTTACTTCGCCTATCCGCCGTTATCCCGACCTTTTGGTGCATCGTCTTGTTGCGCGCTATATGGCAGGCGAGGGCAGTGTGCCGCAAGCGGAGTACGAGGTTTACGCCCAACATTGTAGCGATCAGGAGCAAGTGGCCGCCAAAGCCGAGCGAGACTCCGTACGTTACAAGCAGGTAGAGTATATGAGTACACGCCTAGGCAAAGTATTTGATGGGGTTATCTCCAATGTGGCGGAGTGGGGGTTCTATGTGGAACTAACCCATTCGCATTGTGAGGGGTTGGTGCCGATGCGACTTCTTAATGACGACTTCTACGACTACGACGAGAAGAATTTTGCCCTTGTGGGTCGGCGGTATAGACGTAAGTTTACCCTTGGAGATACGGTGCGCGTGCGTGCCATCCATAGCGACTTTGAGCGTCGGCAAATCGATTTTGAATTGGTAGATTAGCCCCCTTTCACTCTGTATGATTACCCTATTAGGGATGCTACCCGAGGAGCTTACCGGCCTTGCTCTCTCCATCGGGATGCCCAAGTTCGCAGGTCGGCAGCTGGCAGATTGGATTTACAACAAACGCGTCACTTCCTTTGACGAAATGACCAATATCTCCCTTCGCCACCGGGCTCTGCTGCAAGAGAAAGCAACGATAGGGCGAAAGGCACCCGTAGCACGAGCCGACTCCAAAGACGGTACGCGCAAGTTCCTCTTTGCCGTGGGTGATGGGGCGCAGTACGTCGAGAGTGTTTACATCCCCGAGGGGGATCGCGCTACGCTATGCGTCTCCTCCCAAATCGGATGCAAGATGGATTGCCTCTTTTGCATGACCGGGAAGCAGGGATTCAAGGGTAATCTCACCCCTTCCGAGATTGTAAATCAAATCCTCTCCATACCCGATAGCGACAAGCTTACCAATATCGTCTATATGGGAATGGGGGAGCCGCTCGACAATGTGGAGGCTGTACTCAAGAGCATAGCTTGCCTTACGCACCCCTCGGGGTTGGCCATGAGCCCCAAGAGAATCACGCTATCGTCTATCGGATTGGAACCGGGGCTTTCTAAGTTCTTGGAGCAATGCTCTTGTCACCTTGCGATTAGTTTGCATAATGCACTCCCCGAGGAGCGACTCTCGATGATGCCCATAGAGCGAGCCATGCCCATAGAGAAAACGATAGAGACGCTCAAGCGGTATAACTTCTCGGGTCAGCGTAGACTTACTTTTGAGTACATCGTTTTCGGCGGGCTTAACGACGATATCGCCCATGCCAAAGCACTCCTGCGGCTTATCCGTCCTCTCGAGTGTCATATCAATCTGATCCGTTATCATCGTATCCCTAATGTGGCTTTGCCCTCCTCCCAAGAGGAGCGAATGCAACGCTTTGCGGACTACCTCAACGGGGCGGGAGTACCTACAACGATACGAGCTTCGCGAGGGGAAGACATCGCCGCCGCCTGCGGTATGCTCTCTGCGCAGCACCAGACATCTAAAGGGGATTGCCCTATCTCTGTATAAAAAATACTTATCTTTGTACGAGTTGACTGATACAAGAAATATGCAAGAAACTGGTTACGTGTATATCCTTACCAACCCGAGTTTCCGAGAGGATTGGGTGAAGATAGGCAAGAGCTCTCGTCCTGTCAATATCCGTTCTAAGGAACTGGATAATACAGCCGTTCCTCTCCCTTTTGAGATATATGCAACGATCCAATCTGTAAAGTACCATGAGATTGAGCATTTGGTACACAAAATGATTGATAGATTAACCCACTTGCGGATACGGCAGAATAGAGAGTTTTTTAATGTTCCCCCTCATGTTGCTCTAGATATCTTCCGTGATATTGCCAATACAATAGATGATGCAGAGATTGTGGAGTACAACAATAATAAACCCATACTTTCAGTTGAGGGTGGGCTTATTTTGCCTTCTCAGAAACCCGTTTTCAAAGGAGGGGCGAAGCTGCTCCCTGGCAGTACAGAACCGCGAAGCACGCGAGAGCGTTTTCGCTTTAGCCTTATTGGAATAGAAGTGGGAGCTCTTGTGCGTTTTGATCCAACAGGGCTTATAGTACGTGTTGCCAGTGACAATCAAGTAGAGCATCAGGGTAAAGTTTATAAGCTTTCCCCCTTCGTACGAGAGTTCTTACCCTCCGATCTGCAAAACACGTCTGGTGCTTATCAGGGATCTAAGTACTTCTCTTATCATGGGCGTATTTTAGAGGATTTGCGAAAGGAAAAAGAGGCAAAAGAATCTCAATCAGCCGAGACCTGAGGAATGATCTAGCGTGAAAAGACTTCTCTTTTACACTAGAATTGATTAGTTTTGTTCTCACGAATTTGGCAAATGGTATCATGCACAAGGCTTTACAGCAACTAGCCCTCTCAGTGGCTTTCATCGTTTTATGTCCCATGATGATGAGGGCGCAGACTGATGTTGTACGCTACTCCGCTACCGAATATCAAGACCGAGGCGTCGTCTACTACTTGCCTAAGAGCCAGTTGGATATAGCTCTAAGGGTTGTAAAAACAACCGTAACTCCGGGAGAATTTTCGGACTATGCCCCACTTCTTCTCGGGCAGAAAGTGGCTACCGAATTGACCATATCGTATGAGATTGAGTCGGCGGAAGTTCGTTCGTTGGGAGTCCCCGACGAAAACTATAGTTACCTGGTGGAGTTTAAGGTAGCACAGCCCTATAGCTATGTCGCTCTAACCAAAAATGGAATACTATCGGGTATCAACGGCTATTCTACGCCCCTACAAGAGGAGGTTGCATCTCCGCCGTTTGCCCCTAGGCAAGAGGGCGTAGATCCCTTGCTCCCTCGGGAGTTTGCCTTGGCTACTTCGCGTGCTAAAAAGGCTCAAATTGCCGCCAATCATCTTTTTTCTCTTCGAGAAGATCTCATGAGTCTGCTCTCGGGTAAGGCAGAGTATGCGCCCCGAGAGGGAGAGGCGTATACCTTGGCTGTTTCTCGCCTTGAGGGGCAAATTGCAGCGGTGGAGCGTCTTTTTGTGGGGACAACGGCGCGAGAACCCCTTACGCAACACTACAAAGTGGAGCCGGAGGAGGAGATAAACCGCCGCACCATCGCTCGCTTTTCTCCCGTCGTGGGTCTCTTGCCTGCAACGAGCCGAGAGGGAGAAGCGATTACCTTAGACCTGAAGGCAACGCGCCGCGCCCCTTTGCTCTCCCCCGAGGAGCTGGCAAAGCAGGAGCGGAAGTTGCATGGTATCATATATAACTTGCCGGGGAGCGCCACGGTTCGCCTCCAGAAGGGCTCTCGCCTCTTTGCCGAGGTGGAGGTGCCCATTACTCAGTTTGGCACACGAGTTTCGCTCGCCAATCAAATCCCGAAGAGCAAAGACAACACTTTTTCCATCCTCTTTGATACGGATACGGGGGCCTTGCTTGGTATAAATCCTGTAGCAACACCTATGCCATAGGACGCTTGTAAATTCAAAATCATTAATCATATTAATTCCTAGTAACCAGTATGTTCAAAAATCATCCGAAAGGACTTGTAGCGGCAGCCCTAAGTAACATGGGGGAACGCTTTGGCTACTACATTATGAACGCAGTGCTACTGCTATTCCTCTGTTCCAAGTTTGGATTGGACGACACCACGAGTGGTGTGATCTACTCCGTCTTCTACGCATTGATTTACATCCTCAGCCTTGTTGGGGGTATTGTTGCCGATAGAAGTCAGAATTATAAGGCAACGATCATTTCGGGTCTCGCCATTATGACGTTGGGGTACGTCTTGATTTCTATCCCCATCATGTCTACTTCCGACAACATCAGCTGGCTGCTTCCCTTCACTTGCTTTGCGCTGTTGCTCATCGCTTTTGGTAACGGGCTTTTCAAGGGTAACCTGCAAGCCATTGTGGGTCAGATGTACGACGACTTGGAAACCGAGGCTGCCAAAGAGGGCGAAGAAGCTCTCCGTCTTGCTAAGGGTAAGCGCGACTCCGGGTTCCAAATCTTCTACGTTTTCATCAACATCGGTGGTCTCATTGCTCCCTTCGTTGCCCCTCTCTTGAGAAGCTGGTGGCTCGGGGTTCACAACTTGACCTACAACGCAAGTCTGCCCGAATTGTGCCATAAGTTTATCAATAACGGAGGCAACTTGGTGGGACAAGACTTGGACAATATCACCAAGTTGGTATCCGAAGTTGGTGGCTCAGAAGTGACTCTTGAATTCTGCCAAAGATACCTAGACATCTTCAACGCCGGGGTGCACTACTCGTTTATTGCTTCCGTTGTTGCCATGCTTATCTCTATGGTGATTTTTGTTGTAACGAAGAAGCAATTGCCTAACCCTGCTAAGAAAGAAGCGCACAAGGCAGTAGACTATACGCCCGAAGAAAAGGCTGCTATGGCGTCTGAGATTAAGCGTCGTTTGTATGCTCTCTTTGCTGTATTGGGTGTTGCCATCTTCTTCTGGTTCTCTTTCCACCAAAACGGACAGTCACTCTCTGTTTTTGCTCGCGACTTTATCGTAACCTCCTCTATTCCCCCCGAAATTTGGCAGGCTGTGAATCCCTTCTTCGTGATTGTGCTCACCCCCATCATCATGGCCATCTTTGGGGCATTGGCACGTAGAGGAAGAAGTATCTCTACGCCTCGTAAGATTGCTATCGGTATGGCTATTGCTGCCATTGCCTATGTGTTCTTGGCAATCTTGTCAATGATCAATGGATTCCCCTCGGGCGACGAATTCCGCGCTATGGACCAAACGGCACAAAATGCCATGAAGTCCGGAGCATGGGTGCTCATCGTTACCTATTTCTTCCTTACGGTGGCAGAGCTCTTTATCTCACCTCTAGGGTTGTCGTTTGTATCTAAGGTGGCTCCCAAGCACTTGCAGGGTTTGTGCCAAGGCTTGTGGCTCGGTGCAACTGCCATCGGTAACTTGCTAATTTGGATTGGCCCGTTGATGTACAACAAGATCCCTCTCTGGCAGTGCTGGACAGTATTTGCAATTGTCTGCATTATCTCCATGGGAATCATGTTGGCTATGGTCAAGTGGCTTGAGCGTGTAGCTCGCTAATCCCCATCCCATTTCTCTTAATTGAGAATGGCCCCTGCCCTCCATCTGTGAGAGGCAGGGGCTACTTGTTTCAGGGGGTGCGGCTCCCTGCCAACGTAGAGCCCCTGCATTTCTCCTTCGTCTGCAGCCTAATTTCTCTTGAGATATAGGCTGTTTTTTATTCCGATTCTGCCTGAGAAATCGGGAGATTTCACCCTGTAACGACGGACATTTCTGGGCGGATTCTGACTTTTTATTGGCGGAAAATACACTCCATCCGCACCATTGTTGCAGCACTTTTGCTACTTTTGGGTGCCTTTATAGGCGAAGATTTTTTGGAAAGCAGGCGGAGAGTTCCCTCCAAGAGTGGTGATGGAGCTTTCTTTTCTGAGAGAGAAGAGTTATACAAATGAAAGTAGGATTATTTATCCCTTGCTACGTCAATGCAGTCTATCCTCAGGTAGGTATTGCTACCTATAGGCTGTTAGAGTCCTTGGGCTTAGACGTGCATTACCCCCTAAACCAAACCTGTTGTGGGCAACCTATGGCGAATGCAGGCTACGAGCCTAAAGCCCGTCACTTGGCAGAGCGATTCGAGGAGCTTTTTGCCTCTCACGATGTAATCGTTGGGCCATCAGCCAGCTGCGTTGCCTTTGTAAAGGAGAATTACCCCCACATACTCCACGAGGGAGACCATCGGTGTCAGGCTCCGGGGAAGATTCGTGATGTGATAGAGTTTTTGCATGACGACCTTAAAGTGACCTCGCTGCCCTCACGTTTCCCACACTGTGTAAGTCTGCATAATAGTTGCCATGGCGTGCGAGAGTTGGGGCTTTCTACCCCGAGTGAGCGCAATGTTCCCTATCAAAATAAAATACGCAACCTACTAGAGCTGGTACAAGGCATTGCCATTGTAGAGCCTAAGCGCATAGATGAGTGTTGTGGCTTCGGGGGTATGTTTGCCGTAGAAGAGCCAGCCGTTTCTGCCTGTATGGGGCGAGACAAAGTGCGGGATCACATGCAGACAGGTGCCGAGTACATCACCGGTTCGGATAGTTCGTGCCTAATGCACATGCAGGGAGTAATAGATAGGGAGCAACTATCCATCCAAACCATTCATGCCATTGAGATATTAGCAGCAAACCTATGAGTACATCACATGCAAAGGCTGCGGCTACGTTTCTAGAGAATCGTCCGCGTGTAGCTTGGCACGACCAAGCCCTATGGTTCGTACGAGAGAAGCGGGATAAGATGAGCCATGCAGTGCCCGAGTGGGAAGAATTACGCCAAATGGCGCACGACCTAAAACGATACAATATAACGCACCTTGCCGAACTACTGCAGCAGTTTGAGGCGAATGCACAGAAGAATGGAGTAGTGGTACACTGGGCAGCTGATGCGGAGGAGCATAACCGCATTGTGCACGAGTTGCTACAGAGCCACAAGGTGCATCGCCTAGTCAAAAGTAAGTCAATGCTCTGTGAGGAGTGTGGGCTTAATGAGTACCTTCTAGAGCGAGGGATTGACGTGGTAGAGTCTGATCTGGGGGAGCGTATTTTGCAGTTAATGCACGCTAAACCTAGCCATATTGTACTCCCGGCTATCCACATTAAGCGTGAGGAGGTAGGCGAGCTATTCGAGCGAGAAATGGGCACGGAAAAGGGTAATTCAGACCCTACCTACTTGACCCATGCTGCCCGTAAAAATCTCCGTAACTACTTTCTACATGCCGACGCAGCAATGACGGGCGGCAACTTTGCCGTGGCTTCTACGGGAGAGGTGGTCGTCTGCACCAATGAGGGGAATGCCGATATGGGTATGGCTTGTCAGAAGCTCAATATCTGTTCGTTTGGTATAGAAAAGGTCGTTGCCAACCTATCAGCCCTAGGGGTTTTCACACGATTGCTGGCACGTTCTGCCACGGGACAACCCACTACTACCTACACATCCTCTTTCCGTACACCCCAGAAGGGGGGCGAGCTGCACTTTATTATCGTGGATAATGGGCGCACTGAGATGCTTGCCAATCGAGAGCACGAGAAGATGCTTCACTGTATTCGTTGCGGTGCTTGCATGAATACGTGCCCTGTGTATCGCCGCTCAGGAGGCTACTCTTACAGCTACTTTATCCCAGGGCCTCTGGGTATAAATCTAGGCATGCTGCGTGACCCCAAACGCTATAGTGGCAATGTGTCTGCCTGTTCGCTCTGCCTCTCGTGCAGTAATGTTTGCCCCGTGAAGATAGACTTAGGGGAGCAAATCTACCGATGGCGGCAGCAGATGGATGCCCTAGGAGTAGCCAATCCCGAAAAGAAATGGATGTCAAAAGGGATGAAGTTTCTTATGGATGCACCCTCGCTTTTCAACACAGCACTCCGTATGGCTCCCATTGTAAACAAGATGCCTCGTCCCCTAATTTACAATAGGCTTAACGCTTGGGGAGAGGCTCGTGACCTGCCTAAATTTGCCCGAGAGTCTTTCAATGATTGGTGGAAGCGTACGCACAAAACTAAATAGCATACCCTATGGACAGTAAAAGCAAGATACTAGATAATATACGCCGCAATAGCCCACAGGCGGCACCCTACCCCGATATAGAGCATTTTGTAGCCGTTACATACCCCGATAAGGTAGAGCAATTTATCCAGATGGTAGCGGCTGTTGGCGGACGGGCAGAAGTGCTGGCTCCCGATGCTGATATAGCGGCTACCATACAAGCACTTTACCCTGAGGCAACACGCTTCATAAGTAATTTAGAGCTGCCGGGGCTGCCTGTAACGCACCCCAAAGAGGTGGCTACTGCCGAGGCTATGAACGGTACCGATGTCACCATTCTAGCCTCTCCCTTGGGCGTTTGTGAGAACGCGTGTCTTTGGGTAGAGCAGACTGAGGAGTGGCGTGCTCAGTTCTTTATCTCGGAGAATTTGGTCTTTATCGTAGAGCGCACAGCCCTTGTCAATAATATGCACGAGGCTTATAAAAAGGTAGAGGAGATGGCACCTAGTACTCCCTATTCAGGCTTTATTAGTGGTCCTAGTAAGACAGCCGATATAGAGCAAGCCCTTGTAATGGGGGCGCATGGAGCCAGAGGCGTTGTGGTTTTGATTCGCTAAGGACGCTCCTTTTTATCCTATAGAAAAAGGGTGTACAGCCAATAGTGTCCTAAACGTTTTTGGCGGGCGAAAGGTGTGAGATAGCTGTCAAGCGGGTCAATCGCCCCTTGACATTTGCGGTAAAAACGGGGGTATCCCCCCTATGCTATTTCGGGCTCGTCCGGAGGCGGTGAGAACGGCTTATTTATCCACTGAAAGAGGTCGATTTTGGTGAACGTGTTGAGTCTCAAAGATGCTGTTAAGTTGGAGAGACACCAGGGGTGTTTTGCTATTCGCTTGAGATATTGAAGTAGGAGAATCGTAATCAGAGCCGTCCAAATCTGAATCTCGACAGCGTTTTGAGAGGTTCCTAGAAAACTTTTGATATGTAGGTTTTGCTTGAGGTTTCTAAAGAAGATTTCAATCTTCCAACGTGAGCGATATAGTGCTGCAATAGTGCCGGCGGCATGCTTAAAGTCATTGGTATACAAATCAATCGTGTAACCAATAGTGTTATTTTTGCCATTGAAAAGGGTGGTTTGTGACAGCTTTCACTAGCTGTGCTTTGTTTCAATTACAAACCTATCCTTTTCTCTTTACCCTGCAAAACGTTTAGGACACTATTGGGGTATGCCATCATTGAAAAGTTACCTAATGACAAGAATGCCAAGGCGTTGGCTCGGGTCGTTAATCGGAGTTTGGCTTACTTCAAGAGGATGGGATTGTTGCATTCCATAACCACAGACAACGGATCGGAATTTATGGCTTTTAGATCCATTGAGAGGGCGCTCCGTGTTCCCGTCTTTTTTGCCAAACCTTATTGTTCAACAGACAAGCCCCATGTTGAATTGCTCAACAAACTCATTCGACAATACATACCCAAAGGAACTTCGTTCAAAGATATTGATGACAAACAAATACGAAATATCAGGAGACTCCTAAACAACAGACCTAAGAAAAGTTTGGACTTTAAATCTCCGAATGAAGTCCTTGCACTACTTTTTTCATACCGTTGCACTTGATACTGGAATCTGCAAGCCCTGATTACCTCCTCTTTTGTTTTGCATATCAAAAATGTTTCATTACATTTGTGGTGCAGGTTATTAGGTAGTACCACCCTCTGCGGGGCTGGTGTGGTAGTATTTGATAGTGTTTAACTTGTTATTTTTGAACCTTATAATATATAAGTCTATGAAACTAAAACATTTAATGGGAGTACTACTAGTATTACTATTAGGCTCCGGAATCGCAAAAGCTCAGACAGAGTATGGCTTTGAGATTTGTAGAGTAAGAGTCAACTCGGGAAACGTGGACAAACTCGATAAAATCAAGGGCGTCACCGTCGGGGCTGGTGGATATATCTCCTACTCACCCGAGACTAACACGCTAAGCATCAAGGATGTCTCAATGCAAGCTGAAGAGGGAGAGAGCTGTCTATTCGTGTACTCAGCATACAAAAATCTGCCATTCACATTGCACCTTGAGGGAAAAAATCAGTTTAACGCCACTGATATTACAGCTTTTTGGACGGAATGTGATACACGTATTGAGGGAAGCGGTAAACTCTTTATAAGAACAAAACAAAGAAGTGGGATCTTCGTACATCACGGCGCTACTCTCGCGATCGAAGATTGCTCTCTCGAGATCGTCTCCGAGACGGACGGAGAGGGTTATACCGGCATTGGTGGAGACTGGGATACTCAAACCAAATTAGTGATTAAGAATGCCAGTATCTACGCCAAAGCAACTGGAAAAGAAGACGGTCCTTATCCCTATGCTATCGGCGGGTTTGAGAGTATCACCCGAGAGGGATCCGTAATAACTCAGCCGAGCAATGCGGAGATAGGTAGTTACACCTTCTCCTGGGATGGCGCATCTTACACGAAGCAGTTCGTCATGTCTGGGGATAAACCCGCCACAGAAGTGAGAATAGAAAAAAAAGCGATTCCCTATGAATTTAGTATTTGTGGAGTAGAAATAGACTCAGGGAATGCGGACAAACTCGATAAAATCGAGGGCGTCTCCGTCGGGTATAACGGGCATATAACTTATTCGCATAAGGATAAGAAGCTAAGTATCAAGGATGTCACGATACAAACTAGTGGCAATGTTAACTGTATATACGTGGGCAATCATTCCGAAGAGAAGCCATTCATCTTGCACCTTGAGGGGGAAAATCAATTCAACTCTCCTAGCGAAACGACTCTCTATACGGCAACAAATATGAGTATTGTAGGAAGCGGAAAACTTACTACCAAAACAATAGAATCGGGAATATTTGTAGATCTTGGCACCTCTCTGACGATAGAGGATTGCTCTATCGTTACCATGCCGGAATCAGATGGGAGTGCTTATGCCGGGATTAACGCAGGCTGGGGGTATCAGTCCCGCTTAGTGATTAAGAATGCGAGTATCTATGCCAAAACTTCCGGTTCTTATAAAGATCCTGGTCCCTATGCTATCGGTGGGTTTGAGTCGATTAAATTGGAGGGTGTCACGATAACTCAGCCGCAAAACGCTGTGGTAGGCAATTACAGCTTCCAATGGGATGGCACACCTTACACGATGCAGTTCGTCATGTCCGGGGATAAACCCGCCACAGAAGTGAAGATAATGAAGACGCTTGCTGTAGAAGAGGTAGATGTTGCCGACCTACGTGTTTATCCCAACCCTGCCACCCATTACGTACAGGTAGAGGGGGCAAAAGCAGGGGCATCCATCGCCCTATACAGCTTAGAGGGGATACGCTTGCTCGCTGCCGAGGCTAACGAAGCGGGTGCAGTAGAGCTTGACCTCTCCACACTGCCCGCAGGCAACTATGTAGTAAAGGCGGGAGGGAAGCATTTGAAGCTATCTGTAAAACACTAAACCCCGTACTACTCCGTCCGATGCTCTGAGAGGAGCAAGAGAATATATTGAGGGGATGTGCCGTGGCATAAAGACCAGCGCATCCCCTCTGCCTATTCATTGGCGGGCAAGAGCGCAACTCTTCGGCAGCAATCTCTGCTCGACAAATACCTAACTACCGGCACAGCGAAAGCGCGAGGCAAACCCTCCGAAAGCATCGAATGAACCGATAATCTACTTACTCTTTTGCATTACTTCCCAGGGCAAGCGCATCAAAAATTTCGGGACAATACAAGTTGTTAATTTTCAGAAGATTGCATTTTGGAGATTATACTCAAAACCATGGTTGATAATCAGACTCTTACAGTTTGATGCGGGAACCCTTACAGAAAATGGATTCGCTTGTGCGAAAATAAATAGTACCTTTGCTTCGTATTGGGAGCTACGCCATGGACACAACGGTGAAAAATACTACGCAGCCCTCGTATACAAATGAAGAGTAGGAAGAAGAGATTAATGCTCTAAGGATTGATATTTTCATCCCACGTCCCTTGTATTCTCCGCCTAGAGAGAGGAAGGGGTAATGGGAAAAAGACAAAATAGAAATAGACAAATCACTTAAAAATTACAGATGCTATGAACAAAATGAAAACATGGATGTCTCTATTGACTACCGCAGCTACGCTCGCTTTGATGAGTGTAGTTTGCTCCGGGTGTGACCCTAAGAACGGAGGTGGTAACGATCCGGATCCTAATGGCGCGACAGGAATTACCCTCAGTGCAACTGAGATGACCCTCATGGTCAATGAAACCAAACAACTCACGGCTGTACTCAATGCCGAGGCCAAGGTCAAGTTTGTTACTTGGTCTTCGGACAACGAGAGAGTTGCTACCGTTATGCCCGATGGTACCGTAGCCGGGATCGCAGAGGGAAATGCAAAGATCACAGCTTCTGCCGGATCTGCTCGTGCCGTATGTAAGGTGCAAGTAAAAGGAACGAAGACACTTGAGCCTATTGAGGTTACAATGACCGGGGAAATAAGCCACGAAAAGCACACTCCCGGGCAAAGTGGCTCAGTAAGCTTCAATCGTTTCCCTGCCTCCGTTGCAGAGTTCATGCAGGTGCGTGAGAAAATAGGGAAGGAGCCTCAGGGGGCTGTAGCTTTGGAAATTATGGCGATGGAGATGTACCGTCGCAATCGCAGTGTTGGTACTGAGTGCCTTAAGTGGTGCAATACGTTTACCAATACGGGTGCCTGCCTAGATCGACTTAAAGAGATTTTTGGGACGGATATAAATTATGCTCGTCCCTATCAGATGGCTGCATTCTTAGAGGGAGCTACCCCCCAGAATGGTTATAAGCCGAACGAACCCTACACGGTAACAATTGATGTCCGTGAGAACAGACCCTACCAAGATTCGGGAATTTTCCAGACAAAGGTTCTTGCTTTTTGGATCCATTGCGGAGGTGGAAAGCCTGGATCAAAGAAAGGCATTGAAGTACTCAAAACATTGAAAAAAGATGAAGTGAGCAAGGATCCATATTTTATTGTTTTCACTTGTCCCGATCTCTACTTCCAGGTGGAACCTATTAGTTTTTCCGCTACTTTTGAAGGCCTGAAGTAAGAATTTGTCACTCGAGGGGGCGGCTGAGAAAGTCTCTCCGGAGAGGGCGATTTTACTAGACGGGAAACCGAGAAGAGCGCTTCTTTTGCTCCTATCGGTTTCCTTTTTTTTGTGTCTTTCTGTACTTTTGTGTCCCAAGATGAGATACAAACAATACACTTTTAGCTTGAGCCACGAGGCCCATGCTGCCGAGTGGGATGCCACGATTTATCTTCCAATTCTGAGCCAAAGTTTGGCAGATATTGGCTTCGAAACGTTTGAGGAGTATCCCGAGGAGGGGCGTCTCGTGGGCTATGTGTGTGAACGCTTTTTCTCCGCTCTCCCTAGCGAAGGCGTGTGGCATTTGGAGTATCTCCCCTTGTCTTTTACCTACACCTCTTCGGATTGTGCCAGTGAGAACTGGAATAGCCGTTGGGAAGCGGAGAGCTTTACACCACTGGCTTTGGGCGAAGATCTGTATGTGCGAGCACCCTATCACGCCCCCTCGCCTTGTGCTGCACGGGAGTTGCTGCTAGAGCCGCGCTGTGCTTTTGGTAGCGGGGCACACCATACGACGCAGATGATGCTTTCTCTTCTTCTAGAGGAAAAATCAGCTCTTGCTCACGCATGTGTGCTGGATGTAGGCTGCGGTACCGGTGTCTTGGGGATTGCCGCAGCCCTCTTGGGAGCCGAGCGCGTTAGCTTTGTTGATATAGACGCTACGGCAGTAGAGAACGCCCGGCATAATGCGGAGTTGAATGGACTTACGACTCCCTGCTCCTTTTACGAAGGAATACTAGAAGAATTGGCATTGAGCGAAGGTGCTTTTGATTGCCTTCTTGCCAACATCCATCGCAATATCATCCTGCACGACTTGCCCCGATATAAAACACTACTATCCCCCGGAGGGCTTTTGCTCGTGAGCGGATTTTACGTGGGAGAAGACGAAGAAATCATCACCTCTACCCTAGAGCGGATGGGCTTTGCCCTTAGGGCGAGAAAAGAAAGTGGCGAATGGGTGGCTCTTTCTTTCACCTCCTTGTCTAACTAATGGAAATGAAAAAGCCCCACAGCAACAGAACATTGCTATGGGGCCCTGCGATTGGATTCAGGTAAAGAATCGCTCCCTGAAGTTTATGCTTCGGGGATATTTTTTAGTACCTCTACAAGGTGACGCCAGAAAAGGTCTACCGTGGCGATCTCCATCTTTTCTACGGGAGAGTGAACGTCGCGTAGCGTAGGACCAAACGAAACCATGTCTAGGTAGGGGTATTTGCTGAGGAAGAGTCCGCACTCAAGCCCTGCATGGATGGCCTTAACGGCAGGTTCTTTGCCAAAGAGTCTCTTGTAGGCATCCACCGTAACCTTGAGGATGGGGGAATCCGTATTGGGGCTCCAGCCGGGATAGCCGTCGCGTACTTCCACTTCGGCTCCGCTCAATTCGAATACAGCCTTCACCATATTACCAACATCCGTCTTGAGGGATTCGCTAGAGGAGCGTTGGCTCGTTTCTACGCGAATTACACCCTCCTCTTTCATCTTGATAGAGGCGAGGTTGGTAGAGGTTTCCACAAGGCCTTCGATGCTGTGGCTCATGCCCATCACGCCGTGGGGGCAGCTGTAGAGACCTAAGATAAGGCGACGAGTTGTATCGGCATCCACAACGTGGGCGGGAGCATCGGCTGTATTTACCGTAATCTTAACGCTAGGATCTACGGCTTTTAGCTCCTGGCGAACATCGCCATCAAGCTCATTGATAATCACGCTGAGGGCTTCTTTTTGATTCATGGGCACCCCGATTACGGCAGTTGCCTCGCGAGCGATGGCGTTGTGTAGGTTACCGCCGTCGATATGTGCAAGCACCATGGGCATCTTTTCGCGTACTGCGTAGAGTGCGCGTGTGATGATCTTGGTGGCAGCGCCAAGCCCTACATGGATGTCACCGCCTGAGTGTCCTCCCTTGAGACCACTCACCTTGATGGTAGCATAGTAGTACTCTTGGGGAGCCTTTTCTTGGGTGTATTTGTAGTAAGCCATTGTGCCCATACCTCCGGCGCAGCCGATAAACATTTCGCCTTCGTCTTCGCTATCGAGGTTTAGAAGGATGGTACCTTTTACGAATCCGGGGGCTAGGTTCATAGCGCCGGTTAGGCCGGTTTCTTCGTCAACGGTGAAGAGACATTCGATAGGGCCATGCTCTAGCGTATCGTCTGTTAGTACCGCCATTTCTGCAGCAACGCCTATTCCGTTGTCCGCACCCAGTGTTGTACCATCGGCACGTACCCAGTCTCCGTCAATAATTGTGCGGATGGGGTCGTTGTCGAAGTCGTGGATTGTATCGTTGTTTTTCTCACAAACCATATCCACGTGGCTCTGAAGAATTACCGTCTTGCGGTTTTCATAGCCTTTGGAGGCAGGTTTGCGAATAACGATATTACCAGCGGCATCTTGGTCGTATTCTAATTTGTGCTCTTCGGCAAATTTCTTAAGAAAAGCAAGGATCTTCTCTTCTTTTTTGCTCGGACGAGGCACTTGAGTGATTTGGTGGAAGTAGCCCCATATTGCAGAGGGCTTGAGTTCAGTGATGTTCATAGCGTTTCTCTATGTTCTATTTATACTTATCTTTGTGCTACAAATATAGAACAAAATGCCGATAATACTGATAATTGCCCTCATAATCGTGCTCTTGGCAGTGATTCTTTTGGGGGTTCGTGTCTTTTTTGTTCGTGGGGGCAAGTTCCCTAGTACGCACATAGAAGCAAATAAAGCGCTCAGGGAGAAGGGAATCCATTGTGCCAATAGTCAAATGGAGGCTGAGGCGCGCAGGAAGAATCTTTTCGACCGTATCGATACTGCTAATAAATAGGAAAAAGATAGAATAGACAATCCTCATGCAATCATTCAAACAAGCCCTAGTGGCCTCTTTTGTAGCTCTTGCAATACTCGCATTGGGTACTGCGTGTCAAAGTACCAATAGTACTACCAACGTGTCCGATTCTTTGGCTTCTCCATCATCAAATGGACTCAAAATTGCCTATGTAGAGCTAGACTCTGTGCTCAATAACTACGAGCAGTACACCGAGATGAAGGCTACTCTTGAGAAGAAGAGCAACGATAGTCGTGCTTCGCTCTCGGCTAAGATGAATAATCTACAGCGTGCCGGAGCTAACTTCCAGCAGAAGTTGCAGAGCAATCAATTCGCCACCCGCGAAGCTGCCGAAGCAGAGCAAGCTCGCCTGATGAAGATGCAACAGGAGTTGGAATCCCTCAACGCGAGCCTCACCGAGCAACTCATGAAGGAGCAGGAAGCTGCCGAAGAAAAACTCTATAAGACCATCAAAGAGGAAATCGCCAAGATGAATAAAGACTGGGGTTTCGACTTGATCCTTTCTAACGTAAAGGCCGATAATATCCTCTACGCAGCCGATGGACTTGATATTACTGCACGTGTGATCGAGGAGCTTAATAAGGCCTACAAAAAGGAGACTCCCGAGGCAACTCCCCAAAAAGAAGAGGCAAAGAAGTAGGAGTTTCTTTCGTGCTCCCGAGCTCTTTTGCATTGAGCTCCCTTTCCCTCCCCCTCACCGAAATATCCTCTTAACTCGCATTACTAAGTATGGAACGTACCTATTACATCTTACGCAACAACCAGCAAGAGGGCCCTTTTACGCGTCAAGAGATTTTGCAAATGGCTCTGCCCGATCAGACTTTGCTATGGAGTGAGGGGTGGACACGCTGGCTCCCTCTTGCCGAAGTTGATGACTTTTCACCCACACAAGAGGGTGGTGAACTCCCGCCGGCTCTCCCGGGGGAGGAGCGAAAAGGACTTGCTCGGGGGTATCATTTGGCGAATCTCCGCGAGCAAATCGGGGAATTCACCCTCGAGGAGTTACGTCGAGATCCCTCCCCTCTGCAGCAAGCAAAGTGGGTTTGGTACCAAGGGCTTACCGAGTGGATAGCATTGGATAAGGAGCCCGAGATAGCCGCATTACTCGCTGCACAAACCCAAGAGAGTGCACCTACTCCCCCTCCTGCTAAGCCTGCGGTAGCTACTCCTCCGCCTTACCATGGGGCTTCGGCGTCGTCCGAGGTGCCCCCCTCATTCACTGGTGCTGCAAGGGAGAGGGAAAATGTGCAGGGTAGAGTCTATACTCCCGAGCCTTCGCTCTGGAGCTATTTTGTTGGCTGTATCACCAAACGGTTTGCGCAATTCTCGGGACGAGCCAGACGGCGTGAGTTCTGGGGATTCGTGCTCTTTTCGTTCATTTTCCGTTACCTGGTTCAGTTCTTATCGAACTTCATTTTCTTCCCTTTCATCATGTCCGATGTTTTTAGGGAGAGGGTGTTCGATGCCTATACGAGTGGGGGTATCATAGATATGTATGGCGAGATCTTTAGGAATCCCGGCTTTATCACCTCCTATGGACTTCTTACGTTGGTGTCCCTATTCTTCCTGATCCCATCGCTTGCTGTCTCTGTGCGCCGTTTGCACGATATTGGCAAGTCGGGTTGGTTCCTCTTGATTACGCTTATCCCTGTGGTGGGTTCGATTATCTTTATCGTCTATGCTGCCCAGGAGGGAGTGCGTCGTCCCAATAAATATGGGGAGGACCCCAGGGCTCCTCAGACCCCTAATTAAGATGCAGTTTATAGGGGTATAGATGGATTCTTAATGCCCTATGCTCCTACAACAACTACCTTTGCTCCCAGAAAATAAGAACTGAAAGAAAATAATAGAAAGAGAAAAGAATTATGAAGAAGTACATCTGTGAACTTTGCGGGTACATCTACGATCCCGAAGTGGGAGACCCTGATAGCGGCATCGCCCCCGGCACTCCTTTTGAATCCATCCCAGACGATTGGGCTTGCCCTCTCTGTGGTGCCGAAAAGTCGGACTTTGTTCCCTATAACGGCTAAACCCGACCCATCCTCCTCACGAGAGTGGGGATATTCATAAGCAATAAGGCGCCCCTGTCTTTAGAGAGTTGGTTTATAAGCCCCCTCTCTTAGGCAGGGAGCTTTTTTTTGTTCTCCTCCCTTGCGCATGGAGAGGAGAGCACCTGTCGGATATTTGTACATTTGTATCCGGAATATAAACAACCGAAAATAGAAAGATATGCTACCTATCCATCAAACTTGTCAGCTGGAGGTAACTCTCCAAGATCACCACTCCGCCATCCATGTTGGCTCGGGGGATTTACCCGTTTTTGGCACGCCTGCCATGATTGCTCTTATGGAGAAAGCCTCGGTACAACTCGTAGCTCCCCATCTAGAAGAAGGGGCATCTACTGTGGGGATTCACCTTGATGTACACCACACTCGTGCCACGGCAATAGGGCAGACGGTGCGTGTGATGGCAACCCTTACCGAAGTGGATGGGCGTAAACTCGTCTTCGACATTCGAGCCGAAGATAGCCAAGGTGAGATTGGGTACGGTACGCTGGAGCGTTTCATTGTCTATCGGGATAAGTTCATGGCAAAACTAGCTTAATGCAGTCCTTTCCAAGCCTACCGGCATAACGCTCCCTCGCTTATGCCGAGAAATTAAGGTGCCTATCCGAAAAAAGGTAGGCACCTCTTTTTTGTTTTAGGCTGGTTTTGTGGGCTTTTTTGCCTGATTTTGGCTGAAAAATTACCCTGTAAATTTTCTTTTTCTCCCCAGAAAAGGAAGTCGTTATTAGGTGCTACTTCTATACCTAGGAATGGTTGTTTTGCCCTCAAATTGCCCGTTATTGTCATTTGCTTATTGCAATATGGAAAGTATTCCTTATCTTTGTTACCGAAAAATTGGTATCAATAGAATGGAAAGTCTTTTTAGGACACACGATCATTTGTTGCGTGCGCGTGAGAATACGGTACGGCGCACGCTGATGGATGAAATCGACCCCAAAGAACGCTTGGTAGGGATTGTGGGCGCTCGGGGAGTGGGTAAGACCACTTTCTTACTAGATTGGGCTAATGAAAAGTATGGGCCTCTTAATCGTAAGGCGCTCTATGTCAATCTAAACCAATTCCTCTTTACGACAAAAACTCTTGTAGAGTTTGCCGGAGAGTTTGTAGAAGGGGGCGGCGAAACACTTCTGCTCGACCAGATTTTTAAGTATCCCTCTTGGCGAGAAGAACTGCTAGAGTGCTACGAAAAGTTTCCCTCTCTCAAGATTATCTACTCGGGCTCTCCTCTGATTGTGGGCACGGGGGCAAACGGCTGGGAGCCGGTGGGCAAAACATACGAATTGCGCGGTTTCTCTTTGCGAGAGTTTATCTATTCTCAGACGGGAGTAGAGCTACCTGTCGTACAATGGGACGACATCCTTCATCGTCATATTGACATCACTCGGGAGATTCAGGAGAAGCTCAATCCGTTACATTGGCTCAACGAGTACTTTCAGTACGGCTACTATCCCTACTTCATGGAGCAACACAGCTCCTCCGAAGATGTTCTTAAAAACATCAACATGACACTAGAGGTCGATGTTATGTACATTCGTAATATCGATCAGCGTCTTCTCCCCAAGCTCCGTAAGCTTATCTATCTTATGGCCATGGAGGGCCCCTCTTTGCTCAATGTATCTCGCCTTGCCAAAGGCATTGATACCTCTAGAGCCACGGTGGCCAATTACGTGAATTTCTTACGCGATGCCCACCTCGTCAATTTGGTACACAAGAATGGTTCGGCAGAGGTGAAGGCGCCAACTGTTTTCTATTTGCAGAATACCAATCTTCTCTATGCCCTATTGCCTCATACCCCTATGGGTGCGCATGTGGGTAACGATGTGTGCCGTACGTTCTTCCTCAACCAGATAAACCAAGGTAGAAATGTGGAAGCATCAATACGGGCTAATGTCAATTTCATTATAGATGGTACGCAGGAGTTCCGTGTAGATCGTGAGATAATAGCCCGCTATCATCCCAAGCGTTTCTATGCCGTGCATGGCATTAATGTAGGGAGTCGCAACGTGATTCCCTTGTGGCTTTTTGGCTTCCTCTACTAAGTCTTTTTAGAAGACTTCCCTCAAACAAAAAACAAAACGAAAGAGAGAAAATTCTATTATCAAAGTAATACAAGCTATGGCAAAACAAAAGAAAATGATGACGTGCGACGGTAACCAAGCCGCAGCACACATCGCCTATATGTTTAGCGAAGTAGCCGCTATTTACCCCATTACTCCATCATCTACGATGGCTGAGTTTGTGGACGAATGGGCTGCTCAGAAGCGCAAAAACATATTCGGAGAAATTGTAAATGTAGAAGAAATGCAGAGCGAAGGTGGTGCCGTTGCAGCTATGCACGGGGCACTACAGGCAGGTGCTTTGGCTACTACCTTTACGGCATCTCAGGGGCTTTTGCTTATGCTCCCCAACATGTACAAGATTGCCGGGGAGTTGCTCCCGGGCGTTTTCCACGTTTCGGCTCGTGCTATCGCAGCGCAAGCTCTTTCTATCTTTGGGGACCAACAAGACGTGATGAGTGCACGTATGACGGGTTTTGCCCAACTCTGTACAGGTTCTGTTCAGGAGGTGATGGACCTTGCAGCTGTAGCTCATCTTACGGCAATCAAGAGCCGAGTTCCCTTTATCCACTTCTTCGACGGCTTCCGTACTTCGCACGAAATTCAGAAGATCGAAAGCCTCGACAACGAAGATATTGCACCACTTGTAGATCGTGATGCTCTGCTCGCCTTCCGCAATCGTGCTCTTACTCCCAATAAACCTGTAACTCGTGGTACGGCTCAGAATGGGGATATTTATTTCCAAAATAGAGAGGCTGCCAATCCTTTCTACCTCGCTGTGCCCGATATGGTACAAGAGTATATGGATAAGATGGCAGAGGTTACGGGTCGTAGCTACCACCTCTTCGATTACTATGGAGCCCCCGATGCAGACCGCGTAATTATCGCCATGGGTTCGGCAACAGAAGCGATCCGCGAAACCATCGATTACCTCCAAGCTAAGGGCGAAAAGGTAGGTCTCCTTGCCGTTCACCTCTACCGTCCGTTTAGCATTAAGCACTTCTTGAAGGCGTTGCCCACCTCGATAAAACGTATTGCTGTGCTCGATCGTACTAAAGAACCCGGTGCATTGGGCGATCCCCTCTACATGGATGTATGCAATGTATTCTATGGAAAGGAAAACGCGCCTCTCATCGTAGGCGGTCGTTACGGGCTATCTTCTAAGGATACAACTCCTGCTCAGATTGCTTCGGTTTTCGAGAATTTGAGCCTCCCCACTCCCAAGAATCACTTCACCATCGGGATTGTGGATGACGTTACCTTCTCATCACTTCCCCAACACGAAGACCTCATCTTTGCGGATGGAACATTCGAAGCAAAGTTCTTCGGTCTTGGTGCCGATGGTACCGTAGGTGCCAATAAAAACTCGGTGAAGATCATCGGGGATAATACCAATAAATACTGCCAGGCTTACTTCGCTTACGACTCGAAAAAGTCGGGCGGTTTCACAGCTTCGCACCTCCGCTTCGGCGATAAGCCCATTCGTTCTACCTATTTGGTGGTAACTCCGGACTTTGTAGCTTGCCACGTGCCGGCTTACCTCCATATGTACGATGTGCTCAAGGGGCTCAAGAAGAACGGAACATTCCTTCTCAACTCCATTTGGGCTCCCGAAGATATTGAGCCACATCTCCCCAACAAGGTAAAGCGTTATCTCGCGAAAAACAATATCCGCTTCTATACGATCAACGCTACGGCTATTGCTCAGGAGATTGGTTTGGGCAACCGCACCAATACGATTTTGCAATCGGCATTCTTTAAGATTGCCAACGTAATCCCCTACGATCTCGCAGTAGAGCAGATGAAGAAATTCATTGTGAAGAGCTACGCTAAGAAGGGCGACGACGTGGTAAACAAGAACTACGCAGCCGTAGACCGTGGTAGTGAGATCGTTGAAATCCCTGTGAAGGCTGAGTGGGCAAATCTTGAAGATGACGCTCCCGTTCGCCATACAGACGATACGGACTTTATCCACGATGTAGTGCGCAAGGTGAATGCACAAGCCGGAGACGACCTACCCGTAAGTGCCTTTATCGGTCGCGAAGATGGTACATGGGATAATGGTACGGCAGCCAGCGAAAAGCGTGGTGTGGCTACATTCGTTCCCGTCTGGAAGATGGAAAACTGTATCCAATGTAACCAGTGTGCCTTTGTGTGTCCTCACGCAACGATCCGTCCTTTCCTCCTCGATGCTGCCGAAAAGAACACAACCGGCGTTGCAACGCTCGAGGCAATGGGTAAGGGGCTCAAGGAAGCCGGCTTAGGATTCCGCATACAAGTGGATGTGCTCGACTGCTTGGGCTGTGGCAATTGTGTCAACGTTTGTCCGGGCAATAAGAATGGTAAGGCTCTAGAGATGGTGCCTCTTACCACCCAATACGACGAGCAGGACAACTGGGATAAGATGGTTAAGCAGGTGACCAATAAGTCTAAATTGGTAGATGTATTGGCCAATGTGAAGAATAGCCAGTTCGCACAACCTCTCTTTGAGTTCTCCGGAGCTTGTTCGGGTTGTGGTGAAACTCCCTATGTTAAGCTCATCTCACAACTCTTCGGTACGCGTCAGATGGTAGCCAATGCTACGGGTTGCTCGTCTATCTATTCGGCTTCGGCTCCTTCTACTCCTTATACTACGGATGCTTGTGGTCACGGTCCTGCATGGGCTAACTCTCTCTTCGAAGACAATGCCGAGTTTGGCTTGGGTATGCGCATTGCTGCCAATACGATGAGAGAGCGTTTGTCGCACGTGGTAGAAAAGGCGTTGGCAGACGGAGCGGTTGCAGGTGAACTAAAGGCTCTTCTCGAAGAGTGGACTGCTAACTTCGAAAACTCTGCAGAAACACGTCGTCTCAGCGATGCTATCCTACCTTTGCTAGAGGCTGATAAGACGCCCGCTTTGGCCGAAATGCGTGAACTTAAGGACTACTTCCTCAAGCATTCACAATGGATCATCGGTGGGGACGGTTGGGCATACGACATCGGCTTCGGTGGCCTCGACCATGTACTCGCTTCGGGCAAGAACGTGAATGTACTCGTACTCGATACTGAGGTATATTCTAATACAGGTGGACAAAGCTCTAAGAGTACACCATTGGGTGCTATTGCCAAGTTTGCTGCCGGTGGTAAGCGTGTTCGTAAAAAAGACCTTGGGCTTATTGCCACTACATACGGCTATGTATATGTAGCTCAGATCGCCATGGGTGCTAACCAAGCTCAGACGCTTAAGGTAATCCGTGAGGCTGAGGCTTACGATGGACCTTCGCTCGTTATTGCTTACGCTCCCTGTATCTCTCACGGACTCAAGGGCGGTATGGGTAATGCTCAGAGCGAGGAAAAACGCGCTGTAGAGTGCGGTTACTGGCACCTCTGGCACTACGATCCTACGTTGGCCGAAGAGGGCAAGAACCCCTTCTCATTCGATAGCAAGGAACCGGATTGGAGCAAGTTTAAGGACTTCCTCAAGAGCGAAGTACGTTACTCTTCTCTCTATAAGCAGTTCCCCGACGAAGCAGAAGAGCTTGCTGAGGCATCTCTCGAAGCTGCCAAGTATCGCTACAATAGTTATCAACGTCTCGTTAAGACAGATTGGAGTGTAGAGGAGTAACCCTCCTCTCACTACCTTTTGCTTCTCGTCTCTTTGCCCTTAATGCGGAAAAGCACGGGGCAAGAGACGACCCGTAAAATAGTAAGAGAGGCTGTGCTACAGCACCCGGTTTTGGGGGAGCATGGCGCAGCCTCTCTCGTTTTCCTTTAGGATGAGTGGATTCCTTTCTAAGGAAAACATTCTGAGCGAACTACCCAAAGATACAGAGCAAATCCGAGTTTACTCAGAGTATCTTTTGGTAGCCTCTCAGGTTCTTTTATAAGGGCTTCTATTTCCTCGCTTAGGGAAACCCATGTGTTTTTGCAGTGGTATTTCGGTTTTTATTGAATGAGTAGCTTGTGCGTTCTTCCTCCAATGGATACGATGTAAACGCCTGTTGCCAAAGACTCAATGTGGAGTCGACTAGCTCCGTTGGCATCCGTTCTCCCATGAGCCATTAGCTCTCCTTCTGTAGAGTAGAGGCGTGCATAAGTATTGGGAGTGGCGTTGTTGATACATAGTACTTTGCTAGATGGGGTTACGTAAAGCTCAGGTGCTTTCTGACCCATAGCCTCTAGCGAAGTCGGCTCTCCCGGGTAGGGAACCCAGTCTTCCCCATCATGTTGGTTGACCTCCCAGTTTTTCTTTTTAGCAATGGCTACATCTTCTGTGGTGCATTGGTTCTGTTCGTTCTTGTCCCGGCCTGCATAGGCCCCAAAAAGTCCGGGGGTTGTTGCTCTTGTTCTATCGGGTAATGCTTCCATTAAACGTGTCATCGCATCGTCTCTTAGGTGGTTTACGGTAGCCGAGAGCGAGGTGAGGTACTCGACTTTCCCCAGTTTGAGTTCTGAGATTTGGTTGAGAGAGCAAATGATGTTTTCCAAATTGGAGCAGTCCGTTAGGTCTAAGGTCTGAAGTTGATTCTCGTAGCAAGTTAAAAATGTCAGGAGAGGGCAATTCTTCAGAGAGAGCGTTTTTATAAGGTTTACGGAGCAATCCAATGTGTTTAGCTGGGTCTGATTGGATAGGTCTAGTGCCGTGAGGGCGTTCTCTACACAGTAAAGTTCTCGGAGATTATTGGTGTTCTTGAGGACAATTTCTGTCAGATCGTTTTGTCTGCAATCGAGCTTAACCAAATCAGAACAGTCCTCAAGAGTGATGGATGTTGCCTTTACAGCAATAAAATTGAGCTCTTGCACCTTTCCCTTTATGGTGATCGTGGGATCGGTTAATGTATAGGTAGCCCAGCCTTCTCCGTAGGGATTGGGGTTGGCTTCGGTGCCGGAAACGGTAAAGTCACCAAGCGCAATGACCCTGAGATTCATCTTTTCTCCCTTGGCCTTGTTCGTCTTAATGGTGATCGTCCCCTGTGCAAAACTCCGCATCGAGAGCCCGGAGAATCCTAAAAATAGTGCAGTAAAAAGGAGTGAAAATATCCCTCTCTGCATCCCAAAAGTAAAACTAGTCTTCATAAGCATATATTACTAAGTCAATCCTATATTCCTTTCAATAGTCGCTTTGTATAAGCTCTAAAGTTTCCAAATTAATATTCTGGCGCAAAGATATGAAACTTTTTGATTATGCAATACCTTAAAGGGAGAAATAATATTTTGTCTAAAGTGTTTCTTTTCACTCTAAGGGGCAATCTCCCCTGTACCCCTCGTCTTTTTTGTTGTTTCCCCTTCCTATAAGTGGCGGCGAATCAGCACCTAAACTCCTCTCTTATGATGCTTTAGAGGAGATTTTAGCGTACCTTTGCAGGCGATGACATTTGACGAACTCAAACTTAGTGCACCCCTGCTGGACGCAGTTAGTGCCTTGGGATTCACAGAGGCGATGCCTGTTCAGGCTGCCGTAATCCCCTATCTATTAGAAGATAACATAGACCTTATAGCGTTGGCGCAGACGGGTACGGGCAAAACAGCCGCTTACGGCTTACCCCTTCTGGAGAAGCTCCGTCCCCAACGCGATTTCCCCCAAGCATTAGTCCTTTCTCCCACACGAGAGCTTTGTTTGCAGATTACAAGCGATTTGGAGTCTTTTGCCAAATTCTTGCCGGAGGTGCGTGTTTTGGCTGTCTACGGAGGTAGCTCCATAGAGACGCAGATACGCTCCCTAAAGCGTGGTGTAGACATAGTAGTAGCCACCCCCGGGCGTTTGCTCGACTTGATGCGCCGCCGTGCCATCTCTCTCGAAGGGATCCATACGGTAGTACTCGATGAGGCAGATGAGATGCTCAATATGGGCTTTAGCGAAGATCTTAAAGCCATCCTTTCGGAGATTCCCGAAGAGCGTAATTTGCTCCTTTTCTCGGCCACGATGTCCCGAGAGATCGCGACTATTGCACACAGCTATCTGCACGATCCCAAAGAGATAACCATTGGGCGTAAAAACGAAGCCAACAGCAATATCCGCCATATCTACTACCTCGTACCGGCTCGGCAACGCTATCTTGCCCTCAAGCGGATTGTCGATTTCTATCCCTCTATTTACGGGATTGTATTCTGCCGTACGCGTATGGAAACCAAGGAAATAGCCGAGCACCTGATTGCCGATGGCTATAATGCCGATGCGCTTCACGGAGATTTGAGCCAGGAGCAGCGCGATCGTGTGATGCAACGCTTCCGTAGTGGGCACTTGCAACTGCTTGTAGCTACCGATGTGGCAGCCCGAGGCTTGGATGTGGATAACCTAACACACGTGATTCACTACGGTCTCCCCGATGATGTGGAGAACTATACGCACCGCTCGGGGCGTACGGCTCGTGCCGGCAAAACCGGGCTTTCAATTGCGCTTTGTCACCTTAGAGAGAAGAGCCGTATTCGCAGCATCGAGAAGCTGATTGGTGCCAAAATGGAGGTCGGCGCATTGCCCTCGGGGCGCGAGATTTGTAGCAAGCATCTCTTCCACCTTGCCGATAGGTTGGAGCATGTAGACTCTAGCGCTCATGCCGAAGAGATTGCTGCCATCTTGCCGGAAGTAAGTCAAAAACTCTCCTGGCTCGACCGCGATGAACTCCTCCGTCGCCTCATGACGCTTGAGTTTGAGCGTTTCTTCGCTTACTATAGCACCGCAGAGGAGATCGAACCCGAGAGCCTGAAGCGCGAAACAAGAGACGAGAAACGCGAGAGACGAAATAGTGCGCCTCGTGTGGTAGAGGAGGGGATGACGCGTCTCTTTATCAACTTTGGTAAGACGGATCGCCTCTTCCCGAATAAACTTATCGAGCTGATCAATCGATGTGTGCCGGGGCGAGTGCGCATTGGCAAGATTGACCTGATGCAAAAGTTTTCTTTCTTCGAAGTCGATAGCCATGATGCCCATCGTCTGATCGAAGAGCTCTCTCAGTACGAAGTGGAGGGGCGGCGCATTATTGTTGATTATGCCGACGCTGCGGATGGCTCCGACTCTAAGAGGGAAACCGCTCGTGGGAGGAAAGACTCGGCCCCTAGGGAGAAGCACTTCCGCAAAGACAAGGCTCCACGCAAGCCCCTGCCCAAACCCAAAGAAAAGAAAAGGAGACGATAGGGAGCCGTTGCCCTAAGTATCCTACTTCTTGGGATATTGCTTCGCCCTTTATAGGGAGTATCTCTAATATAACAAACCCACGATAGCCGTTTGGACTATCGTGGGTTTTCTGTCTTTGGGAAGGTCCCTCTATGGAGCTACGTGGGGTAGTTTTAGGAGACTCTCCCAGGGAGGAGGCCTTTACCAAACTTCGTACTCATCCGAAGAGAAGTGGATGCCGGGAAAGTCGGTCTTGCTGTAAGGTGTAAAGTGGAGTAAGCACCATATGTTCGTCTCTTCGTTCTTGAAGATGAGGTCGCCATCGGTACGAGCATTACGATACTCATACCCCATCGTTTTGAGCCACGACCGAATCTGAGGACTTCGAACAAGAGCTGCATTTTGAGTTTTGAGTACGGCTTCGTTGATCTTCATATCCCACCCCCTCATGTAACCTGTCATAAAGAACATCTCTTTTTTAGTAAAAAACGTCCAAAACCCAGGTACTGAGCGAGGATCCTTCTCGTGCCCTAAACCAGCTTCGTACGCCTCCATGGCGTCAATATCGTCTGTCTTAAGGGCTGCAATCATAGGTAAGAAGTATTGAGAGACATCGAGCAAGAGAGGATCTTTCGTTTCGCCAAAAGTCGCCTCACTGAGGTCTATTTTTTCCAACTTGCCGGCGGAGGCCATGCTGTTAAGTAGGGCAATGTCGCTCTCGTTGATCTCTCCTGTTACTTTGATGGAGGTCAACCCCTTTGCGTCCTCTAGGGAGAGCTCTTTTTGGAGAGAGCCTGTTGTGGTGAGGTTGATCTCCTTGTGGAGCGCATTTTGTGCGGATAAGCTACCCATGCTTAGGATAATGGCACTGAGTAGTGTAGGATATATCTTTTTCATTTGTCTTGAGCATGTTAGGGAATGAATACTTTGGATACCTCTCCTTGGATTGCGAGTACGTAGCATCCGCTCTGAGGGAGTGTGAGGCGAATTGTACTATTGCCGGGAAGCATAGTACGGGCGATGGAGTGCCCTTGGAGATCGTAGAGTGCCACCTCTTGGCTCTCGGCCGTTAGAGAAGAGAGTATAAGGGTTTCTTCTTCGAAAGCAAGTCTGTAGGCTCTATCGGCTGTAATCGTGTTATTTGCTACGGGGCCATTACCTACTACGACCTTTGTCTTTTCAAATTTTCCCATCTTTTCGAATTCGCTCTTGATAGCTTCGGTGGGCACATAGATCACGAGACCCTCTCTATCTTCAAAAGCTTTTTCGGAGAGTTTGTCCACCTGAGCGGCAATCACAACGGTTTGGAGATTGGAACAATTGCTGAAAGCTTTGTGACGTATCTCTTTCGTGTTTTTGGGGAGCTTGATCTCGATTAGGTTCTTAGATTCGGCAAATGCATTTTCGTAGATGCCCTCAAACTTTGTATCGAACTTCGATGGATCTAAAGGTTCTTCCACATGAATGCGCTTCATGGTGATGAATCCACTACGGAGTCCTTGGCTCTTCGTGTTGATTTCGGGGAATGAAGGATTTGTCATAAGCACGAAGATTTCGACCTTTTCGCTGCCTTGGGGGAAAAGGGTGTCGTTGAAAGTAAATACCCCATTTTGTTCTGTATAGGCGGTTTGGGGCACCTCTACTTTCTCTGTCATTGTCTTCTGAATGTACCACTTGTAGGAGGTCTGCTCGGGTTGGTCGGTAACGCCTTGTACCCTATACTCGGCAGAGAGATCGATGGTATAGTCCTTGATCAATTCGCTAGGTATATCGTACCAATATTGGCTGTATACATAGGAGGTCATGTTTTTGCGAGGAGGTAGCATCGAGAAGGGCAAGGTGTTGTTGGCGATATCCAGCTCGGTCAGTTCGGTTAGCTCTTTAAGCCCGACCACCTTTTCCAGTCCATTGAGATTTAGATTGATCTTTTTGAGTTTAGGACAGGGTGTAAGGTCGATTTCTTTGAGTTTGTTGCTCGGAGCACTGAGCACTTCGAGGGCACTCATCCCTTTCAGATCTAGTTCCTTTATATCGTTGGTCGATAGCTTAAGTTCTTGGATTTTTGCCCCCTCTTCGGGTAATGTAATGGTGTTGAGTTTACATCCTGCGAGGTCGATATGAGTGAGCTCATTGTTCTTGCTCAAGTCAATGGAGAGGAGGTCGTTGCCATTGGGGACAGCGAGTTTTTGCAACGTGGGGCAATGACTTACGTCGAGGTAGGTTAGCCCAAGCACGTTGAAGAGAGTGGTGCTAAGGGTGGTAATGCTTTCGCCGTAGATCTTTACTTCGTGCTGAGGAGTACTCGTTTCAAAAGTGTGTTTGAGATTTTTTTGTATCCCGGGGGTTACGGTTGCTCTTTCTATGTGTGAGCCATCGCCCCAATCAATAGATAGCGTTTCGCTTTGAGCCCCGATTACATTAAAGCTGACGCTCTTATTCGCTGTAAAGAAAGAGATGGCTTCTTGGGTGAGGTCGGGGGTGTCTGTCCCTGTTCCCTCCATATCGGCAATCCAATTTTTACTCTTGAGAAGGCTCGTGTTAGAGGTTTCTGCACCAGGATTGTTCTTGATATAGATCTTCGCCTCATCGGCAACCTCTCGTTGGGGTAGTGCTTTGTAGATGGCATTGAGTTCGTCTGCCGAGAGGTTGTTGTCGTTGATAAAAACTTCTTTGAGGTCGGGGGCGGAGGGGAAGGTGACGTGCTCGAGTTCGCACTTTGGGAGCATGATCACTTTTACTTGAGTGAGTGCGCTGAGGTCAAGCGATTGGATCTTGGTCATGCTTAGATCTAGCTCTGTAAGCAGAGGCACCTTAGAGAGATCCCAAATTGAGAGCTTTGTTTGTGCAGCCTTGAGTGTCGTGAGTTTGGGTGTGGCGGAGAGATCGAGATTTTGGATCTTTTCCGCAAACGAGATGTCAAGGAAGGTCAGCTCGGGATTGTGAGAAAGGTCGAGAGCCTCTAGGAGTACGTTGTCGTAGATGTTGAGTTGACGAAGTTTAGGCATCTTCGTGAGATCCAAAGAGGTGATCTGGCTACCGGTAAGCCAGAGGTAGTCTAGCTCGGGGGTGTTGAAGGTGATATGCTCTATATCATTGCCATCAAGGTCGTTGATGATAAGATCTCGAAGAGCGGAAGGCATGGATAAGAGGTCTACCGTTTTTCCTCCATTGGTGCAGTCTACTTGCTTTCTGCCACTACTATATGTGCCGGGAGCTTTTTTGACGATAGAGCCATTGCCTAGGTTAAAGGTGAGGGGGAGAGTGGTGCGTATTCCCACTTTGAGCCCCTTACTCGTGCCACTCTTTTGGTGGATTGTGACAACTTTTATTCCATTGTCGCCCAAGGCGAGTTCCTTTACTTGGAATTTTTTCCATTCATCGTTGGCACTATATATGGCACTTTTGCCGTTGGGGATGAGAAGTTCTACGCTACTACAATTAACGCCAGCGAAGGCGGTTGCATCAACCGTAGGTGCCGAGGGGTTGTCTATGCGGAGAGAGGTAAGGGCTGTACAGTTTTCAAAGGCTTCAGCACCGACCTCTTTGAGGCCGCTACCCAACCATACCTCTTTGAGGGCGTTACAGTGAGCGAACATCCCTTTGGCGAGTTTCGTGAAGTCGTAGGGGGTATTGATATTCACGAGCTTGGGGCAATTGGCAAAAATGTATTCGCCCAATGTTTCGATATTCGATTTGATGAAAATCATCGAAAGTGAGCTACAGCCATCGAAAGCGTGGTTGCCGAGGTAGGTGACAGTATTGGTAAGGTAAGCGATTTCGAGGCTTTCACATCCTTGGAATGCGTTGTCGCCGACACGAGTTACTCCGCCTGAAAGAGTGAACTTGAGGGCTTTACAACCTCGGAAGGCATTGTCCCCCACTTCGGTAATTTTGCTATTCTGTACGGTGGTTAGCGCAGTACATCCCTCAAAGAGCCCTTTAGCGACTTTGGAAAGTTTGGCATGAAGTTTTGCCTTGGTGAGGGAGGTGCATTCGGCAAAGGCATGTTCGCCTACGGTGGTTACGCTTTCGGGGAGCTGTATGTAGGTAAGTCCACTTGCTCTAAAAGCACCATCGCCAATCTCCACGAGTTGGGAGGGGAGTAGGATGCGTTGGAGAGATTTTATTCCGGCAAATAGGGCTTTAGGAAGGCTATTGGGCTTTTCTACTTGTAATGTTTGACCGGGGTAATAGGTAGAGGTGTATCCATCTCCTCCGGTTTCGATCGTGGCCTCTCGCATATCTAAGCGACTCATTTGCGTGAGGGTACGTAGCACGCTAAGGTCGTTGGTGTTGAGCGAGCCTTTTAGGGTTAGGTCTTGAACCTCATTTTTGTTTGCTGGCAATTTGCTTGCCAACTCTCCGGCTTGAATCTCTAAGGAGAAACTTCCTCCATTCTGTGCGCATAGCAAGCTCGTCGATAGCGAGAAGAGGAATAGAGCGACAAAGAGTAAGTGAATCTTCTTTCTCATAAATCCTAACATCTGTAAATAATAAAACCTTATCTATCTTGTTTTGTGACAGGAAGCCTGCTCAAAACAATGTGCCAAATATACGAGTATTTTCTATACCAAAGGTCAAAATAAATTGATTTTTATTGAGGATTTTATGTTGATTTGTAGCTTTATATCCTAGGGGAGAGTCTTCTAATTCTGTCTAAATGCTTTTTTCTGTGTGCCAAAGTCTCTTTTGTCCTTATTCGCTGTACCTCTTCTGATAGGGGGTTGGGGGATTTTATTTTACCCAATAGTAGGTAGAAGAGGACAAGGAGTCTCTAATATTTGTATATTTGTGCTCTATAGAAATCACAGAAAGGAGGATGTAGTATGGACGAACACAAACACATTCATCACGATTGTCACGAGCATCATCACGAGCACGCTCATGAGCATAAGCACGGCGATCACCATGGGCACCACCATGCCCTCGGGCATCATCACCACTCCGCAACGGGTAACATCAAAGTCGCTTTTTGGCTTAATATCTCCTTTGCTCTCTTCGAGCTCGTAGGCGGTTTCTTCACCTCGAGTATCGCGATTCTCTCCGATGCCTTGCACGACTTTGGGGACGCTTTGTCGCTGGGAGTTGCCTGGTATCTGCAGAAGTTGAGCGAGCGAGGGCGCGATGCTCGTTTTAGCTATGGCTATAAACGTTTTTCTCTTCTAGGTGCCCTCTTTATTTCGGTGGTACTGATTGTGGGCTCTATCTTTGTCTTGACGGCGGCAGCAAGGCGGCTGGTCGAACCCGGAGAGCCTAAGGCCGGATGGATGCTCGTTATCGCCATTGTTGGATTGGTGGTAAACGGAGTCGCGGCGCTGAGAGTGAGCAAAGGGCATTCGTTTAATGAGCGAGCCGTAATGCTTCACCTCCTAGAGGATGTATTGGGATGGGCTGCTGTCTTGATCGTCAGTGTGGTAATGGTTTTCGTTCACCTGCCGATTCTCGACCCTATTCTCTCTATTGCTATCTCTTGTTGGGTGCTGTTTAATGTGGTTCGCACCCTTATTGGTACGTTCAAAGTGTTCCTACAAGGTGTGCCCACGGACATAGATTTGCCGGCATTGGAGCAGGCTATTGCAGAAGTGCCTGAGGTCTTGTCTACCCACGATGTACACCTTTGGAGTATCGATGGCGAACTACATGTGCTTACCATCCATGTGGTATTCAATCCCGAGAGCTGCGTCTCGCCTACTGAGGTACTTGCCCTCAAGGAGCGTGTGCGTGCGATTGCCAAAGAGGCCGGAGTGCAGCACGCTACCATAGAGATGGACGCTCCGGATACCCCTTGCGGTATGGAGCATTGCTGCGATTGACGCCCGTATGATCACCCCCATAACGCCTAGTGCAACACAGCCTTTGGAGGAAGAGGAGGAGCAAGTGGGCTTCGGTTCGCACAATATATACGCTCCCAACTTTTCCCTCTTTTCGACTTTGTCTTTCTTCCCATGGCAGGAGTTCTTCGTCGCGAATGGCTTTGACGGAGAGTTCCCTGCCATTATTTATAGTGATGACCATGCGGAGCAACTGTACCAAGAGGTGATGGGGCAACTCAACCTGCTGGCACAAGAGCCCTCGCTTCACTGCACCTTGGGTCTAACCTATCAGGACGATGAGCAAAATATGGGGCAGGGATTAACCGGGTTGCTCGAGGTCGAATTAACGACCAAAACCCTGCCTGATTTCTTAACTTTTTCTGGGCAGAATGGGACCTCTATTCTCCCCTATATTTTTCAAACAATCAGCCTGTGGGTGGCGAACGAAATACGTGGTTTCGGAGAGCCTTTTCCGCTAGTTTCTGCCACGTCTCTCGCTCCGCTCGAAATATCGGACGCCCAAGGCTACCGAGCCACCTACACCCTTCGCCTACCCTCCCTCCCCTCCGAGGAGAGATAAAAAGGCCACTAGAAGGCTATCCTCTCCTCTTCTTTTGGGGATGAAATAACTCCAAAATAATTTTCTTTTTTCTATTTGTGGTTTCGATTTTGGGTGAAAATGTTTGCTCATTAGTCGGATTTATTTATATTTGTGCTACAATTGAATTTGAGAGTCTGCCTGAAAGGTGGCACTTCTCTGAGGCTGCCGACGTGCGTGGATTCTCGCTTCAAAGAAGAAATAAACAGAATAAAAGATCCTGTATTCATGGCGAGTGGTAAAAAACAATTCATTCTCCTTCTTTTGGGAGTTTTGTTGCTCTCCTCATGTGTGGACCTTGTGAGACGTCCTAAGGTCCAGAATGGACCTAAAGATCCTGCCCTCTTTGGCGAGTGGTATGATGATGGAGAACTAAAATCGCTCCTAGTAGATCCCGAGCGTTTTGAGTCATTTGTAAAAACACATACTCGGATTTCTATTGGAACGTGTTATCACCCAAATGGGGTTATGGAAGATATTAGCGTCGTATATGAGGATGGGGAGCTTTATCCTAAGTTGGTGAGGTATAAAGATGGGGTTTATTATGCCAAGGATGGGTTTATATATATGCTTGTCCCCTCCGCCAAGTGGTCTTCTGATAATGCCATAAAGGAGTCCTATGAAGTTCGTGGAGATACGCTTCGGATCGGATTTTATGAAGAGCATCCCGAGGGGCATTTGTATTCCCGTCGAAAGATTCTCCCCTCCGAGTGTCCAAAAAATCCTTTTGTGAAATAATAGAATTGTTGTCCGCTCCTAGGAAAGTGTCTATGTGGATCGGCTTTCTGACAAGGGAGATGAGGCAACGAAATAGTAGCCTCTGACATATGGTAAGAATACGGAAGAATAGAAGAAATAAACAGAATAAAAGAATATAGTTATGGCACAGAAGAAAATTAATTACGAGCTGCTCACTTGGACACTTCTCCCCTATCTTTTCATTGCCTCCTTGATTAGATCCTGGTACGAAGCCTCCGCGGAAGGAGAACCGAATCTAATGGCGATAGTGGTAGGGCTCTCCACGCTTCCTATAGTCGCATTCTTGGTGATGAGGCTCTTTGCTCTTATTGCCAAGAAAAGGAAGAAAGAGGTGATTCTCCCTCGCTGGATAGACCTGTTTTTTGTCTATCTGTTGGGCTTTGCCGGGGCGTTGACGTGCTTGTCTCATTCTACACGTGCGTTCTGGGTTGCAGTACCTGTTCTGATGCTATTTGCTTGCATTTTCATGCTTATAAAAGCTTTTGTTGCTACTAGACCCGAGCCGAAAGAGTAGCCTATTAAAAATAAGGAAGATAAAGAATCAAAAGCGATTTCTTCGTCAAGTAATAAGAATACCAAAGGAGAGTAGTAAAATAAATAGACCAAAAGAATGTAGTTATGGCACAGAAGAAAATTAATTACGAGTTGTACACTTGGACATTTGTACCCTATCTCCTTATTGCCCTCTTTATCGGTTTATGGTACAAAGACTCCGCAGAAGGTGAGCCAAACCTAATGGCAATAGTGGTGGGGCTCTCCACGATTCCTATATTCATGTTCTTGGTAGTAAGGCTCTTTGCTCTCATTGATAAGAAAAGGAAGAAAGAGGTGATTCTCCCTCGTTGGAGAGACCTGTTTTTTGTCTATGTGTTGGCCTTTGCCGGGGCGTTCGTGTGCTTGTCTTATTCCACACGTGCGTTCTGGATTGCAGTACCTGTTCTGATGGTATTTGCTTCCATTTTCATGCTTATAAAAGCCTTTATTGCTACTAGGCCCGAGCCGAAAGAGTAACCTAGTAGTATATAAATCTCTGAGGGTGCAGTGCGAGGCAAAGAGAGCCTCCCTGCACCCTTTTTCTTGCTTAAAGGGGAAGGAAAGAGAGCGGGGCTTGAATACGCATAAGTGGAGGTGTGGTTCGCCGTTTAGCATCCTAGAGGCTAAAAGCTCCCCTAGAGGGGCAAAGTTTTCCACGTAGGTTTTTCGTATCTTTGCAATAAATCAGATGAGCCTATAGCTTATGGAACAGAAAAAAATACTCTACATAGCTCAGGAGATTACCCCTTACTTAGACGAAACCCCAATGGGATCTTTTGCTCGCTTGCTCCCCCAAATCGTGCAAGAAGCAGGGGATGATGTGCGCGTTTTTATGCCTAAGTATGGAACGATTAATGAGCGTCGCCATCAGTTGCATGAGGTGATTCGTCTTTCGGGTATCAATATCATTGTCAACGATACAGACTGTCAGTTACTCATCAAGGTGGCATCGGTACCTCAAACTCGCATCCAAGTTTACTTCATAGATAACAAGGAGTTTTTCCAACGTAAGAGCCAGTTTGGGATAGAGGAAAAGTATGGCAACGACACTGCAGAGCGCTCTATATTCTTCTTCCGAGGGGTATTTGAGGCTATCAAGAGGTTGCGCTGGATCCCCGATATCATCCATTGTACGGGGTGGTTTGCCGCTCTTGCCCCCTTGTATCTGCACACGCTCTACAAAGACGACCCCGATATTGGCAAGGCTAAAGTGGTTTACACACCCTTTGATACGGAGGTGACAGGAGATATTACGGAGAAGCTTTTTGATATATTGGCGTTCGATAATCTCAAAGACGATTGGGTGGCTCCGCTACAAGGAGCCTACGACCCCGAAGCTCTCCGCCGCATTGCGATAAATTACAGCGATGGTGTGATATTGCCTGCAGAAGAGGCCGGGAAATGGACCTCTACCAAGTATGCAAAGGAGCTCGGTAAGCCTATTCTGTCGTATCCCGGTATGCAGAAAGAGCAGGCCGATGATTATCGTCAGTTCTATAATAGCCTTTTGCAGTAAGAAATATCTTATCTTAGCAGCCGAAATAGTACCCTCTCTCTGTTTCGCTCCCTCCGTTGTGAGGGAATGTGTGGTAGGGGAGTCGGTCAGTTATCTATTATATAGATGAGGATAATAAAGCAATCATTCTGGGCTGCCTTCGCAGCTTTCGCCATCGGAGCTTTTGTCTTTGCGGGTTGCAACGACAATGCCTCCAAAGTGGGTTTTACTACACAGCCGAAAGATGAAGTGCTTACGGCAAAGGCAGATACATTTCTTCTAAG
Organism: Porphyromonas endodontalis; assembly: GCF_052173515.1. Taxonomy (GTDB): domain Bacteria; phylum Bacteroidota; class Bacteroidia; order Bacteroidales; family Porphyromonadaceae; genus Porphyromonas; species Porphyromonas endodontalis_A. The sequence goes on along the minus strand of NZ_JBQMYL010000005.1, from coordinate 73,581 downwards.
TGCCCAAACGGTGGAGGTGCCGAGCATCTACTCACGCTCCACCTATACACTTTTGGGGCAGCTTAGCGATCCTCTTTTTGGGGACCTGCGTTCGTCGTATATTACGCGCTTGCGTCATGCTCCGGGCTTCAAGTTTGCACACGAGCCTGAGGGTAAGAAAATAGACTCCGTCTTAGTAGAGATTAGTTATTCTTCGTGGGCAGGCGATAGTACTTTGTGGGCAAAAGCCTCTATTTATGAGGTTACAAAGCCCCTCCCGGATAGTCACTACTCCGGAGACATTCAACCCTATCTCGAAGGGGCTAAACGTCTGGGGAGTGGGAGCTACAAGGCAGGAAATAAGGTGGGAGACCATTACATCTATATCCCTGTGGATAGGGAGATTGGTCAGCGTTTCTACGACGCCACTCTACAGCATCCCGAGTATTTCGACAATCAGAAAGCCTTTGAAGAAAACCTCTTGAGGGGGATTTATGTGGAAGCCTCTACGGGGTCGGGCTGCATGCTTAGCGTTTATAGTACGGCATTGCTTATCTACTATACTTATACAGTGAATGGCAAAACGGCAGATGGTAAGGCAGATTCTATACATCACAAGCGAGCTTCGTATCGCTTTGCCAATACCAATCAGCTCTATCTCTCGCAGCAATTCGATCATGCCAATAGAGATGAGCTCTTGAAGCCCAACAGTACATACAGTTTCATTACTTCGCCATTGGGTCTGGCAACGGAGCTTACGCTCACTACAGAAGACCTTAATAAGGTGGTGAAGTCCGGCTGGAACCAAAAGACCAAGAGGCTTTTTAATGAAGCCAAATTGACCCTCCCCGTAGATATCCCAGCCCATGGGCGTACTGTATTGCAGCCGCCGAAGTATCTTTTGCTACTACCTGCGGACTCTGTAAAGAACTTCTTCGAAACAGGGCAATCGCACCTCACACAACCCGATATTGCTTTCTTGTCGTCGGAGTACAGCGTCTTGTCTAGGGAGTACAACTTTAGTAATATCAGTAAGTTGATCACCCGACATGTTTTGAATCATAAGTCGGAGACTGCTTCTTCTATAGAAATAAAGGAACCCCTTCGCTTGTTACTTGTGCCTGTAAGCCTAGAGGGAGGGAAATCAGGATCTTCGTCCTCCAGTGTTACGGGAGTGGCGCATTACTTATTCCCTTCCGGGGTGCGTATTAAGTTAGATAAGAGCAAGATCCGTTTGGGGATTATCCATACGACCTATGAGTAAACCACCTCTTTGACGAGTCTTCCCTCGATTGCCGTTTTTGGGTGTCGATGGGAGACTCGTATTTTTGGAGGGGTATTGCTTCGCATCGAGAGATGGAGTTTGAATACAAAAGAGAGTAGCACTTGACAAAAACAAGAGATAGAGCACGATGAAAAACGTAAACCTTCGCCTCAAACTTATCGTTATGAATTTCCTCCAATTTGCCGTTTGGGGGGCTTATCTTATCTCTATGGGGCGTTATTTGGGTACGCATGGCTTGGGGGATAAAATCGGTATTTTTTATTCTATCCAAGGTATTGTCTCCATCTTTATGCCGGCACTTATGGGGATTGTTGCAGACCGCTGGATCCCTGCTCAACGCCTATTGGGGCTCTGTCATGTCATTGCCGGTGGCGCCATGATTGCCCTCTCTTATGTAGCACAATCGCTGGGGGATGCTCCTACTTTTTCTGCACTTTTCCCTCTTTATACGCTCAGTGTTGCCTTTTATATGCCTACGTTGGCTCTGAGCAACTCGGTGGCTTATTCCGGTTTGGAGCAGGCCGGCGAAGATATTGTGAAGGCATTCCCTCCCATTCGTATCTTTGGTACCATCGGTTTTATCGTGAGTATGCTCGCGGTGGACGCCCTGGGCTTTCAGGAGACGCCTCTGCAGTTCCTCCTCTCGGGCGGGATAGGGATTCTCTTTTTCCTCTATTCTTTCTTCTTGCCGCACTGCCCTACGGCTCCTCGTGGTGAGAAAAAAAGTCTGTCCGAGGCCTTCGGGCTCAAGGCTTTCACACTCTTTCGTGAGCCTAAGATGGCGCTTTTCTTCCTCTTTTCGATGCTACTTGGGATCAATTTGCAGATTACCAATGGTTTTGCCAACCCCTATCTCGGCGCCTTTGGAGAGCTGCCTGAGTATGCAGAGGCCTTTGGAGTAAAGCATTCTAACATGCTTATTTCCCTCTCTCAGATCTCCGAAACTCTTTGTATTCTACTCATCCCATTCCTTCTTCGGCGCCTCGGTATTAAGCGAGTTATGCTGATTGCCATGATTTGTTGGGTGCTTCGTTTCTCGCTCCTCGGTGCCGGGAATCCAAGCGGAGGGCTCTGGCTTTTCATCCTCAGTATGATTGTTTACGGGATGGCCTTCGACTTCTTCAACGTATCCGGCTCCCTCTTTGTCGATCGTGAGACGGATAGTAGTATGCGATCGAGCGCACAGGGCTTGTTTATACTCATGACCAACGGTATTGGAGCCACCATCGGTACGTTGGGGGCGCAGTGGGTCGTTAATTATTTTGTGGAGAGTGAGCACGATGCCGTAGCACGTCTCGAAGGGTGGGCTACCAGCTGGTATTTCTTTGCTGCCTACGCTCTTGTAATCACGATTCTTTTCTGGATATTTTTCCGCTACGAGGGCGATCGCCAAGGAGCGCAGCCCAAGAAGCTAGAACACAAATAGGAGATAACAATGAATGCTGCACTTATTTGGCTTATAGCCTCTATCCTGCTTTTTGCAGCCGAGATCATTACTCCCGGCTTTGTATTGGCTTGCTTTGGTGCCGGTGCTCTGGTGGCATGTATCCCGGCCTTGCTGGGGCTAGGGATTGTTTGGCAGGTGCTTGTCTTTGCGTTGGGTAGCTTGCTGGCACTTTTTCTGTTGCGTCCTTTGCTCCAGAGGCTATCCAAAAACAAGAAAGCCCCTACTACGGGGATGGATGCGCTTATCGGCAAAAAAGCAAGAGTGGTGCGAGTGGTTTCTTCTCGGCAAGGAGGGCGCGTTGCCATTGATGGAGACGAGTGGCCCGCGGTGGTGCTCGCCGAAGATCTAGAGATCCCCCAAGATGTTTTTGTAAAGGTGGTGAGCTACGATAGTATTGTACTTGTTGTAGAACCTTTCGAGAGTTAGTTTCATATCCTAATAAATACACACATATATGAGTAGTACGCTTATAGTAGTAGGAGCTATTTTATTGCTCGTTATTTTCTTCATCTCTAAGGGGCTTACGATTGTCCAACAGAGTGAAACGGTGATTATCGAGCGACTAGGTCGCTATCACAAAACGCTCTCTTCGGGGGTTAATATCATCATGCCTTTTATTGACAAGGCGCGCCCGATGACTTGGCGTTATACGCTACAAAGCTCTAAGGGTACTCCCGTAGTACGCTTTAGCAGCATCACCCATATCGATTTGCGAGAGACCGTATACGACTTTGCCCGTCAGAGTGTGATTACACGCGACAATGTGGTAACGGAGATCAATGCCATACTCTACTTCCAAATTGTAGATCCCATGCGAGCTATGTATGAGATTAGCAATTTGCCGGTGGCTATTGAGATGCTTACGCAGACAAGTTTGCGTAACGTTATCGGAGAAATGGACCTCGACGAGACTCTTACCAGCCGAGATACGATCAATAGTAAGTTGCGCGATATCCTTGATGAGGCCACCAACAAGTGGGGCGTTAAGGTCAATCGTGTAGAGTTGCAGGATATCAATCCTCCCCGCGACATCCGTGATGCGATGGAGAAGCAGATGCGTGCCGAGCGTGATAAGCGTGCCCAAATCCTTACGGCCGAGGGGCAAAAGGAAGCGGTTATCCGTGAGTCGGAAGGTAAGATGCAGCAGTCTATCAACCACGCCGAGGGTGCTCGCCAAGCCGAGATACTTGCTGCCGAGGCAGAAAAGCAGGCAAAGATACTCCGCGCAGAGGGAGAAGCCGAAGCCATTCGCCGTATTACGGCTGCTGTAGAATCTTCCGGAGCAGATCCCGCTCAGTACCTTATTGCGATGCGTTATCTCGAAGTTTTGGGAACGATGGGTACCAGCAAGAGCGACAAGGTTGTCTACCTCCCCTTCGAGGCTACGGGCATCCTCTCTGCCATTGGGGGTATCAAAGATATTGCCGGTGGGGTAAAAGGTCCCTTGGCTCCCCTCGTTAAGGAGGTAAAGAACGTGCCTCCTGCAACTCCTAAACCCACTACAATGCCGGTATCAGACCCACTAGATTTCTAAAAGAATAATCCATTTGCCCACCTCCGAGGTTCGTCTCCCGTTTTTTTTCTTTGGGAGACAATAGGCTCTAGGAGAGTGGGCAGCTTTTTGTACCATTCTATGCCTGATAAGGAATATCCTGTAGAGGTCTCTTTGGTCATTCCTCTCTACAACGAAGAGGAGTCGCTCCGCGAGTTGCATAGCCGCATCCGCCAGACGATGATTTCTGCTCACTACAGCTACGAAGTGATTTTTGTGGATGATGGTAGCACTGATGGCTCGTGGCGCGAGATTGAGAGCTTGGCGGCCGAATATCCCGAGGTGCGTGCGCTTCGCTTTGCTCGCAACTATGGAAAGTCTCCCGGCTTGCAATGCGGTTTTGCTCGAGCGCGCGGACGGATTGTCTGTACCCTCGATGCCGATTTGCAGGACCAACCTGAGGAGCTACCCGAGATGTGCCGCCTCATCACCGAGGAGGGATACGACTTGGTCAGTGGATGGAAGAAAAAACGCTACGACCCGGTGCTGAGCAAAAACCTCCCCAGCAAGTTGTTCAATGCCACGGCACGGCGCGTTTCGGGGATTCGCAATCTGCACGACTTCAATTGTGGGCTCAAGGCTTACCGCCACGAGGTGGTAAAAAGTATCGAGCTCTACAACGATATGCACCGCTATATCCCCTATTTGGCAAAAAATGCCGGCTTTACACGTATTACGGAGAAGCCCGTGGTGCATACGAAACGCAAGTACGGGGTATCTAAGTTCGGCTGGGATCGCTATTTCAATGGCTACCTAGACCTGCTTACCCTTTGGTTTACTTCCCGTTTCGGTCGTAAGCCCATGCACTTTTTTGGCTTCTGGGGGAGCTTGGTTTTCTTAATCGGGATGATTGCACTCATTGTGGTGCTTGTGACTAAGTTTGTAGCCCTCTCGCGGGGGATTCCGGCACCTCTGGTGACCGATAGAGTCTACTTTTACATTGCCTTGGCTGCCATGATTATTGGTACACAACTCTTCTGCGCCGGCTTTTTGGGAGAGCTGCTAAGCCGGCAATATAGTAACCGCAACGAATACAATATAAGGGAAGAAATTGGTAAGGAATGAAAGCTAATCTTTTGCGTTTTTCGCCCTTCTTGGGGCTTCTTTTACTACTGCAATTACAAGCTTGTAAGCCTTCTCGCCCTGCCTACATCAGTGAGATGGGCGAGGTCTTTCATACACTCTACCACATGAAGTACGCAGCCGACTCCTCGGCACACCTTGAGGTGGAACAGGCTTTACAGGAGCTAAATTATACCGCCAACCCTTTCGACTCCACCTCCTTGCTCTATGCCATTAACAACAACCGTACGGAGCTTGTCAACGAGGGCTTTGTGGAACTGCTGACGGCAGCTCAGGAGTATGGTCGCCTCTCGGGAGGATTTTATGATGTAACGGTGGCGCCCCTTGTTAATGCGTGGGGCTTTGGCTTTTCTCCTTCGCCATGGAAGGGCGGTGAGGTGCCGGCTTCTGCCATTGATAGTATTCTCTCCTTTGTCGGCTATGATAAGGTAACGCTCCGTGGAGATACGCTCAAGAAGGCAGACCCTAGGATGCAAATCGATTTCTCTTCCATTGCCAAAGGGATGGCTTCGGACTATGTGGCTCGTGCTCTTCGTGCTAAAGGAATCCGAGATTATATGGTGGAGATTGGGGGAGAGATTGCCTATGGCGGTGTGAATCCCGAAGGGAAACCCTGGCGCATTGGCATCAATAAACCCGTCCTCGATAGCACAGGTTTGGAGCATTACGAGGAGTATGAAATGATCATAGACCTACCGGGGGAGCGAGGCGGAGTGGCTACTTCGGGTAATTACCGTAACTTCAAAGTGCGCGAAGATGGCACTCTCTATGCCCACACTATAGACCCACACACAGGGCGACCTGCCGAGACCGATGTGCTGAGTGCCACCATCCTGCATCCCGATTGCTACCGCGCCGATGCTTTGGCCACTGCGGCTATGGCTTTGGGGGCAGAGCGTGCCGAGAAAATGCTTCGCGCTATCCCCTCCGTGGAGTACCTCCTGATTGTAGCAACCCCTCAAGGGGCAAAGGCGGCCTATGAGGTGCGTCGCAGTGCCAATTTTCCACCGGATCAACAATAATCCCTACTCAAATTTGTATCCACCGTTCGTATGAAAAATAAAAAGAATCTACTGCTCCCGATGGTAGCTCTCCTCTTGGGAGTGATCCTGCTAGGGGCTTGTTCGACAAAGAAAAAGCAAGAGATGAATCAAAAGGAATCTGGGTTACCCTCGTCTATCTACGTTGGAATGCCGGTAGAGACTGGGGATAACAATACCTCCGGGCAGGTTGTGCCGGACAGAATCGGTGCCGGACGCCCTATTGCGGCTGCCCAAGCCCCCATTGTTATTTACAAGACTCGCGGAGACTATCGAGAGTTGGTACCTATCCAGCTATCTGCTGATGGCTCCACCGTTGTTAGTTACCCCTCTCGCTACGATTTGGGGAAACCCGGGGCTTTTCTCACGCCTCTACTTCTAGATGGAGGTTACCTTGTCGATCGGCGTGGGGTGGGGCTTCATACCGCCTTCCTCAAACTCTCTTACGAAGAGTACTACGCTCTACCCAACGACCCCTCCATGGCAGAATTGCTCGATTGGGTGCTGGATAGAGAGCCTTTGACCTTCCTTGCGGTATGCGATCGCAGCTACTTTACCACCAAAAGTAAAGAGGAATTCGAACGCTATATTGCCGAGGGAATGCCCGGAGCAAACGTGCTTATTACAACGAAATAAATCCATTTCTTAACAATATGAATTGGCAAAACCATTACAAAGAACATCTTGTTTCTGCCGAAGAGGCAGTGAGCCGCTCGCTTTTTGAGGGCGCAAACGTAGTAATTGGGAGTGGGGCAGCCCATGTAGATCTCTACATCGAGGCCATGTACGCACAGCGCGAAACCATGCCCCATATCAATCTCTTCCACGTACTTTACTTCGGGAAGGCTCTCTATCTCTTGCCCGAGATGAAAGAGAAGGTACACCCCATGATCAACTTTATGGACAAGCAATCGCGTACCGCCTACAAAGAGGGCCTGCTTGACTTCTTGCCTTGTCACTTCCATGAGGTGCCGGCTCTCCTCAAAGAGGGTTTCTACCCCGTGGACGTAGCTGTAGTACAGCTCTCTCGCCCCAATGCTGAGGGCGTTTGCTCTCTGGGGGTATCGTGCGACTACTCTCGTGCTGCCGTAGATAAGGCACAGGTGGTAGTGGGGATTCTTAATAAACAGATGCCTTTCTTGGGCGGAGATACCGCAGTGCCCGTAGAGCGTCTCGATTATATTATCGAAGAAGATGCGCCTCTCGTAACAGTACCCGGGGGAGCCGTTGGCCCCGTGGAGGCTAAGATTGGGGAGTATTGCGCCTCTCTTATTGGCGATGGAGCTACCCTACAGCTCGGTATTGGGGCTATCCCCGACGCTGTACTCAATAACCTGCACGACCGCAAAGACTTGGGTATCCACACCGAGATGTTTACCGATGGGGTGATGAAACTCATGCAGAAGGGCATTATCAATGGTAAGGCAAAAACGCTCTTGCCCGGCAAGGTGGTCTCTGCCTTTACCTTTGGCTCTCAAGAGTTATACAAGTTCCTCCAAGGGAACCAAGACGTTGCCATGTATCCGGTGGATTACACCAACGACCCTTATGTTATTGGCGAAAACGATAATATCGTCTCCATCAATTCTTGTATCGAAGTGGATCTTACGGGGCAGCTCACAGCGGAGAGCATCGGCTATTCTCTATTCAGTGGATCGGGAGGGCAGGTAGACTTCCTTCGCGGAGCCAAGCGTTCTAAAGGTGGTATCAGCATTATAGCCATGCCCTCAACAGCGCGCGGAGGCGAATTGTCACGCATTGTTCCTGTCCTCAAAGAGGGCTCTGTGGTAACAACCGGTCGCAACGAAGTCGATTACATCGTAACGGAGTTTGGTATTGCGCGTTTGCGTGGTAAGACGGTGGCGGAGCGTGCTCTTGCTCTTATTTCCATAGCGCACCCCGACTTCCGTGAGGAGCTAGAAGAGGCTGCTCGTCGCATGTTCCCCTACCTCCGTAAGTAGTCGCTCTTTTCGGCTATTTAGAAAGATTTATTGGCATGGGGTAAGTAGATGGGACAATCATCTTGGTAGATATGTCCGCCCTCTCTTGCTCTCGCTGATAAGTTCTTTTCCCCATAATTTATATTCTTGATTGCCCTGCGGCAGAGGCTCCTAGTGACCCTGTCGCAGGGTTCTTTTTTCCTCCCGGGTACTAGACGTGGGGCGGTGGAGAGAGTCCCCGCCCCCTCCTGCCGTCTCCCTTTTCTTGTTAGTGTCTGGAAAAGTGTGTAAGGGTAGTATCCTAGCATGGAGTTCCTTGTCATTACTTTTCCTTTAGATATTATTTTTATTGTGCTCTCTGAGAACATCCCAATCCTTGAAAAGAGGTAGCGATCTTGCATAGGAGGTTTGGGTTTTCTCCCAGGCCACTTTTCCCATCAAAAACACTACTGTCTCGGCCGAGGGGAGTGCTCCTCGCTTCTTGAAAGTCCATTTGTCGAATCTGTTCAATCGCTCAATAAATCATCCGATGAAATTGCGGCGGATTGTTCAGATAGGAGTAATAAACCAAAATCCTATAGCAATCTTTGTCAGTTAGCAGTCTCCTTACTGACAAAAATTGCAATCAAAACATCAACGAGGAGGAATGCCAATCGGGCTTCAATTCTCGCTCTACTTTCAATCGCAGCTTCCAGGCCTACTACGGCATCTCTCCCTCGGAATACAAGGTGATCTCCAAGGAAAAGAAGATAGGGAAGCAACTCTCAAGAGGAAAAAGAGCTGAGGTGACAGCCTTTTTCTTATTTGTATTTATTTGATTTAGAACCTTTTGCAAATATGAGACACTTTTTTTCAGATATGATACATCTCCCGAATCCCTCTTTTTTAGTTTTGCACCATCATCAAAGCGAAAAAAGGATGAAGAGGGATAACCATCGGGCCCTCTATCCTATCGAAATGGATAAGACGTTCTCTTTGAGCTTTCCATACGAGAGACATCCCTTTCTTTGTTTTGAAGTGGAGTGTTTTCTGTGTGGTAATGGGTCATAGTACATATATATAAGTTTAATGTAATATAAAGTATGGTTCAAATGAAAGCGAAAGTTTTAATGACAGGCCTTTTTGCGCTTGCACTGATGGCTGTTGGCTGTAAGGGCAACAAGGAAAACGATCCCAAAGAAAACGGGACTGCTAAGGTTAGCATCGTAGTCGCCGGTAACACAGAAATGCGTACCTATGGCGATCAAACAGAAGAAAAGCACATCGAAAAGCTTACTGCTATCATCTATAAGGGTGAGATGCAAGAAGCTATCAAGGAAGGTGTTGCTGGTGCTGCTGAAGTAAAGGATATTGAGTGTACTGCCGGTCCTCGCACATTGGTGGTGCTTGCTAACGTTCCCGCTACCATGAATCTCGTGGGTAAGACTAAGACCGAACTCGAGAACATGACTTATGAGTTGGCTAATGATGCTAGTACTCATGGTAAACTTATCATGACTTCTGAGTTTACTGCCGTAACTCTTAAGGCAGGTAAGAACTACTATGGTTACGCTAATGGCTCGGGTGTTACTCCTGCTGAGTATCTCTCTGCAGGCGCTCCCCTCAAGATTAAGCGCGTACACGCTGCTATCGGCTTCGAAGGTGTAACGGTAGCCTTCAAACAAGAGTATAAGGACTATACAGTGAAGTTCGATAATGGTGCTGTTTTGGCTTTGATCGCAAAGAAGTCCTCTAAGATCTTTGGAGCAAGTCTTTACAATGCTGCAGATCAAGCATTCCTCCGTGGTGAAACAGTTGCTTCTGGTGTATTGACTCCTACCCCTCCTGCTACATATACGGACGCTGCTTGGCTTAAAATTGCTGTTAGTCATGCAGACGTTAAGGCTTCTGCTATGGGTAAGGGTTTCTATGTACTTGCAAATGAAAGCGCAACGAATCCTACGATCCTCTGCCTCAAGGGTACGCTCCTTCAAAAGGATGGTACTGCTTTGACTTCTGCTCAGATGCAACAAGCTTTTGATGCAGGATGGATTGTTTCAGCAACAGATGCTACTACCTACTATCCTGTAATCATCAATGCAACATCTAACCACTACTCTTACAACGGTGGTGATGGACAGAGAGACAAAATCGTTCGCAACACGAAGTACAATGTGATGCTAACAATTACAGGTCCTGGTACGAACAAACCCGAAGTCAAGCCCGATGAAGAGGCTAACCTCGACGTTCTATGTGAGATCGTTGATTGGGTTATCATTACTCAAAATGCTACTTGGTAAGAAAGAGATATCCTGATTACCTACGGGAGAGAGAAGAGGGGTATATGCCTCCTCTTCTCTTCCCCAACCCTTTATAAGATAGAGAGCTCCTTTGATAGCTCCCTTTATTAGTGAAACAATAGTATGCGCAACACAAAGATTTTATTACTGACTTTCTTGAGTCTCTTTTGGGGTGTGACTTTCTTGTTGACAGGTTGTATATACGATGACCTCTCAGAATGTCCCCGTCCCTTTTACCTCAAGGTGAAAGCTATTGATGCAGATAACAAGGATATAACCTCCGGCGGGGCAGTGCAGAGTGTTGTGCTATTCTTTTTCGATGAGGCGGGCAATTGCCTCCAGACCAGAGAATTGAATGCTGCGCAAATCGTTGCCAAAAAGCCCGTTTTTGTGGAGCCGAAAGGCGCGTCGAAGATAACCTGTGTAGCTTGGGGTAACCCCTCAGAAGACGATCGAAAACGATTCTCCTCAATCACTCGTTTGAGCGACCTGTATGTACGTCTTGTATCTCAAGATGGTATTGCCGAATCCCCCACAGATCTATTTGCCGGCAGCATAGAGCACGAGATAGAGTACGACCTTAATAAGAAAAATAGTACCATCACAGTAGAGATATCGCGCCGTACAGCCGAGGTTACCGTCACTGTCCTTGGGTACAAATCTTGGGCAGAACATCTTAAGACTTCTCCGCTACGCGCCTCTCAAACTATTGCAGATGCCATCATATTGGGGACTACCCCCGATACCTATATCTCCCACCAACAATTGGGAGGAGACCCCGTATCTTATCGTCCTAAGGGTATGATAGAAGGGAGTGGCGACCTAATTGTTGCTCCTTTCTGCATATTCCCAACTTTAAATGCTACTCCATTGGTGCTCGATCTTTACGCCAATGGCAAGAAGCAACTCTCCTTTACAGAGAGCAGTGATGGTAAGAAGTTCGTCCCAGAGGTAGGGCGGATGCTCAATATTCTAATTGATATGCGTTCGTCTTCACTTAATACTTTAGTGGTAGTTACCCCTTGGGATGTTGTACATCAATTTGCAACTTATTAGTCACCCCGTTGTATAGGATGCGAAAACCCATGCAAGAAACAAAATCTAAAAGATGAAACTAAATAGCCCTATAGCCTTCTTGACGGTTCTGTTGTTGTTCGTCACAGTACTGATCGCCTCTTGTGCCCGAAAGGGGGAACTTAATGTTGCCGAAGAGCAAGAAGCTACCATCAGTTTGTCGTTGCCGGAGACTCATCTTCGGGGCGGCTCCCTTTTCGCAGGAGATCAGGAGATTACCAAAGTGCGTATCCTTGTCTTCAAAGGAGAAGGGCTCGATGTACAGCAGCTTTTTACTGCCAATACAAGTGCATTCACCAATCCATTTTCTCTAGTTGCCCACGCCGGTCTTCGTAAGATATACGTTGTGGCAAACGAAAGTGAAGCCCTCGGTACACGTCTTTCGACCATCGTTTTTGAGCAAGATCTCAAGAAGGTGTTGTCGGACGAGCTGTCTGCTTCTGCTGTGTTGCCCCTTGTCTTTACAGGCGAGACTGAGGTGACCCTCCGATCCGATCAGTCTGTACAAGCTGTAGTTCCACTCCGGCGTATCGTTGCCAAGGTCACGCTTTCTCTTAAGCATCACTCCGCAGCGAGTACAGATCAAGTACAGATCCGAAAAGTGCTTATCAACCGATTGGCAAAAACGGAGCCTCTTATCCCTCGTAGCACCGTCTTTCCGTTGGGTACCCCTTGGGAATGGACCAAGGTGGAGACGATGGCACTTGTCAATAATGGTACTGAATACAAACCCTACATCAAGGAGGAGGAGCCTCTCTACGTCTACGAGAACTTAGGTTCGTCGGTAGACTCTACGGGCCGTGCTCCTATCCTTATGATCGAAGCGTTGTACAATGGCATTGCCACTAATTATTACGCTTATGTCAATGACAAAAACAGCTCTGCCGATCATCATTACTCAATAAAGCGTAACCATCACTACATGCTCAAAGGGGATATTACCAAGATGGGAGAGTCTTCTTTCTTGATGCTTACTACCGAAGTTTTGCCTTGGGATGTGGAAGAGTTAGAGCATAAAATCTTGGAGCCACAGCAGAGCAAGCTGGCCCCTAGTAGTGTATTCCCCGGCCCTAATTACACATCTAGAGAGCATCCTTTCTCTGTAACGATCCGTATTAAAGCTACAGAAGGAAGTCACTGGAAGGCTACTCTTACCAATGGTTTGGAGTTTGGTCTCCAGGGGGATACCTCGGGAGATACAAATGTAGATAGGGACTATACGGTTACGATTGTCCCTTTGAAAGTGCCTGGCAATAAGCCCCGTAAGACTGAGCTTTACTTTACAGTAGATGGTAAAGAAGTCGTGCTCAAAAAAGAGGGGGGGGTACGCCTTACCCGCATTGAGATTATACAGAAATCTAAATTTTAGCTACTACTCGAAACGATGATCCGTAAATATATATTCCCTCTTGTCCTTACTACGATTGCACTTTTCTTTGCAAGTGTGGGGTGTACTAGAGAGTCTCTTGGCGATGGCGGGGCTCATGTTGGAAAAAATTCTTTGCTGCTTCAATTGCAAGTCTCACCAACAGGTCTTCGCGCTACAGAGGTGGGAGAAGATGCTTACAACGAGAATACCGTATCTTCCATTACCGTCCTTTTCTACAAAGGAGGGCAACTCTTTTGGCAAAGTAAAGAGAGCGGACAAGGAGGGATCACTCCAAATGGAAGTATTACCACCCCAGGGCGTCACTACATCATACCGGTGCCCGATGATAAGAAGGCGCAACTCAATGGCGTTAATAGCTTCAACGTGTACGTTGTGTGCAACAAAGCCTCTTTTGTAGCACCTGCCACCGAAGCCGCTCTCCTCAAGGAGGTAGTTACAGATGAGCTTAATGCCACGGCTCCCACTAGCTTTGTGATGATTGGGAGTGCGACTAATAAGAAGATTGACATGGCCACTCAAGCCGGTCGAAACTTGGGTTCTATTGGTCTCAAGCGCGTGGCTGCCAAGGTACGAGTACTCCGACCCACTGTAGACGTTGCCGGCTACGTGCAAGTGGGAGATGCCCAGGTCAAACTCCGTAACTATGCGGATCGGGGCTATTTGGCAACTGCGGAGAATGTTCCTACTGCCGAATACAAAACAACAGACTACCGCCCTGTGACCGAAGTGTTGCCCAACGGAGGTAAAGCTATGCACTTCTATTCGTACTACAACGAGTGGGCTTCGCCTGCAGCTTTAGGCCAGCGCCCCGAGCTCATGGTGCAGATCAAAATGAAGAAAGAGGGTGAAAGCGACAATATGGCTAAGGACTACTATTACAAAGTGCCTTTGGAACCTCAGCAAAAATCCCTACAGTCCAATAAACTCTATGAGCTATCTCTCCGAATAGAAATTATTGGCTCTCCCTCCCCCGAAAATCCGGAACTTGTAACAGGGGCTATCTCGATAGAAGAGTGGAGCAAACACGAAGACTCCTATGGTCTACCCGCAACGCAGTTCCTCGTTGTTGCCGAGCATGATGTGGAGATAAAGAATGCGACTCAGTATAGCCTTCCTTATCAGTCGTCAAAGCATCCCATTACTATCAGTATCAAAAAGGTGTATGCGACCTTTGTAGACGATCAAGGGGTGACACAGACGATCTCCTATACTCAAGGGATGGCAGAGTATCCTACTATTACCTTCGATGCCAATACCATTCATATCAACTCTTCTATTCCAGTAAATAATGTACCTAAGTATATAGAATTTGAGGTAACAAATGGGGTTTCTGGTCTTGCCGAAAAGGTGAAGGTTACGCAGGTTCCCTCAAGTTTCATAATCCATACCATGGGTACAAGTTCTAGTCTTCAGCCTGGTGGAGGTTTGGCACCGGGTCTCAACAATAAGGCTATGTATCACATTCGGATCTTAGTTCCCCCGGCAGGTATGATACTTGGGTTCCCTCCTACAGAACCCGTGAAGTTTTATGATAAGAATGTGTACAAAGAAACTCATTATCTGACTAAGAACGATGAAGAAACTTCCAGAATGGTGTCTCCATCGTTCGAGCTAGCCTCCCAGTTGGGAGCAACTCGTCCCATGCCTTACTATTATAGAGGGAGCTATTCGCACCCGCAAGTAGGGGATCCCGAAAGTCGCAGAAGGAGTGCAACCTATAGTTGTGCTATTTATACAGAGACCAGGAAAAATAAGGATGGTACATACTTGACTCTTGATGACTGGAGGCTCCCAACAGAGGCAGAGATTGAGCTGATTGATAAATTGCAGAATGACTCCAAGAGTGCCGTAAAACGAATCATGACGGGGCCCTTTTATTGGGATGCTTATTTAGGAAATAAGGCAATGAGGATGACAAACCCTGATAATTGGAATACGGGAGCCGATGAAGATAAGGCTCATGTGCGCTGTGTTCGTGATGTAAAAGATAATACGATTTAGAGATGAAGGCAATGAAACAAATACTTTTATACCTAGTAGCTCTACTGGCACTCTCGGCATGTGCCTCCAAAGAGTTGCCCTCCCCTACAGGTAGGGAGCAGGTACACTTCTCTATAGATATGCCCGACTTCTCGACAGTACGAGATGGAGGACTTGATGAGAGTGGCATCAGTAGCCTCGAGTTGTGGGTCTTCGACCGCGATGGTCACTTTGTGGAAAAAGCAACGGCTACGCTCACCTCGCAAGGCCCAACGAGGACGTACACTGCCTCTATTACACCTTGTGCAGAACCTCGTATCATTCATTTTGTCGCCAATGCATCGCTTACGAATGAGAGTGAATGGATAGGGCGGGACGAAATGCAGATGCTTCCCTCCTTCAAGGCTGCTGCCCACACCACCATCCCCATGTGGGCGCGCAAGAAGTATAATAGCGTACAGAAGAATACCGATTTGGGACCCATTCTGCTTCTTCGTAATATGACAAAGTGCAATCTAATTGTGGATACGGATGCCATCAAAGAGGCTACCTATAGTATCTACAATACGCTGGCAGAAGGTACATTGGCACCTTTCGATCCCTCTGCTCCTGATCGGGACCAGGCCTTTAAGAGACCGGTTACTATCCCCACAGAGCCTGCAGGAGTTCCTTTTGCCAACAATAAGCCTTGGCATGCTACGGATGGGGCGAGCCCTTTCTACGTGTATGAGCGAGATAACACCCTCTCTCCATCTGTACCCTGTCTCATCCTAAAGGCAAAATTTGGGAATGATGCCGATTTTTCGTACTACAAGATAGACCTTGTTGATAAGAATGACAAGACTAAGCGCCACCACCTCCTGCGTAATCATTATTTCAAAGTTACGATCAAGGATGTGCGTGTGAAGGGGTATGCCACCCCCGAGCTGGCTCTTGCCGGAGCAGCTGCCAACAATATCGCTCTCTCGGACGAGGTGCAGATGTATCCCTCATTCTCAGATGGGCTAGGTCGCCTAGAAATAGACAAGACATTCTTTGCTCTTGCCAATAATGAGCGTGAGGCCACTTTCAACGCCCGCTACTTCCCCAACCAGGCTACCTCCACTCAAGATAATAGTAAGCTCACGGTAAGGTCTACAGGAGACGCCGTTACAAGTGCAACTGTAGACGCGAGTGGTAAGATTACGCTCCATTTTGCGCCTCAGCCTGGGGAAGGAGGGGGAGTCCTTACCTCAGATGTGGTTGTAGGGGTGAGTGATAATGAAGACCTCAAACGCCTTGTACGCGTAGAGGTTCGTAGGCATTACGAGTATAAGAGCTTTAAGGCAAATGATCAAACGAACCTCTCAAACGTAAGGGTCACTAAGACGCAAGGAGCTAGCCTAAAGATTGAGTTCGTTCTCCCGGATGAGTTTAGCGAAGCATTGCTCCCCATTACTTTCAGAGTGTTTACCGATCATTTCTATCCATCTAATGGGCAAGGCTTTTCTTTCCAACGAGTAGAGGGAAGGACTTGCTATGAGTATACTCTCTCCAAGCCTATGCCTGCAGGGCGACGTATAGAGTGCAATCTCAAGTCGAATAAGTCAGGCTCGGCAGAGACTATAGAGGTACGTTCTGTTGAGAGGTATTTTGCCCCCAAAGAAATTCATGTCACGAATTAATGGTATTCGTTTTAGAGTGTTTCTGAAGTTCCCCCTCCCTTTCTATATGAAAGAAGGAGGGGGCTTCTTTTTGGGAGACTGCCCTTATCCATTTTCTTTTTAGCCTGAAACCTATTCCCATTACAGGCTATAAAATATTTCTCTGCTGCCTGAAAAATAAAAAGTTTCTGACCTGTATCCCTACTGGATATTAGCCTGTTTCCTTTACCCTTTCTCGTGAAGAAATTTTTGATTTTCTTGTCGTTCTGCACACAAGTGCGCTTTACGTAAAATCTTTTTGTAACTTTGGGTGGAATGAGAAGTCTCTGTTTAGCAGTGCTCTTCTTATTTGAAATCTCTCCTCATTATAGCCGTTTTGAGTCGAAAGAAGTTATTAGAACTCTATGAAAAGAAGAACTACAATTATGAGCCTCGTGGTTGCGATGATGGCTCTTTTTTCCTCTGCTTTTGGGCAGCCACTCTCTCAGCAGACTAAAGCAAAAACTCCATTTCTTGTTTCCCTCAGGACGAAACATCTTCTCCCCATGGGGGATAAAGATAAGAATGTAGAGCCTCGGAGGTCTCCTCTACGAGCTTCGAAGGCGGGAGTTATTACGATGGAGCACAACAAGCCTAAAGGGCAGACTGTCGTTATTGCCGCATCTATCCCCGACGGGCAGATGGACGGAGTAGAATTTGACCACAGCGAGTGGGATGAGTATCATATTAATGAAACTCGTTACTACAAATTCACCTCGGACAAGGTCACCTTTAAGGGATCGGATACCTACCCTCTTTCCATGCTCTCTGTGGAGAATTGTGCCATCACCAAAATCGACCTTACGAAGTGTCCTGAGTTAGCGGAGCTCTACATCAATAATAATCCGGATTTGCAAGAACTTGATTTCAGCAAGAATGCCGAGATGAAGACCATTGGAGCCGGATTTACGGGGCTTACTTCCGTAAACATTGCCAACCTAAAGAACCTGTCGGTGGCCTCTTTTGCTCCGGCTGCTCTAGAGGGAATTGATGTTACGGGTTGCGAAGGATTGAGATTTCTTCTCCTCTTTGGGAATAAAATCAAGGGAGAGAAAATGACCAAGTTGATGAATGATCTCCCCGATCGTAACAAAGATGGAATGGAAGAGGGTTGGGTCTTTATCACAGGCGATAATCCCAAGTATACTGAAGGGAATGTGTGTCTCGTGAGCGATGTGAAAATTGCACGAAAGAAGCATTGGAGAACAAAGACCGAAGACCGCAAAGACTACAAGGGACAAGACTACGTGCCGTCTTATACAGAAGATAAGATCACCTTTACCACCGAGATCCCCGTTCGTAAGGAGATCCATATGCGTATTAAGGGCGTAGATGATGCCGATTTTAATGTCGAAGGTGCCGAGTTTTGGCAATATCACTATAGGCGTGATGAGTATGTCTTGACGAGCCAAACTGTTACCATAACAGGTAAGGTAGGCTACCTCGATCTCACTGAGTGCCAGATTTCCTCTCTCAACATTTCCGGCAACAAGGAGCTGGAAGTGCTTATTTGTGCGGATAATCCAAAGATCAATTCTCTCGACCTTTCTCAGCATGTAAAGCTAAAGCGAGTGGACGTATCTCGCTGTCCTGTTACGGAATTGGATCTAAAGAATGCAAAAGACCTCGAAGCCTTTGTTGCCCTCTCAACCAAAATCAACAAAATAGATGTTGCTCCCTCGGATAAGCTTATAGAGTTACAATGTAGCAATACTTCGCTTTTTGGCGTAGACCCTTCTAAATGGAAAAATCTTGAAAACTTGACCTTGGCAGGGTGCAACTTGTCTCAAATCAATCTTTCTGAGAACAAGAAGCTGGAGATGGTGCAGCTACATGCCAATGAACTTGATAAGGTTGTTTTTGCAAGTCCTATGCTGTATAGTGCCACCGTATTCCTCAATAAGATACAGGGGGCCGATATGACGCGCATGATGCAGTCTCTCCCTCGTCGTTATGAAGGCGCTAATCCCCAAGCTGCTATTGTAGTGTATGGTACGGGGCTAGAAGATGAGAAAAATGAATGCTTAGACACCGACGTAAAGATTGCTCTGGATGCATTCTGGAAAGTCTATCAGGTAGATGCAGACTTCAAAGAATCCCCTTACAACGGCATTCCCACCGCCAATGCTCCTAAGATTTCGGGAGAGACCCCCATTGCAGTGTACCCCAATCCTACGAGTGATTTCATTTTCATTTCGGGGTTAACTGTCCAAGAGCCTGTCCAATTGTATGGTTTGGATGGGCAGATATTGCTCCAAACCCGGGCTATAGAGGGCTTTGCTCGCTTAGATGTACGAGCCCTTCCCTCGGGAGCCTACATTGTACGTTGCGGTAAAAATGCCTATTCGGTACAAATCTCTCATCGCTAATGCTCTTGGTGTAGCAAGATAAATTTGATAGAGAGAGGGGGATGCTCTGTTGTGGAGTGTCCCCCTTTCCTGTAAGAAGGAGATATACAGAGCTTCTCGTTCGGCCTAATCACAATAGGCAGAGCCCCTCATGCGTTATATTTATATGATTGCCTATATAGAAGGAAAAATAGATCGACTCTCCCCAACAAATGCCCTGCTTGATGTGGGAGGTGTGGGGTACGATATAAACATAACACTCACAGATTACACCGCTTTGCAGGGGAAACCCTCTGCTCGTCTGTGGATAACCGAGATCATTCGAGAGGATGCCCATCTCCTCTATGGCTTTGTGCGGGAGGAGAGTAGAGCTTTTTTTGAGAAACTCTGTTCTGTTTCGGGGGTGGGGCCTAGTATCGCTCGCCTTATTCTCTCCTCGTATACGCCCAACGATTTGGCAAGTATTATCGGTAACGGAGCCGTGGATTTGCTCAAGAATGTAAAGGGGATTGGGCTCAAAACAGCGCAACGTATTGTGGTGGATCTCAAAGGAAAGATCGACCTGAGTGCCTACGACCTCTCGGAGGGGGTGCCCGAGGGAGGAAATGCTCCCGAGGTCGCGGCTGTGAGCGACGAGGCTCAACGCGCCCTCAAGATGCTGGGATTCCCCGAGGCAGCTATCCGCAAGGCGGTAAAGGCTGTGCTTGGGGCGGATGCTCATCTCCCTGTGGAGGAGGTGATCAAGCAGGCTCTAAAGCGTCTTTGATTACCCTTTTTGCTAGCCGGTTCCCCATATGTCGCAGCAACAGAGACGTTGGTTTTTGGCTGTCCTAGCCCTAGCTCTCCTCGCTTTCTCTTCGTGGTGGGGAGGGGGAGCCTTGGTGCGTTCTCCTAGAGTGCCCTACCGCATTGCCTCTGTTGCAGATACTACCCATCGTCCCAAAGTACAGAAGACGCATCCCCAAACTGCCGAAGATATTGCTCGGAAGCATCCCATGGATTTGCGCAATCCATCCCAGCTAAAGAGCGAATTTATCTACGATGGAGCCACGGGCTGCTACCTATACGTGACCACTCTCAATGGAAAGCGCATCGGCACTCCCATTATTTACACCACAGAACAATACCTCGCTTACCTCAAGCGACGCGATGCCACAAGTTACTTTGCACAGCGCGATCGGGAGGGAGCCAAGGAAGAGGGGAAGCAGCAGTTCAATCCCTTCGATTTTGGTTTTGAGCTGGGACCTGCCGAAAAAATCTTTGGTCCCGGAGGGGTGAAATTGCGTACTCAGGGATCGGCAGAGCTACTATTTGGTGTAAAAACCAACGCAACGGACAATCCCTCCCTCCCTCAGAATGCTCGCAGTCATACCTTCTTCGACTTTGACGAGAAGATACAAGCCAATGTACAGGCTTCGGTAGGTACGAAGCTCAATTTTGGTTTGAATTACAACACAGAAACGACCTTCGATACCGATGCTCGTAAGCTCAAACTTGCTTATGAGGGAGAAGAAGACGATATTATTAAGCTTGTGGAGGCAGGGAGCGTTTCGCTACAACCCAAAAATTCGCTCATCCAAGGCGGAGCCTCTCTCTTTGGGATTCATACCAAAATGCAGTTTGGCAAGCTCCAACTCAGCATGGTGGTGAGTCAGCAAGAGGCAGAGACCAAGCGAGTGAGTTCGGAGCGTGGAGCACAAACCACACCATTTGAGTTTTCTGCAAACAATTACGACGAAAACCGCCACTTCTTCCTCGGGCATTACTTCCGCGATGGCTACGATCATGCCCTCTCTACCCTTCCGTTTGTTTCGTCGGGGGTGGTGATCAATCGTGTAGAAGTGTGGATTACCAACAAACGCGCACGCTTTGAGGAGGCGCGCAATATTGTTGCCTTTACGGATTTAGGGGAGCCTGAGAAGCTTACGGCGCCCGGGGTAATTGCCACGCATAAGACGGGAGGTGCGCCCGACAATAGTGCCAATTCGCTCTACGAGGAGTTGCTCTCTAAGCCGGATCTCCGCCGCATCGATCGCGTGGGGCAGCTATTGCAGGGGCATTTTGTGGGAGGAACCGATTACGAGAAGCTCGAGAGTGCTCGCCGCCTGACGCCTAATGAGTACACGCTCAACGCTTCGCTCGGTTACATCTCACTCAATACGCGCTTGAATGCTGACGAAGTGCTCGGTATCGCTTACGAGTATACCTATCAAGGGAAGGTCTACCAAGTGGGAGAGTTCAGTACAGACCGAAGTGAAAACAGCAGCGACAATCTTTATGTAAAGCTTATCAAAGGATCGGCCATGACCCCATCGGCTCCCTATTGGTACTTTATGATGCGCAACGTCTACACCCTAGGCTCCAATGTAAGTGACCTGCAACAAGATCGCTTCAAACTCGATATATACTATCGTAATGACGAGGCCGGGACGGCTCTTCCCTATCTTGATGAGGGGAATGCAAAGGGGAAACTTCTCCTACAATACCTTGGTATGGACCGCCTCGATAGCCGAGGAGAGGCCTATCCCGATGGGGTTTTCGACTTTGTGGAGGGCTACACTGTGCAGGCGCGCCGCGGATTGATTTTCTTTACCACGGTAGAGCCTTTTGGTAAAGCCCTGCGGAAGCGACTCGGGGATGATGCCATTGCCGATAAGTATGTATACCAAGAGATCTACGACAACACCTCCGTGGTGGCGCGACAGGCTGCCGAGCGCGATAAGTTTATCCTGCGAGGGGAGTACAAGGCGGCCTCCTCGGGGCAGATTAGTCTTGGTGCCGGTATTGCCAACGTTACGCCCGGTTCGGTGCGAGTTACAGCCGGGGGAGCTCTCCTTACGGAGAATGTAGATTACACCGTCAACTACGCTATGGGTACCGTGACTATCATCAACGAATCGATCTTGAATAGCGGTACACGCATTGATGTTTCCCTCGAAAATAAGGGACTCATGAACATGCAACGCAAAACGGTGGTGGGCTTCGATGCCAATTATAGCTTCAGCAAAGACCTCACCGTTGGAGCCTCTTTTATGCACCTCTCGGAGCTGCCTCTTACCACCAAGAGCGCCATAGGGGCGGAATCGATGAGCAACACTCTCTGGGGAGCCAACCTGAGCTATCGCACCGAGTGGCAGGGACTTACCAATTTGATAGACAAATTGCCCTTCCTCGATCTCACAAAACCGAGTGAATTGAAGCTGAATGCCGAGTTCGCCCACCTCATCCCGGGGCATTACGAAGGGCGATATGCCAAGGGGTACAGCTACATCGATGACTTCGAATCTTCCCAAGGGTATATAGATTTGATGAATCCCTATGCTTGGATGCTGGCCTCCACTCCGTATCAGGACGGAGCTTCGGCTTTGTTCCCCGAGGCGGCTCTTAGCAACGACCTTCGCTACGGCAATAGGCGCGCTAGGTTGTCGTGGTTTTATATCGACCCCATGTTCAATCGCGCCAATTCGTCTTTAACGCCTAGTTATATCCGCAATAATCCCGAATTCCTTAGCAATCACTATGTGCGAGAGGTAAGTATGCAAGAGCTCTTCCCCTACCGCGATTACGGGCAGAGTTATTTGAGTTATTTGCAGACTTTTAGCCTGTCGTACTATCCCCAAGAGCGTGGCCCCTACAACCTAAACGCCAATGCCCTATTGCCCGATGGCACACTCTCTAATCCGCAAGACAACTGGGGTGGGATTATGCGTAAGGTAGACCAGAGTGACTTTGAGGCCGCAAACATAGAGTATGTAGAGTTTTGGTTGCTCGATCCCTTCATCTACAATCGCGATGGGCAGGGAGGAGACTTGTACATCAACCTGGGAGAAGTGAGCGAAGAGGTACTCAAGGATGAAAAGAAATTCTTTGAGAATGGGATGCCCATCAACGACGATCCGCAAGCTACGGAGCGTACCATTTGGGGTAAAGTACCCCTAAGGCAGGGGGCAGGTTATGCCTTCGACAATTCGCCCGGGGCACGTGCAAAGCAGGATGTTGGGTTCAATGGACTTAACGACGAAGAGGAGAAGACTTGGCCGGCTTACGTAGATTACCTCAACGCGATCCGCAGCAAGGTGGGAGGAGCCGTGCTATCTCAGTGGGAGAGAGACCCCATGAGTCCCCTATCCGACCCCGCAGGGGATAACTTTATGCACTTCCGCAATGCCGCCTTTGATGCGGCTCAAGCTCCTATCCTCGACCGCTACAAGTACTACAATGGCGTGCAGGGCAATAGTGCCGAGGCGACCGACAACAACGACCCCTATAGCACGGCCAGCCGCTCCGTACCCGATGCGGAAGATATAAATCAAGACAATACTCTCAACGAAAATGAGAAGTATTTTGAGTACAAAATCTCGCTCAAACCTGCCGATATGGTGGTGGGCAAAAATCATATCGTAGACGTACGTCCGGCCACAGTCTCCCTAGCGAATGGCTCGAGAGAGACGGTCAATTGGTATCAGTTTAAGGTGCCGGTGCGAGGGTTTGACCGCAAGATTGGCGGTATTGCAGACTTCAAGACGGTGCGCTTTATGCGTATGTACCTAACGGGGTTCCGCGAAGCTACGTTCCTTCGCTTTGGTACCCTCAAATTGGTACGGGGGGATTGGCGTCAATACGATAGAGAGTTGCACGACCCCTCGCTACTGCCTGCCACTAAGGCGACGATGGAAGTCAGCGCCGTTAATATCGAAGAAAATGGGGACCGTCAGCCTATTAATTATGTGCTTCCTCCCGGAGTGTTGCGCAGTATCGACCCCTCACAGTCGCAGGCTACACAGCAAAATGAGCAATCGCTAAGCATGAAAATCCGAGATCTAGCCCCCGGGGATGCGCGCGCAGTGTACCGCAATACAGGGCTGGATCTCCGTCGATACAAAAAGCTAGAGCTCTTTACGCATGCCGAGCGCATACAGGATGCCGCCGATGCCGTTGGGGATGGAGACCTCTCCGTTTTCATCCGTTTGGGAAGCGATTATCGCAATAATTACTACGAGTATTCCATACCTCTCAAGCTCTCTCCCTATGGGCTTTATAGCTCCGATGTAGCCGCAGACAGGCGTACTGTGTGGCCGGACGAAAATAAAATGACCATCCTCTTTTCGCACCTTACCGACCTTAAGGGCGAGCGAAATATGGAGAAAAGCAAGGGTAATCCCAAGGCAGACTTCTCTCTGCGCTACGCCGCTCCCGACCCTGAGAACCCCCGTAATACCATCACCGTAGTGGGTAATCCCTCGCTCTCCAATGTGAAAACCATCATGATAGGGGTGCGCAATGGAGGGCAAGGTAGCAAGAGTGCGGAGGTATGGGTCAACGAATTGCGTTTGAGCGACTACCTCGAACAGGGCGGTTGGGCAGCCAATGCCGATATGCAGTTGCAGGTAAGTGACTGGGGAAGTGTGACGGCAAGAGGGATGATACAAACCGCCGGATTTGGTGCATTAGACCAGTCTCTCTCTCAGCGTCGGCTCGAAGATTTACAGCAAATCAACGTCTCCTCTAATTTCGAAATGGGGCGTTTCTTCCCCGAGAAGGCACACGTATCTATCCCCCTCTACTATGCATACAGCAATGAGGTGATAACTCCGCGCTATAATCCTCTTGACCAAGACGTCTTACTCTCGGAGGCTCTCAAAGCCACCACAAACAAGTCGCAGAGAGACTCGATACGGCGCATGGCGATAACAGAGACACGTACGCACTCTCTTTCTCTGAACAACATACGGGTGGATGTAAAAAGCAAAACCCCGATGCCCTACGACCCTGCCAACTTCTCTTTTAGCTATAACTACAACCAACGTAATCACCAGACGCCCGATCTTGTTTACGACTCGAGGCGCGATTGGCAAGCGGGGCTTACCTATGACTATTCGCCCATAGTCCCCCCCCTCAAACCCTTTGGTTGGATCAAGTCGGGGAGCAATCTCGTCTCCTCACTCAAGAGCTATCAGATCAATTGGTTGCCTTCGAAGATTGCTCTCTCTTCTCAGATGGTGCGCAACTACAGCGAGCAGCAAGTGCGCAACTACATACCGGGGGTAGCCAATGCACCCTCTTTGCCGGCTACATTTGTGCAAAACTTTTTGTGGAACCGAGCTCTCACACTCAATTGGGCACTGACTTCGGATATTCAATTCTCCTTCCGCTCGGGTACCAATGCACGTATCGAAGAGCCTCATGTACAGGTCAATCGTCAGTTAGAGCCCGACCTTTACAAGATTTGGCGTGACTCGGTTAATCGCAGCATTGCCGAGCTGGGGCGTCCTCTAAAGTACGATCAAACGGCAACCCTTACCTGGAAGCTGCCCTTTGCGCTCATCCCATACATGAGTTGGATTAACGGCTCTTTAAGTTATACCGGTACTTACAATTGGGATTTGGGAGCGCAGCGAGCCGATGGCGTTTCTTTTGGTAATATTATCCGCAATGAGGCACGTATCGACGGATCTTTGGTGCTGGGCTTTATGCAACTCTACAGACAAATTCCCTTCTTAGCCCAAGCCGAGAAGGCGTTGAACGCTACCCCGTCCAATACA
The DNA here is from genome assembly GCF_052173515.1 of Porphyromonas endodontalis. Lineage (GTDB taxonomy): Bacteria > Bacteroidota > Bacteroidia > Bacteroidales > Porphyromonadaceae > Porphyromonas > Porphyromonas endodontalis_A. The sequence continues at coordinate 47,960 of NZ_JBQMYL010000005.1, read as the reverse complement.
ACAATCCGCAGACGGCAGCCCGAAGCTCAAAAACCCGAAAAAGCTTCGGCTCCTCTCCGATATACTCAGGACATTACGCTCCGTGCCGATAGTGCCATTGTGGTGCGTCACAACCTGGGGAGCCGTAACCTAAAGGTCTCTGCTCGCACCGCTTCCGGCAAAACGTACAAACTCAAGACGCGCACGATAGACAACAATTCGCTGGAAATCCAAAACCTCGATACGGTACAGATTGCCCTCTCGATAGAGAACGAAAAGGCGCGCAAGAAGGCAACCCAACCGGACGAACCCTCTCGCTTTGTGCAGCATCTTGCCTACACTCTTATGATGGTGCGCGACATAAACATTACCTACAACCACACCAATAATCTCAACCTACCGGGCTTCATGCCACAGATAGGCAGCGTAGGAGGGCAATCGCGGCAGGGTGATCTCCTTGCTCCGGGGCTTGCTTTTGCCTTTGGGCTCACGGACAATAGTTTTGTAGAGGAGGCGGCTCGTCGTGGATGGCTTACGCAGTTGCAGGAGAATGTAAGGCCCTCCGCCTATTCGCAAACCGACAACCTTGGGATACGTGTTACGCTAGAACCGATCAAAGATCTCCGTATTACCCTCAATGCCAACCGCAACAGTACGCAACGCGAGGAGACCCAATTTGTTTTTGAAGGCATGCCACGCACTTGGGGCGGATCCTTTATGATGACCACCATCGGGCTCGGAGACTTTTTTGCTACAGCTCAGGCGAGTGACGGATACGCCTCTGCTGCCTTTAGCCAATTCCTCGCGTTCCGCTCCATTATTGCGGAGCGACTGCGAGAGCGTTACGAGGCTCATGCTCCTTCTTCCTCCTTTACGGTACGAGAGAATAGTGCAGATGTACTGATACCGGCCTTCCTTGCCGCCTATACGGCGAGCGCACCGGGCTCTGTCTCTCTCTCTCCCTTCCCCTCCCTCAAGAGTCTGCTCCCTAACTGGAGTATCACCTATACAGGATTGAATAAATCCCCTCTCTTCTCGGAGCTCTTCCGCAACTTCTCCCTCTCGCATACCTATACTTCTACCTACACCGTGGGTAACTATGCTTCCCTCCTAGGTTGGAATGCCATTGGTGAGGACGAAACTCCTCTCGGCTTTTTGAGGAAAACTGCAGCCGATGACCTCTCTTCTGGCTCCTCAACTGCGGGACAACGTATTGCAGCTATGCCCTACGATATTCCCTCCGTTGCCCTACAAGAGGGTTTTAATCCTCTCATCGGGTTGGAGATTACCTTCAAGAGTGGGATGACGCTCTCCTCACGTTGGAATAAACGTCGCGCCCTTAACCTCAATATCACAGCATCCCAGTTGATTGAGTCGTCGTCTAACGAGATTTCTGCCGGGATTGGTTACAAGGTCGACGACTTCTTTAAGTGGCTAGGGATTAAGCGCAAGAGGCCCTCTGGTCGCAAAGCTAAAGATGCCCTCTTGACCTCGGGCGGCTCCATGACGTTGCGTCTGGACTACAGTTACAGCCGCACCTCTATGCTGATTCGTAAGATACAAGAGAACTTCTCGCAAGCCACCAATGGCAATATCGCTCACACCCTAAAGTTTAGTGCGGACTATGCCCTCAGCCGTATGCTTACCCTGCGCGCCTTCTATGATTGGAACATGAATTATCCGCTCGTAAGTACAGCCTCGTTCCCCACACGTAACAGGAACTTTGGTGTCTCACTCCGCATCAATCTAACGCAATAGCTTGGTTATAACCTCCTCTTCTCCTCGGAGAAGTCCTAAAAGAAAGATCGTCAATGAACTCTACCTTTACCGGCAAAAGACTTTTTCTTCTCGATGCCAGTATGCTCATTTATCGAGCTTACTTTGCCTTTATTCGTACCCCCCGATTCGATAGCAAGGGAAACAATACAAGTGCTCTTTTGGGCTTTGCCAATAGCCTCATAGAGATTATTAAAAAGGAGAAGCCCGACTACTTGGCAGTGGTCTTCGACCCTGCCGGAGGATCCTTTCGTCACCGAGAGTATGCTGATTATAAAGCACAACGCGATGCAACGCCGGAAGGAATCCTCTGGGCATTCCCCCAAGTGAAGCGTTTGCTCGAAGCCCTACGAATCCCGGCCATAGAGGTACCCGACTATGAGGCAGACGACGTGGTAGGCACCCTCTCTCAGCGTGCCGAGAAAGAGGGCTTTGAGGTCTATATGGTTACTGCGGACAAGGATTATGGGCAGCTTGTTACCAAGCATTCTCTCATGTATCGTCCGGGGACTAAAGGGGCTGAGGTGTGGGGCGAGGCCGAAGTTTGTGAGAAGTTTGGCCTTGTGCACTGCTCGCAAATGGTCGATTACCTTGCCTTGGTGGGGGATGCTAGCGACAATATCCCCGGATGTAAGGGTATCGGGCCGAAAAAAGCATCGGAGCTACTTACCCAGTTTGGAAGTATTGATGCCATTTACGAGCACCTCGACGAGCTATCCCCTTCCCTCAAAAAGAAACTTGAGGAGGGGCGGGAGAATACCCTTTTATCGCGCTATTTGGCCAAGATTTGTACCGAGGTACCCATGGAGGTGGAGTGGGAGACCTTCCGCCATTTAGAGCCGAATGTGCCCCAGCTCCAGGCTCTGCTCGCAGAGTTTGAGATGCACACGCTAGCCAAGCGTTTGCTCCCAAGCGAGGGCGATACAGCCGATTGGGGAGGGGGGCTCTTCTCCTCTAGCTCTACCAGTCAAGACGAGGGGAAGGAGCCATCAGAGGCTAATTCTCTTTTCTCTCCTGAGCAAACAGCCTCTCTACAAGGGCTTACGACATTGAAAGATACAGCGCACACCTACCACGTGGTACGCACAAGGGAGGAGCAGAAGCAGCTTTGGGCGCGCCTTGCCGAGAGCAAACAATTTGCTTTCGATACCGAGACGGATGGGCTCAATCCGCTCACCGCCTCTATTGTGGCAGCCTCATTTGCTCCCGAAGAGGGCGAAGCCTACTATCTTCCCCTTCCCCAAGACTTTGATGAGGCTTGCACCATCCTCCAGCCGCTCGATGCCCTCATGCGTAACACTGAGATACTCAAGATGGCTCAGAATGCGAAGTTCGACCAAAAACTTTTGGCTCGCTATGGGGTCTCGTCCGCCACTCCGCTCTTCGATACGCTTGTGGCGCATTATCTTATCGCTCCCGATCAGAGGCATAACCTAGATACCCTAGCGCAGCAGTATCTAGGCTATCGTACTATTGCTTATAGTGACCTGTCGGAGAAAAAGAACTTCGACTTGCGCCGAGATGTTGCAGAGGAGCTTTTGGTGGATTATGCCGCCGAAGATGCCGATGTGGTACGCAGGCTCTACCCCCTTCTTCGGGAGAAGCTAGAGCAAGAGCAGCAAGAAAAACTTTTTTGGGAGGTAGAGATGCCCCTCGTCGGAGTGCTGGAGCGCATGGAGCGTGAGGGCGTACAATTGGATGTACAGAGACTGCATGAGGTCTCCGAGAAGCTCACGAATGACCTCCGCGAGACGGAAGACGCGATATTCCACTGGGCTGGTCACTCTTTCAATGTCAGTAGCCCTAAGCAGGTGGGAGTGGTCTTGTTTGAAGAACTGGGCTTGCACGCCAAGGGTAAGAAAACAAAGACAAACACCTACTCTACAAGCGAAGAAGTGCTCTCCAAATGTGTGGATCAGCACCCTATTGTGCAGAAGATCTTGGATTATAGAGGGCTGAAAAAACTCATTGGCACCTATACGGAGGCTCTTCCCGAATTGGTCTATCCTGATGGTCGCTTGCGTACCTCGTACAACCAAGCCGTGACCGTAACGGGGCGGCTCTCCTCGAGTGATCCTAATCTCCAAAACATCCCCATTCGCTCCGCTATGGGGCAAGAAATTCGCTCTGCTTTCGTGCCTCGCAGCTCGGAGTTTACTTTTTTGAGTGCCGATTATTCGCAAATAGAACTTCGCCTCATGGCTCACTTTAGTCAAGACGAGCATTTGATAAAGGCTTTTGTGGAGGGGGAAGATGTACACCGCTCTACCGCCGCACGGATCTACAACGTGGCTCCGGAGGAGGTTACGCCCCTGCAGCGATCCCATGCCAAGACTGCCAATTTTGGTATTATCTACGGCATATCTGCCTACGGATTGAGTCAGCGTCTCAATATCGATCCTTCCGAGGCTTCTGCCCTTATCTCCAGCTACTTCGAGAACTATCCCGCTGTGCGTGCCTATATGGATGAGTGCGTGCAAAAGGCAAGAAAGCTCGGCTATACCGAAACTCTTTTGGGGCGCAGACGTTACCTGCCTGACATCAATAGTCGCTCGGCCACTGTGCGTCAATTTGCTGAGCGCAACGCTGTAAACGCACCTATTCAAGGGACGGCTGCCGATCTTATCAAGGTGGCTATGATACGTATAGACGCAAAAATGCGTGAGCGAAACATGAAGAGTAGAATGATAATGCAGGTACACGACGAACTTAACTTCGATGCCTATTTGCCCGAAGTAGACGAGTTGCGAGCCTTAGTGCACCAAGAGATGTGCCAAGCCATCCCCAATCTTAGAGTACCCCTTGAGGTGGAAATCGGGGTAGGGAGTAGTTGGCTCGAAGCTCATTAAAGACTTGTTTTATGTCAGAAAATAGAGAGGAGGGTGCCACGTAGAGGGTGCTCTTCTCTTTTTTGTACCTATCGACTCCCTTAATTGCCGGCTGGAAAAGAAACATCTTTAGGGTGGAAATCCGGCCGCTCTAGGGCAAGAAACTTTCTGCTGCTGCCTGAAAAATAAAAAAATTTAGGCTGCCATTCTTTTTATTTCCAGGCAGTGTTTTTGAGAGGGTTTCACAGAAAAAAATATCCCTCTGCTCTAGGCGGAAAGGGATCTCTGGTGTGTAAGGAAAGGAATTTTTTAGCGGTCGAAGAGGGTGAGGTAGGCCGTACGCAAAAGAATTTTGACGTCACCTATAAAAGAATGATGCTTGACATACTCGAGGTTGAGCTCAATCTTCTTGGGCATGATCACCTCCTTAAAATAGATTTCCGGGCACTCTTGTTCACCGAGGAGCGCGTTTTCGTGGCGGAAGTAAATCGAGGCCGGGCTTGTGATGCCGGGGCGTACGGCTAGGATGGGTAGGTAGAGATCGGGGTACAACTCCACCTGCTGGCGAACGAGAGGCCGAGGGCCTACCAGGCTCATATCTCCCTTTAGTACATTGATTAGCTGGGGTATCTCGTCAATCTTTAGCTGGCGAAGCCATCGTCCCAGCCTCGTGATGCGAGGGTCGTTGTCCCCCACGGTAATAAGCTGATCCTTGCCCCAATCTTGGTGGTGCATGGAACGGAATTTATAGAGAACGAAGTCTTTGTTGTTGCGTCCTACACGTGCTTGGCGAAAAAATACGGCCCCCCGAGAGTCGCATTTAATAAGGATGGCTACAACGATAAAAAGGGGAGATAACAGAATTATCCCAATCAGACTTATTAATACATCGAGTAGCCTCTTTATCATGCGTGTGGTGTGTGTATTACTGCATGTTGCCTATTTATGTCCCTGCAAAGATAATAAACCCGTATGATATTTTGCTCCGGAATACAATCTTCTTTGTGATATGAGAGTTGAGGGTTCCGCTCAAAGGGGGGGGAACTTTCCTCTGAAAAGACTTGTGTTGCTCGGCAAAAACACCTCAATGTATGGCTTTGTGTTTCATTTTTATTGCTTAGTGGTCATTGATCAAAACAATTTGGTATATTTGCAGGGCATATAAGAATAAATAAGCAGTTCTCTCTCCCCTGTGTGTAATCATGTAGGCACAGGTTAGAAGACGTTAGCAAGAAAGGGAAAGAGGAGAAGAGGAGGGAGAAGACATAAAGAAGAGTTCTTATAATTCATAATAAAACACGTATCGAGATGAAAAAACAAACTGTATTATGGACGGCTGTGCTCCTCCTCGCGACATGGGTAGCCCGTGGGCAAACTACCTACCCCATGTCTTTGGTGGTAGAGGGGCAGGCTCCGGCAGAGCGTGAGGTAGTCGAGCTATCTAAGATCTCCAAGGTCACCTTTTCCGAAGGTAAGATGCTACTCCTTGCAAAAGATAATGCGGAGCTCCCCAAGGGTGGTGTGTTCCCTCTTAAAGAGATCACTAAGTGCCTATTCTCCACGCAGTATGCTCCTACGGGGATTCTCTCTCCTTTAGTAGTGCCCGGGCTTATCACATGGCGTGATACTGAGGAGGCTCTCTACCTCGAAGGGCTTGATGCAGATCTCCTCCATAGTGTAGCTGTTTACGCTGCTAATGGGGCTGCTATTGCTTCTTACCCCAGATTTAAAGCTGGCACCCCCATCTCTACAGCACAGTGGGCGCCCGGTGTTTATCTCATTCTTATCAACAATCAAACCATTAAATACATAAAGAAATGAATAGACTCTATACTTTTTTTGTAGGTGCATGTGTTGCTGCCGCTTCTTGCTTTAGCTCTCATGCCCAAGTGCGTGAGCGCATGGTAGTCTATCCCAAGGGAGGTTCTCCTGTTGGTTATTGGGTAGATCATACAGATAGTGTTATGTTCCTGACTGATATGCCCGATCTTAATGCAAGCCTTAAAATAACGGAGCCTGCTACCCCTACAGTGGGTGGGATGCACCTTGAGTTTGACTTCGGGCTTGATGTTAAGAAGGTAAGAGTGGCATTCCCCGAGCAGTTTCAGTTCCGTGGAGGTATTGATGGAATGACACAGGATCAGCTTATGGATGCCTTCTCAAGGATGGAGTCGCACTGGGTTACTCCCAATGGTCCTAAGATGGAATTCAACCTCACGGGTCTACAACAAGGTTACTCCTATTACGCCATCTTCTATGGTCAAGATGAGTATGGTTGTCCGGGAGAGGTGAAGTATGTTCCTTTCGAAGTCCCCAAAGCAGCTCTTGTAGGAGCTCCTAAGGTAAAGGTTGAGTTTACCCATATCGGTAGTACAAGCTTGAAGATTAAGTTTACCCCTAATGACGATGTCTTAGGCTACTTTTACCTCGTAATGCCCGTGGATGATCCCAATCGAGAAATGCTGATGCAGATGATGGGTATCCCTGATCTAAAGCATTATGTGACTATATTTGGTGTTGATTTTGATACTAAAAAGCAACATGTTGGCGAGGAAGAAAAAGAGATAAAGGACCTTGCCAGTGGTACAGAACATGGTGTGTACCTTGTAGTTGTGGACAAAAATGGTCAGTATAGTGAGGTCTCTGACAGCGACAGAGCTACGACCAAGGTATTAGGTACAGAGCAAAAAGCGCACATTACACTCACCCTCAAAGAAAAGACGGCTAACTCAGCTAAGTTTGTCTGCAAGCCTGACGAAAACACAACCGTGTATCGTGTAGCTGTGCTAGAGAAGGCTAAGTATAATCAAGAAGTGGTTGAAAATGCATTCAAAGAAACCCCGGATGAAGACATGAACTTGCCGCTCTTTGCCGAGGAAAAGACGTTGAACGCTAATGGACTTACCCCTAATACAGACCATATAGTGGTAGCTATGCCCCGTAACCTCAAGAAGGAATGGGGAGATCTTGTTACTCTTGAGTTTAAGACGGACGAAGGTGCTGCACCGGGATCTGCCCTCAAACTTGAGGTCGTAGGTGGAGGTAAAGCCTTTGTTGCTCCCACGGCAACTCCTCTTGAGATGACCTCTGCTAAAGTATCTCTAGAGCTTACAAAGTAATTATCCTCTCTTAGGATTTATCGGAGGTGCTCCTAGGGCTACGGCTCTTGGGAGCACCTTTTTTATAGCGTTATTCGTACCTTTGCACCGTATTATTGTTTTGTATCTCTAGAGAAGGATTCGCTCCATGAAAGAAGCTCCTACCCCTATATCTGCCACCCAAAAGCGTGGTGCATTAGTCTACTATTTTGTGCTTTTGCTCCTCTTCGTTGGGGCTATTTGGGCTACGGCAGCTGTGGCTACGCCTATCCTATCTTCGGGAGATTTGGCAGGCTCCACTTCGGGCGGATTGCGAGGGGCTTTCACGGCCTTTGGCGAAGGGGTACAGCACCATGTGGCTACCACTATTGGGCGTCTGTTGCTCCAAATCGTGGTTATCCTGTCGGTGGCTCGTGGGGTCGGGTGGCTCTTTGCACGGCTTGGGCAGCCTACGGTTATTGGGGAGATTATTGCAGGTATCCTGTTGGGACCGAGTCTCTTGGGTATTGTCGCTCCGGATCTTTCGGCGTGGCTTTTCCCTGAGGAGAGCATAGTCAATATCGAGCTTCTGAGTCAATTCGGGCTTATCCTCTTTATGTTTACCATTGGGATGGAGCTGCGTATTGCCGACATCAAAGCCCAAGCGCGCAACTCGATTATAATCAGTCAGTCGGGTATTTTTATCCCATTTATTTTGGGATTGCTACTGAGCATCGTGACTTATGAGCGCTACGCTGCCGAAGTTGCCTTCTTCCCCTTGGCTCTTTTTATCGGTATTTCGATGAGTATTACAGCTTTCCCCGTATTGGCTCGCATCGTGCAAGAGCGCAATATGAGCCGTACCTATCTTGGGAAGTTGACTCTTAATACCGCCGCTGCCGGGGATATTATGGCATGGCTCATGCTGGCCGCCATTATGGCCATAACCCAAAGCGGAAGCGTTGCCAGTGCGTTCTTCAATTTTCTTTTCCTGCTTCTCTATATGGGACTGGCCTTTGGGGTATTGCGCCCTCTCTTCTCTCTCATTGGGCGTATGTACAACAAAGAAGAGCTGCTGGGCAAGGGGCTGGTTGGTATTATCTTCATCCTGTTGCTTTTGAGTGCTTATCTTACGGAAATCCTGAGCATGCACGCCCTTTTCGGAGCCTTTATCTTTGGGTTGATTATGCCGGAGGACGTGAAGTTCCGGCATGTGATGACCGAGAAGGTGGAGGATGTGTCACTTAATATTTTCTTGCCACTCTTTTTTGTTTCCTCGGGGCTTCGAACCGAGCTTGGGCTCATCAATTCGGGTGAACTCTGGTTGCTTTTGCTCCTCTTTGTGCTCGTCGCTGTTGTGGGGAAAGCAGGGGGAACCTACGTTGCCGCACGCGTGTGTGGTATAGATCAGAAGGATAGTCTTTACCTCGGGGCTTACATGAATACCCGAGGACTCATGGAGCTTGTAGTGCTCAAGATTGGGCTGGATATGGGGGTGTTGCCTCCCGTGTTCTTCGCAATTTTGGTATTGATGACACTCGTCACAACGGTGATGACCACCCCTATAATTCACCTTATCGATTACCTCTTTCTACACTTCCATCGCCCAACCAAGGAGGCTGTGGCTCGCCTTTCGCACCGCATCCTTATCGCATTTGGTCGCCCCGAAACGGGGGCGCTTCTCCTGCGTTTGGCTCGGCAGTTGTTCCCCGACGAAAAACTCTCGTCCGGGGTTTCGTTGTTGCACGTTACTATGAGCAATAATGTGAATGTAATTAACGAAGAGACTTTTTTTGCCGATAACTTCCATCCCGCCTTGCGCGAAGCTCGCCACCTTGGTCTCTCTGTAGAGCCTATCTACAGGGTAAGTGACCAAGTGACAAGTGAGATCATTGATCAAGCGAATCTGCCCCATCATAGCTTCTTACTCGTGGGGGCAGGGTTAAGCCTCTCCAGTGAAGAGGAGGATCGCAATGTGGTCTCTTACCGAATGCTTTTGCAGAAGCGTTGGCGCAAATTCTCAATAACCTCTCCCGAGGTACTCCTCAATGCTCGTACCCTCTTCAATGATAAAATGACCCGATTTGCGGAAGAAACGAATTGCTCGTTGGGCGTTTTTGTCGATAGGCACTTTGGCTCTCTCAAACGGGTTTTGCTTCTCGCAAAGGACGCAACCGACAGGGAGGTGCTTTTCCCCCTTGCTCGCCATCTCTCCAAAGCGCACAACGCTTCTATTGCCATTTTGCCTTTGTCGCTCGGAGAAAATGCCCCTGCCCTCGATTTGGGGCTCGTACCGGAGGAGGCGAATCTGCTCACTTCCGGAGATGGAGTGGGGGTGCTGCGTGGGTATGACTTCCTCTTCATTTCTTACGATACGTGGGGACTTCTTACGGAGGTGCGCCCCGAGATTTTGCAGGAGTTGCCCAGTACCCTCATCGTTCGTGCCCTTGAGAGGAATGCCGATCCACTGGCGATCCCTGCAACAAAGAATATGTTTGAATGACTCTTCTCACAAGTAAATAAAATGCTATTTATGTCCTTTTTATCTCGTCTTGCTACACGCTTTTATCGGAATTCTTGGGTTGGAGTTTTCATCATTCTCCTTGTTCTCTGCTCCAATTTCCGCTATTCTTTTATCAATACAGACCCGAGGGTCGACTCGACACTCCTCTCCCTCCCCGAAACTTTTGGGTGGGGATTTTTCATTCCGCTCCTTGTTGCTTTCGTGCCCGATAGGTACCGAGTGTTGCGCCATTGTCTAATTGGCTTTTTCCTGTTCCTTGCCTCGCTACTTTTTTTCGGGGAGCAAATTCTCATCTCCGGCTACAAAACGATTTTTACGGATAGCATTGCGCTTAATATTTTGGCGACGAATCCTCGTGAAGCCGCAGAGTTTATGGCGGGAGCCAGCCTCGTAAAATATCTCTTTCTACCCCTCTTGCTATTTATTGCGAGCCTTGCTATTGCCTATGTCGTTTACCGTTTTTCTCGTAGGAAAAAGGGGGAGATAAGTGCCTATTGGTTGGCTGCCCCTCTCGTGGTTTTATTGGGAGGTGGTTTCTATTCCTCCTATCTCATTATTACGAGTTACCGCAGTAATTACCCCAACTATAAAGTGATGACTCCCATCACTCGACTTGCGACAGGGGTGATGAAGTGCGCCGAGGAAATGTCTTCTGTAGAGGAGACGCTGGAGGCTTTACGCCGAGTAGACTGTGGAGAGGTGCATCAAGACCCCTCTTTTTCGGCGCATTCGCTGGTGCTTGTTGTGGGGGAATCTGCTACGCGTGCCTACCATCATTGCTACGGCTTCCCCTTGGCGAATACTCCTTTTTTGGATAGTCTAATTGCAAGCAAAGAGGTGATTCTGTTCGATAATGCCGTGGCTCCGGCTCCCTATACGGCGGCTTCTTTGTCCCAAGTACTCACCTTTTTCCAACGGACGGATACGCTCTCTACGTGGGATGCTACGCCTACCCTGCCGCTCGTTTTGCAGAAAGCCGGCTACTATACCTATTGGCTGAGCAACCAAGAGAAGCAGGGTTTGTTTATCCAACCTGTGGCAGCGATTGCCTCCACTTCGGATAGTTTGTACTACGCTAATGTGCGATCTTCTCGCGATTGGTGGGCTCAGGAGTTGAAACTGGATGGGGATGTCCTGCCCCATTTGCTGACGAGTAAAACACCCTCACTGCCCAAGAATAAGATTTTTGAACTCGTGCATTTGATGGGTTCGCACCCCTCTTGCAAAGAGCGTTATCCGAGTAATTTTGCCCGATTTAAGCCCGAAGATCTCCCTTCTCCTCTCAAGGATCAGAGCCAAAACGAGGCAATTTGCGAGTATGCCAATAGTATCCTCTACACGGACTATATGCTTCATGAGATCATTCAACGCTATGCGCAAGAGCCCTCTGTGGTAGTCTATGTGGCAGATCATGGTATCCTTACGTATGACCCCGAAGCCGGCGATATGAGTGATGTCTTTGGGCACGCTCCGCACTGGAAGTCAATCTCAGTGCCCTTTATGGTGTACATAAGTCCCAAAATGCGTCAGCTCCATCCCGATCTGGTTTCGCGTCTGGAGGCGGTGAAGCATCAGCTCTTTACTACCGATGTATTGCCCTATTTCCTTTGCTCCCTTATGGGGATTCGTGTGGAGAAGTACCCTACCTCTTCGCAAGACCCCCTCTCTTCTAAATATGTTGCGGCAGACTCAGTGGTTGTGACTTGGCAAGATGTGCCTATCGTTGTACGTGCAACGTAGTCTCCCTCTTGTGCGTGGCAAACGCTTTTTATATATCTTTGCTTAGGAGTTGGTAGCTTGGTTTCAGGCACTTCTCCGAGGGAGGTTGAGTGTGCACATCCCTACCCAATAAAAGGGCCGGAGACGCTACTTCCCATAGTATGGCAATGATAATAAAAAGAATATCACTATGAATTATCTAACAAACGATAAGTTAACGCTCATTGGAGCTGCCGGCATGATCGGCTCCAACATGGCGCAAACGGCCGCCATGATGCGCCTTACTCCAAACATTTGTCTCTACGATCCATTCGCCCAAGGGCTGGAAGGCGTAGCAGAAGAGATGCGCCATTGTGCTTTTGAGGGGCTCAATCTAACATTTACTTCGAGTATAGAAGAGGCTCTCCGTGGTGCTAAATATATTATCTCCGCAGGGGGAGCTCCGCGCAAAGAGGGTATGACCCGTGAGGATCTTCTTCGTGGTAATAGCCAAATCGCGGCGGAATTGGGCGACAATATCAAGCGTTATTGCCCGGATGTACAGCACGTGGTTATCATATTCAACCCTGCTGATATTACAGGGTTGGTTACGCTCATTCATTCCGGATTGAAGCCTTCGCAAGTAACCACGCTGGCGGCTCTCGACTCCAATCGTCTGCAAAGCGAGCTCGCAAAGCACTTCGGAGTACTCCAAAGCAAGGTAACTCTCTGCCGCACCTATGGCGGTCATGGCGAGTCTATGGCAGTCTTTGCCTCTACGGCAGCTGTGGATGGAACACCCCTGCTCTCGCTTATTGGTACAGAGAAGCTCTCGCAGGAGGAGTGGACGGCTCTCAAGGAGCGCGTTGTAAAAGGAGGTGCCAATATCATTAAGTTGCGGGGGCGTAGTAGCTTCCAAAGTCCCTCTTATGTGGCTGTGGAGATGATTGCCGCTGCCATGGGTGGCGAGCCTTTTACGCTACCTTCGGGGTGCTACGTGTCTCATGCTGATTACGGCAAAGTGATGATGGCGATGGAGACGCGCATCGACAAAGATGGGGTGCATTGCCTTGAAACGAAGGGGACCGACGAGGAAATGGCCGCCCTCAAACAGAGTGCAGAGCACTTGGCCGCCATGATTGCTCAGGTGGCTGAGATGGGTATAATCCCCCCTGTTGCAGATTGGGCTACGCTCAATCCGAATCTCTAAACCTATTCCTTATCCCAATAAAAGAAGTCCCCTTGCTCAAGCTGTTTGGGCAAGGGGATTTTTTCGTTTAGTGGCAGTCGTGATGGAGGCAGGCCACACCCGAGTCGGATAATGTGCCTTGGAGGTAGTCTTTTACGACCTTTTCTACAGGACCGCTGCACCCCCTGATTACCTCGATGCCATGGTCTGCAAGTTTTTTCTTTGCTCCGTCTCCCATGTTCCCTGCAAGCATAAGACCTACGCCCATCTCTTGCAACGTCGCGGCGATGTTGCTTTTGCAGCCACACCCTTGGGGGGAAGGAAGCGTGGTCGAAGCTTTGATTTCTCGGTCTTCGATGCTGAAAATCGTGTAGTAGGCACAATGCCCGAAGTGATCGTCCACGCTATTGTCTCGCGTGGGCACTGCAATTTTGATCATAGTCTTGTACTAGGTTTGATTCAACTAACGCAAAGATAAGGATATTTCAGGGAGTAGCCAATTTAGACCACCCTACGGCGTTTTTATCCCATCGTAAGGGGGAGGCTCTCTCCTGAGCTAGGGAGCGGGAGCTCTTGAGTCTCCTCTTGTTTGCGGGGTTTGCAGAGAAATCGGTTTTGTTTTAGGTGTGAAATGTTCGGATTTTGCTGCCCTGCGCTTTTTTCTTTTTAGGGCAGGAATAAAATGTTTCATGGGCTGTTTTTTGCAAAAACTCAGGCAGAAGTCGGAGTCCTTTCCGGCTGATTCTTTTTTAGAAATCAGCCTCCTTTTCGCTCCCTTCTCGCCCTGAAAATGGGGGAGGGATGGGCGCGAAAGAAAATCAGCGGGGATGTTGCCTTTCCGGATTTTTATTGTACCTTTGCACCGCAATCTCGCAGGGAGCATAGCCTGGTTTGCCTTCTTAGAGTGGGGTTGTAGCTCTAAATGAATTGTCCCGTGGTGTAATGGTAACACGTCAGATTCTGGCTCTGAAATTGAGGATTCGAATTCTTCCGGGACAACTTGGGCTGATAGCAAAAGAAGGGGGTGGTGTAGGTACACTTCTTTGTGGGGCTGCTCTCCTTCCTATTATGATGTCGCATCTTTCCTTCCGTGGGTTAGATGCGTTTTTTATTTTCCTTAAGATGATGGTGCTATGAGTATTGTTTCTTACGAGGTGGAGCTCTTCTTTTGCCCATATCTCTGTAAGCTCAAGAAAATGCGCTAACTTCGCCGACGAAAAGACTAAACTACTAAAGAATAAATCATCATGGCAAGTGCAACGAAAATTGTAGAGTGCGTACCCAATTTTAGCGAGGGACGCGACCGCGAAAAAATCGAGAAGATTGTAAATCCTTTCCGTACACGTCAGGGCGTTAAGTTGCTTAATTATAGCAACGACGAAGACCATAACCGTCTTGTTGTAACCGTAGTAGGTACTCCGGAAGCAGTGAAGGAATCGCTCCTCGAAGCAGTGGGTGTAGCTGTTGAGGTTATCGATATGACTAAGCACTCGGGGCAACACCCCCGTATGGGTGCTGTGGACGTAGTTCCCTTCATCCCCATCCGCAATATGGAAATGGACGAAGCTATCGCCCTCTCTCGTGAGGTTGGCGAAATCATTGGTACTAAGTATGGTGTGCCCGTATACCTCTACGAAAAGAGTGCAACAGCTCCCCATCGTGAAAATCTTGCCAAGGTGAGAAAGGGCGAGTTCGAAGGAATGGAAACCAAAGTGCACGAAGCTGAATGGCTCCCCGACTTCGGTCCCGCAGATCGTCACGCTACGGCAGGTTGTGTGGCTGTAGGTGCTCGTATGCCTCTTGTTGCCTACAACGTAAACCTCAATACCAGCGATGTTGCTATCGCTGATGCTATTGCCAAGAGAGTACGTCACATCGGTGGTGGTCTCCGCTTCTGCAAGGCTATGGGTGTAGAGTTGACCGATCGTCACATCGCACAAGTATCTATGAACCTTACCGACTTTACCAAGACCAGCGTATATCGTGCTCACGAAATGGTACGTATGGAGGCAAAGCGTTATGGTGTAGAGATTGTAGGTAGCGAAGTAATCGGTTTGCTTCCTATGGCTGCTCTTATCGATTGTGCAGAATATTACCTCGGGATCGAAAACTTCTCACACGATCAGATCCTCGAGCTCCGCATGATGGAGTAATATTGGAATGAGCTAGGAATATCTCTCGGGAGGGTGGTACATATCGCTTGCTCTCCCGAGAGCTTCCCTTGTTTTATATAGTGTACATGAGTCATAATCTATACGTAAAAAATATAGGCAAGGTAGCAACGCCTAAGGGGAATAAGGCGATCCATGGGAAAGCCATGGGAGAGCTAGATATCCTTATGGGGCCTGCAGCTATCGTAATCCGAGATGGAATTATTGCCTATGTGGGAAAGGAGTCTGAGGTCCGCGGCGACCTTATCCAAGATTGTGCTGTCTACGACGCCCAAGGGGGTGCCGTAGTGCCCGGTTTTGTTGATAGCCATACTCACCTTGTCTTTGGAGGATTCCGCGAAGAGGAGTTCCAGATGCGATTGCGTGGAGCTTCCTATATGAGCATTATGCAAGCAGGGGGAGGGATTGCCAGTACTACCAAGGCAACTCGCGAGGCGAGTGTGGAAGAGCTAGAGGCCGCCGCCCAGGTTCACCTCCGCGCTATGCTCTCTATGGGTGTGACCACGGCTGATGCCAAGAGTGGCTATGGCATGGATTTGGAGACCGAATTGCGCCAGTTGGAGGTGATTCAGCGTCTGCAAAAATCGCAACCCATCGCACTTCACGCTACTTTTATGGGGGCGCACGATACTCCTCCCGAGTTCAAAGGTCGCTCCACAGACTACATCGAGTATTTGGTACAGACGGTACTCCCCGAGGTTAAGAGCCGAGGGCTTGCCGAGTGCTGCGATATATTTACAGAAGAGGGAGTCTTCGACCACGAGCAAACTCGTCGCTTGCTCAATGCTGCTCGCGCTATGGGCTTTACCCTCAAGATGCACGCCGATGAGATTGTGCCCTTTGGTGGTGCCGAATTGGCTGCGGAGCTTGGGTGCCTCTCTGCCGACCATTTGCTTCAAATCTCAGAAAAGGGAATTGCCGCACTCGCTAATTCTAATACGGTGGCTACCCTATTACCCTGCACGGCTTTCAGCTTAAAAGCCGCCTATGCTCCCGCTCGTAAGATGATAGACAACGGCTGCGCTGTGGCTGTTGCCAGTGACCTTAACCCCGGGAGCTGCTTTAGTGCATCCATCCCCCTCATGTATGACCTCGCGTGCATTTACATGAGCATGACAGCCGAAGAGACCCTTACGGCACTTACGCTCAATGGTGCAGCTGCTATCGGGCGTGCCGATAGAATTGGTAGTATCGAGGTGGGTAAAGAAGGAGACCTCGTGGTACTGGGGTATCCTTGCTATAAATTCCTTTCGTATCATATCGGTATGAATATCGTACACTCTACTATAAAGGGTGGTGCGGTTTATACCAATCACATAGACTGATTTTAATACTTAACAACCAGCAATATGCTTACCGAACTAACTGTAAAAGGCCTTCTTGCCGAGACTGCGGGCGATGCTCCCGTACCTGGTGGTGGAAGTATCTCTGCCCTCAATGGAGCCATTGCTGCCGCTCTTGCTGAGATGGTAGCCAATCTTACTATAGGCAAAAAGAAATATGCCGACGTACAAGACGAAATGGCAGAAATCGCTAAGAGCGCAGCTGCTCTACAGAAGGAACTCGTACTCGATGTAGACCGAGACAGCGAAGCTTACGACGGCGTTTCTCAAGCCTTCAAACTCCCCAAAGAAACGGACGAAGAGAAGGCAATCCGCTCAGCTGCCATCCAAGAAAATACCAAAAAGGCTGCTCTTGTGCCTATGGAAGTAGCTCGCCGTGCTAGTGCGCTTTTGCCCACTATTGAGGCTGTGGTAGCTCGTGGCAACCAAAATGCAGTAACCGATGGTTGTGTAGCTATGATGTGCGCTCGTGTAGCTGTGGTAGGTGCCCTCTTCAACGTTCGCATCAACCTCACCTCTATCAAAGACGAAGAGTTTGTAGCTCGCCTTCGAGAAGAAGCAGATCGCCTCGAAGCTGATATTCTAGCTCGTGAGGCTGCTGTTATTGCTCACACAAAGAAGGCTTGTGAATAATAAAGACATGGCACAGACATTTTATATTGGGAGTGAACCCCTTACCCTCGCCCTTTGTGAACGCTATCTCAAAGAGCGTTTCCCCCTAGCATTAGGAGACGATGCACGTGCTCGCATTGAGCATTGTCGTAACTATCTTGACAATAAAGTAAAAGAGAGCGACCGCCCTATTTACGGTGTAACCACGGGCTTTGGCTCGCTTTGCAATCGCTCCATCTCGGCTGAGGCTTTGACTACGCTCCAAGAAAATCTCGTAAAGAGTCACGCTTGTAGCTGTGGTACAGAGGTAAATCAGGATATCGTGCGTTTGATGTTGCTCCTCAAGGCACACGCCTTGCAATTAGGGCACAGCGGGGTGCAGGTGGTAACGGTAGAGCGCATCCTTGATATGCTCAACAAGGATATTATCCCCATCGTATACGATAGGGGTTCTTTGGGTGCATCGGGCGACTTGGCTCCCCTTGCCAATCTTTTCCTCCCCCTTATCGGTGAAGGCGAAGTGCGTGTAGCCGGTGGCGAAAAGCGTTGCGCTCGCGAAGTCTTTGCTGAGCACGGACTTAGCACGGTTACTCTCAAGAGCAAAGAGGGTCTTGCCCTCCTCAATGGTACGCAGTTCATGAGCTCGCATGGGGTATATGCCCTCATCAAGGCTCATCGTATCGCCCGTCTTGCGGACTCTTGCGCCGCCCTCTCTCTAGAGGCTTTTGATGGGTTGGATGCTCCTTTTGCAGATGCTCTTCACACTATTCGTCCGCACAAGGGTCAGCTCACCGTGGCTCGTCACCTCCGCTCTCTTCTAGAGGGAAGCGAATTGATCGCTCGCCCCAAAAAGCAGGTACAAGACCCCTATAGCTTCCGTTGCGTGCCCCAAGTACATGGAGCCTCTAGAGATGCTATTGACTATGTTACCTCTGTGGTTGAGACCGAGATTAACTCTGTAACGGACAATCCTACGGTATTCCCCGACGAAGATAAGGTGGTATCGGGTGGTAACTTCCACGGACAACCCCTTGCCATCGTGTACGATTTCCTCGCTATTGCTTTGGCTGAGTTCGGAAATATCTCTGAGCGTCGCGTTGCTCAATTGATCCTTGGTTTGCGCGATCTCCCCGAGTTCCTCGTTGCCAACCCCGGGCTTAACTCCGGTTACATGATCCCTCAGTACGCCGCCGCTTCTATGGTAAGCAAAAACAAAATGTACTGTTTTGCTGCCTCTAGCGACAGCATCGTTTCGAGCAATGGTCAGGAAGACCACGTTTCCATGGGGGCGAATGCGGCTACTAAGTTGCTCCCTATCATCGAAAACTTGGAGATCATCTTTGGTATCGAATTGATGAATGCGGCACAGGCTTTAGAGTTCCGTCGCCCTGCTAAGTCTTCTCCCAAAATCGAAGAGATGTTGGCAGCATTCCGTCAGGTTGTGCCCCGAGTTGAGGATGATATTGTAATGTACAAGCTAATACAGCAAGCAACAGAGTTTGTTCGCACCTATGCCTTTGCCTAAAAGAGGCTAAGGACAAATTCTTATCTAACGGGGGTCGTCTCCAGAGGTGTTTTCTCGAAGAGCGAGGGAAGCCTTGGAGGCGATCTCTTTTTTATGACTCTCAGTATAGTTAGTTGGTTTTTAGCGAATTATTTGTACCTTTGCAGGACACGTGTCTCTACAAACAGGGCACTTGCAATAGGCGTTTGCGATGGGCGCTTGGGCAGGAGGCCTCTGTGGATAGGGCATTGTGTATTAGTTTTAAGTATAACAATTTAGATCCATCGCATTAATTATTGATGAGCAATCAAGAACATCTTACACCTAATCCAGATTTCGACTGGGGGATGTATGAAAAAGGGACAACCCTAAGCGAGGCAGCCCGCAAAGAGCAAGAAGCTAAGTATGAAGAAACCCTTAACTCTCTCAAAGTTAATGAGGTAGTTGTTGGTAAGGTGGTTGAGTTCGTAAAGAACGACAAGACTATCCGCGAAGTACTTGTAGACGTAGGTTACAAGTCGTTGGGCGTAGTTCCTTACACAGAGTTCCGCTACAATCAAGACCTTAAGATCGGCGACGAAGTAGAAGTGTACGTGATCAGTCAAGAAGACCGCTCCGGTGCACTCGTACTCTCTCACCGTCAGGCTCGTCTCGAGCGTGCATGGGAGCGTATCAACGAAGCTCAAGAAAAGGACGAAGTTATCCTCGGTTTCATCAAGAGCCGCACCAAGGGCGGTATGATTGTGGACGTGTTTGGCGTGGAAGCTTTCCTCCCCGGTTCACAGATCGATGTTCGCCCCATCCGTGACTACGATGCTCTCATTGACAAGACAATGGAGTTCAAGATCGTAAAGATCAATCAGGAGCAAAAGAATGTCGTTGTATCGCACAAGATCTTGGTAGAAGCCGAGCTCGAGCAACAGAAGCGCGATATTATCAGCAAGCTCGAAAAGGGTCAAGTACTCGAAGGTACCGTTAAGAACATCCTTCCTTTCGGTGTGTTTGTAGACCTTGGTGGTGTAGATGGTCTTATCCATATTACCGACCTCTCTTGGGAACGCGTATCGCACCCCAGCGAAGTGGTAGAGCTTGATCAGAAGATCAATGTAGTAATCCTCGACTTCGACGAGAACAAGACACGTATCGCTCTTGGTCTCAAGCAACTCACCCCCAACCCCTGGGATAACCTTGACCCCAACCTCAAGCCTGGGGACGTGCTCAAGGGTAAGGTGGAACTTATCACAGATTACGGCGCATTTGTAGAGATCGCTCCCGGTATCGAAGGGCTTATCCACGTAAGCGAAATGTCTTGGGCTCAGCACCTCCGCAGCGCACAAGACTTCCTCAAGGTAGGCGAAGAAGTAGAAGCTGTAATACTCACTCTCGACCGCGAAGAGCGCAAGATGAGCCTTGGTATGAAGCAACTTACTCCCGACCCCTGGGCAGATATCGAAGAGCGTTATCCTGTAGGCTCTCGTCATCAGGCTAAGGTTCGCAACTTTACCAACTTTGGTGTATTCGTAGAGATCGAAGAAGGCGTAGATGGTCTTATCCACCTCAGCGACCTCTCTTGGACTAAGAAGGTAAAGCACCCCAGCGAAGTAACCGAAATCGGTGCGATGATCGAAGTTGAAGTTTTGGAGATCGACAAAGAAAATCGTCGTCTCAGCCTTGGTCACAAGCAGACCGAAGAAAATCCTTGGGATGCTTTTGAAGATACCTTTACGGTAGGTTCTATCCACGAAGGTGTGATCACAGAAATCATCGACAATAAGGGTGCTGTTGTAGCTCTCCCCTATGGAATCGAAGGTTTTGCTACTCAAAAGCACCTTGTAAAAGAGGATGGCTCTAAGGCTCAAGTAGACGAAAAGCTCCCCTTCAAGGTTCTTGAGTTCAACAAAGACAAGCATCGTATCATTGTATCGCACAGCCGTACATTCGAAGACAAGCAACGCAGCGAACGCGCTTCTGAAGGCGCAGAACGCAAGCCCGCTCGTCGTGCAGAAGAAACAGCAGCTCAGGCTCCTGTAGAAAAGGCTACACTTGGCGATCTTGGTGCTCTTGCCGCTCTTCGTGATCAACTCGACGAGAACAACTAATAGTAAACTCCGCTTCCTCCCTCTGTCGTGAGGGGGAGGAGGAACGATTTTATGACCCCACGCTCGGGAGGAATCCTGGGTGTGGGGTTTCTTTTGTTACCTAGGAGTTATCAACTATCTTTGTGCTATAGCAACGAAAGAATAAGCAAGATACTATGGGAAAGAAGCGTTTGGTAGTCCTCACAGGGGCCGGGATGAGTGCCGAGAGTGGCATATCAACATTCCGAGACAGCGATGGTTTGTGGGAGCAGTATCCCGTACAGAAGGTGGCCTCAATAGAGGGATTTCGTGAGAATCCTCAGTTGGTACTCGATTTTTATACAGCACGGCGGCGAGATTTTGTAGGCTGCGAGCCCAACGCCGGTCACTATGCTTTGGCCGCATTGCAAGAGGATTGGGAGATGACCATCATAACCCAAAATATCGACGACTTGCACGAGCGAGCCGGTAGTCGGCACATGATCCACTTGCATGGCGAGATTTTGAAAAACTGCTCTGTAGCCCATCCCGATATTACTTACCCTGTGGATATGGAGCATCCCGAGATCAAGGTGGGGGATCTTGCCCCCGATGGCAGTCAGCTACGTCCCTTCATTGTTTGGTTTGGCGAGGCTGTGCCTATGATTGCTCCGGCGGCAGAGGCGGTTTGCCAAGCGGATTGTTTTGTGGTGATTGGCACTTCGCTCAACGTTTATCCTGCGGCAGGGCTTCTTGCCTATGTGCCCCATGCCACGCCTATTTATTTGATAGATCCGAAGCCTGTGGAGAGCTCCTATCGAAAAGATATTGTCTTTATACAATCTACGGCTTCCGAAGGGGTCGCTAAACTTGCTACCCTTCTCGCAAAATAAGACTCTCCTTCCACCTCTTCTCCCTCTTCTCTTTTTGAGGATATTTCTGCTCGCCCGTGGGGCTCTTCTTGCCCTGCAGGTAGAAATTCGTAACTTTGTTCCACAAAACTAAGTAGGTAACAACGAACTATACATCCCTATATAAGATGTCTCCCATCGAATCACTTAATCAAGCTATTACTAGTACATTGGGGAAGCTTTATGGCGCAACCCCGAGTCCGGATCAAATCCAAATACAAAAAACAAGAGCCGAGTTTGCAGGGCATTATACCCTTGTTGTATTTCCTCTGCTCAAGCTCTCTCGCAAGAAACCCGAGGAGACGGCTACCGAAATTGGAGCCTCCCTCAAAGCCGAATACCCCTGGATTACCGATTTTAATGTGGTAAAGGGGTTCCTAAACTTGAGCCTCTCGACGGCTCTTTGGCTTGAGCTTTTGAGTACGATTGATGGCGACAGTGCATGGGGGCATACCGCCGTTACAGAGCAGTCGCCTCTTGTAATGGTAGAGTACTCTTCCCCCAATACCAATAAGCCTCTGCACCTGGGGCATGTCCGCAACAATCTGTTGGGGAATAGCCTTGCCCGCATCCTTACAGCCAACGGCAAGCGAGTGGTGAAGACCAATATCGTAAATGATAGGGGTATTCACATCTGCAAATCTATGCTTGCATGGCAGAAGTGGGGCAATGGCATTACGCCCGAGAGTGCCGGTAAGAAGGGCGATCACCTCGTAGGAGACTTCTATGTTGCTTTTGATAAGCACTACAAAGCCGAGGTGGCAGACCTCATGGCGCAAGGCATGACCAAGGAAGAGGCCGAGGCGAAAGCCCCCTCTATGGTAGAGGCGCGCGACCTACTCCGCCGTTGGGAGGCAGGGGACGAAGAGGTGCTTGCCCTCTGGCGCATGATGAACCAATGGGTGTACGATGGTTTCGATGAGACCTATCGCCGTTTGGGGGTTGACTTCGACAAGATTTACTACGAGAGTGAAACCTACCTCAAGGGGAAGGCCGAAGTGCTCCGTGGTTTGGACGAAGGCCTTTTTGTAAAGCACGAAGATGGTAGTGTGTGGGCAGACCTAACGGCCGATGGTTTGGATGAAAAAATCCTCCTCCGCTCCGATGGTACGTCTGTGTACATGACCCAGGATATTGGTACTGCCAAGATGCGTTACGAGACCTATCCCATCGACCAAATGATCTACGTTGTGGGCAATGAGCAAGAGTACCACTTCAAGGTGCTCTCCATCCTTCTCGATCGTTTGGGATTCTCTTTTGGCAAGAGCCTTGTGCACTTTAGCTACGGAATGGTGGAGCTACCCAACGGTAAGATGAAGAGCCGTGAGGGTACTGTGGTGGATGCCGACGACCTAATGGACGAAATGATTGCCTCGGCACGAGCCATCGCTCAAGAGGCAGGGCGTGCAGCTCTCCTCCCCGAAGACGAGATGCAGGAGGTAGCCCGCCGTGTGGGCTTAGGTGCTCTCAAATACTTTATCCTTAAGGTGGATCCGCGCAAGAATATGACCTTCAACCCCGAAGAGTCTGTGGACTTTAACGGCAATACGGCATCGTTCATTCAGTACACATATGCCCGTATCCGCTCTCTTGTAGAGAAGGCGCGTGTAGCCGGAGAAGCTCCCGAGGCTCCTCTTACCCCAGAGGCAGCCGTTCGGTTAGACAATGCTCATTCCGATCGCGAAGTTGCCCTTATCCGTCAGCTCTCTGAGTATCCCTCTATTGTGGCAGAGGCCGGGAAGAGCTTCAGTCCTGCCCTTATCGCCAACTATGTATACGAGCTGGTAAAGGGGTACAATTCGTTCTATCACGATTGCCCTGTACTGCGTGAGGAGGACTATTCGATACGTCATACTCGCCTCTATATTAGCCGTATTGTAGCCGACATTATTGCCCGCGCTATGGATCTATTGGGTATCGAAATGCCCGAGAGAATGTAACTACTCCCGAATGACACTCTCTACTTATCCCCTGCCCGAAACTCTGCAAGAGGTGCCACGCGATGCCTCTATCGCCGTTTTGGCGTCGGGTGGCGTCGATAGTTCGGTGGCGGTGCATCTATTGCTACAAGCCGGCTTTCGTCCCGACCTGTTTTACATCCGTATCGGGATGGAAGATGAGGAGGGCTTTATTGATTGCCCTGCCGAGGAGGATATGGAGATGGTTACCCTTCTTGCGCGTAAGTACCAGTTACACTATGAGGTGATAGACCTGCACAAGGAGTATTGGGAGCGTGTGGTAAAGTACACGATAGAGAGCGTGCGTCAGGGATTGACCCCCAACCCCGATATGATGTGCAACAAACTCATCAAGTTTGGGGTCTTCGAGGAGCGGGTGGGGCACCGATACGATTACATTGCCACAGGGCATTATGCCTCTACCGCACGGGTGGATGGGAAAACTTTTCTCGCTACCGCTCCCGATCCTGTAAAGGATCAAACCGATTTCCTTGCCCAGATTAATTTCAAACAAATATCCAAACTCCTCTTTCCCCTAGGGTGCCTTACCAAGCAGCAGGTGCGTATGGTGGCGGAGGAGGCCGGCCTTGCCAATGCCCACCGAAAGGATAGTCAGGGCATTTGTTTCTTGGGAAAAATCAATTACAACGACTTTATTGAGCGTTACCTAGGCAAGCGACCCGGCCGTATCATTGAGTACGAAACGGGCAAAACGCTGGGTACACATCAAGGCTTTTGGTTCCACACTATCGGGCAACGCAAAGGCCTGGGCCTTAGTGGCGGGCCCTGGTTTGTAGTAAAGAAAGACTGCAAACGAAATATCATACTTGTGAGCCGGGGGTATGACCCGCTTACCCAATATGGTACCGAGATTTTTGTGGATAAGTTCGATTTTATCACCGAAGATCTCTTTGCTCCCGAGGGGGCTGTTGGCAATAAAGAGGGGGCGCAGGTGGTGCCTATTACGCTCAAGATCCGTCATACTCCCGAGTTCGTTCGGGCTACTATCCGCCGTCTCGAAAAGGGGTATCACATTGTGAGCGAGACCCCTATCCAGGGTATTGCTCCCGGGCAATACGCTGTAATCTACGACACCGAGAGCCGCCTTTGCTTCGGGAGTGGTATGATTGTAAAAGGGAAATAAGTTGTACTCAAAATATGAATAGACGCTTCACCCATATTGTAGGAGGCTTGATGCTTCTTGTCCTTATCTCTGCTTGCAGGCAGAGTGGTCATCAGTTTAGTGTCCGTGGGGAGCTGACCGATACCCTCAACTCTATGCTCTACCTCTACGAAGTGGTGGGAGAACCCCAACTCGTGGACTCTGTTAAGATCGAGAAGGGTCGCTTTACACTCCATCACACGGCAAGTGGCGATGCCAAACTTTATCAGCTCTCCACCTCGGTTGGATCGCTCTACTTCTCCGCCGATAGTAGTACACAACTGCAAATTACTTCCTCCAAAGCTGAGGGAGCGATGCCTTTCGAATTCGTAAATGCAGATGAAGAAAACAGGGCGATCTACGCCATACAGCAGGAGGTGCGTGCCTTTGAGATGACAACTAGACAGACGCAAGATGTGGCTACGCTAGATTCACTTGTGTCGAATCTTCGCCAGCATTTGCTTCAAGATTTTATCTATGCCCAGCCTCGCAGTATGGCGGCTATTGTAGCCCTCTTGCAGGCTCCTTTCAATATCCCCCTCTTCTTCCCCGAGTCGGGCAATAAGGAAGATATCCAAGCCTATGGGGCAGTGGCAACGGCTTTTGAGACCTTCCGCCCCAATAGCGTTTACACTCCAATGCTCAAAGAGAAGGCACTCTTGGGGATGGCCATTAAGTCTAAGGCACAAACACAACAGGCTCGCGAGCGGGAGCTCCTCTCGCAAGCCAAAGAGGTGGCATTCCCCCCGATTCACTTGTACGACAGCAAAGGCGTGGAGCGTTCGCTTGCTGATGTTGCAGCCCAACACCCCAAAGTAATTCTTGGCTTCATCGCTTTGGGAGCCGAAGATGCGCCCTCAGTCGTCTCTCGATTGCGTGGTATTTACGAGCGAGAAAAAAGGGAGGGATTGGAGATTTTTCTCGTCTCTTTGGATCAGGATAAGAGCCTGTGGTTACAGTCCGTTCGTACCTTGCCTTGGATCAATACATGGGATCCGGAGGGGCGTTCTGCCTCTAGTTATGGGGTGCAAAGATTGCCTCTGTTTTTCATGATTCAAGGGGACGAAGTGCGAGAACTGACTCTCTAGGGATTTTCGTCTTTCCCATCTGCTCCCTAAGATGAAGAATGAGTTTTTTACCGAAGTCTCTTGGCAAGGGATCCCTCTAGAGAGTAGGGCGCGCTATACCCATGGGCTACTCTCCCTCGGCTCTTGCTTTAGCGATAATATCGGCAATTGGCTACTTCAGCATCAATTTGACATCTCGGTAAATCCTTTTGGCACCCTCTATAACCCTTTATCTCTAGCTAGGGCGCTCAATATCCTTGCGGATGAGTCTTTCCATTTTACCCCTCAGCACCTATTCTACGATGGGGAGCGGTACAGAAGTTTTATGCACCATAGCCGCTATGCCCACGCTCAAGAAGAGGTTGCCCTAGAGCAGATGAATCGCGATCTTGAGGTGGGGAGGGAGAAACTTTTGAGGGGCGATTGGCTTTTCTTGACCCTCGGAACCTCTTTTTATTACGAGCTAAGGGAGACGGGCGAAGTAGTGGCGAATTGCCATAAATGCCCTGCCGGAGATTTTCGGCAACTGCGTTTGAGTGCTGAGCAATCTGCCCAAGCTCTCCTAGAGGCTCTCACCCCTATCCTCCAACGAAACGAGCAGCTCCGCCTCCTCATCACGGTAAGCCCCATCCGCTATCGTAGCTATGGAGCTGTGGAAAACATGCGAAGTAAAGCCGATTTGTTGCGTACGGCCGAGCAGATCGAAGGGGTATTTCCCTCTCGAGCCTATTACTTTCCTGCCTTCGAAATCATGCTGGACGAGCTCCGAGACTATCGGTTTTATGCTCGAGACTTAGTCCATCCCTCCGAATTGGCCATCGATTTTATCCGACAAAAATTGCTCGCAGGTTGGCTCCATCCCGACGAAAACCCCCATGTGAGAGAGGCTGAAAAAAACTTCCGCCGCAGCCAACATCGTCCCCTTTTGTAGTCTATTCGAGAGGGTGAGATGGGCTAAAATCAACCGAAGAAATAGAAGAAAATCTTATCGGCAATAGGGATGAGTATGGAGGTAAAGAAGCCCATAATCCCAATAGCAAGCCCTCCGATAGCCCCCTCTACAGCGCCTAGTTGGATGGCGGTGAGCGTACCCATACCATGAGCCGACGCCCCCAAGGCAAGCCCTTTGGCTATCTTACTCTCAATCTTTAGTAGACGGAAAATGGGAGGACTCACGAGCCCCCCAAAGATGCCGGCAATAACCACCACAACGGCTGTGAGTGCCGGGATGCCTCCCGATTGTTCTGCAAGAGCCATGGCAATAGGGGTTGTTACCGATTTGGGTTGCATGGAGGCTGCAATCGCTCTATCGGCTCCAAATAGGTAGGCGATGGCTACGACGCTTACAATCCCCACTACCGCCCCCACAAAAACAGAGGTGAGAATGAAAACAACACGCCCCTTGAGGTGGGCACTCTCTTTGTAGAGCAAGTAGCCCACAGCCACCACAGAGGGGCCGAGAAGGAAGCTAAGAAGGTGGCTCCCCTTTTCGTAACTCTCGTAGGGGACTGAGAAGGTAAGCAACAGCCCTATGAGCAGTCCAATGGTCACGAGTAGGGGGTGAAAGAGGGGGAAATGTACCCGACGATAAAACCATTGCGCCCCCAGATAAATCCCTAGCGTGAGGGGCAAAGTAAAATAGGGATTCGATAAAATTTGCTGCATCATAGGGAGCCCTCCTTACGTCGTTTGCGTTTCTCTGAGCGTTGTTCCATGGCCTGTTCGCTCCATGCCACCACAGCAAGTACGAGTACTGTACTAAGTACCATAGAAAGCACAATAGCAATCCAATAATCCCGAATAAGGTCGAGTTGCGTGATCAATCCCACTCCGGCAGGGACAAAGAAAATCCCCATATTCTTGGTAAGAAAAGAGGCCACATTCTCCACCTGATGAGGCCGTACAATATTTGCCTTTAGCCCTGCAAATAGGAGGATCATACCCAAAACACTCCCGGGGATAAAGTGCCCAATGAGGATGCTAAGTGCCTCCCCAAAAGCGTAAAATAGCAGGATACAGAATATCTGTTCTAGATGATTTGTCATTTTTGACCTGTGGTGTGGTTACCGAGGCATTTCGCTGAGGAGCAGTTCTGCCTCTTCTAATTGATGGAAAAATTCTTCGCCAAAAGCTCGTATAAGAGGCTCTTTGAGGGCTTTGTAGACAGGTATCCCGAGCTTTTTGCCGAGGGCACATGCCGGGCGGCAAATCTCCCAATGGTCGTAATTAAGCGCTGTAGAATACTTGTATTTGTGTACCCGTATGGGGTAGAGATGGCAGCTGATGGGCTTGGGGAAGGTGCTCTTGCCTTCTCGATAAATCTTCTCAAAGGCACAAAGACAACGCCCCTCCTCGTCGTAGGTTGTAAAGACACAATCTCGTCCATTGACGAGCTGGGTAACTTCGTCTCCCGAGGCATCTATGTAGCTAATCCCCTTGCTGTGTATTACCTCCAAAGCATCTGCACTGAGCAACGGCTCTACCAGAGGAAGTAAATGACGCATCGTCATGGCTTCGGCATGCTCTAGGGGAGCTCCGCTATCGCCCTCTACGCAGCATATCCCACGGCACGCCTCGTAGTCGCAAACAAACTGCACCTCTAGGATGTCTCGGCTCACTATTTTATCCTCAATTTGTATCATAAGCAAGAGTCTTTTAGGGGTAGGGGGAGCATGGCGTTAATGGGTTGGATTTGGTCGTATCCCTCTAGGTCTGCAACTCGGATGGTGCAGGGAGTGAGTAGCCCCTCTTGGATAAGATATTGTCGCTGTACCCCCTCCAAAAGAGGCGTATCGGGGGTGTACCATCGTCCCTCTCGGTGGAAAGCGAGATTGGCAAAAGAGCAATCAGTAATTCGCCCCTCGCTGTCCACTAAAAGCACTTCGTCTGCCGCGCATCCCTCCTTGAGGCGATTGAGTACCTCCCGATCCGTACTCTTGTAGGAGTATGTGTACCCAACGGGCAGTGCCATAGGGGCAAAAGAGTGAATAATCCGTGGGGTATAGGGCGTAAAACTTAGCTCACGAATGGTCTCTCGATAGACGAAGCGGCACTTTACTCGCCCCTTTCTGAGAGGTTCGGGGCAGAGTTGTTCCAAAGGAGGCATTGGCGGACAAACGAACCCCAAGTCGCGTGCCGTTCGCTCCATACGTGCTTGGTGCAGGGGCTGCAATTGTACCTTCCCATCCTCAAGGCGAAGGGTCTCTATAAACTCCTCCATACGCTCCATTTAGAAAAAGGGGAGGTAAACTTTGGCAATAGCCTCGCGGTACTCGTCGTGGCAAAGGCTGTTGATGGTAATACCCCCTCCGCTGTGGTAGTGGAGAGATCCATCGGGATGTTCGGCAATAAAACGAATCAGCACACCCGTATCAAGATCCTTGCCATCGAAATAGCCAAATACTCCGGTATAAAAACCGCGGGGCTCTCCCTCTGCTTCTGCAATGGCTTGTAGGGTAGCCTCTTTGGGGGCTCCCGATATAGAACCTGCGGGTAATAGCGTGAATAGGATATCCCCTAAGTGCTCTGAGGCGTCTGGGGCCAGGTCGGCCGCAATCCGCGAGCTTACCTGTAGCAGTTCGCCTTGGAGTGTCTTTACCCGATCGATGTAACGGAAGTCCTCTACGCGCACGTTTGTAGCCACTCTGGCAAGGTCGTTGCGCATCAGGTCTACGATGGTATAATGCTCGGCAGTCTCTTTGTAATCTTGTAGAATATGCTCTCGGGCGTTGGGCGTAGCGGCATCTATGGTACCCTTCATGGGGTTCGTTTCAATGGTCTTGCAGCCTCTTTGGGTGCGAATGAATCGCTCCGGAGAGAAGGAGACGAATCGCCCGGGTACCATCAACTTATAGGGAGCTTCTGCTCGAAAAAAGATCTCCGAGAGGGAGAGAGGTGTCTCTATGGGAGTGGAGATGGTGAGGTTTGCGAGAAAGGAATCTCCCCTCGAGAGTGCCTCTTGGATACGTGCAAACTTACCTTGGTAGCACTCCTCGGATAGGGGGTGTGCCACGAGTAGAGGAAGGTGAGGGAGCGGAGGAAGCTCATCCGTAAGGGGGGCGTTGGTATAGGCACCCACCCTAAAGAGTACTTCTTGTTGAGCCAATGGCTCCTCCCAAATCCAGCCTTCGCAAACGGCAAAATCGACGGCAAAAAGAAAAGGTTTCTTTTGCGATCCTAAAAGATTTATGGCTCGACGCAGGTCGTGAGCCGCCATGGGGGCAGAAGGACTAATTGCTCTCTCTAACACGACCGCAAAGGTACATCATACGGAGCAAAAAGCCCTTACCCTCACACTCCCCTCGGCTGAATAGAATAGTGATGGATACTCAGAGTTAGATATTGTGGGCTGTGCGGTAAGCCACAATATCTTCGATGGTAAGTACCGGCATATTGTGCTTCTCCCCAAAGCGAATAATCTCGGGGAGGCGAGCCATAGTGCCGTCTTCGTTGGTCAACTCGCAGAGTACAGCGGTATCTCCCAAGCCTGCAATACGCACAATGTCGATACTGCCCTCGGTGTGCCCTCTACGCTCCAAAACACCATTCTCACGAGCACGAAGGGGGAATACATGCCCCGGATGAACGAGATCTTCGGGGCGAGCACCGGGGCGAGCTGCTGTCTGAATCGTGCAGAGACGGTCCCGTGCCGAGACGCCTGTAGTAACGCCCTCTCTTGCCTCTATGGAGATGGTAAAAGCGGTTTGATTTTTGCAGGTGTTGTTTTGCACCATGGGCGGGAGCTCCAGCTCTTGGCACTTCTTATCCTTCATACATACGCAAATAATACCGCTGCACTCGCGTATCATGAGGGCAATATTTTTCTCTGTTAGATTGGTGGTGGGATAGATAATATCCCCTTCGTTTTCTCTGTCTTCGTCATCTACAAGCAAGATGCCGCGCCCCTCTTGTAGGGCTTGGGTGGCAGTGGCAATGCGTTGCTCTACTGCCTCAAGGTTGTTCCCTTCTTTCATTTTATCTCCGCATTAGTATATCTGTAGTTTACTCATTGTCGATACTAAAGGGAGAGGGAAGTATAAGCTGCAAAGGTATTTGAGGGGTAGGATGAAGGCCTCCCATAGAGAGGGAGGAGAGACTGCCCACGCAAGAACCCCAACCCACACGCCTATACGGCAAAAGGTTGGTTTCTCAAGATTCAAATACCATCCGGACTATAACCGTCGGTTATGGAATTACACCATATCAGTCCCCCCTATAAAGAGCCTCTTCTATATAGATGCTCCCAAAAAGGGGAGTTGTGGACTATCACCACCGGTAGGGATTTACACCGCTCCTCTTTAGAATCTCCCACAAAGGTAGTACATTCTAGAGTAATAATGCCCTAGAGTGTAAGTCTTACTTGCCTTTGGATAATAAAGAAAAGCAGCATCATCCTCAAGCGGATAATGCTGCCTTTCCAACATGAAAAACTCAAAGATATACACAATCTTTTGTCTGTCGGGGTACCGCGATTCGAACGCGGGACCCCCTGCTCCCAAAGCAGGTGCGCTAACCGGACTGCGCTACACCCCGAAATCTTTAAGCGGCACAAAGGTACGCATTATATCTCAATCTGCAATCCCATCACCCCAAGAAAAACCCCTCGGGGGAGGTGATGCAAGAGGGAGGAGTGACCCGGGTGGGATTCAAACCCACGACCTTCAGAACCGGAATCTGACGCTCTATTCAGCTAAGCTACCGAGCCTTATTGCCTCTTTGTGCCCTGCAAAGGTACATTTTTCTTCCCAACCGCTTGATACCACCTTGCTCAAGAGTAGAGACGATAGCCCCCATTTGCCTAATATACAGAAAGAAAAAGAGCTCCCTTACACCCCCTAAAGTCGGAGGGGATGGGAGCTCCTCATTCTGTGGTGCCACACACTCTCTCTTGTGGATTCGTTTCTGTGTGGATAACCTCGCTCCCTATTTATCCTCTTGGATGGGAGCAAGAGTGGATGTTATTATTTGTGTGAATTCTCTTTTTCGCCAATACACCTCATTTCTTGTGTCGTAGTGCGAGTAAAGGTATAAAAAGGAGGTCGCTGTCTCAATTGTACTACTTGAATTCCCCGGGTAGAGCTGGTCGGAAAAGAAGCCTGCGGAGCAAGGGTGGGGAATACTGCCTGGTTTTGGATTAGAAGTCAGCTGGAATGGGAGTGCCTTTTGGGGTGAGATTTTTTCTTCTCTTTGCCGAGAAACATTTTTTTCTTGCCCTAATTCGGAAAACTTTTAGACCTGTGATTTTTTCGTGTTTCACAGAAGGGGGCTTTTGATACATGATAAAACAAAGAGAGGGCGGCAAGAGCTGTATGGGAGTTGCCCAATAAGACTCTGCCGCCCCCTCTCTGTTGTTTCCCTCCTTTGGGATGAGGAGGGAGAGGATTTATACGGATTTCTTTTGTGCTATCTAACGACTGCCTTGTAGTTTTTCTCCGTTGTGTGGAGGATGTAAATGCCCCTATTTAGGGAGACAAATCGGGGCACTCCGGCGTTAATAGTCATCTTACAGATAAGGAGCCCCGAGAGGTCGTAGATGGCAAGTTGTGTATCACGGTCTGCCGATAGTATCAGTCCGCCCTCTGTTTGCTCTACCACTAGATCTCCTGAATCCATTGCCTCGGGGAGAACTGTATTATTGGGGTTTACAACAGGCATAAAGTCCGAAATCTCCGATACGTAGTTTTGGAACATGCGCGTTCGGGTGGCCGTTACGTTGTACACAAAGTTCTGTCCATCAAGACCATGCTCTATCTTAAAGGAATTATCGCCGGCAACAAAGTTGGTTTGGTAGGGAGCGTAGCCGTGTTCTCCTTTGTTGATATTTTGATAAACAGCCATCTCGTCAATGTAGAAGGGTTTGCCTCTAAGGCTCATAAATCCGATGCGGATGCGCTCTCTTGTATTGAGCTCCTTAGGGGGAGCAAACTGTACTGTGGACGAGATTATACCAGCTTTCTCGGGGAAGGGGATGCGCATAAACTCATCTACTTTGTTGTCTGTGTACTCTTTCATAACCATCACGAAAAGGGTATCGCAATCCACGGTACTTTGCGCCTTTACAGAGACCTCAAAAGCACCCTTATCGGGCGTGAGGTAAAGAGCCGGTGATACGACCAATCCGGCGGTTGAGCTGTATGGAGCCGTCTCTTTAACGCCCATCATGCCCTTGGCATAGGCAGGGAGCTGCACTATCCAATCGGTCTTTGTTACTCCCTCTTTGGCTAGGAATACAACTTTATCTTCCGGTTTGACGGGCTCTTCTACGCTTCCCTCCGTTATGGTATCGAAGGTCTCACGAAGAATCTCCTGCTTGGGAGCGCCCGGTTTGTGGGTTAGATCTTTGTAATTATTGAGCTGATAAAGCCCGGCGTTGTAGATCTTCTCCCATTGGGCTACATAGCTTGTAGGCGTTATCTGAGAAGCTGCATACACTGCCGGCTTTATACCTTTAATCCCATCTACCCAAGTAGGGTATGTTGGCTCAGAGAGGGCTTCTCCATCTTTTGCGCGTACGTAGTAGAAGTGCTCCTTTGAAGTGTCGTATTCGGAGACTTCGTACTCTGTTGCAGTCAACTCTTTATCCTTATGGATATAGTAGGGTACGGGCTTACTACCATAGGTGTAGGTTATATCATCGACATAAAAAGAGACGCTATTCTTTTGAATCAGCTGAAGACGCACCTGCTCGATGTTGTAATTTTTGAGCACCTCGCTATCGAACTTGTAGAATCCCCCCTGCTCTTGCATCCACAGGTTGGGTAGGTTGGCAATGGCTACCCATTTGCCATCTGAGAGCACAGATACCTCTAGTAGGGTGTAGGTGTAGTCTGTCTCCTGCTCTATGGAGGAGGGTTTTACCCAAAAGGATAGCTCTGTGATGGGGGCAATCGTCTTGGGTGACACTATAGAATCGTCTACTGCATCAAAGACCAATGCAAGGGGAGAAGAATGAAAGTTCCCCTCAGTTTGTATTACATCTTGAGAGCCATGAGAGGAGAGGTCGATGGTCCACCCTTCGGGGTAGTTAGGTTGTGCTGTATCTATCTTGCCATTGCCATCTGTCTTGATACCATCAAAACCCTCTACAACCGTTGTAGGTGGGATGACCTCTTGGGGCATATCAAGGTAGTAGAGCGAGAATAGGTAGCTCTTGGCATCGGGCGAGGCCTCCCATCTTGCCTTAAAAGAGGTAGAAGAAGTATTGAGTGGGGATAGAGCCTTTGGGGGGATGAGGGTTGTTTGCTTTCTCTCCACCACAATGTCATCAATAAGCATATCGCACTCAAGCGGCTGCAACTGGAACATGTTTTTCGTGTTGAAGGTTGCCTTATCCGACACCATCTCGTACTGTTGCCACTCGGTGGTTAGGTCTACATCTTTGTTGTCCACAGGCCCCTGTGTATTGTCACATAGGGCAATCCAAAGTTTCCCTTCCGATTGTTTCCCCGGCAGGAGCTTTGCTCGGAAGGTGATCTTTACCACACCATAGAGAGCCATCTCCGGGGTTTGGAGGTGCCCTGCCACTCCGTCGTCGGTTAGTTTAAGGTAAGCACACCCGCCTGCTTGGTACACGAAGTTACCCCTCCATCCGGACTGGTGCATGATGGCGGAATTGAGGTTGTAGCTATTGGCACTCCCCCCTTCTGTTTCGTTATGTGGAGTGGTTTCGCTGCCTTTAGTCCAGAGAGAGAAGTCCTCTTTTACTACTTCTTTGAAAGGGGGCTCCGTAGCTTGGGCGATAGAAATACTCCCGATCAGAGCCACAAAAAAAGAGAAGACGGCCATCCTCATAGTGGAATATCTGTTTTTCATACAAACTTATTGTGTTTGATTGTGAGGTTGATTTTTGAAAAC
Source organism: Porphyromonas endodontalis (assembly GCF_052173515.1). Classification (GTDB taxonomy): domain Bacteria; phylum Bacteroidota; class Bacteroidia; order Bacteroidales; family Porphyromonadaceae; genus Porphyromonas; species Porphyromonas endodontalis_A. The sequence goes on along the minus strand of NZ_JBQMYL010000005.1, from coordinate 13,251 downwards.
AAAAACCCTCAGAGTCCCTCGTCCTGCGGTTATTGCACGAATCGTCGAAACCGAAGAATGAGGCTCTCTCTGAGGGTACAAGTAAGATCATTTACTCCGCATCTACAAATAGGCGTACCGAGTTCTTGAGCCTGCTCATATAGCGGCCAACATCCGAAGAGGAGTCGCCAAAGAACATTCCCCAAGCATAGAAGGGACCATTGTCTGTAGCTGACCAAAAATAGCCCTCAGACCCTCTAAATACAACTGATCCGGACGAAGTGACCATACCCGAGGCAGGGAATTGTCTCACCACTTCCTTCTCTCCCGTCCAAAAAGAGTCCTTGGCAATATCCTCAATGGTAGTCGTTAATGGAGTAGCTAGGGGCCGTGCTGTGATTTTTAGAACTCTATGTCCGTCATTGGGTACTAGCTCGTAGCGCCATGCCGAGACAAGTTCTGTTCCCTTGTAGCGAAGGGCATATACGATACCATCGCCTGCGGCGTGGTAGTCATTGGTCGACGTAACTTCTTTTCCTGCTACGGATACTGTTTCCGAGATATCCTTCTGATCGTAGGGTATGGCAAAGTTGATATAATCAACGGGACTCTTGTCGAGAGGAATAATAGACATCCATTCTGCTTGAGTGGGAAGATGGTAGTTTGCTCCAGCTATTGTAACCTTGCTTGCTTTCTCCATAGCTTCTTGATAAGTAAAGTATCCGCTCACGTCGGTTGCCTGTGTGCTAACGAAGTTATTACCCTCCTCGTTGATATTGTATTCTGCTACGTACTCAAGGGGGAGTTTTGGCTCCGTTTGAAGCGCCCTGGTGGTGAACTCTTTTTGTACAAGAGGTCCCCACTTGTCGTCCGCATTCTTGGCAAGGGCGATAGCTATATAGGTGCTTGCCGGATCGAGCTCTTCCCAAATCCAAGTATGGGGTTCTGTATAGAAGGGGAGTTGGGCTGTCTCCGGAGTGTCTCGCAAATATGCGAGCATTTCCTCTTCTGTCTTGGTGCCTTTCGGGAAAATAGCCTCCCTAAAGGAGGAGGTATTGACGTCGGGCGTGGTCGTGATGGTTGCCGTTTGCTCGGTAATCTCCGTTACTTCGATAGTACAAGACGCAGTCTCGGAGGTGCCCTTGGGTTTTGTAATCACCTTAAAGGTATCGTAGAGATCGGAGTATTGCCCTTCGGCATCAATTAGAACCACATAGAGGGTATACTCTACATTCTTTTTTAGTTCGCTAAAGGTCTTTTCTTTTACCCCTTCGTATGGCTTCCCCGTTTCAGGGTCTACCCCGAATTGGACACCATAGTGTTTCAAGTCGGGGATCCCAAGCTCCTGCATCTTCTGGTCACGTGCGGGGTTGTTGGTCTCTTCGCATAGATAGAAGTAGCCTTTTACATCCCCATTGGGTATCAACTTTGCCTTGAATCCATTTGCCTTCACATCCGAGAAAGGCACCTGCATACTCGGTTCTCCTTTTAGTGAACCTAGGGGCACGGTGAACTGGATACGCGTAACGTCCCCGGGGCAACCTAACTCATCGTAGGGCAAGAAGAGAGCCGTATAGCTATACCCTCGCTGCATACTCGGTAGGTCGTACTGCTTATTCCCCTCTGTCTCCAGGATTTGCAATCCTGCGCGTGCTGCCTCCTCGGGATCGAATAATTGGAGGCACTGATACTCATCCATCTTTGCTACCTGATGAGCCTCAGGAAGCACAAAAGAGATGCGCCGTACATTTTGCCCTACAGCACCTACGGTTAGTTTCATGGCTCCTGTTGTACCATTGGGATGTGGGGCAATCTGCGGATGGAGTGCAAGGTCCACCTTGTCCGTTAGGAACTTGATACTATCAAGATGTTGGACGCGGTATGGGATGACCTTTCCGTTCTTGGTGTACAAGAGCATGCGCTCACCACTCTGTGCCTGTGCTATAGTGGGACGGAGTAGCCCGAGGAACCCTACAAGGAGGGTCAGTAAGAGTAAAGATCTTTTCATTGTACTAAACCTATTTGTTTGTATTAATAAGATTCCAAACTATAATATCATAAGTAGTATTTCTAGGGGCAAATATAATAAAAATCCACTCCCTTCGACAAGAAGAGGGTGAAAAGGAGGAAGAATTAGAATGTGTAGGGGGCGAAGCTGGCTGCCCTCGGATCTTGAGGAGGTGTAAGCGACAATTCTCACCTACACACTGTAGCTAATGAAAATCCCTCCTCAGCTAGCTGGGGAGGGATTCGGTTATTACAACTTAGGACGTCTGTTATTAGTAACCTTTGCTATCGCCGATATTGGCATACTGAGCGTTGAGCACACGCCCTTTTTTGTCGAGTGCCATAACAATAACTCCAAGATCTTGTTGTTTCCAATTGCCCTCGGGAGTAAAGATGTACTGCCCGGTATGGATGTCGCCCTCAAACTCTACGCCAAACCCGAGAGGGGACTTATTGTAGAAATCTCGGAGTACGTGGTCAAATCTTTGGTTCCTAATAGGATTTCCCTTGTCAGGGAAAACAGAATTGACCTGATCGGCATGTAGGTTGTTTTCGTAGAGGGCAATACAGAGACGAACTTCTGATGTAAAGGTTGGTTGACGGCGCACTTTCGTTTTTGCCACAACCTTGCCATTCTCGAGTCTCACGTCCAACGCAATACCAACTTGGGTAGTAAAGTCGGCAAACGTCTTCTGAATTATTTCAAAATTGAGCGTTGAGGAATACATGCGATTAGCCCTAATCGTAGGGAATCCTCTTATGCCCTGGGCTGCGGAGAGTGGCTGAACTAGTTGGTCGACAGCGAAGGGATCACTCCTCCCTGAGTGAATCTCGAGGGTCACGAACATAGGATCCTTGTCAGCCTCTTCCAGTATTGCGTGGGCTCTAGGGCAATACTGGCACCAAGTGCCTGTCCAGTCTTCGAGCAAGACGTGTGGAGTGGGTTTGAAATCCTCCGGTTCTCCCTTTGTTGCTGTCACCTCAATCTCGGGCGAAAACAGCTCTCCATATTGAGCTTTGAGCTCGAATGTCCCTGCTTCTTTGGGTTGGAATGCAGCACCCTCTAGCTTCTCTCCATTGGCAAAGTAGGTAACCTCTTTGAGAGGCTCCCCTCCCTGATTGTCGGCGTCATAGCAAGAGAGGGCTACCTTATCCATACCATCTACCAATACTATGGTCTTATCCACTTTGAGGATAATAGCCTTTACCTCAGCTTTTTCTTCGCGAGCATTGACGGTAATTTCGTTGGAAATGATCTCCCCAACCATGGCTACAACTTTGTATTCTCCGGGGATCTTGGTGGAAAATTCTGCCTTGTCTATCTTTTTACCGTTGACCTTGTATATAGCTTTTTGAGAATAATCTTGATTGGATTGATCACGTACCGTAAAGACCGCTTTGTCCTCGCCATTGGCTACGATAGTGAGCTTATCGGCACTAAGTGTAAGCTTGGTTTGGGTGGGTTTCACCGACCCATCACATGCTGCGAGCAGCATGGTCACAAGTAAGAAAAAGATGCTACTGATTTTTTTCATTTGGGGGTATTCTAGTGTATTTGTACTTATTTCTTGGGAGAACTATTTTGCCGTGCAAAATCCTTAGGAGCCTCCGATTTGTCCTCCCTTTTGGTGGGGTAAAAAGAAAATCTCAGCCTTTATATCGCAAAGATAGGGGAAATGTTGAATAACACGATGCTACACCCGAAGAGTTGAAGCCAATCTCCCACTTCGTCGCTTCTCTGTGAAATGGAGAAATTTCTCTGCCCTAGATTTTGCGAGATACAGACCTAAAACAAAAAGATTTGCAGGCTCTGCCTTTTTCTTTTTAGGGCAATTAGGAGGAGAGTTATAGAGCAGGAATAAAAGATTTCTAGGTCAGTTTTTGGAGGAGAAAGTCGTGCTATTTGCTTGCTGATGGAGCGGCGATTAGATACACAACAGGGGGAGTTTTTCTCTCTTTGTCCCTCCCAAAAAAGATCCGCTTAGCAAAAAGCTTTGTATATTTGCGGAGCCGAGTAAACGTTATCGGTATTGTATTGTCAAAGGATAATAGGATAGTAAAGTAATATACAATGCTATGAAGAAAGTTGTTTTTCTACTGGTTACCCTCCTTTTCTCTTTAGGAGTAGCCTTGGCACAGAACGATAAAAAAGGGAATGGTGCCGTTATAAGTGCAGATAAAACCGAGTTCGACTTTGGAACCATCAAGGAAGTAAATGGCCCCGTAAGCCACGTCTTTGTGATTAAGAATGTGGGTACGGCTCCTCTCGTTATTACCCGAGTAAATGCAGCGTGTGGCTGTACTAAACCCGAGTTTTCGACCGAGCCTGTCGCTCCGGGCAAGGAGTCTAAGATCAAGGTTACCTACAACCCTGCCGGTCGTCCCGGTCAGTTCGTAAAGACCGTCGCCGTTTATAGTAATGGCAAAGACGGGGCCTTTACGCTTCAGATAAAAGGTACGGTAGAGTAAGTCCGTACAGAGAAAGATTATTTCCTCCCTCTGAGGGCAATCCTTTCTATGGACTACCCTTAGGGGGCGGTTTTTGCCATAGTTATGAAACGAATAATACGCCTTGGGATACTTTTTCTGATCTCTTCTGTACTCTCCTTTGGGGCTTACAGCCTGTGGGCGCAGGGGGTAATGGGAGAAGCAATCCCTGCAATAACTTTTGCAGACTCCGTCCACAACTTTGGTTTGGTAGCGGAAGAAAAAGGCCCTGTTGGGTGCGTTTTCTCCTTTACGAATACGGGGAATGCCCCACTCGTTATTACCAATGCTACGGCAGATTGTGGCTGTACTACCCCCTCTTATACACGGGAGACCGTAGAACCCGGAGCTAAGGGCGAGGTGCGAGTGAGCTATAATCCTGAGGGGAGACCCGGTACTTTTGTCAAGAAGGTGCGTATCTACTCCAATGCCGGAGAACTGCCCAAAGAACTTGTAATCAAGGGAAACGTGACTACGCTTGGGGGGAATGAGGATCGAAAATACCAGCTACGAGTGGGAGGGCTTCAGGTAAGCAATCAACACCTCGCATTCCCCATCGTTTCTGCTGAAGGCGAGGCCGCAATTCGTTTGGTAGTCAATAATCCTACCAATCAACCCATAATGGTACGCCTCCGCAAGGTACCCAATTTCGTTTCCATCAGTAAGACAGAGTTTACTTTAGCACCCAACGAACCCGAGGAACTTTATCTCACTTCTTTGGTTTCTCCTAAGGAAAAACCGGCTCTTCGTCAGGGTGTTTTGCGTCTTGAGGCATGGGATACTCAAGGGGGTGTTCGTGAGCGTACCGATATTAAAGTGAGTATGCCTGTAGTCCCCGATGAGCTTATGATGGCTACCGGGGAGGCTCCCAAAATGGATTTGCTTACCTATTTCGATTTTGGTGAACGCCCGGCAACGGAGACCATCAAGGGGCGTATCTCCATAGAGAATAAGGGGGATGCTCCTCTCGAAATCTATAGTATCGTATCGGACAACAAGGCCATAAAAATCAAGGCGAAGAGTAAGACCATAGCCGCTGGTGAGAAGGGCGAATTGGTTTATAGCGTGAATATGCGAGAGGTCGCTCGTCAGGGAGGGAAGCTCTCGCAGAATGTTGATATTTTGGTCAACGACCCTCATGGCCCCCTTCGTAAAGTGCGTTTTGAAGCGGCAGTTAGGAAGTAAATTCGTTGCCGAAAGCGAATAAGACAATTATCCCCATGGAAGATAAGCACCACCACCCGGAGAATGACCCTGCCTACAAGGGGCTTAAGGTACAGAGTGGGGTGGCATCTGCGCCTCCCATTGTCAATCCGCACTTCCGGAGACGTCGTCTGCCGGAGTTGTCTGTTGAGCAGTATGTGGAGGCGATTGTGGCAGGGGATATCACGCGTTTAAGTCAAGCCGTTACTCTTGTGGAGAGTACGCTGGAGGCACATCGTGCGAAGGCACAGGCTATCATAGAGGGGTGCCTACCCTACGCCGGCAAGAGCATCCGTATCGGTATCACGGGCGTGCCCGGGGCAGGCAAGAGTACAAGTATAGACTCCTTTGGTATGCACCTTATTCGCCAAGGGCGTAAGCTTGCTGTTTTGGCTATCGACCCTACTAGCGAAGTCAGTAGAGGGAGTATCTTAGGAGATAAGACGCGTATGGAGCAACTCGCTCGTGAGCCGAATGCGTTTATTCGCCCGAGTGCTGCCGGAGATTCACTGGGGGGTGTGGCGCGAAAAACGCGCGAAACCATTATTTTGTGCGAGGCTGCCGGGTTTGATACGATCTTTGTAGAAACTGTGGGTGTAGGGCAAAGTGAAACCGCCGTGCACTCCATGGTAGACTTCTTTTTGCTCATCCAGCTTGCCGGTACCGGAGACGAACTGCAAGGGATCAAAAGGGGAATCATGGAGATGGCAGATGGTATTGTCATAAACAAAGCCGACGGAGAGAATGTAGACGCTGCACGACTCGCCGCTGCCCACTTCCGCAATGCGTTGCAACTCTTCCCCCAAACCGAGTCGGGGTGGGAGCCTAAAGTGCTTACCTATAGTGGCTACTATGCGATTGGTATTAAGGAGATCTTTGACATGATCGACAAGTATCGCCACTACACCGTAGACACGGGTTACTTCGAGCTCAAACGTCAGCGTCAAGCCAAATGGTGGATGTACGAGGCTATCAACGATGCCCTCAAGCATTCGTTTTTCCACAACGAGGCGATCGAGAAGCTCCTCCCCGAGATGGAGCACGCCGTGCAGACAGAGAGTATAACGCCCTTTGTTGCGGCTCATCGTCTCCTCTCTTCTTATTACAATAGTATATCACAAGGAACAACATATAATGAATAACGAACCCGAATCTTTTGAGTACGACGATAGCGAAGCTGTCGCCTATATCCGTAAGAAACTCTCTCCGGCTCTAAAAGAGCGTCTCAGTGATGATGATATTGTTTACTTCGTCGACTTGATCTACGAATACTACGAAAGCCGTGGCATTATAGAGGAGTTTGAAGACGAGAGTGACGATTCGGTAGTGGATATTGACCTCTCGGAGATTGTGGAATACATTATCAAGAATGCCAAGAAGGACCAAATCGGTTCTTTTTCGGAAGAGGAAGTCTTGTCGATTGTAGAGGCCGAAATGGATTTCTGCGGCTTTGAAGAGGGGCAAGAAGAGGCTTAGTAGATGGGTAAAAATAAACTCTCTAAGTTTGCAGATCTAGAGACCTTTTCGTGCGTTCTTCAGTACCCTTATGCGCGTCTAGAGGCTGAGGGATTCCCCTATAAAGGCTCTTGGCGTACCGAGTATTTTGCCTCACCCTCCTCGCCTCTTGTTATAGAGCTGGGCTGCGGTAGAGGAGAATATACAGTGGCGCTTGCAGCGAGTAACCCCGGGTCGCTCTACGTGGGATTCGATCGCAAAGGAGCGCGTCTGTGGGCTGGTGCCGGGGTGGCTCATCGTACAAAAATGCCCAATGCTGCTTTTGTGCGTACGGATATAAATTTGCTCGATCGCTTCTTCTCGGAGGGAGAGGTTAGTGAGATTTGGATTACTTTCCCGGATCCCCAGATGTCGAAGACAAGGGCAAGATTAGTCTCTTCGTTTGCCTTTCGGCTTTACAGACGTATCCTAGCAAAAGAGGGTATTATCCATCTAAAGACCGATAGTCCTTTCCTCTATCAATATACGCAAGACCTCCTAGCAGTAAACGAAATTTGCCCACGCCTCGCTACAGAAGACCTCTACGGCACGGGGCGTAATGTGCTAGAGCAGATCCCCAATACACAGACGGCCTACGAGGCGCAGTGGCTGAGTCGTGGTAAGTCCATCAAATATATCTCTTGGCAATTGCCCCACAGAGAGACTTTTGTAGAGCCGGCGGAGGAGCCGGAGCATGACGATTATCATAGCTTCTCTCGTGGCGTAGTCTCTCCCCCTTCTTTTGAGGAAATAGAGAATAACAGATCTAAATAAATATGGCAACTCAATTATATCCGGCACTCATTATAGAGGCATTGAAGCATGTGCGCTACCCCGGTAGCGGTGTGGATATTGTCTCTTCGGAGATGCTGCAAGACGACATCCGCATAGAGGGATCCAAGGTATCCTTCTCTATCAAGTTTGCTAAAAGCAACGACCCCTTTAAGGCTTCTGTAATTAAAGCTGCAGAGCAAGCGATCTTGACGTATATAGCTCCGGATGTGGAGGTTCGTGGGAACGTAAAAGCTGTTTTTGACGAGCCCCAAAAGGTGGAGCGCGATAACCCTCTAGAGGGCGTACGCAATACGCTCGCTGTCTTTTCGGGCAAAGGCGGAGTGGGTAAGAGCACCCTTACCGCCAATCTTGCCGTAGCTCTCGCTCGCAAAGGCTATCGAGTGGGTTTGCTGGATGCCGACATTTATGGTCCCAGTATGCCAAAAATGTTCGCTTGCGAAGATGCACGTCCTGTGATAGAGACCGTAGAAGGGCGGGGGGATACCATCCAACCCATTGAAGTGGCAGAGGGTATTAAACTTCTCTCTATAGGCTTCTTTGTGGATCCCGACAAGGCTCTTTTGTGGCGCGGTTCCATGGCTTCGAATGCGCTTAGTCAGCTAATTAAGGATGGCAACTGGGGAGAATTGGATTACCTCCTCATTGATATGCCTCCCGGTACAAGCGATATCCATCTTACCCTTGTGCAGACCATCGGTTTGAGTGGGGCTATCGTTATAACGACTCCTCAGGAGATTGCCCTCATCGATGCTCGTAAGGGTATTGACATGTTCCTCACCGATAAGGTAAATGTGCCTGTATTGGGTATTGTAGAAAATATGTCTTGGTTTACCCCCGAGGAGCTCCCCAACAATAAATACTATATCTTTGGGAATGGGGGTGGAGCACGCCTTGCTGAAGAGCTTGGCTTGCCGCTCTTGGGACAAATCCCCCTCGTGCAAGGGGTTTGTGAAGCAGGGGACGAAGGAACTCCTGTGGCTCTGGGCGAAAATACGCTCCTTGCAGAGTATTTTTCCGAGTTGGCCGATCGTGTGGCAAAGCAGGTGGCTTTGCGCAATGAGACCTTGCCCGAAACAAAAAAGGTAATTGTCTCGAAGCATTAATAAATAGTAGAGAATAGAAGCAAAATCTCTCTTTGGTAGACCGGTCTGTCGCTGCTTAAAGGCTAAAGCCTTGAGGAGAGGAAAGTCCGGGCAACATAGAGCACCATGCTTCCTAACGGGAAGGCACCGAGTATCCCCCTCTGGGGAATGCGAGGTGTAGTAGCGTAACAGAGAATAACCGCTTATCGGGGTTCTTTAGAACCTATTTCGATGAGTAAGGGTGAAAAGGTGAGGTAAGAGCTCACCGGGGTGGATGGTGACATTCGCTGCCGTACGTCTCATGGGTTGTAAGATCAAGTACACCGGCATATAGGAGTTGCTCGCGCCTTGCCGGGGGGTAGATTGCTAGAGCCATGCGGCAACGTATGGCGTAGATTAATGGCAGACGCTCGGTCGCTTTTCTCTCGTAGAGAGGCTACAGAGTACAGAACCCGGCTTATAGGTCTATCAAAAAGAGCCCTTTTTGCTTTCTTATTGTGGGGTAGGATTCCACTCCCCATATCCACAACATCGTTATAGTTACTCATAAAGAGATAGATACATGTATCACCTCCCTGTACTTTGTCGCGAAGCTGTAGAGGCTTTGCTTACTCGCCCCAATGGAGTCTATGCCGACGTTACAATGGGAGGTGCAGGGCATACGAGCGAGATTCTTCGACGCCTGGGCGATAAAGGCCATTTGTATAGTTTCGATCGAGACCGAGATGCCATTGCCAATGCTCCGGTAGACCCTCGTTTTACTTTTGTTGCCTCCGATTTCCGTTATCTCTCGCGCTGGATGCGTTATTTTGGCGTTGAGCACCTAGATGGAGTGCTGGCGGACTTGGGGGTCTCTTCTCATCATTTTGATACTGCCGAGCGAGGGTTTAGTTTCCGCTTTGAGGGTGTTTTGCCCGATATGCGCATGAATAATCGAGCTGGGCGCACGGCTGCCGATCTTCTCAATACCTATAGCGTGGAGGCTCTCTCCAACCTATTCTATTACTATGGAGAGCTCAAAGACGCTCGCCGCATTGCCGCTCTTATTGAGAAGGGACGCCCCTCGACAGGGTACCGCACCATAGAGTCTTTGCTGGAGGTCTTGGCTCCCGTACTACCTCCTCAACCTCCTCTAAGACGTAAAAAATTGAGTCAGCTTTTCCAAGCACTACGGATAGAGGTGAACGATGAGCTGGGGGCATTACGCTCATTGCTTACGAGCCTTACCAGTCTCCTCGCTCCGGGCGGTCGGTTGGTAGTCCTAACGTACCATTCCCTCGAAGACCGCTTGGTAAAAGAGTGGGGAAAAGGATTGTTGGGGACCTCTCAGAGTGTGGAAGATAATGACCCTATGACGGCCATTTACGGGCAAAAGCGGAGCGAAATAGAGGTAGTGAACCGCAAGCCTATTCTACCAAGCGATGCAGAAATCGCAGAAAATCCTCGCGCCAGAAGTGCCAAAATGCGCATTTTACAACGCCGCTAGACGCCTATTTCAATATCTTTTTTAGTCTTTGAGGTTTTACTCCTAAGGGGCAGGGAAGAGATTATTAGGCCTAATTCGTCTCTATAAGGCAACTAGGTCAATAAAAACCTATAACTTTGCGGTCGTGGAAAAAAGTAACTGATATATATAATAGTAACAACAGATGCAGAACAAAGGATTTGTGATATTTATCACGACAGCTTTGGCCATTATCTGTGCCTTCTACCTCTCATTTACCCCGGTGGTGCAGCACTATGAAAAGCGCGCCGAGGCTCTTACGGCAGCAGGTCAAGATGGTAAAGCCTACCTAGACTCCATGGCAAACGAAAAGGTTTGGTTTGGATACACTCTCAAAAAAGCACGTACACAACAGATCGGCCTTGGGTTGGACCTCAAGGGCGGTATGAACGTGGTACTTCGTCTGAATGCGAAGGATCTTCTCCGGAATTTGTCTGGGAAAAACGAGGATCCTAAGTTCTTAAAGGCTCTCGATAACGCCGTTAAGAGTACTCATTCGGGTGACTTTATTGATAAGTTTGTCGCAGAATACAAGGCTCTCGCACCCGAGGGGCAGCTTGCTGTAGTCTTTGGTAATGGTAGTCTTCGTGAGGAAATCTCTGCACGTAGTACCGATGCGGACGTGATCAAAATCCTCAAAGCAAAATACGAAAGTGCTTCTGAGGCTTCTATCAATGTACTTCGCACCCGTATCGACCGCTTCGGGGTTGTTTCTCCTAATATCCAAAAAATCGAGGGAGAAGGACGTATCCTTGTTGAGCTCCCCGGTGTAAAAGAACCGGAGCGTGTACGCGGTCTTCTCCAACAGAGCGCAAACCTCCAATTCTGGCGCACTTATACATACGCTGATGTAGAGAGCGATCTTATCACGGCTAATGAGCGTCTTGCAGCTCTCTCCGGAGCTCCCGCAGTGGAACCGGAAACTGTTTCTGTAGCCGACTCTGCCGCAACGGAAGCTACTCCCGCAGTGGCCAATGCTTCAGATTCTAATGCAGTTGCTGAGCAACGCGCTCGTGAGGCCGTAGAGGCAATGGATAAAAAGATGGCCGAAGGCACTAAGCTTTTCGACCTTCTCCAGGTGGTAAACCGCGGAACCGTAGTGGGTCTTGCTCGCAACGCCAACCGTGTAGCTATCGACAGTATGCTCGAAGTGGCACATGAGCGTGGCTTTATCCGTGAAGACCTCATGCTCCTTTGGGGCAACGATCCCTATGTAGATCCTCAAACAAAGAAGGAAACCGATATTTACGAACTCTATGCAATCCGTGGTAACCGCAATGGTGATCCAGACCTCTCCGGAGACGTTGTAACAGGAGCAAAGAGTGAGGTAAGCCAAGGTATCGCCAGCAAGGGTCCTGTTGTTACTATGACCATGGACGAAGAGGGTGCTCGCAAGTGGGCTCGTCTGACAAAGGATAATATCGGTAAGGCTATTGCCGTAGTACTCGACGGCGTAGTATACTCTGCACCTAACGTTAATAGCGAAATTACGGGTGGGCGTTCAGAAATCTCCGGTCACTTCACAGTAGAGCAAACAACCGACCTTGCCAACGTTCTCAACTCGGGTAAGATGGAAGCTTCGGTAATGATCGAGCAAGAGAATGTGGTAGGTCCTACCCTCGGGGAAGAGTCTATCCGCTCTGGGATTATTTCGTTCTTCATCGCATTGGTACTCCTAATGGTGTACATGTGCCTTGTTTATGGCTTAATCCCCGGTCTCATTGCAGACGGTGCTCTCATTGTTAATAGCTTCTTTACGCTTGGTATTTTGGCTTCGTTCCACTCCGTGCTCACGCTCTCCGGTATTGCCGGGCTTGTGCTTACACTGGGTATGGCCGTCGATGCTAACGTGCTTATCTTTGAGCGTATCAAGGAAGAGCTTAGAGCCGGCAAGTCCATGACGCGTGCTATCGCCGATGGTTATGGCAACGCTTTCTCTGCTATTTTCGACTCCAATATCACCACCATCATCACGGCAGCTATCCTCTTTATCGTGGGTACGGGCCCTATCAAGGGATTCGCGACCACGCTTATGATTGGTCTTGTTGCTTCTTTCATCACAGCGGTATTCCTTACACGTATTGTGGTAGAAGCTCTTGATAAGAAGGGGAAAATGAGCAAGGTGACCTACACAACATCTCTTTCTAAGAATGTATTGGTAGATCCCAAGTTCAATATCTTAGGGAAGCGTAAGATGGGTATTGCCATCCCCTCTATCCTCATTATTGCCGGTATTGTAGGGCTCTTTACCCTCAAGCTCAATATGGGTATCGAATTCTCGGGAGGACGCAACTATGTAATTGAGTTTGACCAACCGGTACAGGTGGCTCAGGTGCGTGACGTGCTCGCTGCTCCGTTTGACAATAAGCTCGTTGTAACCTCTATTGGTTCGGATGGTACTCAAGTACGTGTTGCCACCAACTTTAAGGTAGATGAGAATACAGCTGAAGTAGAAGACGAAATCAACACGATTCTCTACGAAAATACCAAGTCGCTTTACAAGAATGCTCCAGACAGAGATACATTCCTCTCTACGGGTATTGTAAGCTCTCAAAAGGTGAGTGCAAGCATGTCGCACGACATTGCTCGTAAGGCACTTATTGCGGTGATCTTGGCTCTCGTCTTCATGGCGGCATACATTTTGTTGCGCTTCCGTCACTTGTCATACTCATTGGGAGCCTTTGCTTCTGTATCGGCAAC
>NZ_JBQMYL010000004.1:0-192122 GCF_052173515.1 Porphyromonas endodontalis | reverse complement strand
GAAGCCATTGAAAAATATCAGAAATCCATAGAGTATAAGCTGGACTATTATGAGGTCTATAACAATTGGGGAAATGCTTTAAGTGATTGGGCCAAAACAAAATCCGGAATCGAGGCTGAAAAGTTGTACGATGAAGCCATTGAAAAATATCAGAAAGCCATAGAGTGTAAGCCGGACTTCTATGCTGCTTATAACAATTGGGGAGCTACTTTAAGTGACTTGGCCAAAACAAAATCCGGAATCGAGGCTGAAAAGCTGTACGATGAAGCCATTGAAAAATATCAGAAAGCCATAGAGTATAAGCTGGACTATTATGAGGCCTATAACAATTGGGGAGCTACTTTAAGTGACTGGGCCAAAATAAAATCCGGAAGCGAGGCTGAAGAACTGTACGACAAAGCCTTTGAAAAATTTCAGCAAGCGATTAAGTATGGAGGGGGTTCCTATAATTTGGCATGTCTGTATGCCTTAAGAAATAGGAAGGAGGGAGCGCTGAAGTATTTGGATCATGCGCTCTCAAGAGGGAAAGTCTCGGTAAAATTGGTGGAGGAAGATAACGATTGGGATGCCTTTCGGGAAGATCCGGATTTTAAGCGTCTTCTCTCTCAATATAAGGGAAAGTAGGGGGCGATGCTTGCTAGGACCACTACAGAATAAAAAGAGACGTGAGGGATAAGGTTACCTATATTAGATAATTCGTAGCAACCTTCTCCCGAAGCCCTCGCATAAAAAGAGTCGGTATATCTCTCCATTTGGAGAAATATACCGACTTATTACTTCTGCTCTGCCCTTTGAGTTACGCACCCAAAGGGAGAGAGGTGCTCTATTAAAGAGCGATTTTCTTTACGATACGCTTGCCCTCTTGGCTTACCACTACGATGTAGTGTCCACGGCCAAGATTGAGGGAGATAGCTTCGTGAGCGTTAGCTTCTACAAGCATCTTACCTTCGAGGTCGTAAACAAGTAGGTGAGCGCTATTGAGCCCTGAGATGCTGAGAGCCTCGCCTTGGGTCGCGAAGAGTACGTTGTCGAGAGCTACCTCATCTACTGAGAGGAGGTCTTCTTCTACGATATTGGTAAATATCTTCCAACCCGGAGCTTGGCTGTATGCAGCCTTAGTGCCGAAGGGAACGTGTAGAGTTGCTTGCTCGATTTCGGCGATATCAGAGAATGCCAACTCATCGAGTACGGGAGGTACTGTATTGAACGAGAATACGTTGGCAATAGACTGGCAGCCTCTGAATGCATTAGCCCCAATCTGTACATTCATGGGAATGTTGAGCGAGGCAATGGCAGTACCTTGTAGCGCTTGCTCACCGATGAAGGTCACACCCTCTCTGGGGAGGTCGAAACTTGCCAATCGGAAACAACTCTTGAAACAGAAGTTGCCGATACGTTTGAGTGCCTTGCAGTGATCGATCTTGAGCTTAACGATGTTGGCCGCGCCATTGAACGCATAGTCTTCTAGCTCTTCGAGAGACTCGGGGAGTACGAGTTCTTGAGGAACAAAGTTGAAGGCGAAAGCATATCTTTCGATCTTCTTAATGTCATTAGGGAGCTCGATAGGCTTCGCAGCTTGCCCTTGTTGTACAAATGAGGGGAAGTGCATCAAGGCACGGTCTGCCTTGCGGATGAGCATGCCATCAACGGTTTCGAAGAAGTCGTTGCCGCCCTCAATCTTCTTGATGCTCATAGCAAAGGTGAATGCACCCGTGCGCACCTTTTCTACAGAAGCGGGGAGTGTGAATACCTCTTTGTGGTAAACGATAGCTACTTGTACCAATTCCTTACCATCCTTAGAGTAGATAGCGTTGTCTACAGACTTGAAGTGAGGGTTGGCAGCATCTACTTCCAATTTCTTCAACTGACCGCAGAACATAAAGGGAAGTACTCCGATGGTCTCTACCTGAGCAGAGATCGTCAAGCCGGTTAGCTTAGAGCCCGTGAAGGCAAAGTCTGCAATGTGCTTAACATTGTTGGGTACCACTACATCGCCCACGGCATCCCACTTAACGAGTGTATTGCCTTCGATTACGGGGTCGTTGTCGCCACCTTGGTGTTCTTCTTCGTAGCAAACCAAGTGTACGTTGAGGTCGCTTGTTACGTTGTTGATGCGAAGTTCTTTACCCTTTTCGGTTTGTTCTTCATCATTAATAATCCAGGCACCTACCTTGTAGCCTGCATTGGGAGCCGCTGTGAAGATAAGGTCTTTGCCACTTGCAATAGCTTCGCCACTAGCAACGGGTGTACCTTCTGAGGTACGAGCCGTGAGTGAACCATTACCGCTTAGCTCCTTGTATTGGATAACTACAGAGCCTTCGTTGCGCTCGAAACGAACGAGGAAGTCAATAGTCTCTGTGGGAGTTACTGTCCAGGTCGTTTTGCCTTTCATCTCCTCTTTTTCCACATACTTGCCTTCACTATCCTCAAAGAGCCAGTCGGTAACCTTGTATCCCTTGGTAGGAGTAGCCGTGAAAGTTACGCTCTTACCTGTGGGTACGAGATCACTGCTCTTAAATTCTTTTCCGTCCATTACAGCGGTTACCGTACCACCGGCAGCGTTGGCAGACTTGAAGAATATGCGGTTCCCCTCGGGGAGTTTGTTGCAATGCGCAACTATGTTGAGTGCTTCGTTTACAGAGGGTATCTCAAGTATCTTTTGGGGGCCTGGGATGCCTTCCATCTTTTGACCGTTTACGGTCCAGTGCGAAAACTCGTATTGAACGAAGTTGTAACGGCATTCCACTTTGAGCGTACTGCCCTCGGCTATCTCGTCTCCGTTCTCCACGGTAACGGGGCCCAAGAGCCATGCTTCTATAAATCCGGCTTCTTGCGGATCTACTTTGAAGGTTACTCGATGCTTCTTTAGTTCTGAATCGGGAGCTCCTACCTGAATCTTTGCATTCTTATAATGCTTAGCTAAGGCTGTCTTGACCGCTTCGTTGGCTACATAGATCGTCATTGAAGCATTGTCGCTGGGGCCTCCGAGGTTGTTCGACCCAAAGGCGGTAAACTGTGCGCTTTCGTGGATGTCCACAAGTTTGATACCGGCAATTTGGCTGAATGCCAAGAAGCCTACGCTTTCGAGTTTGGGTAGATAGATGCTTTCCAAAGCATCTGCAGAGAGGAAGCTGGTTTCCCCAACGCTTGTTACAGATTTACCAACGATTGTTTTTAGCGTCTTTAGGTTCTGACCTGCCCCATCGGCTATGCTTGTAGTTTCGTTGGGGAGGGTAACCTTAGCAAAGTGGGGGAGTAGAATTACGGCTTTTGTTTTGTCTTTCGAAAGTACAACCCCATCCGAAACTATAAACCCGGCTTGAGGGTTGGTGATGGAGAACTCGGTAATGTTGGGGATGTTGTTGAAGGGATTCTTTTCGATCTTCTCTAGGGCTCCTCCCAAAACTACTTTGGTGAGCGAGGTACAGCTGAAGAAAGCGTTTTTCCCCAAGCTCTTAATGGCAGGGAGCTCAAGCGTGGTGAAGCTTGCGTTGTCGCAAGAAGCAAAAGCATCCTCACCGATTTCCTCTACTCGAGGCATCTTCATGGACTTAATACCCTTGCATTCCTTAAAGGCCTCTTTGCCAATCTTCTTTACGTTGTTGAAGTCGATAGAGGTAATTTCGTCATTCGAAGAACGTAGGCCACTGCGCATACCGGCAGATTCCCAATCGTCATCGCCCCAATCTCCTCCGCTTTGGTAGAAACAGTTAGGGGCAATTTCCACCACCTCATCGGGCATTTTGATGTCTCCTGATGCCATTGGCCAGCTTATAAGCACGCCATTTTGGACGTTCTGAGCTTTGACGACGCCAAAGGTCGTGGCAAGCAAAGACAACAGGAAGAAAAGTGTAATTTTTTTCATCTGTAAATATTATAACGATTCAATTTTGTCTGCATGTGCAGACGCTTATTTTTTATTGGTGATAAGTCAGTTGCTGATAAAGATCTATCGGAGTGACGATCTTTTTGTCGGTTTTGGTTGGATATGGAATCAAAGAATACCAAATGTGTCCACAAAGAGAACTTTTGTCTCTTACTTCTGTACGAAATCCATTTAGCAGGCTACAAAGAGAAGAGAATTTGTTGTGAGAGATGGAGGTGTCTCCTACTGCTCTTACTGACTATCTTTGTGTAGCTGTAGTCTTATTATTAGTCGTTTGCAAAACTTGTTGCTTATAAAGCGCTTCCGACAATCTCTTGTAGGTTTTCAAAAAGTGAAGCCCTAAAAGGTTGCTATATACACACTATCCACGCTTGGATATCCATCATTTCGGAAAGCAAAGGTATGTATTTGTTTTGGCTTTTCGGGAATCTCAGTCACGAAAAAGGTATTTGCAGATTCCAGTATCAAAAGCAATGGTATGGACAAATCCTACGCTCCACGAGTTTTAATTTTTTACGGCACGGTACTTCTATTCTGGGTAAAATTAAAATCGATTAGCTACCTTTGTCGCTAAAAGGAGAAGAGAAGTCCGTGCAGAACACCAAAGTTACTTAGGCTTCCCTCTCGCCATGATTATTTACAATGTAAAAAGCTATGACAAAGAAAAGTATTGCACGATGGATTGCTCTGCTTCTAACGAGCACAATCCTATCGCTAGCCTTTAGCACAACCCAAGCAGAGGCTCAAAAGAAAAAGGGAGCCACTCCTCAGGAGGTAAAAGGCTCGAAAGTCCCCAAACTACAACTCCTCAAGCACCACAAATCCGAGGGGGATGTGAATCTCGTTGCTTTGAATAAATCGGGTAGTGTGGCGGCTACCTACTTCGGTGAGGACTATGGGACGCAGCGCAAGGTCAAGAAACTCGTCTTTTGGGAGACTTCCAAGTTCACAAAAATTGCCGAATACAACATCAATTGTCGCGACATCTGCTTCGGGGAAGACGAGAATACACTCCTATTGGTAGATCCCTATGGCATCAAAGAGATGGACATCCGAACCGGAGAGATCAGCCTCGTACTAGAGGGAGAATTCCTAAAGGCTGCCTACAACCCTCTAGACAACGATGTAATCTTTTATTCAGACGAGGTAGATGCCTATTACTATAACCGCGCAACAGACACCTCTGAGCATCTGCATACGGTGAGCAAAGGTGCCGGCGTAGATCCCTTCCGTTTCTATCGTTTCACCGAGAATCACTTGCAGATCTTGATGTGCCGCAACTATACGCTACAGATTGATCTTAGGGACTACACAACCAAGAAGGTCTACTTCTCAGAGGATAACAAATGTCGCGTGGATCTAGCTCTAAGTCCGGATGAGGAGTGGCTCCTAGAGGGTGGTATATTTTCCTACAACCGATTGTACAAGAATGCCGACTACATGGCTCTTGGAGAGGAGGCTGAGTTTCAAGGTCAGTTTGCCACAGACAACATCAATTTTGAAACGGTCAAATTCTTGGAAGGGGGCTATATCCTCTGTGGGACGATTAATGGTCGCTCGGTAGAGATCTGGGATATGAAAAGCCTTAGGAAGGTGAGCTCTTTTGCTCAGAAGGGTAAACTCAGTTATGTTGGTGGTATTGCCTACCATCCGGAGAAAAGGCTCATCGTTGTAGGCTCCCTCTACGGGATCGTCTGCTTCTTTAGGTATTAATAAGCCATCGTCTTTTCTGATATTTCGCCCCAGTTGCCTTGGAATAAATCCGGGGCAACCGGGGCTCTTGGATATTATTACGTACCTTTGCAGGTACAAAAAATAGATTATCTGAGAAAGTGAAATAGAGAAGATGAGGAATCGGTTGCTTCTTGCCTTTTTACTCGGCTGCCTGCCTATGCTGGCAAAGGCACAGACAGATACCCTTATACACTCTTCGCAGCAGTTGGGGGAAGTAGTGGTGACAGGTACCGGTACCGCTCACTATCTTAAGGACGCCCCTGTACAAACCGAAGTCATAACTCGTAGCATGTTGCGCAATTACTCAGGGCGTAGCATCAGTGATATCCTTACGGCTCTCAGCCCCGGCTTCGATATATCCTCTAGTGATATGGGAGGGCGTATTACCATGGGAGGGCTCAATAATTCCTACATTCTCATCCTGCTCAATGGGCGGAGATTGCATGGCGACCTCGGAGGGCAAAACGACCTTTCTCTTATCGACCCTTTGGATATAGAACGCATCGAAATTGTGCGCGGAGCCTCTTCTTCTCTCTACGGATCAGACGCCATCGCAGGGGTAATCAATGTGATAACGAGACGGAAAACCAAGCAGATCCCTCTGAGTATAGACAATACGACTCAAATAGGAGCTTTTGGGGGATTGCGTCAGCACAACCGCCTACAGCTGCAACTGGGGCAGTTACATTCCGATACCAAATACTCGGGAGCGCGTAGCGATGGTTGGCAAAATTCAACCCAAGAGTACTATCGTAATAAGCTCTATGAGAACTCCACTACAAAGACAGAGAGCGCATTCGACAATAACCGCATAAGTCAGGCTTTTTCGTTCACCCCCTCTCCTCATTGGAGCATTGCAGCAGATGGGATGTACTACCTTAAGCATATCTATCACGAGCCGGGGTTACCTCGCTTCCGCTCTTATAATCTCCGTTACCGCGACTTCTCTCTAGGGGCTTCGGCAGAGTATAAGCAAGAGGGGAAGTTCTCGCTTACTTTCCTTGCGGACTATAGTCGCCACCGCTACTTCTACGACTACTACGATAATTATATCGACGAAATATTTGAGCATCAGCTTATCGAAGGGAAAGATACTCGAGTGCCCAAGCATATTGTCTATAGCCCCGGGTCTTCTTCTTTGGAGAGTGATCAAGGGCAATTCAACGCTACCTTAAAGACTATTATCCCCTTTAACGAGAAGCATCTTTTCTCGGCAGGGGTGGAGTATCGGCTTGATGATTTATATGCTCCCAAGCGTATGGTCAAAGCGCGTGAGGCTAACTATACACTCTCTTCTTACGCTCAAGATGAGTGGAATATTCTCCCGAAGTTGAATCTAACAGCAGGGGCAAGATTGGTTCATCATCAGGCATTTGGTTGGCATCTTACGCCCAAGGCCTCCCTCCTCTACAAACGAGGAGACTGGAGATGGAGAGCGACTTATTCGTGGGGATTCAAGACGCCTACGATCAAAGAGCTATACTACTTCTACGAACGCCCCATCATGAGCAAGGTAAGGCTTTATATTGGGAATGAGCATCTCAAACCGCAGCGGTCTCAGTACGCCTCGGCAAGTGTGGAGTATCGGCATGAGGGCTGGCAATTTTCGCTTACCCCTTCCGTAAATAATGTATGGGATATGATTGCTCTCGTTGCCGTGCCTATCCCGCCCGGTTATGCAGGTGATGAGGGGAACGACTACGATGGAGCCATGCAATACATCAATATGGAGCAGGCTTTCATTGGTAATCTAGAGTTCTCGGTGGCATATACCTCCCCACGCGGATTCGCTCTCGGTGCAAGTTATAGTTATACCTTGGCACAAGCTCATTTGGTGGACGAAGAGGCAAGCAAAAATGCACAGAAACCCATTACGGAAGTGCGCAACATTGATGGCACAGCCAACCACCACGGCAATCTCTTTGCCAAGTGGGGGCACACGTGGGGCAAGTACTCTCTAGGAGTCGGGATCTATGGAAAAGGTCAGACTGAGCGGTACTATAAGGAGTATGGCAATGCCCCGGGATTTTTCCTTTGGAAGCTCTCCACGGATCATTCCTTTGCCCTCCCCGCAGGATTGCATTTAGAAGCCGCTTTGGGTATAGACAACCTCCTCAACCATGTAGAGAGGCATCCTTATGGCTACAACTTTGGTACTACATCCCCGGGTCGTACTCTCTTCCTCTCCCTCAGCTTTGGGTACAAAACGGGAAAGAAATCTCAGAAAACAAAAGGCAACAGATAAAAGTATAACAATCAAATTAGTATCGACATGAAGATTCTAAAGGCTTTGGCTATAGCAACAATAGCCACTACCACTCTCCTCGTAGCCTCTTGCAAAAAGCAGGATCCGAAAGATCAGGAGATCGTAAAGTATGAGAAGAAGCATGACACTGCCGTTTTGCTCGTAACGTTTGGCTCTACCTTCGATGATCCCCACGCTACGTACAAGAAGCAGATTGCGGACTTCCAACAAGCATTCCCCGATGCCGATGTATTCTTCTCGTTTACCTCTCGTACTTGTATCAACCGTTGGCAAGCTGCTAAGAAGGAACAGTTCATTACTCCTGACCTCTGGTTCAAATCTTTCCTTCAGAAAGAATATAAGACAGTGCTAGTGCAGTCGCTTCACGTTATCCCCGGGGAAGAATTTACCCTCTTGCGCGATGGTTATGTAAAGCCTCACTACAACTTCCCCGCAGAGGAGCTCAAGCGTGATAAGGCTGTCCTAGGGAATGCTCTTCTCACTTCAGACGAAGACATCGAAAGTGTGGCAAAGATCTTGGTAGATGCTTTTGCTACTCAGCTCAAAGCCGGTGATGCTGTCGCTTTCATGGGTCATGGTAATCCTGTTTCGGACTACGACCGCGCCAATGCTTCTTATGAGAAGATCGAAAAGGCCATGAAGGCTTATGCTAAGACAACCTACAATAATGATAACGTATATGTGGGGACTGTAGACTATCCTGCTATGCTTGTTGACTATGTAATCAATCAGCTCAAGGCCTCTACATGCAAGACCAAGAAGATCCACCTACACCCCCTCATGTCTATTGCCGGAGACCACGCCAACAATGATATGTCTAGCACAGATACCGAAGAAGATGGCAAGAAGCTCCCTCTAGAGGAACAGAGCTGGCGCAATCAGATCGCAGCTGAGGGTTGGACTGTAGAGTGCCACCTCAAAGGTCTTGGCGATTACCCTGCCATCAATAAACTTTGGATCAAGCACCTCAAGGATGCTATCAAAAGCGCTAAAGAAGACTAATCTGTAGAAATCTCTCCTCGTCTCTAGAGAGGGGCTGGCTCTTCGCCCTATCTCTTTGTACGAGAGGCGATATAGAGATACAAAAAGAGGTAGGATGCTCTCGTGGCATTCTACCTCTTTTCTTTTGGGAATAAGGGCCGCTGTGGGTTATACCCCTTTGGTAATCATGGTTCGGTCTAGGT
This sequence comes from Porphyromonas endodontalis, assembly GCF_052173515.1. Taxonomy (GTDB): domain Bacteria; phylum Bacteroidota; class Bacteroidia; order Bacteroidales; family Porphyromonadaceae; genus Porphyromonas; species Porphyromonas endodontalis_A. Next base: position 183,052 of record NZ_JBQMYL010000004.1, on the reverse strand, counting down.
CGTGGCGGAGATGCTCTAGAACTCGGTCGTAGGGGATGTTGAGAAGTTTCATTTCTTTAGCCACTGCAGGGAGTATCTCGTTGTAGAACTTCTTTTGGCGTTCTTCTGTGACAATCTCAATAGCCCCCTCTTTGATGTAGTTGCCAACTCCGGGGCGGGACTCGATTAATCCGGCTGCAATCAAACGATCGTATGCCTTTACAATGGTATTCGGATTAACCTCTAGACGAGCTGCCATATCACGCACAGATGGGATACGAGTTCCCACCTTGTAGGTTCCCGAGAGTATCCCATTATGGATCCTCTCAATAACCTGAAGGAATATGGATTGTGGTTGCATGGGATTCATTAGAACTGCTTCTTCTTAAAGATATAATACCCCCCAATACACATAGCAATATCGACCAATAAGAACAGAACTGAGGCAAGGATATAGGGTGTAACACTCTCGTAAAGATCCTTTGTAATGTAGTTTCCGATGGAAATCTCTACGAGCAGGGGGAGCAACGTCAAGAAGATAAGGATAAAGCCTACACTTGCTGCGAGTGTGGCAATTACTTGATTTCGTATAAGGATTCTGAAGAAAAAAAGTCCTACAATAAGGATAGATACAAGAGATACAAAAAGGACATGTTGCCAGCTATCCAGGGGAGTATTTATATCTTCTCCTAGGAATGGGTTTATGTGGGTCAGAGCCGTAGGTATATCCGGAGAGAATATGACAAGGTAGGGGATAAGCGATACGATTGCAACAACCGTGGCTAGTAGAAACATCACTACCCCTTGCAACAACATGAGGATATACTTCTCCAGCGGAGATAGGGGCACGAGGTAAAAGTGCTGAGTACGGCTATGATAAAGAGTGTTGGATACCCACGAAAGGAATACAAATAGGTAAAGGACACGCGCTATGGTAAAGTGAATGAAGGAGGGATCCATGGAGGAAATTGCCTTTTCCCACTCTGTAAATGATCTAGAGAAGGCTAGTGGTACGAGTTCGATAAACCAAATTACAACTAAAAATATAACGGCAACAAGTCCGTGTTGCTTACGATTGATCATCCAATCTCCCTTAAGCAAAAATAGTATGCGTCCAAGGCTATTATTCATCATAGGTAATTCTCTCTAAAGGATAGGATTATACAAGATTATTTGCTTGTAGTATAGCACTTATTTTTTCCTTTTCTCGGGAGATCCCTTTGAGGAAAAGTTCCATGGAGAAAAGCCCTTCTTCCATGTCATCTCGGTGCTCAAATATGCCTACTTCCCCCGAGATGGATGGTTCTTCGTAGAGGGCTTCTGCTTTGTTACTGTCCGTAACCAACCCAAAAGAGAAGATCTCGGATAGCCTATATATGGAGGCATTGACCAAGATGTGTCCGCTCTCTAATATTACTACACTATCGATAAGCGTCTCAAGATCTCTCAGCTGGTGGGTACTTATTATCACGGTTTGTTGCTCCGATATATACTTGGCTATCAGTTTTCGGAACACCGACTTAGAGGGGGCATCCAGACTATTCGTAGGCTCATCCATTAGGAGTAGAGGAGTCTGTAGTGAGAGTGCAAGAGCGATGGCGACCTTCTTTTTTTGTCCTTGAGATAGCGTTCTCAAACGTTGCCCCCAGTCCAAATTGAACTCCTTCATGGCTGCCTCTGCGATTTCTTGCGAGTAGTTGGGATAGAAGGGGGTGATTAACGAGAAGTAGGTTTTTACCTTAAGATCGGGCATAAAGATCTCCTCGGGGAGATAGTACACCTGCTCCAGTGCTTTACGCTTTCTCTTAGAAGGATCATCGCCATTGACCAAAAGATTACCCGATTGGCGGAGTAATTGGCCGCATAAGAGCTTGAGAAGCGTCGTTTTCCCCTCTCCATTGCACCCAAGTAACCCTACAATAGAGCCTTTGGGGAGGTTAAGAGAGAGGTCTTCGAAGATGGGGTTGCCCTTTTTGTATCGGAAAGTAAGATGTTCGATTTTTATCATACAGACATTCTACAAATGCACTTTGGCATAACTAAAGTTCCTCCCGGCATATTGTCGCACTAGCTGCAAAGCCATTTGGCGACACTCTTCGTTTGTCTCTATGAGAGCTTCTAAGGAAACATTTGCATCTGCAATGCTAGAAAGATGCCCTAGTACATACGCGTTGATCTCGTGTATGGTAGTGAAGCCTATTTGCTCGTGGAGAAAAGCATCTACGGCTACTTCGTTGGCCGCATTGAGAGCGCAAGGGAAGGCTTTCCCTGCCTCCATGGCGTGATAGGCTAAGCTGAGGTTGGGGAATCTCTCAAGGTCGGGATGCTGAAAGGTCAGCTGGAGTTTGGTGAAGTCGAGCCTGGGAAATTTATTGTTCAAGCGTAATTCTTCTCCCAAAGCAAAGCTAATGGGCAAGCGCATATCAGGCTGCCCGAGTTGGGCTTTTACGCTGCCATCCTCAAACTGCACCATCGAGTGGATAATGCTTTGGGGATGTATGAGTACCTCAATTTTTGAGGGGGGGACATCGAAAAACCAACAAGCCTCCATCATCTCAAAGCCCTTGTTCATGAGAGAAGCTGAGTCTATTGTCACTTTGGCTCCCATGCTCCAATTCGGATGCTTTAGAGCATCTTTTGGGGTTACTTTATCAAGTTGCTGGGTAGGAACATGCAAGAATGGCCCTCCCGATGCTGTGAGAAGGATTTGTTCCAGAGGGTTCCGTTCTCCCAGTAAACACTGGTAGATTGCAGAATGCTCAGAATCCACAGGGAGAATATTCACGCCCTTGGCATGAGCTTTTTCTGTGACAATGGCACCGGCAACTACCATTGTTTCTTTATTGGCAAGGGCAATAGTTTTACCCGCATCAATGGCACAACATGTAGGGAGAAGACCGGAGTATCCCACCAAGGCCATGAGTACTATATCGGTATCGGGGAAGGAAGCTACCTCGCAAAGGGCCTCTTTACCAGCGTGCACGGAGATGGGAAGATCTTGAAGAGCCGTACGAACCTCGGAGAACCGACTTTCGTCTGCAATTACTACATGGCTGGGAAGAAATTCCCTAGCTTGCTGTATAAGTAAATCCGCCTGCCTATTGGCGGTGAGCACGGAGACAGCAAAACTTTCGGGATGTGCCCTAATCACTTCGAGAGCTTGTGTACCAATAGAGCCTGTGGAGCCGAATATCGCTATCTTTTTCTTCATATTTGATTAAATCAATCCGTCGGGGATAGTAAGACTTATAAGCTGTTTTTCTACGTCAATATAGCGCACTAGTTCGTCCGCTATGGGTATCATGACCTCCTCATTGGAGTCTTTTCTCTCCACAATCAAGAGTATATTGGCTGTATTATCGTCAATATCAATAACCTTACCTACGGGTACTTCATTTGCATCCACAAGCGTATAACCGATAAAGTGCTGGGGTTGGAACTCGATATCTTCGCCTATCAAATCTGAGGGGACGTATACAGAGCAACCATCGTATCGCTCAGCTTCCTCTCGGCTATCCACATCCTCAAACTTGACAAGTAGGGAAGACTCTGCTTTCCCTCGCATATCTTCGACTAAAAAGGGGACAGGGAGACCATCTATCTCTAGATGTAAGAAAAAATCTTTATCCTCAGCAAGAGAAAACATACTCTCCTCATCAATGGAAGGGTAGAGGTTAATCTCTCCATGAATACCATGGGCACGCCCCAACCTCCCTACGAGGATAAGTTCTGATGTGTCGCTCATTCTCCTATGCGACTGATGTGGGCACCTAGGTTATTAAGACGGAGATCAATTCTTTCGTATCCTCGGTCAATTTGGTCTATCCTGTCTATTCGGCTTGTCCCTTCCGCGCTCATTGCAGCAATCAGGAGGGCTATACCGGCACGTATATCGGGAGAAACCATCTGTGCGGGACGGAGTGCCACTCGACCTCCCAGCCCAATAACTGTAGCTCGGTGGGGGTCGCACAAGATGATCTGTGCCCCCATATCGATGAGTTTGTCGACAAAGAATAGTCGGCTCTCAAACATCTTTTGATGGATAAGAACGCTCCCACGAGCTTGGGTGGCAACTACCAAAAATACGCTCAAAAGGTCTGGTGTTAGGCCGGGCCAAGGTGCATCGGCAATGGTAAGTATAGAGCCATCCATATAGGTGTCAATCTCGTAGCCGTCGTGTTCCGGTATGAACAAATCATCACCACGTTCCTCGATTGTAATACCTAAACGACGAAATGCCGAGGGTATGATACCGAGGTTGGGGATATTTACGTCTTTAAGGGTAAGTGCACTATGGGTCATAGCTGCCATACCAATGAAGCTACCTACCTCTATCATGTCGGGCAGAAGTTTGTGTGCAGTTCCACGTAAAGAGCTCACCCCTTCTATGTGTAGGAGATTAGAACCTACTCCGGAAATCTTGGCACCCATGGCATTGAGCATCTTGCAAAGTTGTTGCAAGTAGGGTTCGCAAGCTGCATTGAAAATCGTAGTCTCTCCCGGGGTAAGCACAGCCGTCATAACAACGTTGGCAGTACCCGTTACAGAGGCTTCGTCAAGGAGCATATAAGCCCCTTTTAGGTTGTCGCCATAGATCTCATAGCAATGCTTTTCTTCGTTATAGGTACACCGTGCGCCCAGTGTTGCAATACCTGTAAAGTGGGTGTCGAGACGCCGACGACCGATCTTATCTCCTCCCGGTTTGGGGAATATGGCGAATCCGAAACGGCTAACAAGAGGACCAACAAGTAGGATAGATCCTCTAAGAGCACGGCTCTTGGCTTGGAATTGTTCGCTCCGAACAAAATCTAAATCAATAGAAGCCGCACGGAAAGAATATTCGCCGGGAGCCAACATATGTACCTCTACCCCCATGCATTGGATGAGGTTGATGAGGTTGTTGACATCCAAGATATTGGGGATGTTGCTGATGCGTACTTCTTGGTCGGTGAGTAGGGTAGCTGCAATTACTTGCAGAGCCTCGTTTTTAGCCCCTTGAGGAGTCAAACTACCACTAAGTTTGTACCCTCCTTCTATTACAAATGATGCCATATCCTTATTCGTGCTTTAGTCCGGAAAAACTTTGTTATTTGCGCTTTTTGTTTTTCTGTTTTGTCTGTTTGGGGGTAGAAGATGCAGGTAAATCAAGTTTATAACGAGCTTCACTGTACACGAGGTTGCCATTGGACAACTCAAAAAGATCCTTGAAAATTTGGTAGTCGTCCACTGTGTTTTTATTCCACTCCAAGTAGTTGACTTTCATTTGCTTGGCGATGCTGATGGCAAGAGCGTCTCGCTCCGGGCCCTGGGGTAGCTCTATCGCTTTTTGTATTAAGCCCTGTATAATGTGCCCGTAGTGGCGATAGATGATATCGTTATCGGGGTAGGGTATCGTCTCTGGCTTGGAATAAAGAGAAGTGGGAGTAACTACTTCGTAGGGATAGTCTATATCTAGCTGGAACCCGGACATAATGGCAAGATGATCCCAAAGAGCCTTCTCGCCATCTTGAGCCAGACGATGATCCGGAGCGAGTTTTGCCATTATGCGGATGATAGACTCGGCGCACCACTGACGCTCTGCTCGGTCTTCGAGAGTTAGACAGTGGTTCACCATATTTTGGATATTACGCCCATACTCGGGCATCGCTATCTTTTGTTGTTTGCTATTATACTTCATTGCATTCTCTTTGATGGTGAGAAGTGTTTGTTCTCATATTGCTTTGCTCTACTCGTTTACTTCCTCCATAGCATGGGGTTATACGGGCTTTTCTAAGAGCTGATTCATCTTTTGTTTGTATGCCTCAACCCCAGGTTGATCGAAGGGATTGATCTGCATCATGTAACCACTAATGCCTGCAGCCATTTCGAAAAAGAGGATAAGCATCCCAAGGTTATATTCGTCGAGCCGAGCTAATTTAATTCTGAAGAGAGGAACCCCTCCCTCACTATGGGCAATACAAGTCGCCTCCTCAGCTTGGCGATTAACCCAGTGAAGGGACCTGCCTGTGAGGTAGTCTAGGCCATCCTTAAAGTGCTCTTCTCCCTGGATAACAACATCGTTTTCGGGACTTTCTTCCACAGATACCATAGTTTCTATGATAGATCGCTCTCCATCTTGGATCCATTGACCTAAGGAGTGGAGGTCTGTACTAAAAGTGACTGTTGTGGGAAAAATGCCTTTCCCGTTCTTCCCCTCAGTCTCTGCAAAGAGCTGTTTCCACCACTCTTGAAGCGAATGGAGAGTGGGAGAAAATGTAGAAAGGATCTCTATTTTCTTTCCCGTTCTGTACTCTTCGATACGCCATCCGGCATAGGAAAGCAGTGGCATTACTGCCTCGTCTTCTCCTCTAGAGATTGCTGAGGCAAGGTCTCTCGCTCCATGGAGCAACTTGCGGATATCAATGCCACAATAAGCTAGGGGAAGGAGGCCTACAGCACTGAGCACCGAATAGCGCCCGCCGACAGAGGGAGGAATAGGAAACGACCGATACCCCTCGTGGGTGGCTATTGCTCGAAGAGATCCATGCTCGGGATCCGTTATTACGACAATATTATTTCGTGTTACCTCTTCGTCTCCCTTGGCATTCTCGACCAGGAGGTGCCTTAGTTGATGAAAGGCTATAGAAGGTTCTAGTGTACCCCCGCTCTTTGATATATATATGATGCCAAAGTTTTTCCCTTTTAGATAGTCTTGTAGATGGGACAGATAGCAACTATCTAGGTGATGCCCTGCAAAAAGTAGAGAGGGAGTCTCCCCACAAAACGAGGGTGGAGTAAGGGCTTCTATCACAGCTTTGGCACCGAGATAGCTACCTCCAATACCGATACATACAACGCATTCTGTACGGGTCTGTAAGTCTCGAGCTACCGTCTCTATCTCCTCTAAAAGGGCAGGTGCTGAAAAGGGAAGGTCCAGCCATCCTCTATATTCGCTACCCAGGCCTCCCCCCTTGAGGAGTTGATTGAGTGCAATCCGCGCCTCTTCTTGTGATTTAGGGGATATTGTCGCAAAATTCGTATCTGTGTAGAGGGGGAGCATATTTTGTTACCAACGATTATTTGAAGTGTTTAGAAAGCTCAAGTATCGCTTCCGTAGCATTCCTTTTTTCGTAGAGGATCTCATAGACCATATCGCAGATGGGTATATTTACTTGATAGCGTGCATTTACTTCGCGTACGCACTTTGCTCCAAAGTATCCCTCTGCAATCATTTCCATTTCTGTTTGTGCTGCTTTTACGCTGTAACCTCTCCCAATCATATTCCCAAAAGTGCGGTTGCGGCTGAACTGAGAATAGGCCGTTACTAGCAAATCCCCGAGGTATACAGAGTCTGTAATCTCCCTGTCAATTAGGTGCACCGCATTGACAAAGTTGTTCATCTCTGCTATGGCATTGGAGATAAGCACGGATTGGAAGTTATCCCCATATTGCAGTCCATTGCAAATGCCCGCAGCTATGGCGTAGATGTTTTTGAGCACAGAGGCATATTGCACCCCCACGACGTCGTTTGTCGTAACGCAGTTTACAAAATCATTGCGGAGCACCTCTGCAAAAGCTTCTGCTTGCTTGAGGTTTTTACAAGCGACTGTGAGATACGAACGCCTATGTCTTGCAACTTCCTCGGCATGGCAAGGCCCTCCCACCACGGCTATAAGCTCTTTGGGGACATCAAACTCCTCCATCAAGTAGTCCGAGACAAGCATATTTTCATCGGGTACAATACCCTTGATAGCATTGACAATCAACTTGTCTCGCATACTCGACTTGCGTACCTTTTTGAGATAACTCTTCGCATAGGGCGAGGGGGTAACAAGTACGATTGTATCACTGGCGCGAAAGAAACTATTGATGTCCGACTCCGAGAAGAAGGTAATATTATTGGTATCGAACTCTGCCGCCGGTAGATAATTAGGGTTATGACCAAGCTTTATGAACCCTTTTACTTGTTCGCTACGGCGTACGTACCAATTGATATGGGGCTGCGATGTGAGTACAATTTTAGCCAAGGCAGTAGCCCAACTACCACTCCCTAAGATTCCAACTCTTCCTATAGGTTTCATCGCCTTTGTCTTTTCTATCTTTATCACCAACTCGTACTCAAGATGAGTATAAGCAGGATTTATTTCCCTCGATTATCTTATCAGTATTCCACCAACTTCGGGTGTCCTATCGATTTGGAAGATTGCCTTTAATCTCCCTAGCATCCTCCAATGCCTTCGTTATTATTTACTCTGTGTCCATGTTGTCACCTCCTCAAGAGAAGGCATGTCCATCCCGAGTTTGTATTTCTTGTTTATGTCCATCATAGCCTGCATGATACGCCCAGGCTTCTCTTCTGCATGTAGGGATTCTACGGTAAGGTAACCTGCTTTCTGCAAGATGGGGACAAAATCTTTGTCAATGCCTAGGGCAATGTAGGCAGCCGGTTTGTCTCGCTTTACCACAGCCTCCGGCTTCATTTGGGGGAAGAAGAGCACTTCTTGGATGCTTTCTTGCCCCGTTAAGAGCATCACAAGGCGATCCATACCAATCCCCAGTCCTGCCGTAGGAGGCATCCCGTACTCAAGAGCACGGAGGAAGTCTTGGTCTATAAACATGGCCTCGTCGTCCCCTTTCTCGGATAGAGCCAATTGGTCTTCGAAGCGTTTGCGCTGATCAATGGGGTCGTTCAATTCGCTATATGCATTGGCAAGCTCTTTACCATTGACCATCAATTCAAAACGCTCTGTGAGTTCGGGATTGGTTCGGTGCTCCTTGGTGAGAGGGGACATTTCCTTGGGATAGTCCGTAATGAAGGTGGGTTGGATGTACTTTCCTTCGCACTTCTCCCCAAAAATCTCGTCGATGAGCTTGCCTTTTCCCATACTGGGAGTTGTCTCAATACCGAGCTGTTTGCAAACCCCTCGCAACTGATCTTCGTCCATACCGCTGATGTCAATGCCGGTATGTTCCTTTATGGCCTCTAGGATAGGAATCCGCTTGAATGGGGGACGGAAACTGATCTCGTGGTCTCCTACTTTTACCTCAGTGGTGCCTAGTACCTCCTGAGCGATACGAGACAACATGGTCTCTGTAAAGTCCATGAGCCAGTTGTAATCCTTATAGGCTACATAGATCTCCATGGCGGTAAACTCGGGATTGTGGGTACGATCCATCCCTTCATTTCGGAAGTCTTTGCTGAATTCGTACACCCCTTCGAAGCCTCCTACGATGAGCCGCTTTAGGTATAGTTCGTTGGCAATACGTAAGTAAAGGGGAATGTCAAGCGCATTGTGATGCGTAATAAAGGGGCGTGCTGCTGCACCTCCCGGTATCGATTGCAATATAGGAGTCTCAACCTCTAGGTAGCCATGCTCGTTGAAGAAATTGCGCATGGACGTGAAGATTTTGTTGCGCTTTAGGAAGATGTCTCGCACTCCGTCATTGACCAAGAGGTCTACATAACGGCGGCGATAACGCTGCTCGGGATCGGTAAATCCGTCAAACACCTTACCATCCTTCTCCTTTACAATAGGGAGAGGACGTAATGACTTGCTCAGTACCGTAAGGCTCAAAGCATGTACAGAGACTTCACCCGTTTGCGTCTTAAAGACGTAGCCCTCTATGCCGATAAAGTCCCCAATATCTAGGCACTTCTTGAATACGATATTGTAGAGATCGGTATTCTCGCCATCGGCTAGACTATCTCGTGTGATATAGATTTGAATGCGTCCGGTGCTATCGGCAAGCTCCACAAAAGATGCTTTGCCCATAATGCGACGTCCCATGATACGTCCGGCAAGGCGTACCCGTTGCTCTCTCAAGAGAGCCTCTCGTTCTTCATTCCCCTCCGGATACGAATTGATGATCTCTTGTGCGTAGGCCGTGACTTGATATTCTGCCGCAGGATAGGGGTTAATGCCTAAGGAGCGTAATTCATTCAGACTAGTGCGACGTGCTATTTCTTGGTCGCTAAGTTCGAGCATGCTGAGGTCCATCTCTATATCTCTCGTTTATATCGGTAACTATTTATTGACTGACGATGTTGGTGAAAGTGTGTATGACACTAGCATTGCTCGATATCCTTTCTTCATAACTTACAACCGAGAGACACGATCCCTCTTAAGGAGTAGTAGTGCGAGCCTTTTTGCCAACATACGTCACTACAAAGATACGAAACTTATTCGCTTATAGCTGAGATTTGCTCAGAAAGGAAGCAACAACGTAGTGTTGGCTTGCTGAAAAAGATATTTCCAAAGGTATTAGTGGTAGCGGCGGACACTTTGCACCAAGTCGGAGACCTGTTGTTTGAGTTCCGTCAAAAAGTCTGATGCTGTGTATTCGCCACTTTCGATTTGTCGGAGTTTGTACTCCCACAATCCCGTTAGTTCTGCGCTTTTTAGCAGTGGGTCTTGTATTGTATCAATTAATTGAATCCCCGTCTCGGTGGCACGCAACGAAGACTTTTCTCTACGGATATAGTTGCGCTTGAAGAGGGTCTCAATAATGGAAGCTCGGGTGGAGGGGCGCCCAATGCCATTCTGCTTAAGAGCCTCTCTCAACGTTTCGTCTTCGACTTGCTTCCCTGCCGTTTCCATGGCTCGTAGCAACGTAGCCTCGGTATAATACTTAGGAGGCTCTGTTGTGCGCTCTCGGATAGAAGGTTCGTGGGGGCCGGATTCTCCCTCTACAAAGGCGGGTAAGAGGCTCTCTTTTCCCTCTTGGGTCTCCCCTTGTTCCTCTTTATTTCCAGGGTTTGTCGTATCCTCCTTCCCCTTTTGAGAAGAGAGAACGACACGCCAACCCGGATCCAAAATCTCTTTTCCGGTCGCTTTTAGTTCTATCCCTTCTACCTCTGCAAGAACCGTGGTTGTAGCCGTTTTGGCATCGGGATAGAATGCGGCAATAAAGCGTAGGGCGATAAGGTCGTAGATTCGATTTTCATTCAGCGTAAGTCCGGAAGGGAGGGGTACTCCCGTAGGAATGATAGCGTGATGATCGGTTACCTTTTTGTTGTCGAATACCTTTTTGCTTTTCTTGGGCGGCTTCCCTGAGGAAAGAATAGGGGTAACAAGATGCTCGTAAGGGCGTAACCCCTTGAGGATGGCTGGTACTTTGGGGTAAATATCCTCAGATAGGTAGGTGGTATCTACACGTGGGTAGGTCGTAAGTTTCTTCTCATATAGGCTTTGGATAGTCTGTAGAGTAGCTTCTGCAGTCATGCCAAAACGTTTGTTAGCCTCTACTTGTAGGCTCGTAAGGTCGAAGAGCCTCGGGGGAAGTTCTTTCCCTTGCTGCTTGGTTATCTTTTTGATGGTGAGTGGAGCGGAACGGATGCTTTCAATAAGAGCTTCTACCTCCTCTTTGGTGGAGAAACTCTCTGCCGTCTGCCGGAATAGAGTCTCTTTATAGGTTGTCTGCAACTCAAAAGTAGTGGTGGGTACAAAGTGCTCAATTTGTCGTCCTCGCTCCACAATGAGAGCCAGGGTGGGTGTTTGCACTCGCCCAACAGAGAGAACCCTCCCGGGTTGTGGGAAACGCATGGTGTAGAGGCGTGTTGCATTGATCCCGAGGAGCCAGTCGCCAATAGCTCTTGCGAGGCCTGCCTCGTAAAGGCTTTTCATCTCTTCGTTGGTGCGAAGCTGGGCAAAACCCTCTCGGATTGCCTCGTCTGTAAGGCTGGATACCCATAGCCTGCGAATAGGACATTTGCAAAGAGCTTTGGTGAGCACCCATTGCTGTATAAGCTCCCCCTCTTGCCCGGCATCACCACAATTGATCACCTCATCAGCTTTTTCTACAAGCTGACGAATAATTTCGAATTGACGTTTATAGTCCTCGTTTTCAATTAGTTTAATGCCAAAGCGTTGAGGGATGAGAGGGAGGTCGCCGAGGCTCCATCGCTTCCAGAGAGGGAGGTAGTCGTTGGGCTCCTTTAGGGTGCAGAGGTGCCCAAGAGTCCACGTAACACAATAGCCATTGCCCTCAATAAACCCATTTTGAGGGTGATTAGCCCCCAATATACGAGCAATCTCGCGAGCTACGGAAGGTTTCTCGGCAATACAAACAATCATAGATAGATCAGTTCCTCTCTCCGGGTGATTTTTATTTCCTTTCTGGGCAGAAACCTCTTCTGTTTCTAGGTGGAAACATGTTGTGTTTCTGCCCTAAAAGGAAATTATTTCTCGCCACCAAATTCCATTAAATAGGCCTTGATAAAATCATCGATGTCGCCATCCATTACAGCATTTACATTGGAGGTCTGGAAGTTGGTACGATGGTCTTTTACGCGCCGATCGTCGAATACATAGCTTCGGATCTGCGAACCCCATTCAATTTTCTTCTTACCGGCCTCCACTTCTGCTTGCGCAGCTCGCCTCTTCTCTAGCTCTATGTCGTAGAGTTGAGAGCGGAGTAGGCGGAGTGCATTCTCTCTATTATCTAGCTGAGACCTACTCTCGGTATTCTCGATAACGATCTCTCGCTCTTCTCCCGTGTCGGGGTCTTTGAATTGGTAATGCAAGCGTACACCGGTCTCTACCTTGTTCACGTTTTGCCCCCCGGCTCCACTTGAGCGGAAAGTATCCCATGATAGGTTGGCAGGGTTGACTGCAATCTCTATACTATCGTCGACAAGGGGCACGACGAAAACGGAGGCAAACGAAGTCATTCGCTTCCCTTGGGCGTTGTAGGGAGAGACACGCACGAGGCGATGTACCCCATTTTCGCTTTTGAGGAATCCGTAGGCTAGGTCGCCCTCAATCTGCATCGTTACCGTTTTGATGCCCGCTTCGTCTCCATCTTGCCAGTTGGTGATGGTTACTTTGTAGTCGTGGTTTTCTGCCCAACGCTGGTATAAGCGGACGAGCATCGAAGCCCAATCTTGGCTTTCGGTACCTCCGGCTCCTGCATTGACCTTGAGTACTGCCCCTAGGCGATCTTCTTCTCTTCGGAGCATGTTGCGGAGCTCTACATTCTCAATCAGAGAGAGGGCTACTTGGTAGGCTTGGTCTACCTCCTCTTCTTCGGCAACCCCTTCTTTGTAGAAATCGAAGCTCAACTTCACCTCTTCTACGGCAGATTCTACAGATTCGTAGGCTTCTATCCAGCGACGAATCTCCTTGACCTTTCGCATTTGCGCCTCGGCTCTTTTATTGTCTTCCCAAAAGTCGGGAGCTTGTGTGATAAGTTCTTCTTCCTCTAGTTGGATACGTCTATTATCGACGTCAAAGATACCCCCTCAGCGCTTCCTTGCGCTCCAACAGATTATTCAGTTGGTCTATTGTAATCATCTTCTATATCATTAAAAACTCCTGCAAAGGTACTGATTCATTTCTCAAGGGGGCATACTTATCTTGACATGATGTACAACTGATGGGTAGAAAATGTCTGTGATGGGAGCAAAAAGAGTAACTTTGTGGCGTGTATGGAAGATATATTTGATATACGAGAAGAGAGTTGTCGCCCCGTTACCGACGAACAGATAGAGGAGGCTCTTCGCCCGATTAGTTTCCGTTCTTTCAGAGGACAGGATACGGTGGTGGAGAATCTCTCCGTATTTGTGCAGGCTGCAGCTATGCGTGGCGATAGTCTCGACCACGTCTTGTTGCATGGCCCCCCAGGCTTGGGTAAGACCACGCTCTCCAATATCATCGCAGCAGAGTTGGGTGTTGGCATTAAAATAACATCCGGCCCTGTACTCGATAAACCGGGAGATTTGGCAGGATTGCTTACCTCGTTGGAGCCTCGTGATGTCCTATTCATTGACGAAATTCACCGACTAAGTCCGATTGTAGAGGAGTATCTCTATTCGGCAATGGAGGACTATCGCATTGACATAATGATTGATAAGGGTCCCGGTGCTCGTTCTATTCAGATAGACCTCAACCCCTTTACTCTGGTAGGCGCAACAACGCGTAGTGGTTTGCTTACAGCTCCCTTGCGAGCGCGTTTTGGTATAAATCTACACCTCGAGTACTACGACACCAAGATGATTGCAGGTATTGTACTCCGGTCGGCAGGCATTTTAGGGGTTGCGTGTAGCGAAGAGGCTGCCGCTGAGATTGCGCGTAGGAGTAGAGGGACGCCACGTATCGCCAATGCCCTACTGCGTCGGGTGCGCGACTTTGCCCAAGTGAGGGGAAATGGTACTATTGACTCCGAGATTGCCGTCTTTTCATTGGAGGCTCTCAATATCGATAGTTGTGGTTTGGATAATATAGACCACAAACTATTGACGACCATCATAGATAAGTTTGGGGGAGGCCCTGTGGGAGTATCTACCATTGCTACGGCTATGAGCGAAGATGTAGGCACTATAGAGGAGGTTTATGAACCTTTTTTGATAAAGGAGGGTTTTATCAAACGTACTCCCAGAGGGCGAGAAGCTACAGCTCATGCTTATGAGCATTTGGGTCGTACCATCCTACCTCCATATAGCAACTCCCTTTTTACAGATTAAGTCTCCCTTAAGGGGGGAGAGAATAGATACAGTAAGAAACTATAAACCAATATAAACATATGAAGATAGATAAGTTAGATCGTCGCATTCTTGCCATTATTTCGGATAATGCTCGCATTCCGTTTCGTGATGTAGCAGAGCGATGTGGAGTATCTCGCGCAGCTATTCACCAACATGTACAGCGCATGGTGGAGCGAGGGGTAATTACCGGCTCCGGATATCGCGTGAATCCTAAGGACCTCGGTTATACCACTTGTACCTATATTGGGGTGCGCCTAGAGCGTGCTGCCTTGTACCGTGAAGTGTTGCCTCAGATAGAAGCAATACCCGAAGTAGTGGAATGCCATTACACCACAGGACCTTACTCGATGCTGATCAAGCTATATGCTGTAGACAACTCGCACTTGATGCATATATTGAGTAATCGCATTCAGTCTATTGCGGGAGTTTCGTCTACAGAGACATTGATCTCTCTTGCAGAAGGTTTTGTGCGTAATATGCCTATCCCGGAAGAGGATACTACGGATTCGTATGCTTCCTATAACGCGGAGTAATAGCTTATTCCCTCGGTAGAGGGGATACCAAAACCGATCCCTATGAAGGTCTTTTCCCTTCACGAGTTGAATAGCAGTATCCGTCGTGCTTTTGAACAAAACTTTGGAGGCCGATTTTGGGTTACTGCTGAGACTAGTGGGATCAAGGCTCCCCCTCAGGGGGGGCACTTTTACTTTGAACTTCTTGAGAAGGGCGAGAGAGAAGGGCAGATCTTAGCCCGATCTCGTGCTGTGATGTGGCGTGCTTCCGTAGGCTCTTTGCTTACAAAGTTTGAATCTGCAACGGGTCAGACTCTTACGAACGGATTGCAGGTGCAGCTTTTGGTGGGCGTCCACTTCCATGAGCAGTTTGGTCTCTACCTTGATGTTTATGACCTAGACCCCACTTTTACGTTGGGGGATATGGCAAGAAAGCGTAGAGAGACGCTAGAGCGATTACGACGCGAGGGGTTGCTTGATTGCCAGAAGTCCCTATCCTTAGGTCGCCCTTTGCGGCATATTGCCGTTATCTCTTCGGCTTCGGCAGCTGGGTGGGGCGATTTCTATAGTCATATACAAGCTACGAGAGAACAGTGGCCTTTCCTTCTCCGACTTTATCCCGCTCTGATGCAAGGAGAGGGAACAACCACTTCCATTCTTTCGGCTCTCCGAGACATTGTACAGAGTGGGATAGCGTATGATTGTGTGGTACTTATACGAGGAGGAGGGGCAGAAATTGATTTGATGGCTTTTGATAGCTATGAGCTTTGCGCCTCAATCGCTCGCTATCCCTTACCTATTATCGTGGGGATAGGGCACGAGCGTGATACAAGTGTTGCCGATAGGGTAGCTCACCATTCCCTAAAGACCCCCACTGCTGTCGCCGAGTTCCTCCTCAATAGTAGAGAGAGAGAGTGGACCCTTCTGAGAAAACTCTCTGAGCGATTGCAGCGATCCGTTGTACTGATGCAGGACTACCATTTGGTACTGTTGCAGCGCCTTGTGCATCACCTCCCTATAGCTATAAAAGAATCTACTCAACAGGAGTTTTTTAAGTTGCAACGCCAAGAAGCTACTTTGCAACGCGCTGCTCTCATGCTGCTAGCCCAAGAGAGACAGCGTATTGAGCACTGCAGCTATGTACTCAAAGCCACAATGCCCAAGTTGTTGCTCAGCTACCAAAGCGTATTAGAGCAAGAGCAACAGCACCTACAGCGCGTACTTCCCCTCATCCTAGAGAAGAAGAAAGAATCTCTTGAGCATTTGGCAAGGTTGGTGCAGCTTCTTAGTCCTCGTCAAACACTCAAGCGAGGGTATTCTATTGTACGAAAAGCGGATAAGAGTATCCTCTCTTCTCAGCAACTAACGAGGGGCGATACCCTCGAAATCTTCTTTTACGAGGGACGTGTGGGAGCGCAGGTTTCTTCTGTGGAATCCCCCTCCTCCGGATCCAATGACCCTGAAAAATCAATCTCTTTGTGATGAAATATATTGCTTCTATAGGTCTCCTTTTGCTCTTCTTAGCTCTTGCATTGACGGGCTGCCGTGACCAATTTGACCATTTTACATCAGACCCGAATGCGCGCATTTCGTTCTCTCAAGACACCTTGCGTTTGGATACTTTATACTCTGAGCAACCCTCTTCTACGCGTACGCTATTGGTTTACAACAAAGGAAACAAGGCTCTCAAAATAGATGAGATAAGGTTACTCCATGGAGTGGAGCGAGGCTTCAGAATAAATGTAGATGGACGGTCCGGACAGCGTTTTGAGGGGGTGACACTACCTGCAGGAGATAGTATTCACATTTTTGTAGAGGCTACTCTGCAGAGGGTGATTGATGATTTGCCTCAATTGATTACGGACTCGATCTTATTCCGCTTCAATGGGAAACAACAAGCACTGCGGATAGAAAGTTGGTGCCATAATCTTGATCAATACGATGTGCTTCAGGTTCAAAGAGACTCTGTGATAACTGCTCAAAGGCCGCTTTATATCCGTGATAGTTTAGTGGTGGATGAGGGAGTAACCCTTACCTTGGAGGCAGGCGTACACTTACTATTGGGCGACAAGGCCCATATTAGCATCTATGGCACTTTATGCGCCAATGGTACTCCGACGGAGAGAGTACTCATAGAGGGGTTGAGACGTGACTATTTAATCCCTTCTATAAACTATCGTCTCGTGCCCGGGCAGTGGGACTTTGTGCGTTTAGCTCGTGCTACAAAGGGGAATAAACTACTCTATACAACCATCCGAAATGGTAGAGATGGGATTATTTGTGATGCTGCACACTCCGCAAGTGGAGAAGAAACTCTTTATGCCGAGGGGCTGATTATAACGAATATGAAAGGGCGTGCTCTTGCCCTTGATAGAGCACGTGTTCGTTTGTACAATTGCGAGCTTTCAAATACACTATCTACCTCTCTTTTGGTTACGGGAGGTGTAACGGAATTGTTGCATTGTAGTTTGGTGAATTACTATGCTTGGGACAAAAGAGAGGGAAGTACCTTGGTATATAATCTACCAGAGGGTGGTGGAGCAGAGCAGACCTCTTTCAAAGCAACTAATACGCTAGTGGATGGGGCACGTAGTGTGATACGTATAGCAGGAAGGGAGCCTGTGGGGGGAGAGATTGAACTCGCCGAGAAGGTAAGAGAGCGAACTACGTTCGACCATTGCTATTTGCGTACTGCCCTCCCACAAAATAACGGCGTTGCCTACTTTGATTGTATAGAAGCCAAGCAAGCTGCAGATGAGGTTTATGTGCATGCAGGGCGGGACCGGAAAAAAGATAAGATGGATTTTGTCTATTTCTTCCAGCCTTGGGCAGATGCTCCATGGGTACAGAAGGGGGTAAAAAGTGACCTGTCTACAGATATACAAGGGCGCACAAGAGCTACACAACCTACCATAGGAGCTTATGAACCCTCTACGGAAAAGCGAAAGTAGATAGGAGGGGGAAAGACTTCTTACGGAAACGAAAAGGTCTCGATTTAGAAGGTTGTAATAACCTTTTAAACCGAGACCTCTTTTTAGAGCACTTCTCTAGGCGAGAAGATGCTCCAAAGGGGAGGGGGATTACGTTATACTCAAATATCTATGAGATCTAACTGCAGCCTTCTCCTAAATGGGGATCAATCATGATCCTGATGGTAGTGATACACGATATGTGCAAAAAGCTGATATAACCCATTGTTGTCAGGTTGTGTGTATAAGATAATGGATAACTGCTCATCCAATCCCAACTTAGTATTGTAGGCTGTATAGGTATATCCTATCTTTCCTCCTTGGTTGGCAAACGATCCATTTCCTGTAAAGCCATATGCATCAGCGATGTTTTTTATTTTCTCCTTTCCAGATTCTGTAGCAAAAGGATTCTGCTCATCTTCGAAGTTGATGCGAAGTTCTATGTGTACTTGGGTTTTATCAATGAAGTTGTATCGAATAGCTCGGATATAGCGGTCCTTAAGGATTTGTCCATTAGAGATAGGAGCAAAATAGTATCCGACTTTTTCGGGATCCTTCTCTTTCATATAGGGATTGGCATATATCCATCCAAAGGGTTCGTTGGCAGCCTTTATATCTTCAAAGAGTTCTTTCATGAGATCTCGTTTGGGGATGTAGAAAGGAGGAGCTAGCGCATTATCCTTGTTCCCAATCATGCGAGCAGAGTAGTCAGTCTCAGGTTTGTAAACAAGTACCGGAATTCTCTTAGTTTGGTTTCCTGCCTTTACAACAATGTATGCATTGCCTTCTGCTTCACCTTTTACCTCACCCTTTTCGTTTACAGTAGCGATCTTGTTATCGGTAGAGTTAAAGGTAACAGCGGTATTCTCTGGGGTAATGGTTGTCTTAAGAGTTGCTACTTCTCCGACTTTAATTTTTAGAGAGGCTGGAGAAACGGTTAGCTTAACTTCAGGGGTCTTGGGACCGCATGCGGATACCATCAAAGTAAAGATGGCAAGTGCCATAATGGCAAATTTGTTTCTATTCATATGTTTTTTTGTTTTGGGTTCTTTTTAGAGGAGAAAAGGAAGTACAGCGGAGGTGCTGTACTAACCTCTTCTCTGTCATAGGATATTACTTCTTGAGTACAGTGATACGTTGAGAGATACGTTGATTTGCAGTTTCTAGTACCACAATAAATACACCTTCGCTTAGCTGAGAAAGATCTACACTCTCTTGAGGATTACTAATCTGAACGAGGCGAGCTCCATCCATACTGTACACACTTAGTTGGGCAACCTCTTGTGCATTCTTTAGATAAAGCGTAGAGTTTGATCCAAGTTGTGTTGGGAATACTTCCGGAGTGTTTGTGTCGATTCCTTCCGTTGCAAGCTCTGTTTCGTAAGATACCTTCACTTCGTACTTGTCGCTGGTAGAACCTGTTGCATCTTGGTAGGTCATAGCCTTTAGTCCTTTGGCAACTTCCACACCATTCTTCAATACCTTATATTCCTTTACAACGGGGAAGGTTACCGGAGATACCGCTTTTGCAAAGCATTCGAAATCTTCTTTCTTTTCAACATCAGGCGAGGAAGCGAAAACAACACGGATTGCATGATATGCTTCGGGAGGTGTAGAACCCCTATAATAATCTTCAGGAACAGGGTGCTGCATCCCATTAACGAGGAGGAATGCGTCTAGGTAGCGACGAATTTCGTTATCGCTATCCTTTACGTAAGCAATCCCGATGGGAGCATCATCGTTGGGAGATCCACAACCTACAAAAAGATCCTGCATGGGGTCGAATTGGAAGGGCTTATCAAGAGTTACCGTTAGCCATTCGCCTTCTTTCCATGTATCGGGTACATCGAATACCTGCTCGTATAGCTTACCAACATTAGTGTCCTTTATTTTGTTATACTCAACACCATTGCGAATACAGATGCTATATTTCCCTTTTGCTTTTGTATCGGGGATGAGTCGTACGGCATAGATGCAAGGAGCTTTTTCTCCCACAAACTTGTCGCTGGGCATACGTTGTACCAATCTATATCTATCAGGAGTGTTCCAGCGACCTTTCATTTCGCACTTGGGGCGTGCATATGTGCCTAGTTGCATGTTTTTGGGATAACCGAAGAGGGAGATCTCTTGTAGATAAGAGGGAGCTTTCCAAGTCAAGTTAACACCATTAGAGCCATTTGCGCTTACTTCTACAGGCACGGTTTCGATGAGTTTCCCTAGATATAGACCGCGTTCGGCGATATCGGAATCTCCATACGTGTAGGCTTTGCCATTATTAAATCCATCATCGGGGATGGTAAGACCGTTGTAGTTGTAGCGAACTTGTACACCATATACAACCCCTCCTTCTCGATTAGATCCATTGAGGGCTTCGGTGCGAGTTTCTGTAAAGGAAAGTTCGTCTGTCTCTCCGAGCTCCTTTACCAATACTCCATTTCTATACACACGATACTGCAACTTCCATTCTGAGGGTAGGTTCTTTTTATCTACACCCTTCCAAGAAACTTGTATCTTTTCGTTGTCTGTTAGTCTGATAGTCAAACCACTAATCCCTTCAAGGGGTTTCAAGTTTTCTCTCCAAGTCCCTTCTAGTTTCTCTGCTTCACCTTGTGTTTTAGGGTCAAGGTAGATATCCATTGAGGATAGAGGATTGCTGGGATCCTTATAGTTATCCCAGTGGCGGCTGAGACGTCCATAATAGTTGGGGTAGTCACCACACTTAGAGCGTCCTCCCGTGAGAGTCCCTACGACTAAGTGATTCTCATCAAAAATTGAAGAGCCTGATGATCCTCCTTCTGTATCCCCTTCGGTGAAGGTTACTAGGAAGTGGTCTCCCTTTCCGCCCTCAGATCCGAAAACGTCCCATGTGCTAATCTCCAAGGGTTTGTCAGAAATAGAGATCTTTTTAGCGTCTCCAGAAGGGTGGTGGATTCCTACAATTCGTCCTTTGGGGCGTGCTGTAACACGATCCCAGCCGTTGTAGTAAACCCTATAGTTCTTGGGAACCTTACTATTGGCAAGTAGAAGCATACCATCGCTCTTGGCTACACCCTTCCCTTCGATAATAGGAAGATAGCTCTTTACCGTACAGCCGATTACAGACTTACCTCGGCTCAAGGCTTCTGCTCCATTGCTGCAAGTTGGCTTTTCATAGTTGAATCTGAAAACCCACTTGTCGAGATCCGCTTGCGAGGTTAGAGGCTTGTCATTATCTCCGGTGATACAGTGTGCTGCCGTAAGGATGTAGGGCGCAAAGTCGAGGTTGGTGTTATTAAGAAGGTTCCCTGAGCAACAACCCAAAGATACCTTACCATCTTCGGTTTCGTACATAACGATCTGTACCACCCCTGTCTTCTCGGTTTGCCATTCTGCCCCTTGCTTACAATTGACACCAATCTGGCAAAGAGGGTCGCTATTATCTTCTCCGGGGTCGAAGAACTTCTTTGTGAGAGATCCCAGACCTACATGAGAGTAAACAATATGACCTATACCATCAATCAATAGAGAGGGCATCTCATTCCTTCTCCCCGGTACGTATTCAAGGATCACTTCATTACCCTTGAGAGGCTCTGTAGAGAAGACGCCGTGTTTGGGGTGTGTCTCGTTGGTGTAAGCTCCAAGAAGGGCACTTTTGTTGGTGTTGTATATGAAAAGTTTCCCTCCGTCATTTGGAATAAAGAAGTCCTTGTAGGTAATAGAGAGTGCTTTAGCTCCTGGGGATGAGATGGCTAGGCGATAAATCTCTTTTCCAGATTCTAGAGTGGTGCGTTTAGCCTCCTTGGCAAAGTCGATAGAGGTCTCTACAACTTGCCCCACGCGTAGAGGTTTAAAGTGAATGGAGTTCTTGTTCCATTCGTTCAAGGTTTTCAGGTCTTGTGCATTAAAGTCGGGGGCTACTCGCACAATGTTGATGGCCTCAGCTCCTCGAAGCTCAGACTTGGGTGCTGTAAAGCTGGGGGGCAATCCTCCAAAGGATTCCTGTGCATAGGCTTGATAAGCTTGTGCTCCGATTAGAGGAGCTGCTAGCGCAAGCAGTACAGCCTTTTTACAATTGATTTTCATTTTGATCTGTTGTAATCTATATAGATGTCTTAATTCTTCACAGAATAGAGGGAGAAGCCATGTCATTCTCTGTATGACAAGGTAGCTCCTCCCTCATAAAGACTATTTAAAACTATGCTTAGTGACGAACAATGAGACGTTTAGAAACATTGCCTACCAACACAACATAGATACCTTCTGTGAGTCCGTCTACATTGAGAGATGCTCTACCAGAGAGATCTGCTACAGAAGAGAGAACGCGTACTCCGTCTAATGTATATAGATCGATAGTAGCTTCCTTAGAAGCGCCTTCAACAAAGACTTCTGCTCTTGCAGGGTTGGGGAAGAGTACAACGTTTACATCGTCTCTAACTATCTCTTTGGTGAAATTGCTTGTCCAAGTTTCTCCTTCATAGGGATCCTTAGTGTCGAGGAGCCACACAAATGTTGCTTCTACTTCTGTATCTTCATTGAGGACAAATTCTTTGGTTCCCTTAATGTTCTTCCCATTTGCCTTCAAAGATTGGAGTTCTCTTTCTCCATCCGTTTCATTGGGGTCAATGGTAGCGATAACTTCAACCTTCAAGCCTTTAGGAAGTCTCTCAAGATCCTGATTGAGTCTTTCACCTCTGAGCTTTAGGACCCCATGACCATCACGTTTCAGTGTTACCTTGCAGATTTCATTGGTAAATGAAGCAACTACTTCTCCGTCTTTAGATACCCAGAAAGTTGAGTTTGCGAAGAGATCTTCGGGGGCAGCACCTTCTTCAGAAGGGGTAAATTTGAGCGTCTTTAGCCCATATCCGGCATCAGGAGTAATTGTTACATCCACTCTAGTGTCTGTATAGGCTTGTATAGAAGCAGCATCTTGGTTGTTGAGTTTGATAGAACCTCCATTACCTTCTGTACGACACTTTATTGTACGAAGTATAGCTCCCGGATACTTAGCCCAGGTACGGTGGTCAAGGATGTTCCAGTTTTTCTCCATAGCAGCCTTTACATCGTCTGCAGTACAGAGGTTTTGTTCTTCAGGAGAACGAGTCTCTACTGCGTAAAGAGACCCCGCACTATACGATTCTTTCTTATCGGCTAGAGACGCAACAAGCTTCCTCATGTTCTCTCCCTGAATGTTGTTTTTATAAACATTGACTTCAGAAAGTTTATTAAGACCTGTTAGATCCAAAGCGGTGAGCTTATTATTGCCCAACTCAATGCTTTCTAGATCTTTACAAGCAGAGAGGTCAATAGAAGAAAGTTGGTTGTCGTTGAGGAAGAGGTATTTGTGAGTGCCAGTAAGTTTGATAGAAGTAAGTTTATTCTCACTTGCATAAATGCTTTCAAGATCACCGGTACAATCAGTGAGGTCCAGTGAAGTTAGCTCATTCTTCTGAACACCAAGAGTTGACAAGGCAGGACAACCGGTAACCTTGAAAGAGGTTAGCTTGTTGTTTTCGATTGTGAACTTATAAAGGCTTTCAAGACCCTTCAATTCAAATTCGCCTGTAAACTTATTGCTCCCTAGGCCAACTTCGCTAAGAGACTCGGCACACTTGGAGAAATCTACAGCGGTAAGGCTGTTATTTTCAAGGTTGATCTCGCTGAGTGCTGGTAGGTTTTCTAACTTGATTGTAGAGATCTTGTTACCATAGAGGTTTAGTTCTCTAAGTGCGGGAAGTCCAACAGCTGTAAAGTTTGTAAGTCTTGAGTTTTGATGCTTGTTCTTGATTGAAATTGCGTCAAGCTTGGGACAATTAGAGAAACTTACAGCATCAATAGGATTGTACGAAAGCACAACACTCTCCAGAGCTGGAAGATCCTTAATATCGATCTTTGAGATAGCATTGTTATTAAGATCGAGATTTTTGAGTTTCGTCAAGCCTGTAAGATCAATTTCACTGAGCGAACTCATTGTTAGTGAGGCAACTTCGAGATTTTTTGCAGCAGTTAGATTAATCTTTATCAGCTTACTTCCATCACATTTGAGCCATTTCAAGTTGGCGCACCCCGTAAGGTCAATCTCGCGCACATCAGTAGCAGAGGCTCCTAGATATGTGAGAGCTTTCATCCCAGTAAGATTGAGTACACCCATCTTATTGGTTTCTACGATAAGTTGTTGTAGAATTTCGGGGTTTTCGAATGTAATAGAGTCAATGGCCGATAGGTTACAATCGAACTCTGTGACAGGACCTGTAATGGTAATCCAGTTCTTTGTTACCTTCCATGCTTTGTTGTGTCCATCGGGTAGGGTTATGAGTTCAGCACCTTCAATTTTGACTCCGCCCTCTCCAGGCATAGGCGTCATGACGAGGTTAATTCTCTCATCACTGTTCGGCTTTACCTGCGTTCTAAACTTGATGACTTGTGGTTTCGGTTCCTGGGCATTGGCATGGTTGGGCAAAAGCGCTCCCACGAATGCCAGCAACGAAATAAGCGTAGCAATTCTAAATTTCATAGCTTTTGTTAATTATGAGAATGATGTTCTATAACCAATACTTAGGGAATGTAAACCTTCTGGGTCTTTCCATTGGAAGAAACCAAATAGATACCCGTAGACAACTCTACACTGAAGGCTGTTTCGCTAGTGCTGTATACCAAATAGCCATTGAGAGAGTAGAGGTTTACCTGATTAGCTTCGGGGTTTTGGATGCGAAGAACGCCTGCAGAGGGCATCAAAAGAAGACTTTCGTTCTCTACTTCTTCGGCACTCAGACCTTCTAGTTTTACGATTTGGCGGATTTTCTTCCATGCAGAGGCCTTCTTATATTCAGGGAGACTTGCTTCTGGCACTTGCAACTGCACTCCCTTAACAAGATCATCATCAAAGTCTACAGACTTTCCTTCAGAATCTAATACCTTGGGAGGTACCTCAGCATAGACACGTATTATACCCTTACCCTTGGTGGCGAGGGCATCACAAGATGAAAATACGAAGTCTCCGATCTTCTTACAACCTTTCCCAATCTCTACATAGTTGAGGCGCTTACAATCTTGGAACGCTCCTGCTGCAATCGTTTCAACTGCATCGGGTACTTTTATTGAATGGATGTTGCTACCACTGAAGGCATATGTGCCAATGGTTTTAAGAGTTGTGGGGAGGATAACCTCACGGGGGCCTTTACCTCTGTAATCCTCTTCCATGTGGCTGTTTTCGTAGAGTACGAGCATTGCCTTGTCGCCAATGTGTTCGATACCTTCGGGGATAGTAATCGGATCCTTCTTGTCCGTGTAAAGGAGAGATACGGCTGTGTGAGTCTTTTTGTTGGCAAGGAGTCTGCCGTTCATGAGGGGCTCGTAGGTAGTATTACCGGCAGCTACTTCAAATTTTTCGCAGCTTTCGAGAAGACAGAAAACTGAACCATCGGCAATTTTTTCTACAGAGGCAGGGATTTTTATTGATTTTAAACTCCTACAGAGATAAAATGCAGTCGATTCAATTTCTTTGAGCCCTTCGTTCATGGTGATTTCTGTAAGGTAATCACAAAACTCAAAAGCCCCTTGAGCGATCTTCGTTACTGTCGCAGGGAGGACAACCTCCTTTACACCGGGTCTGTACGATGGATATTTGATAACTGTAGTCTCATCCTTCGTATATAGGGCGCCATCTCTATTAGAGAAAGCCTTGTTCCCTTCTGCTACAATTATTTCTTTGATATCCCAGCAGCCAGAGAATGCTGCATCTCCGATCTTTTCGAGTCCCTTACCGAGTTTGATAGAACCGAGTTTGATGGCTTCTTTGAAGCACTTTTCGCCAATTTCTTCTGTTGCATCGGGAATTTCCATCGTTTTAATTGACGATCCCCAGAAAGCACTCTGGCCAATGTATTGGATTGTCCTGGGAAGTTTAACACTTGTTAGATTGAACATGTTTGCAAAAGCAACACGTCCAATAGCAACTACAGTATAGGTGTTACTGCCATGAGTAATAGTCTCGGGCACAACCATATCGTATTGGTAGACATTATCTATCCCACTATATGGAGCTACACCTACAGTCTTATTTGCTTCGCTGATAACGTAGTAGAACAACTTCCCTACTTGAAATTTTTTTGAGTAGTCAGGTTTTTTCCACGAGTCATCGAATGTTGTGCCTCGGGTGGCATTGTAGGTTACATTGTCCCCGGTGCTAATTTCTTTTTGGGCAGCCGATGGCACGACTGTATTCCCAAAAGAATTCGTTGCTACTGCAGACATTACTGAAGCAATAGCAACAGAAATAAGGGTAGTTCTTTTCATCTTTTCTGTTTTAATGTTTATATTGCGGTTTTATATCATATAGTCTTTGCAAGCGGCTTTTTGCCGCTATCTTTATTTCCACTCACATGCGAAGATAGATACTTTTTCCAAAACGACAATCTTTTCTGGGCTCCGAAAGTCTATTTTTTGGGGTGGATTATCTGCTCGATAATAAGGTTGTTTCATTTCGTACTATTCCCTGTACGTATTATACGATTTTGTGCGTACAGTGGGGTGATGAGCTGAAAAGAACACAAAAAGGCTACTACACAGAGAGATGACGAAAAAACCTTTACTGCTGACTCGTACTAAGTACTATGCCCTCAGTTTTTATTCTTCTTTCCCGTGCAGTAGTCTCTTTAATATTTTGGGGTTTGGGTGTTCTTGGAGTGGATCAACAATTGCTTCTTAAGGGAAAAAGCTGCCTTTGAGCGATGAAGAGAGTCTTCCATTAGAGAAAAACAGATACACTTGCTTCGTGGCTCCAGCGGATAAAAGTTCCTCTTATAAGGCGAAGGGGGCAGGGAGTACGAACAGAAATAGTAGAGCGTCTCAGGAGACAAAATAGAAAAAGAGCCTGCCCCGTATTGTGGGCAAGCTCTTTTGGTTTTGGATTATAGGCTCCTTTGGAGTCTAGTGATTATCTATCCCCTTTGCAACCATTGAGAGGGCAATATGGGTAGGTGGGCGTGCATTTCAGCCACGCTTAGCAAGGGCACATTGCCAATCCCATGCCGAACGGAGGGTTTCTTCTAGGCTTTTCTCTGCGTGCCAACCGAGCACTTCGTTAGACTTTGTAGCTTCTGCCCAAATGGCTTCTATATCGCCTTCTCGCCTATCCACATACCGATGAGGAACCTTTACGCCTGTGGCGGTCTCAAATTTTTCTATGAGTTCGATTACACTTACCCCTCTACCGGTACCGATATTGAACATATCAAGCTGAGGGGCTTCCTTCGCTTGTAGCATCCGCTCTAGAGCTGCAATATGGGCTTTTGCCAGGTCTACAACATTGATGTAGTCTCGAATGCAACTACCATCGGGGGTATTATAGTCAGTGCCAAATACACTGAGTACTTCACGGATGCCTGTCGCCGTTTGCGTTAGATAGGGAATAAGATTTTGAGGAACTCCGTTGGGTTCTTCCCCGATAAGAGCTGAGGGATGGGCTCCGATTGGGTTAAAGTAACGTAGCAAGGTAGCTCGAAAATCTGCTCCTGATAGGATGGTATCCCGAATAATTTCTTCGTTAATCTGTTTGGTATTTCCATAAGGCGAAGTTGCAGGAAGGATAGGGGCATCTTCACTTACGGGGAGCACATCGGGCTGACCATACACCGTGCAACTCGAAGAAAAAACAAGAGCTTTGGTTGCAAACTCTTGCATGCACTCCAGCAGGGTGATGAGCGAGAGGATATTATTGCGGTAGTAGAGTAGGGGTTTTTGTACTGACTCCCCTACAGCCTTGCTCGCTGCAAAGTGGATAACGGCATCTATGGGGTGCTCCCTAAAGACTTGGCGCAAGGCCCCTTGGTCGCAGCAGTCAATTGCATAAAACTCGGGGCGTTTGCCCGTGATGGCTTCAACCCCATCGAGCACCTCACGACGAGAGTTGTTTAGGTTGTCTACTACTACTACCTGGTAGCCTGCCGAGATGAGTTCTACCGTCGTGTGGGAGCCAATATAGCCTGTTCCTCCCGTTACGAGAATGGTTCCTTTCATAGTGAATGATTGATAGTGTCGATGTATTGTAGTAATTCTTCTCTCCCTATCGCTTTTTCTGATGAAGTGTAAAAGAAGGGGGGGAGTTCGTCCCACTCCTCAGACAATGTCTCTTGGTATCGCTTTATAGACTCTTGCAATTTGGGGCGAGAGAGCTTATCAATTTTTGTCATGACAATAGAGAGAGGTACCCCGGCTTCACCCATCTGCTGGATAAACTCTAGGTCTATTTTTTGTGGCTCCAGACGGCTATCGACGAGTATAAACAGGTTGATAAGTTGCTTACGTCCCAAGATATATCCCTCAATCATACGGCGAAAGGCAAGGCGTTGCTCCTTATTGCGAGCGGCATAACCATAGCCCGGGAGGTCTACAAGATGCCAATCTTTATTGATCAAGAAGTGGTTGATGAGTTGGGTTTTGCCTGGTTTTGAACTTGTCATTGCCAGCTTTGTGTGCCCCGTAAGCATATTGATAAGGGAAGATTTACCCACATTAGAGCGTCCGATGAAGGCATATTCCGGTAGTTTACTCTCGGGGCATTGATCCAATTGAGCACTACTTTTGACAAATTCGGCAGTCTTTATTATCATGAACTTTAGCAGTCGTATTTGTTGAATGACACAAGTTAAATGCCTCCTTTTTGGGGAGGACGTCACCTGCAAAGGTAGTCTCTTTCTACTAATTGATTGCCCCTCTCTCTACGAGAGGCAGGAGGCTTTTGTAGGAATAACTAATCTCCTCATTAAACGAGAGCCATCTATGGAGACAAAAAAGGGGAGCTCACTCATGTATGAGTGTACTCCCCTATAATGAATCCGAATCTGACTAGAATTCTATCCGAATCTGGTTAGTTTTTCGCTAGGATCTAGGTAGAATTCTATTTGATTCTGGGCAGGAAATTATTTGTTGTAGCGTGCTTTTAGGATGCGTACCATGTCTTCGCTCATTGAGTCAATGTCGAATTGGGGTTTCCAATCCCACTCTTGGCGAGCGCAAGTATCGTCAAGTGAGTTGGGCCACGACTCTGCGATGCCTTGGCGGAGAGGGTCTACATCGTAGGTCATCTCGAAGTTCGGGATCTGACGCTTTACGGCAGCTGCGATTTGGCTAGGCTCGAAACTCATAGAGGCAATATTGAAAGAATTGCGATGAACGAGGCGCGTAGGATCGGCTTCCATTAGCTCGATGGCGGCACGGAGAGCATCGGGCATGTACATCATATCCATGTAAGTACCCTCTTTTATGGGGCAGACAAACTTACCCTCTTTTACCGCAGCATAGTAGATATCCACAGCGTAATCTGTTGTACCACCTCCGGGGAGAGTGACGTTGGAGATAAGGCCGGGGAAGCGCACCGAGCGAGTGTCTACACCGAAGCGCTTGAAGTAGTAGTCGCTAAGAAGCTCACCGGCTACTTTGGTCACCCCGTACATCGTCTTGGGGCGTTGTAGGGTATCTTGGGGTGTCTTGTCTTTGGGGGTATCGTTACCAAAAGCTCCGATAGAGCTAGGAGTAAATACGGCACATCCTTTTTCACGAGCAATCTCAAGTACATTGAAGAGACCTCCAAGTCCGATATGCCATGCAAGTTGAGGTTTTGCCTCTGCTACTGCACTCAGTAGGGCTGCTAGGTTGTAAATCGTATCCACATGGTACTTATCTACCACCTCGCTAATCTGCTGGGCGTTGGTAATGTCCACCACTTCGGCAGGACCGGATTCTGCCAATACACCCTTGGGCTCTGCACCCGGGATATAGCCTGCAATTACATTTCCGGAGGGGTAGGTCTCCCTCAACTTCATAGTGAGCTCCGAGCCAATTTGCCCTGTTGAGCCGATGATGAGTATATTCTTCATTACTCCTAAATGGTTAACTATATATCTTCTGCAAAGGTAACTTTTTGCTATTTATTAGAGGTCATTCTCCACCTTTTATAGCGAGCAAATGATTGCGTAACGGATTGGCATACATGAGTAGCATCTGCTGGCGCAGGTGGGGGCGTGCTTCTTGGGGAGTAGGGCATTTATCTAGTTGAGCCTCTACGTATTGCTCAAATTTTCCCTGTTCCTTACTACTGTAATGCCCCGCCGTATGGTGGTGCGTAGAGCCCCTCAGGAGATCATCTGCGATGTAATTTGCCGGATACAATCGGTAGTGGCGATGTATCTCACGGTCTATAAGTTCGGCAGCAAGAAGCAATTGATCTTTGGGGCTTTTGGGTAGTTCTACCCCGGAGATTAGCTCCCGAAGTGGTGTGCCAATAGTAACATGTATACGCCCCTTTTTGCCCATAAGCCCCTCGCGCATATTCAGTACATCCTCACCGGGCGACTTGTGGTATTCGCCATTTTGCTGACGAGCAAGTAGCTCCATCGCCTTGAGGTAGTCACAGGGGTCGTATTCGTAGCTAATGCTTACGGGTACAGTGTTTATGTTTACCAGTCTATCTATGATTGACCCCTCTCCTGCGATGGCGAGCATTTTGAGTAGTGCAGGTTGGGTGCGATCGTTGCTATCCTTTGCACGCCCCTCGCGTTGGGCAATCCACAAAGAGGCTTTGTCTTGGGTAATACTATGGAGGATATAGGCCGAGAGTGCCTGAGAGGAGGCAAGGAAGTCGCGGGGCGATTCGGCGCGTTTTACGGTGACGCTATCCATCAGCCTTACCACTTCTTTAATCCAAGGGCGAGCAAAGAGGTTGTCGCCAATGGCAATGCGGGGGAGGCGATACCCCTTATCGGCTAGTAGTACATTGAGTATCCCGGTATCTAAAATAATGTCTCGGTGGTTACTCACAAAGGTGGCCGGAGTATCCCCTCCGAGGCGAGATGTACCCGATAGATCGCAACTAAATGCCGTTTTTTGCAGGATATAACGAATGATATTATAGCCGAATGCCAGTTTTATCTCCCGTATCGTTTGGGATTTTAGCATACCCTGTTTTAGAGCCTCGGCCTGGTTAGGAAGAACCTGATCGAGCAGGGAGCAAAACTCCGGATCGTCCAATAGTTGCTCTACGGCATCGTGTACTTCACTATCGAGATAGGGACGAATATCCCTCCATATTTCGGTTGAGGCAGTTGAGGTCATAGGAGGTGTAGTTTGTCGTTTATAATCGCTGTAAATATATGGGATAGCTCAAGCCCGGCAGCTCGTATCTCTTGGGGGATAAAGCTCGCTTCGGTCATACCGGGGGTCGTATTGACCTCTAGTAAGGTGGGCTTGCCGTCGGCTTCGATAATATAGTCTACGCGGATAATCCCTTGGGCATGCAGTAGGAGGGCAATACGAGAGGTGAGGTCTTGTAGCTCTTTGGTAAGCTCTGCTGAGATGCGTGCAGGCGTAATCTCATCACTATTGCCGTGATATTTCGCATCGAAGTCGAAGAATTCTCCTTTCTTTATTACCACCTCTGTAAGAGGGAGAGGGTGGGGGGTATTGTTTACAATGTAGCAACCGGATGTCACTTCTGTACCTTCGATCAGTCGCTCTACGAGCACCTCCGGAGCTTCTTCGAAGGCTTTTTGTATAGCCACGGCAAGTTGGTCCATGGAGGTTACTTTGGTTGTAGCTATGCTAGACCCCCCGGCATTGGGTTTTACAAATACGGGTAGAGGGATGCGCTTGGCTACCTCTTCCACTTGGTAGGGAATGTCGGAGAATAATCGCTCGGAAGCAGCTATGCGAATACCAAAGGCAGAGAGATAGTGGTTGCAAGTGAATTTGTCAAAGGTGAGAGATTCGCACAAAACTCCCCCCGTATTGTAGGGAATCTCGAGCATATCGAGGTACCCTTGCAGCAATCCATTCTCGCCAGGAGTCCCATGTATGGTAATGAAAGCGTAATCGAAACGGCACTCTTTATCTCCAAGGATAAAGGAGAAGTGGTTGCGGTCTATGGGGAGCCATGTTTCCTCTACTTGTACCTCCCAGAGTTCTTTTGATAGGCGAACGAGATAGGGGGAGAAGAGGGTAGTATCTATATTTTTTATGATGGTGGCTGCACTACGGAGCGATACTTCTCGCTCTCCGGAGTACCCGCCGGCAACAATGGCTATACGTGGTTTTTGGGTCTTCATATACACTACACTATATAAGTGGGATAGGGTCAAATTTGATATTTATAAGAGGGAAAGAGCATAATCTCTCCACTCCAAGATGAGTTGCTCCATGTCTCGAGGGATCGGGGCTTCGAAGCGCATAAATTCTCCGGTTGAGGGGTGGGTAAATCCCAATGTGCGTGCATGGAGGGCTTGTCTCGGGCAAAGCTCGAGCATATGGCGCGCAAACGACAAGTAGCTACTAGAGGGGCGCCCTCGAAGTATCTCGCTACCTCCATATTTTTCGTCCCCAAAGAGAGGGTGATTGATGCTCTTCATATGGGCGCGGATTTGGTGAGTTCTCCCCGTTTCTAGCCGGCACTCAATGTAGGATACAAAGGCAAAAGTCTCAAGTACCCGATAGTGTGTAATGGCATTTTTCCCCTCATCGCTATCGGGAGGGAAAACGCTCATACGCGTCCTGTCTCGCGGATCTCTACCAATATTGCCCTCTATTTTTCCTTCGCTTTCTTTGAAGGCTCCCCATACAAGAGCACGGTAGCTTCGCTCTGAGGTCTTCTCAAAAAACTGTTTCCCCAAGGCTGTTTTTGCCTCGGGTCGCTTCGCTACAACAAGGAGTCCGCTTGTGTCTTTGTCGATACGATGTACAAGCCCAACATTGGGGTCGTTTGCATCGTATGTAGGGTCGTCTCGGAAGTAATACGCCAAGGCATTTACCAGGGTGCCCGTATAGTTGCCGTTGCCGGGATGCACTACCATACCTGCCGGTTTATTTACTA
Source organism: Porphyromonas endodontalis (assembly GCF_052173515.1). Lineage (GTDB taxonomy): Bacteria > Bacteroidota > Bacteroidia > Bacteroidales > Porphyromonadaceae > Porphyromonas > Porphyromonas endodontalis_A. The sequence continues at coordinate 150,292 of NZ_JBQMYL010000004.1, read as the reverse complement.
CAAGTAGGTCGTTGTCTTCGTAAACAACCTCTAGAGGGATATCTTCGGCAACAATGCCTCGCTCGTGTGGCGGGCGAGCAAGTCGCAGGGTAATAACATCCCCAGGGCGTACCTTGTAGTTGCTTTTGATGGGAGTCTCTCCCACAAAGAGATAGCCCGCCTCTGCAGCTAGTTGGATGCGATGCCGGGAGCTATGTTCTAATTTGTCGACTAGGAATTTATCGATACGGAGGGGCGTTTGTCCCTTATCCACAACGATGCGAAAATGTTCGTAGAGAGTTCCCCCTTCCTCATCACCCTCTTCGTCGAGAGGAGAGAGGGTATCTAGGTCCTCCTCTTCATTCTCCCAATTCAGAGCCATGTTACCACCATTCTTCGGGTTCGTCATCTTTTATTGGGGCGACTTCGCGTGTGTCAATCTCCGATTGAGGTGTTGCAGAATCATCATCCCCGCTTGGAATAGCAAATAGAGACTCCTCTATAGCAAGGCTATCTGCACTAAAGCTCAGAGCATCGCTTGTAACCAAAAGGGTAAGATGAGCCTTGATAGTAACTTTAGTGCCAGGGGGTATCAATTGGCCTTTTTCGTTCGCAATCCCTACCACCAGTCCGTTGTATTTGCCATCCACTCGCTTAAGTCCGATATTGGTGAACCCTAACCCTTCTAATAGGGCATTGGCATGACGGGCAGATTGCCCTTCTACCTCCGGTATGGCTATTGTGCGAGGATAAAAAGCATTGATAGTTAGGAAGATGATGCGACGTGGCTTTACACGAGAACCAGATTCGGGGAGAGTCTCAAAGACAGTCCCGGGTTTCATGTCTTCTACATAGTTGGAGTCTACGACTTCGTAGTTCAGTCCGGCATCGTCGAGTTTCTCTATAGCCTCCTCAAAGGATAGCCCTTTTAGCTCGGGTACTGTCACTGCCTTTCCGTGCCGAGTGTATAGATGCATCAGCAGGAATACGATAAAAAGTACCAATATGGAAATGACAACCATAGCTACTATAGAGCTTATTATAGGGTGTTTCCGAATGAATGTCCAGTTTCTCCAATTCATATATTTCTTCGATTGGGGTGCAGAGCGCCACAGCCTCGCTCCCTTATTTGCTCTTGAGAATAAATGAGACAAAAGGAAGAGCTTGGGCACTTTCCGGCTTCAAAGATAAAGCAAAAGAGACACACAACGGCAGATCTTACCTGATTATCTAGAGAAAAAGCATGTAAGGGGAGAGCCTATGAGCGGAGGTTTTTGTCTGTGATTTTGAGAAATAGTAGGGTTGGAATTGGAAAGAACTTAGGTAGAAACAAATCTGTTTTAGCCTCTACGTTTCTTTTTATTGGCCTGTGATTGCTGTATTACTTCCGCTTATGGGATTGAAGAGACTCCTCAAATGTGGTGGAGTGTGTGAGGAAAATTGTATATTTGCAAGAGATATAGTAAATGCAGAAGTATGAGCAAACAGACTACTCCTTCTTTTCGTAGAACGTTGATAGGCTGCCTATTGGCGGTCTTTACTTTGGCTGCATCCACTCAAGTGCTGGCTGCTGCCAATGCGCCGGAGCCTATTGCCCAAGAGCAAAAATTAGTCGTGGATTTTGATGCTCTAGACGATGATTTTACCTTGGTACGTGCCTTTAGCACTTCGTCTGATCTCGTGATAGAGCTGCCGACTCCCAATGTACAGCTAGTAACTATTTACGATATAACGGGTCGGGTATGGTACAAGGCCTCCCCACAAGGTGAGGGGGTACTGCGTATCGGTCATGACCAGCTTCCTTCGGGCCTATTACTTGTAGAGGTTATCAGCAAGGAGGGGCATCGGAAGACCTTTAAGGTGAAGTTGTAAAATACTCCTATCGCGGAGTGTAATAAAAACTCACCTAGAGCCTAGAGTGGTATCCTATCTACTTCTCCTCGGTTGGGTGCGGATGGGTTCTACTCTAGAGGTACATACATCCGCCAAATAATTACGGCTACATATTTGTAAACAATATGGATATCGCGGCACAACTAACCCCACACGCAGCCAACGAAACTGCTACATTGCGTACAGTAGTACTTGGGTTGCCCGATTCTCCCGGAGCTACTCCCTCTCTTGAGGAGGCCTATGATGCAACAAGTTATCGCAGTGTGGAGTTGGGTATTTATCCCCAAGAAAAAGACATAAAAAGGGAGATGGATGCATTACTCTCCGTTTTGGAGAGGTATCAAGTGGAGGTGCTTCGCCCTACGTTCATCCCCAACTACAACCAAATATTTGCACGAGACGTTGCCTTTACCATAGAGGATCGTTTCTTTGTTGCTAATATGATAGAGGATCGGATGCGAGAGGTAGAGGCTTTTCGTCCCATCTTTGATCGCATTGCTCCCGGGCACTTGGTAGAGATGCCAAAGGAGGCACATGCCGAGGGAGGGGATGTACTTTTATATAATGATTATCTGTTCATCGGTACCTGTCGGGAGGATGAATTTGATCGATATAAGACTGCACGTACCAATCGTGCCGGCATAGAGTTTTTCAAAAAGCAATTCCCCGATAAGAAGATCGTCCCGTTGCATTTGAGAAAACACGACACAGACCCAACTCAATCTATTTTGCATCTTGATTGTACTTTCCAACCGGTTGCCGAAGGGAAGGCCGTGGTTTATCCCGGAGGTTTTGCGCAAGAGGAAGAGTATCAACTTATCGAACGCATCTTTGGTCGTGAGAACCTCTTTGTTGTAACCCAAGAGGAGGCCATGAGTCTTTCGACAAACCTGTTTTCTCTTTCTCCTCGGGCTATTATTTCGGAAGAACGTTTCGAGCGTTTGAACCATCACTTGGCAACCGAGTGGAATATGGTGGTAGAGGCAATTCCCTATCACGAGATTTCTAAGGAGGGAGGGCTGCTGAGGTGTTCTACTTGTCCCATTGTTCGTGATTAAATAGCTCTAGACTCCTATCCTTCTCGAGAGCTATGGCTGTGCGCGCTAAGGTTTCATTCGTTTGTAGTGAATGTGGAGCTTCTTATCCCAAGTGGCAAGGGCAGTGTACGGTTTGTAAGGAGTGGAATACGCTAAAAGAGGAGGTAGAGCGTCCCTCTTTGTCTAAGGGAGGGGGTGTAGTAGAGCGTATTATGGGGTATAAACCATCCGTTGCGCGTCCTCTGCATAGCATAGAAGCCTCCGAAGAGGCTCGCTGGGACTTGTTAGATGGTGAGTTCAATCGCGTATTGGGCGGGGGGCTGGTTCGAGGTTCTTTTACTCTACTAGGGGGAGAACCCGGCATCGGTAAGTCTACCTTGCTCTTACAGACGATGCTCCGGCTCCAGACCCTTGGTATCCTCTATGTCTCCGGAGAAGAGAGTGAGCAGCAGCTCAAAATGCGCGCAGACCGCCTGAACAGCGAAAAGAGTAACTGCTTGATTTACTGTTCGACTTCCATAGAGGAAATTTTGGCAACAGCTCAAGAAGTACATCCGGATTTACTCGTTATTGACTCCATTCAGACGGTGGCAACGTCATCGTCGGAGAGTAGCCCCGGTACGCCATCTCAGATCAAAGAGTGCGCAAATCTCCTCCTCCAGTATGCCAAGACACAGGGCGTCTCGATTATTGTTGTTGGGCATATCACAAAGGATGGTTCTATTGCAGGTCCTAAAGTCTTAGAGCATACTGTGGATACCGTATTGCAGTTCGAGGGAGATAAGCACTTCCTTTATAGGATACTGCGAGCCAGCAAGAATCGTTTTGGTAGTACCCACGAAATAGGGATTTACGAGATGCGCAACGAGGGGCTTATGGCGGTAGAGAATCCTTCGGAACATCTAATCTCAAAAGATATGGAGGCTCTTAGCGGGAGGGCCGTGGCTGTCGCTCTAGAGGGAGCTCGTCCCTTGCTAATAGAAACTCAGGCTCTCGTCAGCAGTGCCATCTATGCCAATCCGCAGCGGAGTGCCACAGGATTCGACCTCAGGCGGCTCAATATGTTGCTTGCGGTACTGGAGAAGCGCGCCGGATTCAAGCTCATTAAGCAAGATGTCTTCTTAAATATCGCAGGAGGTATACGCATCAATGACCCGGCTGTAGACCTGGCTGTATTGTCCGCCGTGCTTTCTTCGGGATTGGATCGAGCCATACCCTCTACTTTTTGCATCGCAGGAGAGGTGGGTCTATCTGGGGAGATTCGAGCCGTTCAGCGTATCGAACAACGCATCGCGGAGGCAGAACGTATAGGATTCAAGGATATTATTATTCCGAGAAGTAACGACTCCGATCGTCTACATCCTCCCGGGAGGGCGATTCGCATTCACCTTTGCAGTGGAGTGGAGGAGGCTTTTCGTATTCTATTTTCATCAACTAATCAATAGCAGTATGCGTCGTCATATTTCTCTATTTTCGCTCGCTATATTTTCTTTCTTACTCAGCGGTTGCGTTATTTCCAATGTCACGAGGCATTGTGAGCCTACCACACAAGGGGCCGTTTTGATAGGAGGTAAACTCTATACTTCTGCATGGATTCAGCACTCTGCAGAGTACAAAGCGCTTTGCCAGCAAGCCTATAATATTGCAACGGATCGGGTACTCGAAGCAACTCGTTCGCCTCTAGCTCCCGGGGCTAAGCCTTGGGCCGTTGTTACAGATATTGACGAAACCATTTTAGATAACACTCCCAATGCTGTGCATCTAGCCCTCCGAGGAAAAGAGTTCACGTCCGAATCTTGGAATAAATGGTGCGAGTTGGCCGAGGCCGATACCCTAATGGGAGCTTTGGATTTCTTTTGTTTGGCTCAGGAGCGAGGTGTGGAGATTTTTTATGTCTCCAATAGAGATCCCGAGAGTAGGGTTGCAACCCTTGCTAATCTACAGAAGTTTGGGTTCCCTCAAGCCGATGAAGAGCATCTTCTCTTGCGTGAGCAGACGTCCGATAAGAGCTCTCGCCGTGAAAAAATCCTCTCTAAATACAATATCTTACTCCTCTTGGGGGATAATTTAGGAGACTTCGATCATATTTTTGATAGCTTGAATGCTAAAGATCGAAAGGATGCCGTCCAAAAGTTCAAGAGTGAGTTTGGCAAGAAATTTATCGTATTGCCCAATCCTAATTATGGTACTTGGGAGCGAGTTCTCTTGCATGAAGCCTCCTCGAATGCGGAGAAAGAGTATCTTTCGATGCATCAACAACACCTCCTGATGCACCAAGAACACCTTTTGATTCATTCCCTACACTCCCAAAGCGGAGAGTAATGCTTTAGTCATACCCTTTGGTAATTCTATACAAAGACTTTTTGCAAACAGATGAGCGACTCCTTAGAAGATCTAGAGAACTCCTCCCAATCTCACGAAGTGAGTTTGTCTGAGAATAACGATTCTACACCCCCTCAAGAGGGAAGTGAGGTGACCCGTCCCCAGTCTACTGATGTGGTGCGATTGCATTCGTTGCCACAGATGTATCGGACTTGGTTTTTAGACTATGCTTCGTATGTGATCCTAGAGCGTGCTGTACCTCATATTGAGGATGGACTCAAGCCCGTACAGCGTCGTATCTTGTATGCTATGCAGCTTTTCGAGAATGGACATCTTCACAAAGTGGCGAAGATCGTGGGGCAAACTATGGCGTTTCATCCCCATGGAGATGCTTCGATCAACGATGCTCTCGTGCAATTGGGGCAGAAGGGATTTTTGGTAGATACCCAAGGAAACTGGGGGAATACACTCACAGGCGACGAAGCCGCTGCAGGACGATACATTGAGGCCAAGCTATCATCCTTAGCCTTAGAGGTCCTTTTTGATTCTAAACTCACGGAATGGAAGCGCACGTACGACGGTACAGCGGATGAGCCGGTAGCCCTCCCTGTTCGCTTTCCTCTCCTATTGGCTCAAGGTGCCGAGGGTATTGCCGTCGGGCTTTCTTCGAGGATCTATCCTCACAATCCCAAAGAACTGCTCGAAGCTGCCATTGCTTACCTCCGAGGAGAAAGCTTTGAGTTGTACCCGGACTTCCCTACGGGCGGTCTTCTAGACGTGGATAAGTACAACGACGGTCACCGAGGTGGAGCCTTGAAGTGCAGAGCCAAGATTGAGAAAATAGACGATCGTGTCCTCAGCATTACGGAGCTTCCCTTTGGGAAAACAACCACTTCTCTTATCGAGTCCATCCTAAAGGCAAACGAAAAGGGGAAGATAAAGATCAAGCATATTGATGATATGACCGCAGCAACAGCAGATATTCGTATCCAGCTACCTGCAGGCGTATCTACCGACAAAACAATAGATGGGCTTTATGCCTTTACCGATTGCGAGGTGGGGCTTTCGCCCAATGCTTGTGTAATCAAGGAGGGAACTCCGGTATTTTTGGGCGTCTCGGATCTTCTCAAATATAGTGCCGATAGAACGAAAGAACTACTTGTCGCTCAGCTCAATTATCGCCTAGGCGAGGTGCAAGATGCCCTTGTAACGGCTAGCTTAGAGCGTATTTTCATAGAGAATCGTATCTATAAGGACAAGCCTTTTGAAGAAGCGGCTTGTGAAGCTGATGCCCTAGATCATGTGCGTAAGCGCATCGAAGCCATGGAAGATCTTGTCTTTGTGCGTCCTATTACAGAGGCTGATCTTAAGCGTCTTCTCGAGATCAAGATGGCTCGAATACTGCGTTTTAATATCGAAAAACACGAGGAGCGTATTGCTCAATTGATGCGCGATGCGCGAACGATAGAGAAGCATCTAGCTCATAGTACTCAATACACAATCGATTACTACACTCGACTTCTCAAAGAGTTTGGAGCAGGCTGGACGAGAAAAACCACCATAGCTCGCTTTGGTACGATTGAGGCGACCAAGGTAATAGAAGCCACAGAAAAACTTTACTTCGATAGAGAGGGAGGGTTTGCAGGAACAGGCCTCAAGAATGCCGAGTTTGTGGCTGAGTGCTCCCTGCTTGATGAGATGATTGTTATCTTCAGGAATGGTACATATCGAATCACGAAGATAGAGGATAAGAAGTTTATCGGAAGGGGAGAGGTACTCTATATTAATCGCTTCCGTCGCAACGATAACCGCACTATTTATAACATAATTTATCGCCAGGGAAAGAAAGGCCCTTGGTTGATAAAACGATGCAGCATCACCGGGATTAGCCGAGACAAAGACTACAATCTGATTAGTGATGAGGAGGGGTCTCGTATTACTTACTTCTCTGCGAACCCCAACGGAGAGGCAGAAACCGTACGGATTGCCCTCAAACCGCAACCTCGAATGCGTGTTTTGACCTTCGAAAAGAGCTTTAGTGAGGTGCCCATCCGTGGGCGAGGCGCAAAAGGAAATCTGGTGACTCGTGCAGAAGTGCAGCGCATTACGCTAAAGCAACGAGGGGCATCTACTCTTGGGGGGCGCAAGATTTGGTTCGACCGAGACGTAATGCGGATAAATTACAATGGGCAGGGCGAGTTTATCGGTGAGTTCGAAGCTGAAGACAGACTCCTTGTTTTTGCCAAAGATGGAAGTGTCTACACCACCGATTTTGGCGAGTCGAACCACTTCCCCGAAGGCACAACCCGAGTTGAGAAATTCGATGCCAACAAGGTTTGGTCTGTTGTGTATTTTGATAAAGAGCAGGACTATTACTATCTCAAACGCTGCCAGATAGAAGACTCAAAAAAGCCAATTTTACTCCAAGGGGAGGGCAATGATCTCGTTGCTTATAGTGATGTGCCCTATGCTCGGTTCGCCTTGATTTTTGGAGGGCGAGACGAGGATCGACCCAGTGAAGAGGTTGAGGCTGTAGACTTTATCGGGGTAAAGAGCATCAGGGCTAAGGGCAAGCGTCTGACCACTAGAGAGGTGGCCAAGATAGAAGAGTTGCCTCCTCTACGAGAGCCGGAACCTACTCCGGATACCTCATTAGAGAGCGATGAATACGATTTTTCTATGTCCCAAGAAGAGGAGATGGAGGAAGAGGGCTTGAAACAGACCTCTCTTTTCGACCACGAACTCGAATAATCACTTTGTTTTCTTCCCTAGATGAGACTTGGTTATATCACTGCCGTTTTGCTACTCCTTAGAGTACTATCTCTTCCCCTTTCTGTAGCTCAGGAGCAAGATAGCTCTGCACGGCCCATAAGCACTTATACGGCTATCACTGTCGGATTGGGGGGAATGTACAATACCGATCAGTTTTTGTCCCCTCTTCCCTATGGGGGGAGTGCTTATGAGATTGGGGTACATACAGAGACCCCTTTGGGTACTAAACCTTGTATGATCATGGTAGATGGTACTTTTGATTACTCTGTAACCCTCAATCCGGCGCGCAATGCCAGTATGACCTACTACCGAGCCGAAGTGCACCCTCAGCTGATGTACCTATGGCGTTTGCCTCACGATATAAGATTCTCTTTGGGGCCTGGGCTTCGTTTGGGAGGGGGCGGAAGACTTCACTCTCGCAACGGCAATAATCCCGGATCCATAGACGCAAAAGAGGATCTTACGGTGAGTGCTCTTGTGGCATATCGCTTGCCTAGTGAGCATTGGCCCATTGCCATACGGCTAGGAACTACCTGTGGATTGTTAGGCTTCGCCAATAGTATCGGCTATGGTCAGAGCTACTATGAACAAGAGTTTTTGGCTGGGGGTGTGATCAAATCTTTTTCCTTTACAGCTCCCCATAATACCTTCTATTGTACTTCCCAAATACGTGTTGATATTCCTCTTTGGAATGTGTGTACATTGCAGTTGGGGTATCGTTTGCAGTACGATTATACCCATCTCAAAGGGTTAGAGCGTAGGCATATCCAGCATATAGGCATGCTGGGATTCAGTTTTGAGACCCTATCTTTTGTGGGTCGGAAGGCTGCCCGAGGGGCTTCTCATCGTCCATTCCTTTTTGGTAATTGATGCTAACTTTCATTCCCTTTCTTCGGTATATGAAACGAGTTCTGAGTTTTTTCTTTCTCTCTCTACTAGCTCTTAGCTGTACTACCAAGGGGCATTATACCTCCTCACCCAGAGCCAATTATAGAGCTCTTTGGGAGGTGCTTGATAATGGGTATTGTTACTTCGACGAGAAGCTCCCGCAAGACTCTTCTTGGTATGATATGTATAATAAATATCTGCCTCTCATAGCCAACGATATGGGGCAAGACTCTCTGTTTGATGTGATGGGGATGCTCCTCTCTGAGCTAAAGGATGGGCATGTGAATATCATTGCGCCATTCGATGTTAGTCGCTACTCACGTTGGCGCAGCGATTATCCTCCCCATCTAGATGCCTCTATTCGCAGTCGTTATTTGGGAGAATCCTACCGGATTGCAGGGGGGCTTTACTACACTCCCATATCTTATCTAGACCATGCAAAGGATAGCATTGGCTACATTGTCTACACTAGTTTCTCCAATTCTCTTTCGGAGTCGGGTATATCTTCTGCTTTTGTTCGCCTAGCGCGGTGTAAAGCCCTAATCATAGATATTAGGGGCAATGGGGGAGGATATGTTTCCCATTCCACACTTTTGGCTTCTCACTTTACGGATAAGCGTGTACTGACAGGCTATATGCGCCATAAGACCGGCCCCGGGCACAGAGAGTTTTCTGCCCCTGTCCCTGTCTATCTTGATACCCTAAAGATGGGGATAAAGTGGTTGCGCCCTGTGGTTGTCTTGACCAATAGGGGAGTGTATAGTGCCGCTAATGATTTTACCATGAATATGAAAAATCTACCACTGGTTACCATCATGGGGGATCAAACCGGAGGAGGTGGAGGATTGCCTCGTAGTAGCGAGTTGCCTAATGGGTGGGCGGTGCGTTACTCGGCCTCTATGATGACCGATGTCGATGATCGGCAGGTAGAGCACGGTATTCTCCCTCACTACAAGGTGGCATTAACGCCCGAGGATGTGGCCGATGGGAAGGATACATTGATAGAAGAGGCGATTGCCTACCTCAATCGTACTACAAAGGAATACCGCTTGACGGGAGTATACAAGAAGTGATAATAACTAAGCAATAACAATAGATATGAAGCAAGGATATGTAAAGGTGGCAGCTGCCGTACCTTACGTTAAGGTGGCAGATTGTTACTACAACGTGGAGCGCATCAGCGAGATGGTGCATCAGGCGGATGCTCAAGGGGTGGAGATTGTCACCTTCCCCGAGTTGTCCGTTACGGGGTATACATGTGGGGACCTCTTTTTGCAGCCTTTCCTCCTAGACGAGGCCAATGCAGCCCTTTGCCAATTGGTGCGAGACACGGCCGATACCCGTACGCTTGTAATTGTGGGGATGCCCGTGCGAGTGGAAGAAAAACTCTTCAATAGTGCCGTGGTTTTCCAGCAAGGTCATATCTTGGGTGCTATACCCAAGACCTATCTTCCCAACTATCGGGAGTTTCAGGAGAAGCGTTGGTTCTCCCCTAGTGATGTGCTCCAATATAAGACCGTAAGGATAGGCGAGCATACTGTACCCATAGGTCGTAATATCCTTTTCCGCTCAGGGAGAGTGGGAATTGGTATTGAGATATGTGAGGATATGTGGACGCCTTACACCCCTGGTACTCGTCTCAGTCTCTATGGTGCACACATTATTTTCAACCTATCGGCAAGCAATGAGAATGCCGGTAAGCACAACTATTTGCGCTCCATTATCAGCGGATTGTCTTCCCAAGGGTTGTGTGGTTACGTCTATGTTTCGTGTGGATATGGAGAGAGCTCTACCGACCTCGTTTATACAGGCAAGGCATTCATTTCTGAGATCGGGAAGATTGTAAAGGAGATGAAACGCTTCGAGTATTGCGAGCGAATGATCGTGAGCGATATAGACGTATCTCATGTACAGACGGAGCGTCTTCTCAATAGTAGTTTCAAGTCGGCTGTCTCCCATTTTACACAAGAAGAGCTAACGGAAATTCCTTTCGCCCTCAGGAGCGAAGAGGAGTCCGCTCCTGTAGATCGTCCCATTGAGCGCAATCCTTTTATGCCTACGGGTGTAGACCCCGACGAGCGTTGCGAAGAGATGTTCCAAATACAAGTTTGTGGGTTGGTACAGAGGTTGCGTCACATGAAGGCAGAGCATGCTGTAATTGGGATCTCCGGAGGTCTTGATTCTACGTTGGCTCTACTTGTTACGGTACGAGCTTTTGACATACTCGGATTACCCCATAGTAATATAATTGGGGTTACGATGCCTGGCTTTGGCACTTCGACCCGTACCCGAGAGAATGCGCACAAGATGATGAGGCATTTGGGTGTTACGCTGCAAGAAATTGATATTACGGAGGCATGTATGCAACACTTCGCTGCCATTGGGCATGACCCCGAAGTGCATGATACCACCTACGAAAATGTGCAGGCTCGCGAGCGTACCCAACTGCTAATGGATATCGCGAATCGCTACAATGCCCCTGTGATTGGTACGGGAGACCTCTCCGAGATTGCCCTCGGTTGGTGTACCTACAATGGGGATCATATGTCAATGTACTCGGTCAATGCAACCGTTGCCAAAACCTCTGTTGCGCTCATTATTGATTGGCATGCTCGAGTGCTTTCGCACGGAGATGAGGTATTGAAAAAGACGCTTCTTGATGTGGTAGATACCCCCATTAGCCCCGAGTTGATACCGGGAGTTAATGGAGACGAGCCGCATCAGAAGACGCAGGAGGCAATTGGCCCCTACGAGTTGCACGACTTCTTTATCTACCACTTCCTCTTCAAGAAAAATCAGCCAAGTAAGATATTCTATCTTGCACGTGTAGCGTTTGAGGGCATCTATCCTCCCTCGGTGATTAAGCGTTATATGTTGCTTTTCTTCCGTCGCTTCTTTAGTCAGCAGTACAAACGTAATTGTATGCCGGATGGACCTAAGGTGGGAGCGGTAAGTCTCTCTCCCCGAGGGGAATGGCGTATGCCTAGCGATGCTGTTAGCTCGATGTGGATTAGAGAGATTGAGCAGCTCCCCGAGGATTAATCCTCCACACCCTATCACCCCGAGAGTAACTCGCCTTTTTGAGTTTGCTCTCGTCGAGTGGTGAGTTTACTCCGCAGCCTATTCTCAAAAGGGAAATAGGCTGCGGATTTTCTTTTTCTCGGGTAGTAAATTTTCTTTTTTCAGCCAGTTTCCCCCTCTGTTTCTGGCTAGATTCTTTAGCGTTTTAGGCCTGTTTCCTCCATGGAGCTTGAGGGGGATGGATATACTCCTCCTTTGGAGGTAGGGGATGTATTGAGTAGCTGTGGTGCCATGTTTTGTGGCGCGTAGAGTAGGAGCGAATACGGGATTTTTCACCTGTAATCATTTGCCAGAATAGTAATATTTCGCTATCTTTGTAGGGATATTGATAGGTGTGCCTATTCCTAAGAAATAGGGTATAGGGTACCTTTTTTTGAAGAAGAAAGCAAGAGAGCACTATGAGCGACGAAAATAATAAGTCAACGGAGCAGCAAGAGTATTCTGCCGGTAGTATTCAAGTTCTTGAGGGGTTGGAGGCCGTGCGCAAACGCCCTGCTATGTACATTGGCGACATCAGTGAAAAAGGGTTGCATCACCTTGTTTATGAGGTGGTAGACAACTCCATTGACGAAGCTCTTGCAGGGTATTGTACGGATGTTAAGGTGACGATCCTTGAAGATAATTCGATCTCTGTAGAGGATAACGGTCGTGGTATCCCTGTGGATATCCACCCCAAAGAGGGGCGTAGTGCCCTAGAGGTGGTAATGACCGTATTGCATGCCGGGGGTAAGTTTGACAAAGGTTCCTACAAGGTATCGGGCGGTCTCCATGGTGTAGGGGTCTCTTGCGTAAATGCCCTATCTACGCATCTTAGAGCCGATGTTTACCGAGATGGTAAGCATTTTGTACAAGAGTTTTCTAAGGGTAAGCCGCTCTATTCTGTAAGAGAAGAGGGAAAAAGCGATCGCACAGGTACTACGGTTACTTTTACTCCGGATGATACCATTTTCACGGTTTCTACCTATCAGTTTAAGATCTTAGCACACCGCTTGCGAGAGTTGGCCTTCTTGAATGCCGGTCTTCGCCTTTCCCTTACTGATTTGCGAGAGCGTGATGAGGAAGGAAATCCCTTGACTGAGGTTTTCTATTCCGAGGATGGTCTCAAGGAGTTTGTGCGTTTCATCGATCAGAGTAAGGTCAATTTGCTGGACGATGTTATTCATATCAAGAATGACAAGGGAGAGGTCCCCATCGAGGTGGCAATGACCTATAATCAAGACTATCAGGAGAATGTATACTCCTATGTCAACGATATTAATACCATAGAGGGGGGGACGCATCTAACCGGTTTCCGCCGCGCCCTTACTCGTACTCTCAAGCAATACGCTACAGATTCTAAGATGCTTGAGAAGGTGAAAGTAAATGTGGAGGGCGACGACTTCCGCGAGGGGCTCACTGCTGTAATTAGTATTAAGGTGGCAGAGCCTCAGTTTGAAGGACAAACAAAAACTAAGTTGGGCAATAGCGAGGTAATAGGCATTGTAGAGAGTGCTGTAAGCGAAGCCCTTGCTATCTACCTAGAGGAGCACCCACAGCAGGCTAAGGCAATTGTTGATAAGGTAGTGCTCGCAGCTCAGGCTCGTCATGCCGCAGCGAATGCTCGTAAATTGGTGCTTCGCAAAAGTCCGTTAGCCGCAGGAGGTCTGCCTGGTAAGCTCTCTGACTGTACAAGCAAAGACCCTGCCAAGTGTGAGATATTCCTAGTGGAAGGGGACTCGGCAGGTGGAACGGCAAAGCAAGGGCGTGACCGCATGTACCAAGCTATCCTGCCATTGCGAGGGAAGATCCTCAATGTGGAGAAAGCCATGCAGCATAAAGTACTCGATAGCCAAGAGATTCGCAATATATATACTGCTCTCGGGGTTACTATTGGTACAGAAGAGGATAGCAAGGCTCTCAACCTATCGAAACTTCGTTACCACAAGATCATTATTATGACCGACGCCGATGTGGACGGCAGTCATATCGCTACTTTGATCCTAACCTTCTTCTTCCGCAATATGCGCTCCCTTATAGATAATGGATATGTCTATTTGGCTACTCCTCCTCTTTACCTCTGTCGTAAGGGTAAGGAGCAGGCTTATTGCTGGACGGAGCAGCAGCGTAGGGCTTTTATTGATAAGTATGCCGATGGCAACGAGAGTCGCGTGCATGTACAGCGTTACAAAGGTCTTGGGGAAATGATGGAAGAGCAACTTTGGGAGACAACCATGAATCCCGAAAATCGCATTCTAAAGCAGATCACCATAGAGAGTGCGGCGAGTGCAGACCGCACGTTCTCGATGCTCATGGGAGAGGATGTACCTCCTCGTCGAGAGTTTATCGAAGATAACGCTACCTATGCTCGCATCGACGCTTAGTTCATCTTCTTGGACTGACCTATCTCCTATGCTTCGCTCCTTGTACGAGACGGCTGATAGCAGTCCGTCTCCCAAGGGGCGAATGCCTTTGATTGGGCTAACTTGTCACCATACGGAGGCAGGTAACTCTGTAAATGAAGCTTATTCTGAGGCTATATTGCAGGCCGGAGGGCTCCCCGTATTGCTGCCAACAGAGCATACAACAGAGCATGTGGGAGAGTTACTTGACTCTCTAGATGGCTTATTACTTACGGGGGGAGGGGATATTCACTCTCCCTTTATGGGAAAGGAACTCACGCGTGAGGTCGGATCAATAGATCTCTGGCGCGATCGTTTCGAGTTAGTATTGATATTAGAGGCTTCACGTCGTAATATCCCTATTCTTGGGATTTGTCGTGGCTTACAAATATATAATGTAGCAATGGGAGGAACCCTAATCCAAGATATTGCTACAGAATACCCCCAACCATCTATTGGGCATGATCCAAAGATGGATAAGGAGGTGGGATGTCATGCTATTCGCCTTGCAGAAGGGGATAATCCACTTGCTCAGGTTTTGGACGTTGCACCCGGAGACGAGCTGATGGTGAATAGTTTGCACCATCAAGCTTTGGGCGAATTGGTCACAGGCTTGCGAGCTTTGGCTCACTCCTCGGATGGGATAGTAGAGGCTGCTACAGCCCTCCCTCACAAAAATTTCTTGGGGGTGCAGTGGCATCCTGAGCATCTTGTGCGTCAGCCCGAAGGGCTGTGTATGCGTGGACTATTCACTTACTTAGTGCAAGAAGCTCGCCTTTATGCTCAAGCCAAAGCACTCCATCAATCGACTATTGTGCTTGATTCGCACACCGATACTCCCATGTTTTTTACCCCAGATACAGATCTATCGCATTGGGGAGATACCCTGGTTGATTTGCAAAAAATGAGGGTGGGTAAGGTCGCTTCTACGGTTATGGCTGCCTATTTGCCTCAGGGAGAATGTACCGAGGAGGGGCATACGAGAGCGCAACAGTATGCGCTCCAGAAGCTCGCAGAGATACATAAGTATGGTTCGGCTCATCCCTCTTTAGGTAGAGTGGTTACCTCTCTAGAGGAGATTAAAACTTGCTATAAACAAGGCCTTTGCAGCATACTGCCTGCGATAGAGAATGGGTATGCGATAGGTAGAGATCTCTCCATCCTTCAGCGATTTAGAGATTTAGGAGTTTTCTATATTACTCTGTGCCATAATGGAGATAACGAGGTTTGCGACTCCGCACGGCATAGCGATCACCGCCATCATGGGCTAAGTGCCTTTGGTCGAGAGGTGGTGCTGGAGATGAATCGTCTTGGTATTTTGGTGGATATTTCCCATGCAGCTCCCGAGACTGTGACGGATGTTTTGGCATTATCTTCACAGCCGATTATTGCAAGTCATTCTTCGTGCTACGCCCTTTGTCCCCATCCTCGCAACCTTAGCGATGAGCATATCAGGGCGATTGCCTCGGCCGGCGGTGTGGTACAGGTTTGCCTCTATGCAGGTTTTATTGCAGAAAAGGAAGAGGAGGCAACGGTACAGAGAGCTGTCGATCACATTGAGCATATTATAGAGATTGCAGGAGTACAAGCCGTAGGTATAGGTTCCGATTTTGATGGAGACGGCAGACTTATAGGGTGCCAAGGAAGTCAAGATCTGATCAATTTGACCCTTGAATTATTGCGCCGTGGGCATACAGAAGAAGAGTTACGTGCCATTTTGGGAGGCAACTTCCTCAGAGTGTTGACGTCCGTAGGGCGTTAAACATATTGGCATGGTATTTGTTTTACTGAGTGAGTATGCTAGGTGCAACGAATAAAAACGAGAGATAACGAAAGATGGCAAAAGGAAATAATAAGCGCAAAATGGGGTTTAATCCCTTGTGGATATATCTCTTGGTAGCAATTTCGCTACTTGGGATTTTCTTTATGCGCTCATCCGATAGCAGCAAAGAGCTGAGTTGGAATGAGTTCCAACGAGTAGCTAAAGAAGAGGTTTTCGAGAGTATTACGGTACATCGAGAAGGGAATAAAGTAGAGGCTGTTGTGAAGAAAGACAAGCTGTCTCTAGTCTATACGAAGCAAGAACTCGCTGCTTTGCGGAAGTCCTATCTTCCCGGGTTCCAGCAAAACGATCGGTATATTGTATCAACCCAAATACCTTCTGTTGATAATTTTGCAGACTTCTACGAGAAGGCAGGGCTTAAGGCAGAGGTGAAATATGCAAGCCGAGGATTCAGTTTAACTTCCTTCCTGCTCAATTGGTTCCCGATGATTATCCTCATCGTCTTTTGGATCGTGATTATGCGAAGGATGAATGCCGGTGGCAAAGGTGGCGCCGGTGGAGGTGGTATTTTCAACGTGGGTAAAGCAAAAGCGCAACTCTACGATAAGACAAATATCGACGTAACCTTCAAAGATGTAGCAGGTCTGCACGAGGCAAAGCAAGAGATCGAAGAGATTGTGCATTTCCTTAAAGACCCGAGTAAATACACCGCTTTGGGTGGTAAGATCCCTAAGGGAGCCCTTTTGGTTGGTCCCCCGGGAACCGGGAAAACTTTGCTCGCTAAAGCAGTGGCCGGAGAGGCTCATGTTCCTTTCTTCTCTATGTCGGGTTCCGACTTTGTGGAGATGTTTGTGGGGGTGGGTGCTAGCCGTGTACGCGATCTATTTGCTCAAGCAAAGAGCAAGGCTCCTTGTATTGTCTTTATCGACGAAATTGATGCCGTGGGGAGAGCTCGTGGGCGCAATACCAATATGGGAGGTAATGATGAGCGGGAGAGCACGCTCAACCAATTACTTACCGAGATGGACGGGTTTGGTTCGAATAGCGGAGTGATTGTCTTGGCAGCTACCAACCGAGTAGATGTACTCGATAGCGCCTTGCTCCGTGCAGGACGCTTCGATAGACAAATCTCTGTAGACCTCCCCGATATAAACGACCGTAAGGAGATCTTCGCCGTCCACATGCGCAGTTTGCGATTAGACAGAGATTGTGATATAGAGCAATTGGCTCGCCAAACTCCGGGCTTCTCGGGTGCCGATATTGCCAATGTGTGCAACGAAGCCGCCCTTATTGCAGCGAGACACGAAAAGAGTGTTATCACAAAAGAAGACTTCATGAGTGCTGTCGATCGTATTATCGGTGGCTTAGAGAAAAAGAATCGCATTGTAACGGAAGAGGAGCGCTTGAGTATTGCCATCCATGAGGCTGGTCATGCTACTATCAGTTGGCACCTCCAGTACGGCAATCCTTTGGTCAAGGTTACCATTGTTCCCCGAGGGAAAGCCCTTGGTGCAGCTTGGTATATGCCGGAGGAGAGACAGATTACACATACTCAAGTACTGCTGGATGAGATTTGTAGCCTCTTGGGCGGACGTGCTGCCGAGGAACTCTTTTTGGGACGCATCTCTACGGGCGCTGCCAATGACTTGGAGCGTGTAACACGTATCGCCTACGCCATGGTTGTTTACTATGGTATGAGTGAGAAGCTACCGAATATAAACTATCATGAGCAAGGAGGAGATTACTCATTCCAGAAGCCATATAGTGACAATACGGCAGAAGTGATTGACCAAGAAGTCTCTCGCATTATTGCAGAGCAATACGAGAGAGCTAAGCAGTTGCTTCGAGAAAAAACAGAGGGGCATCATCGTCTCTATCAGCAACTGCTAGAGCGCGAGGTGATCTACACTGAGGATGTAGAAGCAATCTTTGGCAAACGCCTTTGGGCTTCCCGTTCGGACGAATTGTTGCTCGCTGCAAAATCCTCCGAGTCTCCGTCTGAGGTCCCTGAGGGGGAGAAGGCAACCGAAGGTGGAGGTGAACATCCCTCCGAAGGAGAAGCAACAGACGCTGTTCCGCCTCCATTTCATCCCTAATTAGCATCTCTAAAAAGTCGATAGTGAGTTGCCTTCAGCCCTGTTGGAGCTTACTATCGGCTTTGATTATGAATAAGTAAATATATTGTACCGATCAATAGTTCTCTACATATGGCTCTTGATAAGAAAAATCTCCTCATCCGATCCCTTTCCGGATTGGTCTATGTCGCTCTCATCGTCTCTTCCCTTTTGTGGGAGAATCCCCTGTTGCGTATTTTGCTCTTTTCCTTCTTTACAGGGGCAATGATTGTGGAGTACAATTTGCTGACTAAGGTCAATCGTCTCCATCCCTTCCGCACGACTTTGGATGTGATTGCCTCGGTATGTGCCGTACTTTCCCCCTATTGTTTTTTTAATCCTGACCTCTATCTTGTTGGGGTTGCTCTTATCTTCTTCTATCTTTTCTACATCTTCTACATACTGGCTCGCACCATCTTCTCAGATTTGGAGAAAGGGGCGGTTCGTTCGATAGGGAATGTGTTAGTAGGGCAGCTGTATATAACGTTGCCTATGGTACTGACCTCCTTATTTAGTAACCTCATGGGAGGTACCGTGATTCTATTCCTTTTCGTTATCCTATGGGTGAATGATACAGGGGCATATCTAGTCGGTTCTCTCTTCGGGAAGCACAAATTGTACCCAGCAGTTTCGCCTAAAAAGAGCGTTGAGGGGCTCGTCGGAGGTTTGGTGCTCTCTATTCTCGTAGGGGCTTTATTCGGGTATTTTTCTACGGGAATCGCCGATTGTTGTTTTACTAGTTTCGGCTTCTCGCCTTTGAGTCGTACGGATATAATAGTAGGTGGAGGTGATCGCTTGATGGAAGCATTGTCAAAGGCCATATTTGCATTGCTTATTGTTGTGTTGGGTACCTTGGGAGATCTTTTTGAGTCCGTACTCAAACGTCAGGCCAAAGTAAAGGATTCCGGTAACATCATTCCCGGGCATGGAGGAGTGCTAGATCGCCTGGATAGTTATCTCTTTGCTAGCTATATTCTCCTTTTCTTCTCTCTCTCGTCTCTGTTTGTACTATTCTAAATGGTCTCTTATCGCTCTGTAATCCGACGATATGTAGCTCCCTATAAGGGGTATTTGGGGGGGAGTATCTCTGCGAATGTACTAGCAACGTTACTCAACCTTCTTACTTTTTCGCTCATCATGCCCATTCTTCGTATCCTGTTTGGGATGGAGGAGGGTGAGCACACGTATCAGCCCTTGAGCGAGATTTCTTTTGAGGGCTTCTCTACCATCTCTGCATGGGGTAATGCCCTGATGAATAACTTCAGTTACTATGTAGAGCAGCTGATTCACCAGCACGGAGCAAGTACTACACTGCTTATTTTGTGCCTCTATCTGGTGGGGATGACCCTTGCTAAGGTAGGGGTTAATTATTTGGGACTTTGGTTGTTGGTTCCTGTGCGTACGGGGGTCGTACGTGACTTGCGTAATCTTCTTAACGACAAGATAACCGCTTTCCCCATGGCTTTTATGAGCGACGAGCATAAGGGGGATATCCTTGCCCGTATATCGGGGGATGTAACGGATGTTGAGTCTACGATTGTGGACTCTCTAGAAATGATCATCAAGAATCCGATACTTCTCTTGATCTACATATTGGCTCTATTCTTACTCAGCTGGCAACTTACGTTGTTTGTCATAGTTGTACTGCCTCCTGCAGGGTATATTATGGGGCTTATTGGTAAGAAACTCAAGCGTCAGAGCCTGGAGAGTCAGAATTGCTGGGGGGCCCTTATGTCTCAAGTAGAGGAGACGCTCGGGGGGCTTCGCATTGTCAAGGCTTTTGGTGCAGAGGAGAAGATTCGCACCCGTTTTAGGACTTCTAATGAGGAATATAGGAGGCTTGTCTCGAGTGTCTACCGCCGTCAGCAATTGGCACATCCCGTGAGTGAATTCTTGGGAACCGCCACTATTGCCATCATTTTGTGGTATGGGGGAAGTCTCATTTTGGGCGGAAGCAGTATTATCTCCGCTCCTGTTTTCATATACTATCTTATTGTCTTTTACAATATCATCAACCCGGCTAAAGATTTTAGCAAGGCTGTTTATTCCGTACAGAAGGGGCTTGCCTCCATGGAGCGTATTGAGCGTATCTTGGAGGTGGATAACCCAATAAAAGACCCCAAAGAGCCTAAGGAACTCCACTTTGAGAGGGAGATTTGCTTTGAGAATGTCTCTTTTGGTTACGATGCCCGTACGCGAGTGCTCTCCAATCTCAATCTGACCATTAAAAAAGGGCAGACGGTAGCTTTGGTGGGAAGCTCGGGATCGGGGAAAAGTACGTTGGTCGATTTGATTCCTCGCTTTTGGGATGTCACGGAGGGGAGTATCTCCATAGATGGTACCGATATTCGAGAGGTGGCAGTACGTGATTTGCGTGCACTTATCGGCAACGTTAATCAGGAGCCTATTCTCTTCAACGACACCATTTACAACAACATAGCGTTTGCCCCTCTCAGCGTGACGCAGGAGGAGGTGGAGCATGCAGCCACTATTGCCAATGCGCACGGCTTTATCTCTCGTCTCCCGGAGGGCTATCAAACCAATATTGGAGACCGAGGAAACAAACTCAGTGGGGGAGAACGCCAGCGTCTCAGCATTGCTCGCGCCATACTCAAAAATCCTCCGATTCTTATTTTAGACGAGGCAACATCCGCTCTAGACAACGAAAGCGAGCGGCTTGTGCAGGATGCCATTGAACACCTTTTGCGCGACCGCACCACAATTGTAATCGCGCATAGACTCTCTACTATTGTGGATGCTGATGTTATCTGCGTGCTAGACCACGGTACTATTGTGGA
Source organism: Porphyromonas endodontalis (assembly GCF_052173515.1). Taxonomy (GTDB): domain Bacteria; phylum Bacteroidota; class Bacteroidia; order Bacteroidales; family Porphyromonadaceae; genus Porphyromonas; species Porphyromonas endodontalis_A. The sequence continues at coordinate 129,247 of NZ_JBQMYL010000004.1, read as the reverse complement.
GCAAGGCTCCCATGCCGACTTGCTGGCGCTCAATGGATCCTACGCCAAACTGTACAGACTACAGGTGGCGCGTGAGGAGCTAATTCCCTAGCTTATTCTTTCTTTTTCAGACGATGATGGAACAACTCAGGCACCTCCCCATAGCTAAGAGTAATGCCAATCGTTTGCTGGTCATGGCCTATCTCGCAGGGGAATTCCCTCGCGTTCGAGAGGCTCTCCTCTTGCAAAGGGATTGGGAAGACTGTCCGGACGATGTGCGTATTATGTGTCGCGTGCTCCAAGAGATGGGGGCGACGTCGGGGGCAGAGGCTTCATCAGATACTCCCTTTACCCTTCTTGATGTGGGAGCTGCCGGTACGGTACTTCGCTTTGTGACGGCTTTGGCTGCTGTCGTGACCGAGAGGCCTTTGCAGATAACAGGAACAACACGCCTAAAGAACCGTCCTCTACGCCCTTTGCTGGACGAGCTCAAGGCTTTGGGCGCGGATATTCGAGGGGAGTGGAAAGAAGATAAAGCTCACGCTCCCCTTACCATATATCCTCCGTCTCGCCCCTTGAGAGGAGGAGCTCTTTCTAGCACCTTCGATAGGCAGAGTAGTCAGTTTATCAGTGCTTTGTTGATGATTGCCCCCTACTTTTCCGCTCCTTTTACTATCCCTGTGCTCCCGAGGCGAGGCAATAGTTACCCTTATATAGACCTGACTCTCGCCATGATGAGAGAAGCCGGGGCGGATTGGAGCTACACAGAAACAGGGGTTGTGGTAAACCCCGGAGGCTATAGGGGAGATAAGTTGCTCGAGATGGCTCAGGCTCCGGAGATGGATTGGAGTGCCGCGTCCTACGCTTTCGGCTGGAGTGCCGTGGTGCGTCGTCCTGTTTTCTTACCTTCTCTTCGGGCGTCCGATAGACAGGGGGACAAGGCTATCGTTGGCTTTATGCGCCCTTTGGGAGTTGAGGCTCGGTTCCTAGAGGGAGGAGGCGTAGAGCTTATCCCTACCGATGTGCCCCATTTGGCGTGTTACACTCCGGAGGGGCTTAACGAGGTGCCGGATCTTGTCCCCACGCTGGTGGTGACGGCTCTCATGCGCCGGCAGCCTTTTCTGATGAAAGGGGTAGCCTCTTTGCGTCTTAAGGAGAGCGATCGTCTTCGTCAGCTTGTGGAGACAGCGGCCCTCTTCGGATTTCGTTTACATGAGAGCGACGACGCGTTGGCATGGGATGGTACATTCTCTCCTGTGGAGGCGCAACGTACTATCCTCGTGGATACGGCGGAGGATCATCGGATGGCTATGGCGTGGTCCATTGCAAGCCTCCTTTACCCCCAAGTGCAGTACACGGATGCTTCGGTCGTATCGAAGAGCTACCCGGGCTTCTGGCAAGAGCCCATCTTCGCAGCCCTTCCGCATTGACTTCGGACTTACCTCCTGGAGAGATAAAGAATGCCCCCGATAGAAAACATGAACTATCGAGGGCTTTTTACTTTCGGAGGCAGATCCTCCAAAATAGGTTGCTGTTACTTTGCAGGAGCTAGCTCTATGGTAAAGTGACGCATCACGGGGAGCTCTTCTGTGATTACGTACCCTCTTGTAATGCTTTCTCGCCTATCGAACACATTCTTCACGGCGGCCGCGATTACATCCATGTGATTATTGGTGTAGGTACGGCGTGGAATGGCAAGACGTAGTAGCTCCAGACGCGGATAGCGATTCTCGCGTGTGATGGGGTCTCGGTCGGCTAGGATGGATCCGATCTCTACCCCACGTATGCCTGCCTCTAGGTAGAGCTCGATACCTAAGGTCTGCGCGATAAATTCTTCTTTGGGCACGTGCGTAAGGATCTTCTTAGCGTCGAGGAAGATGGCGTGCCCTCCTGCCGGACGCTGGTAGGGAATGCCGTACTCGTCGAGCTTGCGCCCCAGGTAGGCTACCTGTTCGATGCGTGTTTCGAGCGTATCGAACTCGGTACCTTCGTCCAGCCCCTGTGCCAAGGCATTCATGTCACGTCCGGAGAGACCTCCGTAGGTGATGAAACCTTCGTTCATAACGCAGAACATTTGGCAGCGACGCCATAGCTCTTTGTCTCGGAAGGCGAGGAATCCGCCCATGTTCACGATGGCGTCTTTCTTGCTGGACATGGTCATGATATCGCCGTAGCTGAGCATCTCGCGCACGATCTCCTTGATGGATTTATCCTGATAGCCCTCTTCGCGAGTCTTGATGAAGTAGGCATTTTCTGCGAATCGTGCGCCGTCTATCTGCACGAGGATGCCGTATTTGTGGCATAGTTCGCTGGTCTCGCGGATGTTCTTCATCGAAACGGGTTGCCCTCCGGCCGTGTTGTTGGTTACGGTGAGTACACAGCAGGGGATGCGTTCTTTGGGAGTTTCCTTTAGTACCTTCTCAAGTTTTTCGAGGTCCATTTCGCCCTTGAAGGGAATCTCCAGTTGCGTATCTGCTGCCGCGTCTATGGTGCAATCCACGGCTGCCGCCTTACGGAATTCGATATGTCCTTTGGTGGTGTCGAAGTGCGAATTGCCGGGTACTACGTCGCCTGCCTTTACGATGGTGGAGTAGAGTACATTCTCGGCAGCGCGCCCTTGGTGGGTGGGGAGGAAGTACTCGAATCCGAGGATCTCTTGGATGGCTTTTCGCATTTTGTAGTACGAGGTCGCACCTGCGTAGCTCTCGTCTCCCAGCATCATGGCGCTCCATTGTTTGTCGCTCATGGCGCCGGTACCGGAGTCGGTTAGGAGGTCGATAAATACCTGTTCGCTGTGGAGGTTGAAGAGGTTGTATTTGGCCTCGCGTATCCACGTTTCGCGTTCTTGTCGTGTGCTCTTGCGGAGCTGTTCTACCATCTTGATGCGGTAGTTTTCAGAAAAGGGAATTTCCATGAATTCTACTGATTAAATGAATTTAGAGTGAATTTTGCCGGAAGTTACTCGTTGGGTTCTGCAAGAAGAGCAGAGAGTAAGAGAGCCCCTGGCGTCTCGTAGACAAGTCTTCCATACCAGGGATTCTTTTGCGAGCCAAGTATTAGATAGGAATGCTTCGGCACCTCTCCTTGGGATTGGTGATGTACACTTTATATCTAGGGCACTGCGTTGCATTTTCTTGGCTTTTCTTCTTTCGAATACAATTTGAGCACAAGTATAATAAATGTTTTCAAAATGCACAAGGATTCGGGCAGAAATCTGACACAGAGTCAGCTTTTAGAGGGGATCTACGTCGAAGAGGATACGAGAGCGTCGGGCGGAAAGCGAGGTGCGCTCCACCTGATGGAGGATGCTTTTCAGGGCTTCGCGAATCTGTTTCGCTGAGTAATTAGGGGATAGTTTGAGGGTAATCTGCCGAATGTACATGAGTCGCACGCGAGACACATAGGGCTTGATGGGGGCGGAGACGTGGGCTAGTCCGGGGTAGCTCCCGAAGTGCCGGGAGAGGAGAGTGGCCGTCTCTATGGTATCTTCTTCCTTCGTGCTTTTGACTATGACCTGGATGATCCTTTCGTAGGGAGGGAAGCCGAAAAATGTGCGCTCCTGTAGTACCAACTTCGCATACTTCTCCCTAAGTTCGCGAGAGGGCATGTCAAGATACTCGAAGAGAGGACGCTGCGTATCACTCGTTTGTAGCAACATGAGAGCCTCGGGGTACTTTACAGCCAGGCGGTAGAGGAGGGCGAAGACTAATTCGTCTGTGCGGAAGTCGGGTAGGGCGAGCATGGCATCAAGTTGGGGTACCGCGACCAGTCCTACCCCCTGAATCGGAGCAAAATGTGTGAGCATTTGGGTACCCACGTAGAGGGAGGCCTTCCCCTCCGCTAGCGCACTTCGGATGTGGCTTCGCTTTTCCTTGCCCGAGGTCGTATCGGCATCAATGCGTACGATCTCCTCCCCGGGGTAGAGCGTGGCTAGTTCGTCCTCAATGCGTTCCGAACCGTAGCCTACCTTCTTCAGCTCCTCCCGATCCGCTCCACAGTGTGGGCACTGCGCCGGTAGTGATAGATTGTAACCGCAGTAGTGGCACGTGAGCCGATTCTCCATCTGATGGTAGGTGAGGCTTACATCGCAATGCAGGCAACGGATGCTTTTGCCACACTTCTGGCACAAGATATAGGGCGCGTATCCGCGTCGAGCACTTACCAAAACTACCTTCTCACCCTTCTTTAGCGTCTCGGATATGGCCTCTCGGAGGGGGAGGCTCAGTAACGTCCCCGTCTTGAGGCGGCGAGTCGTGCGCTCGTAGTCCAAGTCGATAGTGCGAAAAGAGGCTAGGGTAAACGACTCCTGCGACGCTATAGCGGCATACTTGTCGTAGGCGACGTTGTGGTACGTCTCCATGGAGGGAGTTACGGAGGTGAGAAGTAGGGGAATCTTGCCCTTTGTAGCTCTGTAGGCGAGTAGGTCTCGGGCATTGAAGCGAGGTGCCGGCTCCTGTTGCTTGTAGAGAGGATCCTGCTCCTCAGCTACGATGATGAGTTCGACCCCCTCCAATGGAAGTAGAGCCGCCATGCGACTTCCTACGACGATAAGAGGGGCGTCGCTCTCTGTCAGGCGGTAGCGTAGGGAGGCTCGTTCGCGATCGGATAGGCTGCTGGTGTAGAGGTAGAGAGGCGTCTCTACGGGGAGCTTTAGTTGGGAGCAAAGCGAGGGAAGGTCGCCCTCTAATCCGCTACTCTGGGGGAGTAAAAGGAGTACGCGTCCCCCTCGTGCTAGCACGGCGGCCGAGTAGGCTCCGATTCGCTCCAGTTCGTCGCTGTACGTCGCGGCGGTGTAGTAGTTGGGACGATCGCTCTCCAAAGGAGGAAGATTCGGGTCTATTCGATACTCGGGAGGGCGGTCGGTAGAGGCATATTGCCGAAAGGAGCATTCCAGTACCCCCTCGGAGAGGAGGTAACGCAGGGCGTTTTGTCGGTTGCTATCCCCGGCGATCAGTTCTTTTTCGCGGACGGAGCCGGAAAGGGAATGCTCCTGGTCGGGGAGAAGCTCCACAAAGCGGTAGAGCAATCGCGTCCGAGCAGGCCTTCGCTTATAGGCATCCAAGAGCAGGTTCAGAGCATCGTCCGATTGGTACTTGGGGTTTAGGTAGAGCCATCGCTCCCCGATTCTTTTTTCTACTCCCCGTACTCGCTCCTTTAGGGAGAGGACGCCGTGGGCTACGAGCTGGTCGAAAACGGAGAGTTTATTGCGCCCCGGGATGTATTGCAAGAGGGTTTCGAAGTGGATCCCTTTGCCTGTGATTGAGCGGAGATGCTCAACTACTTCGCTCTCGGTGCGCCCGAGGGAGGCGTCGGAGTCGGCTTGCTCGAAATCAATAAGTACCTCCGTTCGGCTCTCGGGTAGGAGTGTGGCAGGCAGAGCCGCGTGCAGCAGATCTCCCGGCGTTGCCATGTAGTAATGGGCAGCCCAGAGCCACGAGTCGATCTCTTCTTGGGAAATAATGGGAGCGTCGTCCGGTAGGTATCCTAAGGACTTTACCTTGTGCGTCTCCACTCCCAACGGAAGCGTGGGTGAGAGACTCGCTATGATACCTACGTAGATGCGCTTCGCTCCGAATTGTATGACGCAGCGCATACCTACTCGCACTTTCGCCTCAAGCTCTTGGGGCACTCGGTAGTGGTAAAAGTCGCTTAGGCTTAGTGGGAGTAGTACGCCGGCGTACAACATAGTGGTTTAGTTGCCGGAGAGGTAGCGGTGCATATTGGCTGCAGCTCGCCGACCGTCGCCCATGGCTAGGATGACCGTTGCGCCCCCTCGTACGATGTCGCCTCCGGCATACACATCCGGCAAGTCGGTCGCTCCGAGTTCGTTCACAACGATGGTACCCTTGGGAGTTACATTGAGTCCCGAGAAGGTATTAGGGATAAGAGGATTGGGCGATACCCCGATGCTGACGACAACTACCTCTACAGGGATCTCCTCAATGGCTCCCTCTATAGGTATTGGCTTACGGCGCCCTGATGGATCGGGTTCTCCTAGCTCCATCTTCTGTAAGCGCATCTTGGCAACGTGTCCCCTCTCATCGGCAAGATATTCGATAGGGTTGTGCAGCGTAAGGAACTCTACCCCTTCTTCCTTGGCGTGGGCTATCTCCTCTAGGCGCGCCGGCATCTCCTCTTCGCTACGGCGGTACACAATCATGGCGCGCTCAGCCCCTAGTCGCTTAGCCGTACGTACACTATCCATAGCGGTATTCCCGCCTCCTATCACGGCTACGTGCTGTCCGCGGAAAACAGGAGTCTCGCTATCAGGATCTCCTGCGTTCATCAGGTTTACACGCGTTAGGTATTCGTTAGAAGACATTACGCCGATGAGGTTTTCCCCGGGGATGTTCATGAAGTTGGGCAACCCGGCTCCTGAGCCGACGAATAGCCCCGAGAATCCCATCTCGTGCAAGTCGTCGTACGAGAGGGTAGCCCCTATTATGGTATTGGTCTCAAAGGAGACACCCATTTGTTTGAGCAGCTCTATCTCCGCGTCTACCACCTTATTGGGCAGACGATACTCGGGGATACCATACTTTAGTACGCCCCCAATTTCGTGTAGTGCCTCGAATACTACCACTTCGTACCCTAGCTTTGCCATATCTCCGGCAAAGGACAATCCGGCAGGGCCGCTCCCCACAACAGCAATCTTTTTGCCCGTGGGAGGGGCTAGGGTTGGCATCTCAACGGCATTGTGCTCTCGAGCCCAATCTGCGGCGAATCGCTCTAGGTAACCGATGGCAACAGCCGGTTTCTTCATCGTTTGGTATACGCACCGACTTTCGCATTGGCGCTCTTGAGGGCAGACACGGCCACAAACGGCAGGCAAACTGGTTGTTTCTCGTAGCGTGGAAGCTGCGGCAGCAAAATTCCCTCGCTCTATTTCCTTTATAAAAGAGGGGATATGAATGCCGACGGGGCACCCCTCCATACAGGTTGGTTTAGCACAGTCTAGACAGCGACGAGCCTCCACAAGGGCTTGCTCCTCGGTTAACCCTTGGTTTACCTCTTCTGTAAGTGTAGTAATGCGGTACTTGGGGTCTAATTCGGGCATTTGGGCACGAGCTATGGCGGTTCGCTCTTTGGGGGAATGGCTCTTGCGTAGCTCTTCTCGCCAAGCTAGCTTTCGGCGTTCGGCAATTAGTTCATTCATTTCCATTGTAGTAGATATTAGAGGATTATTTACCTACGTCTTTATAGGAATTAAGACGCATCAATAGCTCATCAAAATCTACTTGATGGGCATCAAACTCCGGTCCATCAACGCAAACGAATTTGCGCTTCCCTCCCACAGTTACACGGCAGGCTCCACACATTCCGGTGCCATCTACCATAATGGTATTGAGTGAAGCTATTGTGGGGATTTGGTACTTTGCCGTGAGAGCGGAGACAAATTTCATCATAATGGCAGGGCCGATAGTCACGCACTTATCTACCTTTTCTCTTAGGATCACTTCCTCTACACCCTCGGTTACGAGTCCTTTCTTTCCTAGAGAACCATCGTCGGTCATAATGAGGACTTCGTCGCTGGCCTGGCGCATCTCCCTCTCTAGGATAATGAGATCTTTGGTGCGGGCTGCGAGTACTACAATTACTCTATTGCCGGCTGCATGAAAGGCCTCTACAATGGGGAGCAATGGGGCAACGCCAACGCCACCTCCGGCACACACAACTGTGCCTACTTTCTCTATCTCGGTAGCCTGCCCAAGGGGACCTACAATGTCGTGTACATAGTCCCCTTCGTTGAGGGCAATCAATTTCTTGGACGATTGTCCCACACCTTGTACTACCAAAGTAATGGTTCCTTGGTTGAGGTCTGCACTTGCAATGGTTAGTGGAATGCGCTCACTATGGGCATCGGCACGCACTATTACAAAGTTGCCTGCACGCCTAGCTTTGGCAATACGCGGAGCTTCAATACGCAGCATGGCTACGTTTGGGGAGAAGTATTTCTTCTCTACAATCAAATTCATTTCTCTTTTTCTTTCGGAAAATGTATAGTGGGGAATGGGTTACAAACCGGGCCAGAGATCTGAGCAATCTTTGGGGTCTATAGCCTCTACCTTTTGTTCGATATTGTCTTCGAGATTTGGGAAAAAGTCGAAGTTGGTTTTATTTTCTAGTTCATCTATGGAGCACGTCAAAGGAGCTAATCCACCCTTTAGTTGTTTGCTGCTTTCGTGGCTGATCCAGAAGCCGAGAGCTCTCCACTCTCCATTCTTTTCTGCAAGAATTGCCATCCAATAGTTGCGTGGTACAGCAATTTTACCACCCGAGAGGGTGGGGTAGATGCCTTCGGGAGTGAGAGTGCCCCCCTTGGCAATATACATTTTATCGGTTAGAGCTTCGTTACGAGCCCACTTCTGCACCGCCTCCTCAAGTTGTCGCCAAGCTACTTGATTAAAGGCAGCTTTCTGAGGGCTCATATTGGAGTAGTAGAATGTTTGTCGGTTGGCTTCTTCTGAGAATACTCGGTCGTGGGATGCTACCAAGTGCCCTCGGTCGTATCCTTCGAATGAGGATTTATTTACTTCGTACTGAGCCGGAATAAAGGGATCCCAAGCCCAGGCATTGGTACGCTTTACATTGGTTTGTTTCGTGTAGTTATCGAAGCTAAAGCAAACCCACAGGGCATGATGCAGCCTAATATCGTACTCAAGAGAATAGTTTACCCGAGTACCGTTGTTTACCCGATGTGTTATGAAAAAATCCCCTTCACGTCCACGCACTTTGGGGCATTCTAGTAGAGAGGCATCTCCCGCGCCATCGGGGATATAGGGAGGTTGTGGCTTTTGCCTTGATTGACAGCCCCAGAGACCACTTCCTAGTAGCAGGGCTGAGATGCATGCTAAGATGAGTTTACTGGATTGTTTCATACTAGTTTGTTTGTTTTAGATAGGGAGATGCTTTTATGAGTTCCTTTTGTTGTGGTAGTTTCCCTCCTGCAAAGGTACCAATTAACGCTAAAACCTTATATCAGCCCTCTATCAAAGCCCCTATTTATAAAATATAGCCCCCTCTCATAGGGGGAGAGGGGGTGTTTCCGGTTACTTTACAGCTAGCATTCGTTGGATGGGGAGCAAGGCTCGCTCCCGCACCTCGGGAGCAATTGTCACTACATGCTTCTCGTCGCGTAGGGCATCGCGTAGGTCAGTGAGTGTAGTGAGTTTCATATATTCGCAGTAGTGCTCTCGGGTGATGGGGATGAACTCAAGATGGGGATATTGGTGTACGAGTTCCGTAATAGCTTCCTTTTCGGTCGCTACTACAAATTGTTTTTTCTCGCTTTGAGCCGGATGCTTTAGGATGCCCGAGGTAGAGCCAACAAAGCAGCGAGGATGCTCCAGAATACTCTTGTCTCCACAAGCAACCGACTCCGGATGGATGAGAATATCAGCATTGGGATAATGCTCAAGATACTCGCGGATGAGCTCGCCTGTTATGTGTCTATGTACATAGCAATCGCCCTGCCAAATATCCATATTACGCCCTGTTTTGAGGTTGATGTACTCCCCTAAGTTTTTGTCCGGCCCGAAGAGGATGGGGACCTCGAGGGGCAATGTCTCTATCACCTTGAGGGCATTGGCACTCGTTACGCAGTAGTCTGTTTCTGCCTTTACGGCAGCCGATGTATTTACGTAGCTTACAATAAGACCGTTGGGATGGTATTTGCGCCAAGTTGCCAGCCCTGCGGCCGTGACACTCTCGGCTAGGGAACATCCGGCATTCTCTACAGGGATGAGTACTTTCTTCTCAGGAGAGATAATTGCAGCCGTCTCTGCCATAAAGTGGACTCCGCAGAATACAATCACTTTTGCCTCTGTGGTGGCTGCGAGTTGGGATAAAGCCAAGGAGTCGCCTAGTATATCGGCAACAGCCTGCACCTCCGGACGAGCGTAATAATGCGCGAGTATAACAGCATCACGCTCCTTCTTTAGTTGTGCAATCTCTTCTGCAAGAGCCTTAACGTCTTCGTTGTTGTTCATTTTCTATCCCTTTTTGTTGAGCTAAAATCCTATTGTATAAAGTTCATGCTAATGTCGAGAGCCTTTACGGAGTGAGTCAGAGCCCCCACACTGATGTAGTCTACCCCCAACGCTGCAACCTCTCGGATGCGCTCGAGAGTCATATTGCCTGAGGCTTCCACTGCACAGCGGTGATTAATCAAACGGACTGCCTCTAGCATGGCTTCGTTGCTCATATTGTCTAGCATAATAATATCTGCGCCGGCAGAGAGTGCCTCTTCCACCTCCTTGAGGCAGGTTGTCTCTACCTCTACCTTAACGGAGAGGGGAAGTTGGGAGTGTACCATCTCTACCGCCTTTGTGATGCTCCCCACGGCCTTGATGTGGTTGTCTTTGAGCATAATCATGTCGTACAAGCCCATACGATGATTGCGCCCACCTCCGTGTCTAACGGCCATTTTATCGAGAAGTCGTAGCCCGGGAGCTGTCTTGCGCGTATCCAGGATATGCGTATTGGTACCTTCGCAAGCGGCCACATAGCGGTGCGTTTCGGTAGCGATACCAGACATCCGTTGCATAAAGTTTAGGAGGAGCCGCTCGGCTGTAAGTAGGGTAGTATAAGAGGCGGTGATGGCCATAATCTTATCTCCCTTCTGCACGGAGTCTCCGTCGTTTACAAAGAGTTGTACCTTGTTGCTCCCGCGTTTGTCGAGCACTCGTTGGGCTATCTCAATACCCGAGATAATGCCGGGGGCTTTGGCGGTGAGGAGTGCTGTTGCCTCGGTTACGTCGGGGAAGATAGATTCTGTGGTAAGGTCACCTTGTGCAATATCTTCGTCAAAGGCAAGATCGATGAGACGATCTATTTTTTCTAATTCGTCGTGAGTTGCTTTCATAGAGAACCTGGGCTGGAGGTAAACGTAAATACTTGTTTTATACTCTCTTGAGTAATGAGGGAATGATATGCTTTGTCGTTGGGGAGTGTCTCGGGGTAGTCACTTCGGAAGTGTCCACCTCGGCTCTCTTTTCGCTCGAGAGCCGCCCTTACCAAACAACGAGCTAGGCGTAGTCTTTGGGAAACAACGAGGGCAGATAAGAGTTGTTGTGCTGGGGATGAGATCTCCGAGATAAGCCTATTGAGCTCCTCTAAAGCGGTAGAGAGAGAGGCTTCTGTGCGTACAATCCCCACGTGCTTCATGAGCAACTTCCCTAGTTGCAGCATGTATTTCTTCCCTTCTTGCTCTCTCCACTCTTGCTCTTTGGCATACGAAGAGAGGGGGAATTCTCGGTAGAGTAATGGAGACTCTAGAGGAAGAGTTTGAGGATGGGGGTGCTGATGGATGTGGTCTGCGATGCGTTTGCCAAAAACAAGACACTCAACAAGGGAATTAGAAGCTAAGCGATTGGCACCCATCACTCCTGTAGAGGCTACTTCTCCCACCGCATAGAGTTGTCGTACAGACGTAGCTCCATTAAGGTCCGTTGCCACTCCTCCCACGGTATAGTGAGCTGCCGGAGCTACGGGTATCTCTTGTGTGAGATCCAATCCTATCTCGGCACAATGTTGGGCGATGGTGGGGAAGCGATGGCGTATGTGCTCGGCATCAAGGTGACGCAAGGAGAGGGTAACACTATCCCCTCCCTCGGCTTCTATTTGATGGAAGATTTCGCGTGCCACTACATCTCGAGGCGCAAGCTCTGCCAGCGGATGCTTTGCCAGCATAAAGCGTTCCCCCGATTGATTGTAGAGGTGCGCTCCTTCCCCTCGTACTGCCTCGCTGATAAGAAAAGAAGCCTGCCCCGGTACGTATAGAGCCGTTGGGTGGAATTGTACAAACTCGAGATCTCGCAGCGTGGCTCCTGCCGCTAATGCCATCCCCAATCCGTCGCCTAGAGCCGTTGGAGGATTGGTTGTGGGGTGATAGAGAGCTCCGGCACCACCGGTAGCTAGGATGGTCGCATGTGCGGTTATCGCTTCCGTCTGATGCGACTTTTGATTGTAGGTGTAAAGTCCGAAGCATTGGCCTTGGGTTACAATTAACCCGAGTGCAAAGTAGTGATCTAGGATCTTTATATTGGCCGTTTTGCGCACTTGCTCCGTCATAAAGGAGGTGACCATTCGGCCTGTGGCATCTCCTCCGGCATGTAAGATTCGTCTGTGGTGGTGCCCGCCTTCTAACCCTAATGCTAAGTGACCATCTTCGGTATCGAAGTGCATTCCCAAGTTGATCAATTCTTCGATACGTTGTGGGGCCTCTTCTGTCAGGATTCGTACAGCAGCCTCGGAGCATAGTCCGCGCCCTGCTTCAATCGTATCTTCGAAATGATTTTTAGGGGTGTCGCTTGCCTCTGTTACGGCAGCCATTCCCCCTTGTGCAAAATAGGAATTACTCTCCTCTAGGGTAGTGCAGGTAACAAGAGCTACAGAGCCTTTGGAGGACAATAAGTATGCGGTATATAGACCCGCAAGCCCCCCTCCTACTACTACATAGTCGAACTGCATCATATAGCGTCTCTTCTCTCTTCCAATTGAACGTTGGGGCAAAGGTACTCTTTTATTTATGATAAAATCAGGGAAAGAGGGCAGAGTAGGCGAGTATAAATGCTGCGTATCATATTCCCTGAGAAATGGTTACTTTTGTGCTTGTAAGTGGTTACACAGGGGGTGGAAACAACGAATTGCTACCTATAAAGAACCGCTACATTAGTTTAGACCAAAGAAAGTAATAGATATACTATGCTTAGAGAAATTCTGTCTGTCTCGGGTCGTCCGGGGCTTTTCAAACTCCTCTCTCAGGGGAAAAACTCCCTCATCGTGGAGTCTCTTACAGACAAGCGTCGCACGCCTATCCATGCTACAGATCGAGTGGTGTCGCTTGCAGAGATTGCCATATATACGACTGAGGGAGAGAAACCTCTCGGTGAGGTGCTAGATCTTGTGTATACGGCTGCCGAAGGCAAGGAGGTAGACCTCAAAACCATTGGGGCAACCAAAGAGTCTACTTTTGCCTATATGGAGTCCGTTCTCCCCACGTACGACAAAGACCGAGTTTACCCTACCGATGTAAAGAAGATGCTCTCGTGGTATAATATATTGGTACAAGGCGGATTTACCCGATTCACCGCAGAAGAGACTCCCGCAGAGGGTAAGGAAGAGGAGGTTAAATAACCTTTCTTATTCGATCGCTTACGAATTAAAATCCATTAATAGTACAAACATTGCTATGTTCAAGGGAATGAAAGATTTCTTGGGTGCTGAGCTCAAGAAGATCAAAGAAGATGGGCTCTACAAAGAGGAGCGCATCATTACGACACCCCAACGTGCCGACATCAAGGTTAATGAAGGTCAAGAAGTACTTAACTTTTGCGCTAACAACTATCTAGGCCTTAGTGATCATCCTCGCCTTATCAAGGCTGCCAAGGAAGCTATGGATAGCCGTGGTTATGGTATGAGTAGCGTGCGTTTCATTTGTGGTACGCAGGACATGCACAAGCAACTCGAGCGTGCTATTGCCGAGTACTTCCATACCGAAGACGCTATTCTTTACGCTGCTTGCTTCGATGCCAATGGAGGTGTGTTTGAGCCTCTCTTTGGTGCAGAAGATGCCATTATTAGCGATGCCCTCAATCACGCTTCTATTATTGACGGGGTACGTCTCTGCAAGGCAAAGCGTTATCGTTATGCCAATGGTAACATGGCAGAGCTCGAAGAGTGTCTCAAAGAAGCACAAGCACAACGTCATCGTATCATTGTAACGGACGGTGTTTTCTCTATGGACGGTAATGTTGCCCCCATGGATCAGATTTGTGCTCTTGCTGAGAAGTACGATGCTCTTGTGATGGTAGACGAATGCCACTCGGCAGGCGTTGTAGGAGCAACCGGTCGTGGTGTTGCCGAAAAGTACAACTGCTGGGATCGTATCGATATCCATACCGGTACACTCGGTAAGGCTTTTGGTGGAGCTGTTGGTGGCTTTACGGCAGGTCCTCAAGAAGTTATCGATATGCTTCGTCAGCGCTCTCGTCCCTACCTCTTTAGTAACTCAATTCCCCCCGCAGTAGTAGGTGCCGGTCTTGAAGTTTTCAAGATGCTCAAAGAGGACGATTCGCTCCATACCAAACTTATGGAGAATGTAAACTACTTCCGCGACAAGATGATTGCTGCCGGTTTTGATATCAAACCAACTCAGAGTGCCATCTGTGCTGTGATGCTCTATGACGCACCTCTGTCTCAGAAGTATGCTAAGCGCATGCTCGAAGAGGGTATCTATGTAACGGGTTTCTACTATCCTGTTGTACCCAAAGGCGAAGCTCGTATCCGTGTACAGCTCTCTGCCGGTCATGAGCGTGAGCACCTCGATCGTTGTATCAACGCCTTTATCAAGGTGGGTAAAGAGCTTGGTGTAATTAAGTAATTACCTATACATGGAGAGAGGGGCTTCTCCCCTTTTTTCTAATTCTTACAACCTCCGGTTGAGCATCCAAGGGTGCTTGCCGGAGGTTTTTTCTTGGGATGGGAGTAGCCCCTTTATAGGAATGCCGGAATAAAGAGGGCTTGGGGCAAAAGATTCTTAGCTAGAAGGAGAGGGGATATCTGGGCGGTTTTTCGCCCGTTTTCACCCTAAATGGGTGAAGGCTTTAGGCTGATTCCTGGGCAGATTTCACCCTACAAGGATTCATGAGGAGGCTGAGTTTTTTTCTTCGACAACCTATTGGTATTATTTTTTCTCTGGGGGAGGGGCTATTTAACGCCTTTTGGAGAAATTTGTTTTCGAGGACTTGTTTTTGGATGAGCGCGTATGAGAGCTGTGCTGTTCCGAGCTTTGTCGCGGATTCTTCTTTTTAGAAGATTCGGGTTGACGAGCAACATACTGACCAAAGAGTGCTTCTATAAGGTCGGGTCTATGCAGGGATTGCAATGCTTGTATAAGTTCGCGTCGCTCCTCGGGTTTGTACCAAAAGAAGTACCGTCTTTGCTTCCTTTTCTCCTCGGGAGAGATGGCGCAGTAGAGTTTTTCTAGTGTATAAGGATGGTATCCCGTGTAATAAATCTCAGTGGCAAGGGTCATAGGAGTGGGAGTGAAGTCCTGTACTTGCTCAAGATGGAAGTTAAGCCGCTTGGTCAGCACGGCTAATTCTGCCATATCCACTTCGTGAGAATTGGGGTGTGAGGATATGAAGTAGGGAATCAGTTGCTGCTTGAGTCCGTACTTTTTGTTTACCTCGTCAAAAATGCGAGTAAAGCGCTCAAATAGAGAAAACGGAGGCTTTCGCATGATTTTCAGCACGTTGGGAGAGGTGTGTTCCGGAGCTACTTTTAGTCGGCCCGAGGTGTGATGGGCTATAAGCGACTCGGTGTATCGCTTGGCTTCGCGTTGGTATTCGGGATTTTTGTACTCTTCGAGCAATAGGTCGTAACGCACCCCACTACCGATAAAGCTCTTCTTGATTCCAGGGATTTTGTCTACCTTGTCCAGTAGATCATTTAAGGGCTTGTGGTTGGCGTTGAGATTGGGGCATATGGCAGGGAAGATGCAGGAAGGGCGTACACAACGGGCGCACAACTCCCGATTGACTCCCTCCATTCTATACATATTGGCGGAGGGACCTCCTACGTCACTTAGGTAGCCTTTGAAGTCGTCCATCTCCGTAATCTCTTCTACCTCTTTGAGTACAGAGGCTTCGCTTCGGGAGGCTACGAACTTGCCTTGATGGGCAGAGATGGTACAGAAGGCACACCCTCCGAAGCAACCTCTGTGCAGATTCACTGAGTGCTTAATCATCTCATAGGCTGTGATGGTCTTGCCCTTGTAGCGAGGGTGGGGGAGGCGAGTGTAGGGGAGATCGAAGGAGGCATCAATTTGTCCGGTAGTCATAGGGGGGAAGGGCGGATTCACAACAATAACCCGATCGCCGCAGGGTTGTACGATGCGACTGGCATGGAATTTATTGCTCTCTTCCTCTATATGCTTGAAGTTCATTGCCTGTTTCTTCTTGTCCTTTTGGCACTCTTCGTAGCTAAAAAGACGGAGGTCGCCCTCTTGGGGGTGGAAGTCTTGAGCGTCTACGGCGTAGGTGGTCTGGAGTACCTTGCGCAGTTCGGCAATATCAGCTCCGGCTTTGAGTTTTTCCACCACCTCGGCCAGTGGTAGCTCTCCCATCCCGTAGATGATTAGGTCTGCAGGGCTTAGGATGGACATTCCTGGCAAGAGTTTGTTTTGCCAATAGTCGTAGTGCACCAATCGCCTAAGAGAGGCTTCGATCCCTCCTAGGATAATGGGGACGTCGGGGTATATGCTTTTGAGAATGCGACTGTATACGATGGAGGGATACTCCGGACGCATGTCTATACGTTTGTCGGGTGTATAGGCATCTTCGCTCCTGAGCCTTCGGGCTGCGGTGTACTTGTTTACCATGGAGTCCATAGCTCCCGGAGAAACTCCGAAGAAGAGCCGAGGTTTGCCCAGCTTGCGGAAGTCCCTCAGGTCGTCTCGCCAGTTGGGTTGGGGTACGATGGCAACACGTAGCCCATGGCTCTCAAGGAAACGCCCGACCACGGCCGCCCCAAAGGAGGGATGGTCCACATAGGCATCGCCGCTGAATAAAATAACGTCCGCCTCGTCCCAGCCACGAGCGTCCATTTCTTTTTTAGAGGTGGGGAGGAAGTCCGTTAGGCTATATTGCCTTGCCATACGAAGCTATCAGGGTAGATTGATTGCAGATGATCTATGGCAATGGGGGTATGGAAGAAGCCATAAATAGCCGATCCGGAGCCGGTCATTGCTGTGTAGAATGCTCCGGCTTTGTGTAAGGATTCTTTGATTTTTGGGAGAATGGGATAGCGACCGAAGAGTGATGCCTCAAAATCGTTGATAAAGAGATCTTGCCACTGATCAAGGGGCTTTTGGAGTAAGGATGGGAGAGATCCCTCAGCCTCAGGGTGGCAGATAATTTGGGCATAGGCCTCTTTGGTTGAGATCGAAAGGCTAGGTTTGATGAGTACCACACTTGCTTGTCGCAGTTCGTGGGGTATCTCAATGGGAGTTAGCACCTCCCCGATACCCGTACCCAGCATAGGTTTATTATAGATGAAGAAGGGGCAGTCGGCTCCTATTCGCGCCATTTTTTTTGCCATTCCTTCTTCCGATAGATTTAGAGAGAACCGCTGATTAAGCATCTTAAGGGCAAAAGCAGCATCCGCGGAACCCCCACCAAGTCCTGCCCCAAAGGGGATTTTTTTGAGCAGTTCGACCTCCAGAGGGGGGATAGCGATCTCCTCTCGTATCATTTGTATTGTACGAATTACCGTATTACTCTCTACGGCGCCGTCGATGGTGATACCACTTTGCCGCCAAGTATCCTCTTGCGCTGCCTTTTGAGGTACTATCTCTAGGGCATCGGTTAGGGTGATGGGTAAAAATATCGTCTCTAGTAAATGGTAGCCATCGGTACGTTTTCCTAGAATACGAAGACCTAAATTGAGTTTGGCATTGGGGAAAGTGATCATCTCGGATAGTTACAAAAGGGAGTATCGCAGGGGGTGTGAGGATTGACCAACTCCCCTGCGATACTCCTTATAAATGGGTTAATATATTGCTTATAAGCACTCTAGAAGCAGACTTTACCACACTTATTGCAGTGGCGTATCTCTTGGTTATTAAAGCGAGAGGATATAACGTCTACGATAGAGGCACGAAGGGGCTCAAGCTCAATGAGTCTGACCACATCGTCGGTAAAAGCGATGCTAAGAAGCGTACGAGCTTCGTCTTTGGAGATACCACGTTGCTGCATGTAGAAGAGGGCCTCCTCGTCGAGTTGCCCTGTAGTCATACCATGGCTACACTTTACATCGTCCGCATAAATCTCAAGCTGAGGCTTGGAGTATATGCGAGCATTGGGTGAGAGTAGCAAATTGCGGTTGCTCTGCTGAGCATCGGTCTTTTGAGCTTGTGCTGATACAAAGACACGTCCGGCGAAGGCACCAACTGCCTCATCATCCATTATGTACTTGAATAACTCGTTGGTTTTGCATTCGGGGAATATGTGGCTTATGTAGGTGAAGTTGTCTACGTGCTGTGCTTGAGTGCCAATGGCTAGCCCTGCCAGGGTAAGCTCGGCATGAGGCCCCATAAAGCGAGTCCAGTATGAGTTCCTTGTAATGCCATTGTTGAGTGTTAGTCCGTTGATCAGTACTTTGCTTGATTCGTATTGGCGCAAACAGAGGGTAGAGAGGTGGCGCATCCGGCTGCTAGACTCCTCTACGTCGTAGAGTTTGAGCTGAGCGTTCTCTGCAACATGCACCTCTATCACTTGATCTACTAGGAAATCATGCTTGTCTAAGGTGTGGTTGCAGACCAGCACTTCGATTGCTGATTCTTCTTCAAGTACGATAAGAACTCTACGGAAGAGGAGCATGGGCACGTCTGCACGCACCAATTGGATAAGTCGCAGAGGCTCAGTTATCTTCACCCCCTTGGGTACAAATAGCAAAACGGCATCTTGAGCAAACATGGTATTGAGGGCGACAATGCCATCAATATCCGTCTCTGCATATTTGCCATATATCTTAGCAAACTGAGACTCTCGCTCCGGATGCTCCGTGAGGAAAGCTCTAAGGCTCCCGATATATACACCGGTAGGGAGTTGCTCCAAGCCTTGCGAAAGCTCTCTATCAAAGCGTTCGTTGAGGATTATCCCCTGCATATAGGGCATATCCTCTACATCGCAAGAGAATCCTTTGGTATCGTGGAGAGGGAATTGTACTCCGTTGATATTTACACCATAGTCGAGACTGAATAGGTCGTGAATGTCCGTACGAGTGTAGTTTTCGTTGCGCAGAGAGGGAAGTCCGTGTGCGCTGTAATCCTCTCTAGCCCCCTCTCGGGCATTGTTCATTAGAGGAAAGGATCCCTTTTCTATGGCTTGCCTATTCTCATCGAAGAGGTCGAGATAGGTTTTTGCAATACTTTCCATATTGAGGGTAATCAGAGAGTATGTTGTTCCTTAATCCAGTCGTAGCCACGTTTTTCTAGCTCTAGAGCAAGTTCAGAACCTCCGTCTTTTACGATGCGTCCGTTGTAGAGTACGTGTACAAATTGAGGCTTAATATAGTCGAGCAAACGTTGATAGTGGGTGATCACAATAGAGCTTGTTTCCGGAGTATGCAGCTTGTTTACCCCCTCTGCAACAATGCGCAGAGCGTCGATATCGAGACCACTATCCGTCTCGTCTAGGATGGAGAGACGGGGCTCTAGCATGGCCATCTGGAATATTTCGTTCCGCTTTTTCTCCCCTCCCGAGAATCCTTCGTTTACCGAACGATTAGAAAGTTTGCTCTCTAATTGCACGAATTCTCGTTTCTCCTTCATCAGTTTGAGGAATTCTGCAGCAGGCATAGGGGGAAGCCCTTGTGACTTGCGCTTCTCGTTGATAGCCGCTTTCATGAAGTTGGCCATACTTACGCCCGGTATCTCCACAGGGTATTGGAAACTTAGGAATAGCCCACGGTGAGAACGCTCTTCCGGGCTCAAAGGCAGAATGTTTTCACCTCGGAATGTAACCTCCCCCTCGGTAACCTCAAAAGCGGGATTCCCTACAAGTACGGAAGAGAGTGTACTCTTTCCGCTCCCGTTGGGGCCCATGATAGCATGTATTTCGCCCTCGTTAATCGAGAGGTTAATACCCTTTAGTATCTCCTTGCCGTTGATAGAGGCGTGGAGGTTTTTTATCTCTAATAGCTTCTTGCTCATCTTCTAAAAGTCTTAGTTATTGCTAGATCTTACTTCTTTTGCACTTAACCTACCGATCCCTCTAGGGTTACACTCAGTAGTTTTTGTGCCTCTACGGCAAACTCCATGGGGAGCTTATTCATTACCTCCCGGGCATAGCCGTTTACAATTAAGCCTACTGCTTCTTCGGTGGTAATACCTCGCTGCTGGCAGTAGAAAAGCTGATCTTCGTTTATTTTGGAGGTCGTAGCCTCGTGTTCTATGATTGCCGTATCGTTGAGTACCTCGGCATAGGGGAATGTGTGTGCGCCACAATGGTCGCTTAATAAAAGGCTATCGCATTGCGAGTGGTTGCGACTTCCCTCCGCGCTTGCAGATATCTTCACCAGCCCTCTATAGCTGTTGTGGCTAGAGCCTGCCGAGATACCTTTAGAAACAATGGTGCTGCGTGTATTTTTCCCTATGTGGATCATCTTTGTTCCCGTATCGGCTTGCTGGTAGTTGTTGGTTACGGCTACCGAATAAAACTCGCCTACAGAGTTATCTCCCACAAGGAGACAACTTGGATACTTCCAGGTAATGGCAGAGCCTGTCTCTACTTGGGTCCAAGAGATTTTTGAGTTGTTACCACGGCAAAGCCCTCGCTTGGTTACGAAGTTGTATATACCGCCTTTGCCATTCTTGTCGCCCGGATACCAATTTTGTACGGTGGAGTATTTGACCTCGGCATTCTCCTCTGCAATGATCTCTACGATGGCAGCGTGTAATTGATTCTCGTCACGCATGGGAGCTGTACACCCCTCTAGGTAACTCACGTAGGCATTGTCGTCTGCCACAATGAGAGTTCTCTCGAATTGCCCCGTATTGCGAGCGTTGATGCGGAAGTAGGTGGAGAGCTCCATAGGGCATCGTACACCCTTGGGGATATAAGCAAACGAACCGTCACTGAAGACAGCCGAGTTGAGTGCTGCAAAGTAGTTATCCCTATAACTCACCACTTTGCCAAGATATTTCTTTACTAGCTCGGGATGCTCTTTTACTGCTTCGCTGAAAGAGCAAAAAACAATGCCTAGAGCAGAGAGTTTATCCCTGAATGTGGTTTTTACCGAGACGCTATCCATTACAGCATCTACGGCAGTATTCCCTGCTAATATCTGTCGCTCGTGCAGGGGAATCCCCAGCTTATCGAACGTCTCCATCAGCTCCGGATCAATCTCCCCGGGCGTACCATTAGAGACTTTTTGCTTGGGAGCTGCATAGTAGATTATGTCTTGATAGTCAATGGGAGGGATGTGGAGATGTGCCCACTTGGGTTGCTTTAGCGTGAGCCAATGCTGGTAAGCTTTGAGACGGAAGTCGAGAAGCCACTCGGGCTCTTCCTTTTTCTTTGAAATCAAACGTACTACCTCTTCGCTGAGCCCACGTTCGATGGTCTCAGTAGAGATCTTCGTTTCGAATCCATATTTATAGTCTCCCTGCGTTACCTCTTGTAGTATGTCTTCTTTAGGCTCTCCTTGAGAAGAGGGTTGAGGGTGAGTGCTATCTTTCATTTATTTTCTTCTTTCTCTTTAGAAGTCTGTTCTATCAATTCATTCTCTTTATCCAACAGCCGAGGAGCCAAAATAGTTGGCACAAAGTTCTTTACGGGGTAGTATAGTGCAGACTCTTTGCGAATATCTTTTTCTTCCTTGGGGGCTTCTCTTTGTCCTTTGGGTCGAGTAGTAGACTCAAGGGTACTGCTCAACTTTTTGGTAAGGGTGGCAGCCGGAATAAATACAGAGTCTACAAAAACAAATATATAGCCAAGGATGGCAAGAGACATAAGCCCTCCCACCAAGGCTCCTAGCAGCCTGTTGAATATCCCTAGGGGAGTAGCATTGAGGATTTTTGTTATAATCTTACTCGCTAGATATACAGCTCCCAAGATAAGCAGGAAGGATAGGGCAATAGCTACTGAGTTCGCTATCTTATCACTTAGCTTGAGCAAAAAAGAGAGTGCGCCGCCTAGCCAATCCGCTACCACTCCAGAAACTGCAATCCCTAGCAGAATAGCTACAAAGAAAGCAGCCTGATGTATGAGCCCTTTGGAGAATCCCTTGAAGAGAGATAGCCCAACGATAATGATAATAGCAATATCTAACCAGTTCATTTTTCCCTATCTATCGGCTAATTCTCAAGCTCCGACAAACAGTAAAAGAGTTGCCAAGGATACCTATTTTCGTGTGTACGCAAATAAGTACCTCAGTAACTCTTTTTATTATTCATCTGTATGGAGAATACTTTGTCAATTCCCCTCCTGATCGACAAGAGGGGAATTTTGCTATGCATTTTAGAGTGTTTTCTTTACTTCTATCTCTTCGTACGATTCGATAACATCACCCTCATGCAGGTCGTTGAAGCCCTTGATATTGAGTCCACAATCGAGCCCAAGAGCGACTTCCTTTACATCGTCTTTGAAGCGTTTGAGAGACTCAAGTTCTCCCGAGTGTATCACGATACCATCGCGGATTACACGAACCTTGTCGGTGCGTTTGATCTTTCCTTCTTTTACAAGACACCCTGCAATCGTACCCACTTTGCCTATCGTAAAGGTTTGCTGTACATCGAGTGATGCGGTAACCACCTCCTTTATTTCGGGAGATAGCATCCCCTCCATCGCGCTCTTTACGTCTGCAATTGCATCGTAAATAATGGAGTAGGTACGTATTTCTACCCCCTGTTGCTCTGCATTTTTACGAGCTATGGCACTGGGGCGTACTTGGAATCCGATGATAACGGCCTGCGATGCTTCTGCGAGTACAACATCCGACTCTGAGATTTGTCCCACACCTCTGTGGATTACATTAACCCCAATCTCTTCTGTTGATAGCTTTTCGATCTCTGCCGATAGAGCTTCCACAGATCCGTCCATATCCCCCTTAATAATAAGGTTGAGCTCTTGGAAGTTCCCGATGGCAATGCGTCGTCCAATTTCGTCCAAGGAGAGCATCTTCTGAGTTCGGAAGCCCTGTTCTCTCTGTAGTTGCGTACGGCGTGTTGCAATGTCGCGAGCCTCTTGCTCGCTCTCTAGTACATTGAAGGTATCTCCAGCCGAAGGAGCGCCATTGAACCCGAGGATGGTAGCGGGGACTGATGGCCCGGCTCCAGTTGATTTGAGGGACTGATTGCGCTCGTTGAACATGGCTTTTACACGGCCATAATACTTACCGGCGAGGATGATATCCCCCACATGCAGAGTACCATTGTGCACCAAGATGTTGGATACATAACCACGTCCCTTGTCTAGCGAAGACTCAATGATAAGCCCCTGAGCACGGCGGTTCGGATTGGCCTTTAGGTCGAGCATGTCGGCTTCGAGCAGTACTTTTTCTAGCAACTCATTGACGCCGATACCCTTTTTTGCAGAGATTTCTTGACATTGATACTTACCGCCCCAATCCTCCACGAGGTAGTTCATGGCAGCAAGTTGCTCACGAATCTTATTAGGATCTGCCCCTTGTACATCAATCTTGTTGAAAGCAAATACAATGGGGACTCCTGCTGCTGCTGCGTGGTTAATAGCCTCTTTGGTTTGAGGCATCACCTTGTCGTCTGAGGCAATGATGATGATCGCAATGTCGGTTGCTTGGGCACCACGAGCACGCATGGCCGTAAAGGCTTCGTGCCCCGGTGTATCTAGGAATGTGATACGGCGCCCGGAGGGGAGTTGTACATTGTAGGAACCAATGTGCTGAGTAATACCCCCGGCCTCACCGGCAATTACGTTTGATTTACGGATATTGTCGAGGAGAGAGGTTTTTCCATGGTCTACGTGTCCCATTACGGTTACGATAGGAGCACGGGGAACGAGGTCTTCTTCCTTATCCTCTTCTTCGTCTGCTTGGATGGCTTCTACCACTTCGGCACTTACAAACTCAGTCTCGAAGCCAAACTCTTCTGCCACGAGTTTGATCGTTTCGGCATCAAGACGCATATTGATAGATACCATCATATCAATACTCATACAAGTGGCGATTACCTCATTTACGGGCACGTCCATCATGTTTGCCAAGTCGCTTACTGTTACAAACTCGGTAAGTTTGAGGATGCGGCTTTCTCTTTCTCCGGCTTCGATAGCCTCTTCGGCAGCTTGACGAGCTGCGTCGCGACGATCTTTGCGGATGCGTGCTTTCTTTTCAAAAGAAGTCTTTTTGCCTTGTAGACGAGCAAGTGTTTCCTTTACCTGCTTCTGTACATCTTCTTCGGTAATTTCTTGCTTAGGAGCTACCGGTTTGTTGTTCTCCTTCTTGTTGCGTCTCCGCTGATTATTTGGGGTAGAACCTTGGGGAGCAGCTCCATTTTTATTGCCACCGGAATTGCGACGGATATTGGGATTTACCGGATCAATGCCCTTGGCTGCTTCACTTTTTACGTCAACAGCTTGTGAGCCGATACGTTTTCTCCGTCCTCTATTGCGTTCTCCCTTATCTGTTTTCTTAGGAGGATTGATGGTGTTTAGGTCGATTTTTCCGACAACAGTTACACCCAATTCTTTGCGTTCCGAAGGACGATAGATTTCAGAATTGGTGTGGTTTTCTTCTCCTTTAGGAGCCGCGGGTGCTACCTCTTGGACTGGAGTCTCTACCTTGGGTGTGACAGGTTCCTCACTTTGGGGAGCTGCCGGAGCCGTTGTTTCTTTCTTTACTTCTTTCTCCTCTTTGTGTTGTTTAGAAGAAGTCTTTTCTTCTTTTGAGGAGGGATCGGGAGTGGAGACTTTTTTCGTTTCTTCTTTGGGAGTGGCCTTAGGAGCAGCATTTTTTGGAGATGCTTTCTCCTTGACTTCTACCTCTTTTTCCTTACTCGTTTTTGTAGGAGAAGCGGTCGTCTTAGTCTCTTTAGCCTTGACAGGTGCTGTGGGGATATCTGAAGTCTCGGAAGTAGATGGGGTAGAGGAGTCCACAACAAGCTCTATAGGCTTATCATTCATAACGGCCTTGCCACTTTTGTCGAGGTGACCCAATATTTTGAGTGTGGGTGTTTGCTCCGTCACATTGGAGGGAGAGTAGGGTTCGGAGATCTCTTCTTTTAGAGTCTTTTCTGACTCTTGAGATGGTGCGGCCTTGCTTGGTTTACTCTCCTTCTTTTTCTCCGCAGCGAATAGGGCGAGTAGCTTCTCGCCTTCTTCTTTCCCTATCTTGGGACGAAACTCATCAATAATGAGTTGCGCCGTTTTCTTATCAATACGTGTGTTGGGGGTTGCACCCTGTGCAATACCATGCTCCTCAAGAAAAGGTCTGAGAGACCCTAACCCGATATTGAGTTCTTTTTGTACTTCCGAAAGTTTTATCTCCATTCTTATTTCTCCTCTATCCTCTATATATAACCTACTAGTTGATCTCGCTTATTGATGTTTCCTACCTTTTGTCTCTTATGCCTCAGGGCTTTCTGAGGGGAGGGGTTCGCTGTCTTCTGAAGCTGATTCCTCTTCGATTTCTACTTCTTCAGTAGCTTCGGGGGCTGTAAAGCCGATGCGCTCAAGTTCCTCGGGGTCAAACTCAGAGGATAGAACTTCTAATACATGATCTACGGTGCTCTCTTCGAGGTCGGCTTTTGAGATTAGCTCTGCACGAGGGATGCGTAGCACGCTCAAGGCCGTATTGCACCCGATGTTTTTGAGAACTTCGAGTACCCAATCTTCGATTTCGTCGTTGAACTCGTTGAGGAAAATATCCTCTTCGTCGTTCTCCTCGATGTCTCGGAATACCTCAATTTTGTACCCTGTTAGGGCCGATGCTAACTTAATATTAGAGGCATTCTTACCGATAGCCATGGGGACTTCTTCGGGGCTGAGGTAGACTTCTGCCTTCAGCTCTTCGGGCAAGATCTCAATAGATGATACCTTTGCGGGGCTTAAAGCTCGTTGTACAAAGAGGCTTGAGTTGGTGGTATAAGACATTACGTCAATGTTTTCACCCTTTAGCTCACGCACGATACCACGGATACGGCTTCCGTTCATACCCACGCAAGCACCTACGGGGTCAATACGATCGTCGTAAGACTCGACAGCCATCTTGGCACGCTCACCCGGGATACGAGCCACTCGCTTAATCGTGATAAGCCCATCGCCAATCTCCGGTACATTGAGTTCGAAGAGCCGCTTTAGAAACTCTTGGCTGGTGCGCGACACATAGATTTTGATGTTGTTGTTTTCATAATCTACGTGGTCGATTACAGCATGTACGCTCTCCCCCTTTCGGAAGTAGTCTCCCGGGATTTGCTCTGATTTGGGGAGGAGCAATTCATTACCCTCGTCATCTACAAGTAGAGCCTCGCGCTTCCACACTTGATAGACCTCGGCAGAGACCATCTGGCCAACTCGCTCTTGGAACTTTTTGTATAGGTTCTCTTTTTGTAGCTCTAGCACCTTGCCTTGTAGGGCTTGGCGGAGGTTGAGGATGGCACGACGACCAAAGGAAGCAAAATTGATGGAGTCTGTAACCTCGCTGCCGATCTCGGCATCAGGGTCCAAGGGTAAAGCATCGCTCAGACTAATCTCCAAATTGGGATTTTGTACGCTCCCATCGGCAACGACCATGCGATTACGCCAGATTTCCAAATCCCCCATCTCAGGACTTACGATAATCGTAAAGTTTTCGTCTGTCCCAAACATCTTAGATAAAACGCTCATAAACGCGCTTTTCAGCACGTTGATAAGGGTTTCTTTGTCGATGTTTTTTAGTTCCTTAAACTCTGCCAGAGTCTCGGTCATGCTCGCATGTGCTTGTTTCTGAGCCATAGGTCTATATCTGTGATAGTTTAGTATCCGTTGTATTATTTCGTTTCTCTTCCGTGGAAGCCGTTTCTTAGTCGAAGTTGTATTTTACACTCTTGGTCTCGGAGTAGAGGATGCGGCACTCTCGCTTTTCATAACGCCTTTTGCTGTGCCTGCCATCAGGAGAAGGTATCATCTCCTCATATTGTAGTACAAAACCTTCTTGATCAGAGCTTAAGAGGATGCCATTTCGCTTCATGCCGTCCGAGAATAGTACTACAATAGGATCTCCTTGATGTTTGGCAAACTGGTGCTCATTGCGGAATGGATCCGAAAGACTTGCTGAGCCTACTTCGATGGAAAAATCCTCCTTGTCGCGGTCAAGAGCTGCCTCTATTCCTTTGCTGATGGCACTACAGCGTTCTATAGTTATGCCTGATAGACTATCAAGCACAATCACGATGTCGTTAGCCGAGCTTATGCTGAGAGAGACTACAAACTCTTCAGCAGGGTCCAGCATCTCGTTGAGCTTTTTCTGTACTATTTCTTCTGTTACACTCTTCATCTTTTGAGCCTATTCTTCGCTTGCGTCCTATCTTGATGCCGCATAAACCCTCCGTCTTTAGTCCATTCTTCTAGCGAAGGGTCTAAAGACAAAAAGGAGGGAACCGCTGTTACGCATGGTTTCCTCCACCTACGTACCGGATGTAAAACGGAGCATTACCTCATTCTACCGGTTCCTAGTGCAAAGATACAATGAAAAATTGGATTGCCCAACTTTCCTCGCTATTATTCCTGTTTTGTATTTTCCAATTGTAAGAGCAACGCTTAGATAAATGAAACCCGCCATGGGGAATCTGTATGGAGGCTGAACTCAAGAAGTTTATGTTTACGTTGAATATGAAAACCTACAACCATTTGAGCCGAGAGCAAGGATACACAATTGCTCAGCAACCTTATTCTACAACATTCATAGGGCAATACAGTACTCACGTTATGAGACTTTGGAGAAAAATCATGCTCGTATTGAGAAGCGAACCTGGTACTACATTGCTTGTTTAGGAGGTTTTCGACGAAGGATATATAGTCAATGGCAAGAATCATTCAGCCATCAACCTAAATACGCTAGGAAAGTTCGCTCTAGCCATTGTCTCTCAATACAAAGACAAACTATCTTTACGAAAGAGCTTTATTCAAAGCTGCTCTGAATATAGACTATCTCAAAAGCTTCTAAAGATTTGATGCGGGAGTCCCTGGTGTCGCACTCCCCTGTCAGCACACCGAGCCTTCTTTCTCCACGGCTGTGCTTCCAATCCTATTCATTAAGAAAGACAATAAGTAGAATTCTTATATTCATTTACTGAAGAATGGTTCGATAATAATGGAGGGCGTAAGATATTGTGTTGCTTATTTTGGTTAAATCATTGCAAATTGATGCTTTAATCAAAATATATATCTATCTTAGCCGATGAATGATAAGAAGAGGGGAGAGATAAACATCCTTACCCTGTCTTTTCGGTTCTGTTGCTACTGGCGATAGCTTCCCGCAAGATATAAGACTCCATAATAACACCAAAGAATTATTGATCAGATGAAAGCAAGAACGCTGTTGAAACTTCTCGCACACACTCTCCTCCTTTCACTATCCGTCTGTGGAGTAGCTTTGGCTCAAGATCCAGACTCAGAGTGGAAGCCTCTCAAGGGCTTTGACTACACTGCTCAGACTATTGACGGGCAACGTATTAACATTGATTCACTTGTGAGGGCTGGTAAGAAAGTCGTCTTAGACTTTTCTGGTACATTTTGCAGGCCTTGCTGGGCCATACATAAACGAGGTACTGCAGAACGCCTTTGGAAAAAGTATGGTCCTCCAGGGAGTGACGAGATGTTCTTTATTTGGATTGAGGCTACTGGTGCAAGTAAAGCTACCATTGAAGGAAAAGAAGGGGATACTCTTGGTGACTGGACAAATGGCGGCACCGTTCCCTATCCGATTGTTTCGGATGCCTACATGGCAGACGCCTTAGGAATACCCCTCTCATACGTCCCCTGCATCGTGCTGCTCTCTGCTCATGGCACCTATACTGAGGTACAAGAAATATTACAAATTAGCGAAGAGGGCGTTTACAACAAG
Source organism: Porphyromonas endodontalis (assembly GCF_052173515.1). GTDB lineage: Bacteria > Bacteroidota > Bacteroidia > Bacteroidales > Porphyromonadaceae > Porphyromonas > Porphyromonas endodontalis_A. Next base: position 100,687 of record NZ_JBQMYL010000004.1, on the reverse strand, counting down.
GGTAAAGAGTGTCTTTCTGCACAAGATGCTCCCGTTGTTCGGGATCTCTATGCTCCCACCTGGGGCATGACAAATAAAACGCCTTGTGAGATACAAGCCTATGTAGGCTCTGTTACTCCAATTACGAAGTATATCTGGCAAGTCAATGGTCAAGACTATGAAACTACCTCAGAGCCTCGCTTAATCTTGAATTGGCCAACAGAAGGGGAGATAGAACTTGCACTAACTGCTGTCAATCAGCATGGAGCCAGCACCCCTCTATCCAGGCAAATTAAGGTGCGATTGGGCGAAGAGAAGACTCCCTTGCCCATCAGAGAATCCTTTGAAAAAGAGGGCTTGATAGACTGGAGCCGTGCAGATGTAGACGGAGACCTTATCGGATGGACCTCCCTCTCTCAGGAGCTCTCGCGTCTCCAGGTACCTGAAGATCAACTCTCTGCAAAGACCATGGCACACTCTGGCGAAGATTGTATGATCTCTTGGTCTTTCTATCCGACAGAGTTTAAGAGCTATACAAACCTAGTCGGCTATAGAGTCTCAAGCAAGAACTGGCTCCTCCCTCCTCCTATAAGCGTACCAGAGGGCGAGGAGATAGAGACGCTTCTCACCCTGTATGCTCGCTCCTTTAGCAAACAATTCCAGCGACAGGACACCCTCTCTATATATTACGTGCCGGCACCGGTTAATCCGCTCTCTTGGACAGAAGGGTTGGTTAAACTACAAACAACTCCTGTATCTTACAATTGGAAAAAGGTTGAGTGCGACTTATCTCCTTTCCGAGGACAAAACATCCAGCTCATACTAGCGCACGAGACCTATGGAGCCACAGGACTACTGATTGACGATTTCTCTATTGAGACAACGATCCATCAAAGCACCTCCTCCCTATCTTCCAACCAAGGAGAACTCACGATCATCAATGGCATACTTTATCTAGACCTAGACACCTCCTCTGATATTGAGTGGTATCTATACCACATCACAGGAGAACTACAAGGCCGGGGTGTACTGAGCAACGGATCGCGCAAACTAACGTCATCCCCCCTCCCTAAAGGTCTATACATCCTCTCAACCAAAGGACCTAAAGGTCGCTACTCCTATAAGATCCAAATATCCTAAGACTACTTTACTAACAAACTCAATAGACTAAGAATTATGATGCAAAGAACTACTTCTTTACTTCTGACCTTTATCCTCCTCTGCTTTGGGGGTGGATGTACTTTGTATGGTCAGAACAAGATTACTTTGACTACCAAGAAAACCGTTGGAGAGCAGATTAAACTGCAGATCAAGTCTGTACCGGGTGCCTCTCTATCCTATGAGGGGCTGGAGGAAGATGCCAGCGGCAACTACACTGTGGGTTCCAGTACCTTCTCTATCGTGGGTGATGTGGAGGAATTACGCTTTACCAATTGTGGCATCACGGCTGCCTCCTTCTCTCCTCAGCACAGTACCTTGAAAGCGGTATGGGGCAACTTCAATCAAATGGTGGGCTCTATTGATCTCTCTGGGGCTCCCAAACTAGAGACTTTTGTTGTCACGAAGAATCTCCTTTCGCACATCAATCTAGCCAACTGTCCCAAGCTTTCGCTCATCTACGCTGATAGGAACTCTCTTGAGACAATAAATATTGAGGGGTGTGATGCTCTCACTTTCCTCTCTGTCTCAACTAACTGTTTAGGGTCGCTACTGTTTCCCTCGGGAGCAAGCGGTCTAAAGGAGATAAGGTGTGAAAACAACCAAATCTATGGAGAGGCGATGAGAGCGGCTCTTCGCTCACTACCCGACCTCAGTGCATCCTCGGAGTGGGCGAGCATATTATTGGTCAATCAGAGGAACAAGGACGAAAAGAATTGGGCATGGCATTCCGACATAGTCCTAGCCAAGGAGCAACGAGGCTACCTTTGCAATGGCATTAGTGAGGAAGGCGAAATTGGGGATTATGAGGGCATAGAAGACCCACAGGTAATCACCCAGCAGGTCTCTATGACTATCGGAAGCGACATCGTAGGACAATCTAAATTTATAACCATCAAGGGGGTTGGTGAGATAACTATTGATGGTGTAGAGGAGGCTTATGACCCCAATCGAAATAGCTACACCTTTAAACAACAAGAGATAACCATACGTGGCGAGGTCACTGACCTTACCTGCTCCATACTTGGGCTTACAAAACTCGACGTCTCTCAAGCTACCTCTCTTGCCAGACTAGACTGCAGCTCTAATGCACTTACGGAGCTTGACCTCTCCAATAATACCAAACTCGAGAAGCTCATCTGTCTCAACAACAAGATCGTTCAGCTAAGCCTAGACAACCATGCCGAGTTGACAGAATTCAATAGCTCTAACAACGAACTGACTCAACTCAGCATCAAAAATAGTCCCAAGCTCAGCAGATGTGATATATACCTCAACAACCTATCTACGGAGGCATTAAATACTTTCGTTGATGGGCTGAGAAGTTGTGAAGAAGATAGCCACGGTATATTGGTTGTCATTGATACAAAGAATAATAAGATTCGCGAGCGCAATAAGCTCACCAATGAGATCATTACCTCTGCTCGAGGCAAAAACTGGGATGTGTATGACTGGGCAGCCGGCAATGCCATTCAGATAACTGATGTCGCTATCTCCGATGCTCTCATTACTCTAGAGACCGGACTAGCCATAGGAAACAAGATTGCTTTAGAGATCAGCGGATCAGATAATGTAGCTATAACAGGTGTTGCCGAACCTTTTGAAGCTTACTACAAGGAGTATACGCTGACCGATACCAAGCTCACGATACAAGGTGATGTCAAAGTCCTAGTATGCAGTGGGCAGAAGATCCAAAAAATTGACGTTTCTCAATGCCCAGTTCTAGAGGATCTGCACGCTTACAAGAATGAACTCTCCAGTTTTACCATCTCTAATCACAAGAATATCAAGCGACTCCTACTGAGTGAAAACGCCCTTACCGAGGTGAACGTCTCAACCTGTGATAACCTAGAGACTATATCCCTCTGGGGTAACAAGCTACAAGGTATAGGGCTCAGCAATTGTCCTAAGATTACCTATGTAGACTGTATGCGCAACAATATCGGAGACGAAGCCTTCCAGCAATTCGTTGAGGCACTCCCCACCATTCCTGGTGCTGCTGAGGCAGGAGTCTTTATGGCCGTAGATACCCAGTGCAACCCAAGTGACAAGAATGTCCTAAATAAGAGTACTGTAGATAAGGCAATAGCCAAGCATTGGCTTGTCAAGGACTTTTGTGGTGGGAAGTTCGGAGAAGAAGGAGCTCCCTTCGAGGGTAGTGACGTCGCTGTAGACAAGATTGCAGAGTCTAACCTCGCTATCTACCCGAATCCGGCTACAGATTGGCTCTACATAACGGGAGCTGCTCCAGGTACCTCCATATCTCTATATGCACCCGATGGTCAACTCCTATACCAAGGTACTACATCTGCTATAGGTGCTGCCTCTGTAGAGTTGGTTGCACTCACTCCCGGATACTATGTTCTACAAGTAGGCTCTGATACAAAGCAGATTATCAAGCGATAGCTCGTAGGGAGGAGGTTGTCTCTCCTCTTATATTCTTTGTTTGAAAATTGAATGAAAAGGGGCTTGGTCATTGACCAAGCCCTTTTTCGCTTTATACATTCTTGACTGCAGCGGCTACTTATGGGAGAGAAAACGAAAACTACAATTAGATTGACTAAACGGAGTAGGATCTTCTCCCTTCTTGAGGATTACCGATATCTAGTGTCATAAGATACCTACAAGTGTCTAGTTGTTAGTTGCTACCTAGGAGAGAGGAGGGGAGTGTACTCTGTTTGGCGGACGATCTTATAGAGAGTCTATTGCTTTCTTTTCTTTCTCATCTAGAGAATTCTGCTGCCTATCCTATTGTATATCAGTGTTATTTATAACAGCCTTTCTCCCTTTCTTTTTGTCTTGTTTTCTCTTCTTGTGTATTATTTTACTCTCTCCCTTTCTATGCTTTTTCTACACTTTGTAATGCATGTTTGCCAAGTGTGTATTCCAAACTTATCAATTCCTCTTACCCAAAATGTGGTGAAAGTAGATTTTTATACCTACTTTTGTGGAGCAAAAGACAAGTGTAGATCTGCGATAAACATTTAGTATGGAGAGTAGTGTACTGGAGCATAGAGCTGTAGTTAGTGCCGTATATGCTGATAGAGTGGTAGTTACTATCACGCAATCAAGTGCGTGTAGTGGGTGCCATGCCGCCAAAGCTTGCACTGCTGCGGACCATAAGGAGCGCCCTATTACCATATATCGCCCGATGGGAGAGTATAAAATAGGGGAGCCGGTGTTACTCAAAGGTCGTTATGCTATGGGTAATACGGCTGTGGTGATCAGCTTCGTAGTGCCTCTAGTGTTGTTGCTCGTTGTTGCATTGCTTGCTGTGCATGTTTTGCACCTCAGCGATCTTTATGCAGCTCTTTGCACCTTGGGGGGAGTGGGAGTGTACTATCTTATCCTTTCATTCTTCCGCAAGTCGCTGAGCAAAAAGTTTGTCTTCTATATAGAGAAAATCCAATCTAACTAAACGATATGATACTAACTCTTACAGTTATTGTACTGGGAGCAATTGCGATTATCAGTGCATTGCTACTTTATGTTGTGTCGAAGAAGTTCGAAGTACAAGAGGATCCTCGTATTGGTGCAGTGGCAGAGGTGTTACCTCAGGCCAATTGTGGCGGTTGTGGGTATCCCGGATGTGGCGGCTTCGCATCGGCGTGCGCAGGAGCAGATTCGCTTGATGGTCTCTTTTGTCCCGTAGGAGGAGCCCCTGTGATGAGCAAGGTGGCTGAGATTTTGGGTATGGCAAGTGTAGCATCCGATCCCTTGGTTGCTGTAGTTCGTTGTAATGGTACTTGCGATGCCCGCCCTAAAGTAAATGAGTATCAGGGTGCCAGAAGTTGTAAAATAGCTTCTGTGCTCTATGCTGGTGAAACAGGGTGTTCTTTTGGTTGCCTTGGGCTAGGCGATTGTGCAGACTCTTGTGGATTCGATGCGTTGCATATGGATGCTACTACAGGGTTGCCCGTTGTGGATCAAGACAAGTGTACTTCGTGCGGAGCCTGTGTGAAGGCGTGTCCTAAGACCATTATTGAGCTGCGCAAGAAGGGACCCAAGAACCGTCGCATCTTTGTCTCTTGTGTCAATAAAGACAAGGGTGGCGTGGCCATGAAGGCTTGTAAGAATGCTTGTATTGGCTGTGGTAAGTGTGCTAAGGAGTGTCAATTTGGTGCTATTACCGTAGAAAACAACCTAGCATATATAGACCACACGAAGTGTCGTTTGTGCCGTAAGTGTGTGGCTGTATGTCCTACCCACGCCATCCATGAGGAGAATTTCCCTCCTCGCAAACCCGAAGCTCCAAAGGAAGAGGTTGCTAAGCCCGCTGCTCCTAAACCAGAGCAAGCTGCAGAAGCCCCCGCTAGTGAGGCTCCTAAGGTTGTGGCTCAGCCTACTGCCCCTCAGAGTGAAGCTCCACGAGCTAATGCGTAACACATACGTAATTTATTAGAAGGAAATACATCGATCATTTATAGATACTATGCAGAGGACTTTTCGTATCGGAGGTATCCATCCTCCCGAAAGTAAGTTGTCGGCCGGGCGTCCCATAGAGGTATTGCCCTTGCCTAAGCAGGCTGTGATTCCTTTGGGGCAGCATATTGGTGCTCCTGCACAGGCAGTAGTTGCCAAGGGTGACCTAGTAAAGGTGGGTACCCTTATAGCAAAAGCAGGAGGCTTTGTTTCTGCTAATATCCATTCTTCTGTATCTGGCAAGGTAGCAAAGATAGATGCTATCTATGATGCAAGTGGGTATAAGAAGCCGGCCATCTTTATAGATGTAATAGAAGATGAGTGGGAAGAGTCTATAGACCGCACGCCGGATATTAAGCGTGAGTGTGCTCTTTCTGCTAAAGAAATTGTAGATAAGATTGCCGAGATGGGCATCGTAGGGATGGGGGGGGCTACCTTCCCAACTCATGTGAAGCTCTCTCCTCCTCCGGGGCAAAAGGCTACTGTACTTATCATCAATGCCGTAGAGTGCGAGCCTTACCTTACGAGCGACGACGCTTTGATGCGTGAGCACGCCGAAGAAATTATGGTGGGATGTTCCATCATTATGAAGGCGATTGGGGTAACCGAAACTAAGATAGGTATCGAAGTTAATAAGCCCGAAGCTATCAGCATAATGGAGAAGGCGGCAGCCTCTTTCTCGGGTATTGAGATCGTTCCTCTCAAGAAGCGTTATCCACAAGGTGGTGAAAAGCAACTTATCGATGCTGTAATTCGTCGCCAAGTAGCAAGTGGCGCTCTACCTATCTCTACGGGTGCTGTAGTACAAAATGTAGGTACGGTATATGCTGTTTACGAGGCTGTACAGAAGAATAAACCTCTTCTTGAGCGCGTAGTAACAGTTACGGGTAAGATGCTTCAGAAGCCCTCTAACCTCCTTGTACGCATTGGTACTCCTATGATTGACCTTATCAATCATGCCGGCGGTATGCCCGAGGATACCGGTAAGGTAATTGGAGGGGGTCCTATGATGGGACGTGCTCTCGTTAATACGGAAGTGCCTGTAGCTAAGGGCTCTAGTGGTTTGCTCCTCCTCAATCGTAAGGAGTCTACTCGCCGTCCTATGCGTGATTGTATCCGTTGTGGTAAGTGTGTGAGCGTATGTCCTATGGGGCTTAACCCTGCCTTTATTATGCGTGATACCGTGGCTAAGAATTGGGATAACTGTGAGAAGATGAATGTGGCGGACTGTATCGAATGCGGTTCGTGTAGCTTCACCTGCCCGGCAGATCGTCCTCTCTTAGATCACATCCGTATCGGTAAGCAGACGGTAATGGGCATCATGCGTTCGCGTAAACAATAAGAACCTCATACAGTGATTCAAGAGTGATGGAAAATAAATTAATCATAACGCCTTCCCCTCATATCCATAGTGGGGATAGCATCAGCAAGAATATGTACGGGGTGCTTATCGCACTTATCCCGGCGTTCCTCTTCTCGGTGTATCAATTCGGTTGGCATGCTCTTTTGGTAACGGCTATATGTGTCGTTACGTGCTGCCTAACTGAGTGGTTTATTACCCGTTTTATGCTCCGCCGCGAGAATTATATTTTGGATGGCTCTGCTATCCTCACGGCGGTACTCCTTGCGTTTAACCTCCCTGCGGAGCTCCCTTGGTGGATTGTAGTATTTGGCGCTTTCGTTGCCATTGCTATTGGCAAGATGGCATTCGGGGGGCTTGGGAATAATGTCTTTAACCCTGCATTGGTAGGACGTGTATTCCTCCTTATTTCGTTCCCTGCACAGATGACTACTTGGCCTGTTGCCAATAAGCTCACTGCAATGGTGGATGGGGAGACGATGGCTACGCCTTTGTCTCTTATGAAGCAGGCAATTCACGGCGATACGAGTGCCCTTGAGCAACTTCCCTCTCATCTCGATCTTTTCCTTGGGCTAAACCCGGGTTCGATGGGAGAGATTTCTGCCATAGCATTGCTTATCGGCCTTGTGTATATGCTTTGCCGTAAGATTATTACTTGGCATACTCCTATTTCGATCTTCCTCTCGGTAATTGTTTTTGGTGGTATTCTTTGGCTCATTAATCCCGAAGTTTATCCTGATCCTATCCAGCACCTAACGACCGGAGGTCTTATGCTTGGTGCCATCTTTATGGCTACGGACTATGTTTCTTCTCCCATTACGCATCGTGGTCAACTCATCTATGGTTGCTGTATTGGGTTGCTAACTGTGATTATCCGTACATGGGGAGCCTATCCGGAGGGGATGTCGTTTGCCATTCTTATTATGAATGCCTTTACGCCCATCATTAACCTCTATGCGAAACCTAAACACTTTGGAGAAAAGATAAAGAAGGAGGCTACGAAATGAAAAAGCTTGCATCTACATTCCCCAATATGCTCCTATCGCTTACCCTCATTTGCTTGCTTGTGGGGGCTATCCTAGGAGTTATGAAGTCGGTTACTGATGAGCCTATTGCCAAAACAGAGCTTAGTAACAAGATTGCTGCCATCGAAAAGGTTGTACCCGAGTTCGACAACAATCCCCTTGATGAGGTACAAGAGTTCAAAGAGGGTGAGAAAGACGTTGTGAAGGTGTACGTGGCAAAGAAGGCTGGCGAAGCTGTTGGTTATGCCGTAGAGACCTTTACCAAAAATGGTTTTGGTGGTCGTATCGACCTTATGGTAGGTTTCGATGCCAAGGGCGTTATCTGTGACTTCTCAGTACTCAAGCATGGTGAAACTCCAGGACTCGGAGCCAAGATGGACGAATGGTTCCATGCCGACTCCAAAGGTGGTAATATCCAAAATATGAAAGGTGTGGATATGGCTGCTGAGAATGGTACGCTAGTGGTTGCGAAAGATGGCGGTAAGGTGGATGCCATTACGGCTTCTACCATTACAAGTCGTGCCTTCCTCGATGCTGTTAATCGTGCTTATAAATATTATTTAGAGGCTGTCGGTAGTGCACCTGCCGGTGCTGAAGCTACGGATGCTTCTGCAGATGTACCTCAAGACGAGGCTTCCACTGCAGCAGAAACCCCCTCTACTGAAGATAATGCGGCTCCTGCCGAGAAAGGAGATAACAAATGAATCAATACGTAAAGACGCTTACTAATGGATTCATCAAGGAGAATCCTACTTTTGTACTTCTCCTTGGTATGTGTCCTACGCTGGCAACAACCACATCGGGCAAGAATGGTCTTATGATGGGGCTTGCTACAACCTTCGTGCTTATCTGCTCGAATTTGGTTATCTCGCTTCTGAAGAAGTTGATCCCGGATGCTGTGCGTATCCCCGCTTTTATTGTGGTGATCGCCGGTTTCGTAACGGTGTTGCAACTTCTCATCCAGGCTTTCCTCCCCGACCTAAACAATAGCTTGGGTATCTTTATCCCTCTTATTGTGGTAAACTGTATCGTATTGGGTCGTGCAGAGTCGGTAGCTTCTAAGCAAAACCCCGTGCTCTCTATCCTCGACGGAGTGAGCATTGGCCTTGGTTTTACTATGTCGCTGACCATTCTAGGTTCGGTACGTGAGTTCATCGGTTCGGGTAAGGTATTTGAGCAGCTCATTTACCCCGATTCGTATGGAGCATTGCTCTTTATCCTTCCTCCGGGAGCCTTCATGGTATTGGGCTGTCTTATTGCTCTCTTCAACGTAATCACGAAGAAGTCTTGATGATTTGTAGAACCCTTAATACGATTGTGTTATGCACTATATAATGATTATAATCGCGGCAATTTTCGTCAATAACGTCGTATTGTCGCAGTTCTTAGGGATCTGCCCTTTCTTTGGGGTATCTAAGAAGATTGATACAGCTGCCGGGATGGGTGCTGCCGTTACGTTCGTGCTTGCTATTAGTACGATGGTAACTTTCCTCATCAATCAGTTTGTATTGGTTCCCTATCAACTTGAGTTCTTGCAAACAATTGCATTCATCTTGGTAATCGCTTCGCTTGTACAGATGTTGGAGATGGTGCTTAAGAAGGTTTCTCCTCCACTTTATCAAGCGTTGGGTGTGTTCCTCCCTCTTATCACTACTAACTGCTGTGTACTAGGGGTGGCTATCCTTGTAATTCAGAAAGAATTTACCTTCCTAGAGAGTTTGATTTACGCTATTTCTACAGGTTTGGGCTTCTTCTTGGCAATGGTAGTCTTTGCAGGAATTCGTGACCAAGTATCAAAAGCCAATCTCCCCAAGGCTATGAAGAATATCCCTATTGCCATGATTAGTGCCAGTATTTTGGCTATGGCTTTCATGGGATTCAGTGGTATCGCTTAATTGCTAGCCGATTCAGGAGATTCGGTAAACAACTGAATTTGAAAGAGAATGGAGCGGTGTTGTTCCCCATCTAGCAGGGGAGCAGCACCGCTTCTTTTTTAGGAACTTTGGAGAAGTTACCCTATGAGAACTAGGATCTCCCCCTCCTAGCTTGGGATGAATTGCCCTTTCTTTCTTGTTAATGTATCATAAGTAGTCGTCCCTTAAAAAGCATCTTTAAGCGAGAGGTCATTATTGAATCTCATCCGTCTTATAATTTCGATTACCTCTAAAAGAGCTTTCATCGATCGCTCTTTTGATCTTATAAGTAGCTATTGCCAGCAGTATGTTTGTGGCATCCCCAGCCTCTCTAGAGAGATTCGTAGGAATCAAACCTCTCGCGGAATATATTCATATTGGCAGGCTGATATATAAGAAATGTATATCTTTGTGCTATTCCCTCCTCCAGGTAAGAGTAGATGGGAATGTTAGCTGATATTTATCGAAAATCAGGTAAAGATTATAGAGATTTCGTATCGGATAAATTGATTTTTCTTTTTGTTTTATGGAAAATATTGATCATAGTAGGCATGTTTTCATCTTCCCTTTTCAGTGGGATTATATAGACTCTTCTTCTAGTAAAAAAGAAAGTATTCCGTATGCTAGACGAACTGATTTGGATGCCTTTGATAGGCTGTTTACAAAAGTAAGCCCATTGAAGCGACGTTACTTTGAAATAGGGGCTTCTGCAGAGCATTATAGTGAGTATGTTTATTTTCATTCATTTGCTCGAAAAGCCCTCTATGGAACCAAAGAAAATAGATCAATCTATTTTTATGAACTAGATGTAGAAGGGGGACGCTACTGCATAGACATAAATACAGGCTCTTTGTCTAAGACTTATGAGCTGAAACTTGAAAGTATCTCCCTTCATGCTTTTAATACAGGTGTCGGTGTTATTTCTTTCTCTCTTTACAATGATGAATATGTTGATGAGGAGGATATTCTATATATAAATGACTTTGGCCGTCGTCTCTATCCTCAGTTTATGACTTCGGATAATAGGTTAGGGGCAAAATCAAGCTTCTTGGCAAATTCTATTTCCGGCAGTATTGGAGATATTTGTTTTCATGATGATTTCAGCCAATTTGAGCAGTCTATAGATCATACTGATATATTTCTACCTCCAGATCATATTCGTCAAGTCTTTGGTTATAAGCCAACAGACAGGCTCGGAGATAGCTGGTGTAAGTTTGTCTTTAGGGATCGAGATGAAGACTCTGGGCGAATTAGAATATCTCCAGTTATGGATGATAGAATGTATTTTTTGAGTTATTTCCAGAATAAAGATTTAGTCAATAGCCTGAAAGAAGATAAAAAGTATTTTTCAAAAAGAGAGAAAATACGATCCAAGCTAGGCTCTTCGCCAGGGATGGGATATGCATATGAAGTTGGAAAAAAGAAGGATTTTTGGTATCGCTATTTATTTGGAGATGGACTCTTTAGGGGGGTGGAAAACGAACAGATGCAGTTAGAAGAAATAAGAAGAAGCTCTTATGCAAGGTGGGTAGAAAATGGGACTCTGATTGGCATTACGAGAGACTCTGCTGTATATGTGACAAGTTGGGAGCTACTAGAAAAGCATTTTATGAGCATGTACTATCAGATGGCTATTTTATGTTTAGTTCAGCGTGCTTCTGTTCTGAGATTTAGTGGTGAGATATCTTATCTCACAAGTCAGATTCGTAGGGGAAAGAGAAAAGTCGGCACTAATATCAAAGAGCTTTATGGAAACTATATTCGTTTTTTGAATGAACTTTATTTTCGAGAGGTTACATCGCAGATACAAGGAATGGAGATGTATGAGATGTTTCAAAAGAACATGAATATTGAGCGTGATACTAAGGGCTTGGAAGGAGAAATGAAAGAACTATTTAGCTATTTGGATATAGATGAACAGAGTAAACTCAATAGAATTGCCAGTCTGTATCTACCTTTGGGGTTATGGACAGGAGTTTTGGGAATAAACACTTTTGCAAAAGGAGGGATCTTTTCTAAACTCTTTGATAATGCATCGTCTACTCAATGGGTTGCAGGAGATCTTGTAACACTCCTTGTTATGGCTTTGTGCTTATTTGTCCCTATTCGATATTATTTAATTCATAAAAAGTGAAACCTATGGAAGTTGTTTGTTGCATATTTTGTTGTGTTGTGGTTTTGGCAGTAGCTTTTGTCTTAATTGTTGTGATTGATAGATGTGTGAAACTGAAGATCCGAAAAAAAGAGCTAGAGCATAAGGAGAAGATCGAAAATTTTCGTCAGGCAGTAAACCAAGATACTCATTCTATTTTGAAGAAGGTAATGGAATCTGTACTTAAGTCTAATGAAGAGCTTGTGAAATTGTATAGAGGAAAGTGTGAAGAGAAATAGAGAAAAGAGATATGCAAAGACTAATATTTGAACTTATTCAGCATACTCCAATTATTCACTTTCAGGCCAAGGATATGGGAGCGACGCTTCGAGCATCAGAGGTAAAACCTAAGTTGGATAGGTATTTAATGAAGCAGTTTGAAAAAGAAGACCTTGATACTAGTCTGATTGAGAAGTGGAGGATTCCCGGACAAGAAGCATTGAACTACAAACTTAGTTTTAGCTTAAAGGAAAGCACTCTAGTGGAGCATTATCTTCCTGCACATAATATCAATGAAAATAGGAAAGGAGAACTTTATAAAAAAAGAGAAGAGCTAAAAGATATCAAGATATTGTCTCCATCTCCTTTTTTTGCTAATGAAGAGAAGTTGAAGAATGGAGAGAAAAAGGGTTCTGAGTTGAGATTAGCAATACGATGCAAAGAAAATATAGAAGGAGAGATATTTTCTAAATACCAGGATCTGTGTGACAAAATAAAATCTCATTTAGAAGACTTTTTTTTGCTACATAACTTTGGAATGAGGCAAACAAAGGGTTTTGGAAGCTATACCATATCTTCAATATCAGGAATAAGGATTGGTGACTCTCAGAAATATATATCCCAGAAGATGATAGATATTGGAGTTCTATTTTGTTTAAAAAGCAAAAGTGATAATCTCAGTTTTCAATTTAGACAGATTGTGAATTTTCATAGGAAGATTAAGACTGGGAAAAGGAAGACAATCTCAGAACTAAGACGTTACTTTCTGGCAAAAGGAATAGAGTGGGAAAAAATATTGGAATTAAAGATTATTGATTTCCGACAGAAGCAAGGCGGTATTAGACAAAATTTTTCCGTGCGCTATATTCGAGCTTTATTGGGATTGCACGAACATTTTGAGTTCCCCAATAAAAAGCTAATTAGGGTATCTCATGATAACATAAAGCGTTTCGCCTCTCCAATAACCTACAAGCCTATTGGAGGGGTTGTTTATATAATATTGTCGGAGATTCCTTATGAAATGTTTGATGCAGAGTTTACATTTTCATCTGATTCTGCAAATAAGCAAACTATACATACACCCAAGGATTTTGATCTTTCTGATTTCCTGGGTTTCATTAAAGATGAAGAATTGATAGATGTGAAAAAACTATTATGATATATACCGCAATAACCATTGGACCGATAGGTAAAACCTTAGACAAGGCTCGAAGCGTGAAGTCCTTTTGGACAGCGAGCTACCTCTTTTCCTGGATAATGCAGAATTTGCTCACAGAATTGTCCAAAGGGGGCTTTGAAGTTCTTTCTCCAGCTCTAGTTGGCAAAGATGTTTTGGGAGAGATTTCTGAAAAGGTGGGGTTATATCCCGATGGGCTTTTTGCCAAAGGAGAGCTTAAAGAGAAGAAATTTGAAGAGGTAAAAGGGAAAATCTTCGGCGATCTTGCCGGCAATTTCAAGGAGGCCTTTCAGAATGAAAAAAAGACATTGAACAAAAGATAAAAAAGGAAAGTAACCAAAAGCGGAAGAGAGAGCTTGAAGAAATAGAAAGTCGGTATAGCGATGCTGCTTCGAAGGACGAGGAGTATATTTGCGAGTACTTAAAGAATTACCTTTCTATTTCCTGCATAACTGTAGAGCTCGACTCCGATTGTGGAATTTTGGAGCAACTCAACAACTACTTAGACACACAGGAGTTATTCAAGAGAGCCTCCATACAGATTGACGAGGATTATATGGAGCTTTTTATCGAGGCTACCAATAATCCATTCTTAAAGGCTTATTCAACTAAGAGAGCCTTTCCAAGCACATCGGAGATAGCTGTGTTAGGATGGGAAAAAGAACCACCCAAGGATGAAAAGGGCGAGGTAGAGTACACCCAGTTAACCTCAAAGCCTGGTTTTCGTAATTGTTACAAGTATCTAGCAGTTATAAAGGCGGATGGAGATCGCTTTGGAACGTACATTAAAACTCTCAAAGTAGACAAGGAAGAGGAAATAGAAGAAGACAGAGAAAAGAAAAACAAGCTAAGCAGATTTACAAAGTCATTCTCGGACTTCTCTGTTGGGGTAGCCAAAGAGTTGAAGGAGCCGGAGGCTATACCTGTCTATATCGGAGGAGATGATCTCTTTCTCTTTACTCCTGTATTGGGGGGTAATATTGAGAAGGATGTATTCCATCTTATCAAGAAGATAGATGACTTATTTATCCAAAAGAAGATAGGTATAGGTCTTTCCATGTCTTACGGCGTAAGTATTTTTTACTACAAGAGTCCAATGTCTGAGGCAATAGACATAGCCGATAGTATGTTGAAGAAAGCAAAAGGTGCAACGAGAGATGCCGTAGCTATATCTATACAGAGACACAGTGGACAGAAGATAGAGTGCCTGCTGCCGCGTAAGCATAGTACCGATGAAGCAAAGCGAAAAGGATGTTTGTACGAAAAGATTATTCTCCTTATACGAGATTTCAAAGGCGATGGGAATATGCTCAATAGTCTTATCTACTGGATAGAAGAGATGTATGAGATACTTTTCATTGATGAGGTTACGCAATCTCAAGAGCGTATCAATGCTGTCTTTGATAACTTTTTCGATGAAGAGATTCACAAAAAGAACAAAGAGTTTTTCGACCACCTCAAGGACTTTATCTACTCTATGCACCTCTCCGAAGATGTTCCCAACAAGCTCTCTGAGAAGAAACTTTTGCATGGAATCTTGCGTTATTGTCAATTTGTAACTGCTAAAACAGAGAAATAATATGGCTACCTATCTCATTAAACTTACTCCATTGGATAAGTTTTTCTTTGGGCAGAAGAAAACCTTTGGCGATGATAATGTGAATTACGTTGTGTACTCCTCCTTCTTTCCTCAGCAAACTGCCTTGTTGGGGCTTTTGCGCTATCAAGTATTGCAAATAGCAGGAGAGGAAGTCTTCAAGAATAATAAAATACAAGACAAAGAGAAAGCTGCAAAATTGATTGGTAAACAGAGCTTTAATCCAATCGTTGAGGACTTACAGTTTGGTGTTATCGAATCGATCTCTCCTATCTTTATCATAGATAACGAGACAAAAGAATACTTTCTGCCTGTGGGCAGACGGTTTCAAAAGGGGGACGAAACATACGAGCTCTTGCACCTCTCATGTGAAGGTGGATACCCTCCTATCTTTGACGGATACGAAGCCAAGAGGGGAATGACATCTTGCTGGCTATCGTCCACGAATAATACACGACTTAGCGAAGAAGACTTCTTTATAAAAGATGAGCGTATTGGAATACGCAAAGATTATAAAGGAGCAACGAAAGATGATTCTTTCTTTCGTCAGAGGTACTACCGATTTAATAATTTCCGGGAGGTAGAGAGAGAAGAAAATGGGGAGTGCAAGCAACCACCTCTACGTGAGCACAACTTCTGCTTCGCGGTTCTTCTAGAGAAAAAGGACGAAAAAGAAATAGAGCTATCGAAGTTGGATAAGAGAATCGTCTACCTCGGAGGAGAGCGACAACCTTTCCTTCTGGAGGTAAGCGAGGAGACTCACACCTTTGCCTTCAAAAGTACCCCTTTTACGAGCGATAAGAAATACTATACCGTAGTACTCCTATCTGATGCTGTGATTGAGCCTGATCATCTTAGCGACGTGAAATTCGCAAGTACAGAAGTGAAAGACTTTGCCTGTTTGCTCACTCATGTCGGGACTCAAAATTTCTACAATAAGGAGAGAAAGAGGCAAAAACAGTACCTCGAGGAATCTGCAACTGCCCTAAGTCTGCAACAGGAGCTATACGCTAGAGGCTCTGTGTTTTACTTTGAAAGAGAAGAGCAAGCGAAGCAATTCTGCAACCACCTTAAGAATGTATCTAGCTTTTATACCGTCGGCTATAATCATGCCGCAATGTTCAATCCAAGTTCATCAGAAAAATAAAAGAAACTCAATATGAAATTGAAAACAGTAGCTTACATGATTCGTTGCCTTACCAATATGCATGTGGGTAAGGGAGATGCCACCTACGAAGTGGTGGACAAATGTGTGCAACGAGATGTGACCACAGGGGTACCCTGCATCTACTCCTCCAGCCTCAAAGGGGCTTTGAGGCACTTCTTTACGAGTCGTAAATTTGCCTACATTGACCATGTGTTTGGTTCTGATATGAGCAGAGATGGGGAGAACGAAAACAAGAAGAATGAAAAAGAATATAGCGTTGGCAACTTCACTTTTTTCCAAGCCAACTTACTGGCATATCCTGTTCAGAGCCTCGATAACGGCACTACTTACATCCTTAAAACAAACAATGGATTAAAAAGACCAATGGAAGACTTGGCAAAACATCTCAGTGTAGAAAACTACATCCAGAGCGAGTCTTTCAACTTAGAGGAAGATGACCAACTCTATACTCACCTCGAACATCTCCCAGTCATAGCTCGCAACAAATTGGAAGATGGAAAGAGTGAGAATCTATGGTACGAAGAGGTCGTACCTGCTGAGAGTCGATTTGTCTTCTTTGTATCCTACGATAATGAAGAGATCTTTAAGGAGTTCGATGAGATAATCCAAAAGGAACTCATCCAAATAGGAGCTAATGGCTCTATTGGTTACGGTTTTTGCAAGATTACTAAAGTTTGAAGATCCCGACAGAGATGAATACGAAGACTATACAAGATTTGATACCAAAGGCTATGCTGGCTATCAAGCAAGTTGGTATTGTTGGTACGGATGAGAAGTTCAATAAAGTTCATAAGGGCTATATCAATGCTCTTGGTCCTAATATCGTCCAGTCGGGGCTACTTCCTACTCTCATATTTTACAACAAAGATGAGCGAAAGCTATGGCTCAAAGCACTGTACTATATGCAGGAGGTTATAAGTAGAGAAACAGAGTCTGCGGACATTGAGCCTACGGCCATTATCAAACTTATAACAGGAGGAGAAGAGGGAAGAGTAAAAGATTTAAAGTCCAGGACAAGAGACTGGGAGCACAAAATACTTGAGTATGCGATAGCTCTCAAACTGGCTCTTCGGACTTTTGTTGTTGAAGAGCCCAAGAAAGACGAAATGGAACAACAGGAAGGGAGTGAATTATGAATTTTGGACACTGGTACTACCAAGAGTATTTCGATACAATAAATCTCAATAGCGAGGGGATTGTGACTAACTTCTCTAAGTTCAATAAAGGGGAGAATGATAAATTAAAGGGAGCCACTCTTCCTCCCTATAAAGAGAATATTGAGGGTCTAACGACCTTTGATCTAACGACCTGCTACCCGGGATTGCTGTGCGGCGTGGGCTATCACCACGAGATAAATAATCCTAAGAATGAGCTGCAAGAAAAGGAGGAGTTAGAGGTTTACAACCTTGGGATGTATTTTGATTACACTTCTGGTCTGCCGGTTATCCCGGGTTCTTCCATAAAGGGTGCGTTAAGATCTGCTATTGAAGAGTGGGATTTCTTCGGATATAAGGAGGGAGATGAACAAAAAGAGTGGAATGGTTGGGACAAGAAAAAGTTTATAAGAGAGAGCTTTGAGGGGGAAGGGAAGTCTATCTACGATAAAGATATTTTTCTGGATGCTTATCCTTTCACCGTAACTGATGGTTGCACTCTCTTTGGAGAAGATTATATTACGCATCATGAAAATCCATTAAGAGATCCCAAGCCAATACGTTTTCTTAGAATAAATTCCGGTGTTACTTACCAATTCCGTTTTCTATTCAGGAATAATGACACTTTCACAGCAGAAGTGAAGAAAGAACTATTTCGGGAGATTATACTGACATTTGGGATTGGAGCAAAAACTAATGTGGGATATGGACATTTTACAGGAGAAAAATATCAATGCTAGTGTTAATACAGAAGAATCTTCTTTTTGGCTGAAAATATATATCTTTGTGCTATTCCGCTTTCTAGGTAAAAGTGGAGGAGAATTCTCGCTGATTTTTATCAAGAAATCAGGCAAAACTGGTAGGGAAAATTGGGTGAAAATCGCGGAATAATTGGGCAGAATATTTTCTTCTCCTAGGCAGGAAATATTCTCCACTTCGGTAGAGAAAGGTGTAGAGCCGTAGAAGACGGAAAAAATATCTTTTAACCTAGAAATAGAGAGGGTATATATATGAGACGACGATTGTTTTACCAAATAACTATCCTGCTACTAGGAAGTGTTTCTTTGGCTTCGGCACAAAGCGTACGAGGGAGGGTATTAGACGAGAATGGTGTGCCAATCTCATTTGCTACGATGCGCCTTCTTGTGCCGCAAGACTCTACCGTTATCAATGGCGGCGTCTCCGATGCAAATGGCTCCTTTGAGGTGGATCGTAAGGGAGTTTCTCTCCCTCTCTTACTAAAAGGGAGCTACATGGGCATGGAGGATGTCTACCATACGATTGCAAAGGAGAGCGAGATAGAGCTACGTATGCACCCTCTTACTAGTCAACTAGAAGAGGTAACCATAACGGCTCATCGTCCCTCACATACCCTTGTTAATGGAGGGATTAGTACAACCATTGAGGGCACAACATTAGCCCAATTGCCCAATATCTATCGTATGCTTGCCCAACTGCCCATGGTAGAAGTGCAAAATGAAGGTATAACGGTGCTGGGCAGAGGTACTCCCCTCATCTATATCAATGGTCGTAAGATGACTGATGCCACCGAGCTACAGCGTCTATCTCCACATCTTATTGAGAAGATAGATGTTGTAACTACCCCCGATGCACGATACTCAGCTTCGTCTCGAGCCGTTATTCTCATAACGGTACGCCGCGAACCTGGGAGTGGGCTTAGCGGTATTGTACGAGGGGATGCTGAGACCTATCTCCGCAAGCAGGAAAAAATAGCTTTGGGGGATTACCTTCTTGCTGACCTTAACTATCGCGCAGGGAAGTGGGATATTCTTGCTTCTGTGAGTCAGCGTAATAGTTTCTTTGTAAAGGATATAAAGGCCGACTTTTGGGGGAGAGCGGATGGCAATGAGTGGCATAATAGATCTACTTTGACTTATGAAGAAGATCGTCATCGCATTCAGTCTTCCCTTGGTCTTAGCTATACGGATGCCCTCAATAGTGCAGGGGTAAAGTACAAAGGCACGTGGGAACCTTTGTCTCGAGAGGTACTTTCTACCGAATTGTACTCACTACGCAATAGTGGGCCGGAGGAGAAGCTTTGTAATCGGGATCATCAGCGAACCTTTCCTCATCTATCACATCGGGCTAATGCTTACTATATTCGTAAGTTAGGCTCTTGGGAGCTATCAGCAGATGGAGACTTTTACAGCTCCTCTTATAAGGGAGAGGGAGTAGTGGTAGAGGGGAAGAGCTTCGACCAAATTGATCATACCTATGTCAGTAAGAAAGGTGCTACTAATCAGGCTTGGGGTGTTCGCTCCGAAGTGCGCGGCCCCCTTTGGGGAGGAACAAGTTCTTTGGGGATGGAGTACTCAAGCACGAAGCGAGGGGATACTTATCAAGCTGCCGCAGAGCTAAATCTCCCGAGTAATAATACCCAAATCAAAGAGCAGCAATTCGCATTTTATCTAGGGCACTCTAGGCTTATTGCCGATAAGGTACAGTGCTCGTTGGGGCTGCGCTTGGAGCGAGTAGAGAGCGATTATACCTCTCAAGGTAAGCGAGTGCCGGAGCTTAGCCGTCGCTATTTCAATCTCTTCCCTAATTTTTCTTTGGCAACTCGCCTTTGGGGAATGAATGTACAACTTGCATTTAACTCTCGCATTGAGCGTCCCCAATATTGGCAGTTGCGTTCGGATTATAGCTATATCAGCCGTTTTGAATACCAAACGGGAGAGCCCAACCTTCGCCCTGGGCTCACCTATGCTACGGAGTTTACGCTCAATCGTAAATGGATTACATTCCTTCTATCCCATCAGTATCTCAAGTATAGCATTCAGCAGATTACAACTCGTATGCCCGATATACGAGAGGAAGGGAAGTATCGCCCCTTTACTACGCTTCTCACTCAAATCAATGAGCAGCCTTTTCATGGGATGCAGGCAATGCTTATCCTCTCTCCTAAGATTGGGTTTTGGAGCCCCTCCTATACTTTTGGAGTCCTCAAACAATTTGGTTTTTATCGCTACGATTTTGAGGAGCGAGTAGCTCTTTCTAAGCCATGTCTTCATATTGCTCTCAAGAATAATTTTGCTCTACCCTATGGTATCCTTTTTGGGGCTAATTTCGAACTTCTAGGATTTGGAGATATAGAGAATGTTTCCTTCGAGAAACCCCAGATCCGGAGTTCTTTAGAGCTGGGTAAGCAATGGTTGGGAGGAAAACTTTCGACGAATTTATACCTTTCGGATCCCATTAGAAACGAACATTACCGCATGGTTTCTCGGTATTCTCGCCTTCTAATATCTAATTTTTACTCTCCTGAGATCTTTTTTTCCGTCTCCTATCGGTTTAATACCACAAAGAGTAATTATCGTGGGCGAGGAGCTCTTGACCGTGAGGTTAGTCGTATGAGTAGGTAGGGAGTGGCTCTGGGGATAATTTCCCCACGCCAAGCTGAGGGATGGCGAAGAGCGTATAATAAAGGGGAAAATAGGTCGGAGTGGTCAATTTTCTTATGTACTTTTGTGGAAGTAAAAAAGAAGAGTATGATTCGCTACAAGATAGGGTTAGCTCTCAGTGGGGGTAGTATCAAGGGGTTTGCTCACCTCGGGGTGCTCCAATATATGGATGAGATTGGGCTTAAACCCGATATAATAGCCGGTACAAGTGCCGGAGCTATCATGGGGGCTTTTTATGCTGATGGATACAGCCCCAAGGAGATATTTGAGATTTTTTCTTCTGTTGGGTTCCGAGGGATGACCTCTCTATTACCTAAGCGAGGGGGGATGTTCTCAACGAAAAACTTCATGGAGAGGCTCAAAACTTATCTGCATCACCAGAATATAGAGGAGCTACCCATCCCGCTGCGTATTGTGGCTACCGATTTGGATAATGGTTGTCAGCATGTTTTCTCCGAGGGGGCTCTTGCTGAGCGCATCATGGCCTCTTGTAGTGTCCCTGTACTGTTTCAACCTGTCGTGATCGATCGGGTTTCCTATGTCGATGGCGGGCTATTCCGCAACTTCCCCGTGACGGTGATCCGAGAGGAGTGCGACAAGGTAATTGGGGTAAACCTAGGCCCCGAAACATTTCGTCGCTACAAGAAAACCATTAGGGGGGTGGCTGAGCGTTCGTGGCAGTTGGTTTTTCGTCAGAATACACGCATTGACAAGGAGGCTTGCGACCTCCTCCTAGAAACCTTTAAGGTAATGAAATTCGGGATGTTTGAGGTGAGTAGTGCCGCAGAGATCATGGCGCTTGGCTATCGTATGGCACAGCGTAGTGGCATGGAGCACTTCCTCCCCATACAGTTGCCCTCGGAGTAATCCTTCTACTATTTCTCTAGGATAATCTCTAGAAGGGCTTCTATATTGCTTGCCTCTCGTTCGGATTGATTGAGAGAGCCATATATAAATTTTGAAGGGCACACTTTGATGTATTCCCCTCTCACTTCGTCTTCGGAGGAGGGGCGAGTGGCTATGTTGTAGCGAGAGAGTGCTTTTTGCACCATCGAGGCTCGCTGGCCGTCGCCGATTAGAGCGATAGTGGATTTCGTATCCCTTTCGATCGAAAATAATCCCGTTTGGAGGTCGAATCGGATACCGCGCCCTGCCAAGAAGTTACTCAACGTACCATCCAAGGCAAGATCCTCCGGAGTGCCTACTCTTAAGCCTTCTTTTTTGTCAAGCGTCCATATCTTATCCGCAATACGTAGGGCAAGTTCGAGATCGTGCGTGCTCAAAAATATGCTTTTCTTGAGGGTGTGCGCAAGACGAAACAAAAGATACATTACCTCCACTTTGGCAGGGAAGTCGAGAAAGGCGGTGGGCTCGTCTAAGAAAATAACAGGGGTCTCTTGGGCTATAGCCTTGGCAATCATTACTTTTTGTCTTTCCCCATCGCTGAGCGTCTGTACCATGCGATCTCGCAGGTGGGTTATACCTACGGCTTCGATGGACTCCTCCACAATCTTTTTATCCCTAGGCATGAGTTTGCCCCAAAATCCGGTATGGGGGCTTCGTCCTAGAGCTACCATCTCAAAGGCAGTCATATTGCGGAGGTTGCATTTCTCGGTCAGTACTACGGCTATGAGCTGGGCAAGCTGTTTCGGTTTGTAGAAAGAAAAATCTTTGTCAAGTAGGGTAATTGTGCCCGATCTTCTCGGCAAGAAGCCTGCCAAGGTATAGAGAAGGGTAGACTTGCCTGCACCATTTGCGCCAAGTAGGCAGGTCAGCTCCCCACGATAGAGCGAAGCCGAGAGTTGCGAGGAGACAATGTGTTCGCCCCAACGCCCTTCGTAGCCTGTGCTAAGCCCCTCTAGTGTGATACTTGGCTGTTTGTTCATTCTCGTATTTCTCCGCGATGCTTGCTAAAAAGTACAGATATGACTACGGGGGCGCCAATGAGGGCTGTTACCGAATTGATGGGAAGAGCCCCCTCAAACCCGGGAAGTCGTGCAATGAGATTGCACAGAAGGGCAATGGCACTCCCCAAAAGGATGGATGTAGGTACCAGTATGCGGTGATCTGAGGTTTGGAAAAGGCTGCGACAGAGATGCGGAACGGCTAATCCGAGGAAGATGATGGGTCCACAGAAGGCCGTTACCAAGGCAACCAGTGCCCCCGACGTGGTGATGACTAGGAGGCGTGCTCTCTTGATATTCAAACCCAAACTACGTGCATAACTCTCGCCCAAGAGCATGAGATTGAGCGTTTTGATGAGTAAAAAGCTAAGTAGGAGGAGTACGAGAATCAGCACGACAAATAGGGGCACTTGCGACGGGGAGATGCGAGAGAAACTGCCCAACCCCCAGAAGACATAAGCTTTGATATCCTCTTCTACACTAAAGTATTTGAGTACCCCTATCACGGCATTCACCACATAACCAATCATTACCCCAATGATGAGGAGCGTTACATTCCCCTTTACCCTCTGTGATACGTAGGCGATGAGTATCATAATGGTAAACGAACCTAGTATAGCACCTAGGGTAACAGCGACTTCGCCCAAGATACCTAAAGAACTAAGGGCTACCCCGCCTAAGCTACCCGATAGTAGGACGATAAGGGCAACCCCAAGGCTTGCTCCCGAGCTAATACCCAGTACAGAAGGGCCTGCAAGGGGATTGCGAAAGACCGTTTGCATCAGTAGACCGCTAACAGAGAGTCCGGCTCCGGCAATCATGGCCGTGAGAGACTGGGGAATGCGAGATTTCGTTACTATGTTGAACCAAATAGGTTCGGATGCGTCGCCCTCTAGGCAGATCTTTATAATCGAATTTAGGGGAATGGAGACCGAGCCTAGAGCGAGATTGAGCAGAAACAGCAGCACAATACCCCCTACAAGAAGGATGATTTTGGAGGATAAGGCAAGCTGTTTCATAAAGGGGAAAACGTGCTAGTTTGCTTTTAATGCTCGAGTCGGTGGTAATAAGTAGGGGTGTACTCCGGGAGCAACTCGGGGTGGAATACCTTTATGAAGTCCTTGAGTAGTAGGTCGGGATGGATAATGGCCGACTCATAATAGGGGGTAGTGGATAGGTTGCAATGGATAACCCCCTTTTCCTTAAACGCCTTAAAGTCTTTGTACCGCTCGTCTTGAGCTTGTAGAGCCTTGTAGGTAAATTCTCCATCAAAGCTACTTAGGATGCGCCAGTAATCTACCTCGGCGGCTTTGCTATAGATGGTCTCGAAGTCTAGGGTAACGCCTCCGGTATTGGGGTCATCTTTGAGGAAGTAATCAGCGCCTGCATCTCGGAATAGTTGTGCAAGAAAGCTCTTACCACCTACAGCGTACCAAGTGCCGCTCTTGAGATCGCCACTAAAGACCGTTGGGCGAGGTGTTGCCTTCTCGGCTATCTCTTTCCACTTGTTGTATTCGTCTCTTAGCTCGGCAAATACCTTATTAGCCTCACTCTCTTTACCCAGCAGTAGCCCAATGAACTTAATCCATTCCGCTTGGCCAAGAGGACTATTCTCCTTATATCCCAGATGGGGGATTAGGGGGATATCTACGTCTTTGAGGTCGTCGTAACCTCCTCGTTTGAAGGGTGAAATCAAGATAATATCAGGCTCTATCGCCATTACTACCTCTCTATCGAAATTCCCTTCGATGCCTATTTTGTTGATTTTCCCGCTCTTTATTCGCTCCTTAACCTCTTGATTAAATAGATGTCGGGTGCTACTCATCCCCACCACCTTGTCTAGTTGATCGAGAGCGATGAAGTTGGATAGCTGTAGGGTAGTCATACAAACAACCCGATTAAGCGGGATCGAAATCTGCGTGTATTCGCTAGGGATGGCACTTTTGTCGCACTGCGCTGCATCCTGAATAAAGGCAAAGTGATACTGAGTCGCCTCTTCGGGGTTTTGGGGATCCGATAGGGTAGCGAGTACTGCTCCGGGGATATATTGTAGACGAAAACCCTCAGCATACTCTACCTCGATCCGCTTGGCAGCGTCTCCGGTGTACTGCAAAGAGTCTTCTGTTTTTTGGTCGGATTGTTTCCCATTGGAGCAAGCCGAAACAGCCCCCCAGAGGAGGAGCGTGAAGAAGGAATAGAAGAGGATTTTTTTCATACGAAGTTAGCTAGCAAGAGGGAGAATCTAATAAAGCACCACCGAAGAGCTCCTCTTTCTGAGTCGAGAAAGGGCCCGTTCGGTGGTTTTGTAGGGAGAATGGATTAAGCCTCTGGGTATAGCTCGTGCAGGCGAGCGGCTACTTCTTTACCCAGCTCAAAGGCTTTGTTTAGATCGTCTTCGTTGGGAGCTCCCATTTGCTCTAGAGGAGTGCCAACAAGTTCCCACCCCATCTCTTCTGCAAAGGGAGTAAGCTTGCGTACAGCCTGTCCAGCCCATGAGCAAGAACCGAATATAGCGCAAATGTGATTCTTTACTTCCCTCAGTCGGATCATGTTGAGCATATTTTGGATAGGCATATAGATCTCGTTGCTATAGGTGGGGCAGCCTACCACAAGGGCACGATAGCGGAATAGGTCGCGAAGAATGTAGGAGGGGTTCGTGCGCGATACGTCATGGCAAACCACCTCTTTAATACCGGCTTCTCCAAGTCCTCGTGCTATGGTGTCTGCCATTACCGTAGTATTGCCATACATACTTCCGTAGAGTACCACAGCCCCTTTTTGGGTATCGTATTTGCTTAGTTGGTCGTAGATGGCAAGGGCACGTGGGAAGCCTTCATTGGTCCATACGGGCCCGTGTGTAGAGCAAATTGCATTGAGGGTGAGGTTCATCCCAAGTACTTTGGTAAGTGCTTTTTGCACGAAAGGACCATATTTCCCAACGATGCAGGCATAGTAGCGATACATCTCTGTATAGTACATCTCCAGTGAGAGCTTGTGGTCGAGCACGTGCGAATCGAGGGTGCCAAAAGTACCAAAGGCATCTGCCGAGAAGAGTACTCCTTCGGTAGCATCGTAGGTAAACATTACCTCGGGCCAGTGCACCATGGGAGCCATAATGAAGGAGAGGTTGTGGTTGCCAGTAGACAACGTGTCTCCATCATTTACGGTGATGAGTTCTGCTTTAAGGTCCGGATAATAGGCCTGAAGCATGTTAAAGGTCTTTTTGTTGCCGACTAGCTGGATATTGGGGTAGTGGCGTTGTAGCATCCCGATAGAGCCGCTATGGTCGGGCTCCATGTGGTTGATTACGAGATAATCAATAGGACGATCCCCAATGATTCTCTCTATCTGGCGGAAGAATTGCTCGGAGTAACAGATATCTACCGTATCTATGAGGGTGATCTTTTCATCCACAATAAGATACGAGTTGTAGCTTACCCCATGGGGGAGGGGCCACATGCTTTCGAAGAGATCTTTGGTGCGATCGTTTACACCTACGTAGTAAATGGATGGGGTAATGTTTATCTGCGGAATCATAGGATATGTATTAAAAGTGGATTTAGTTTTCTTTTTTTTCGGGGAGAGGAGTAACCTCTAATGCCGGGCGTCGCAGTGCGTAGATGATAAGAGCGAGCCCTACAATTATAAATGGGATACTGAGGATTTGTCCTTGGTTTAGCCCAATGGTATCCACCCATTTTAGCTCCCAAGCCTCTTGTACAAACTTCAATTTCTCTATGAAGATTCGAGCGGTAAATGTGCCAAAAAGGAACCATCCTAAAATCAATCCCGGGCGGCGGCGAGCAGCATCTCGACCCCAATAAAGCCAGCAACACACCCCAAATACGATGAGGTAGGCTAGGGCTTCGTAGATGGCCGTCGGGTGGCATCCCATATCTGTGTTGAGGGCGAGATATTCCTGAGAGCGTATAAAGCGGAATGCCCAGGGGAGGTCTGTGGTCACGCCAAATATCTCACTATTCATGAGGTTGCCAATACGGATCATGGCCGCAACGAGCCCCACGGGTACGGCAAGTCTGTCTAGTGTCCATGTAATAGGCTTATGGGTAACCCTACGCGAGAAGATCCACACGGCAATGATAATCCCGATGGTTCCTCCATGGCTGGCAAGTCCTCCTTCCCAAACTTTGAATATCTCTATGGGGTTGGCTAGGTAATGAGCCGGGTCGTAGAATAGGCAGTGCCCTAGTCTCGCACCTACGAGAGTGCTGATGACAATGTACCACCAAAGTTTTTCGAACCAACTATCGGGAAGTTGCTCCCGCTTCCAGATAAGTCGCTCGATGTAGGGCCCTATTAGGATGAGCCCAAGGCTGAAAAGCAGGCTATACCAGCGCACTTCTTTCCCAAAGAGGGTGAATAGAGTAGGGTCAACGTCCCACGTTATAGCATTAAGGGTAAACATAATTCTTTAGCAGAGTTTGGTAATCCATTTTTCACGATCCCCCGGTAGAAGGTCTATTGGAGCAATCTCCGGCATGGTATAGGCACCGGGAGCCATTCTGAGGGCAGCTCGGGCAGCACAAACCATTACCTGAGCCGTGAGAGCCGGATTGTTGATTCTCATCTCGAAGTTGAGGTGTTGATTGTGGGTCGCTCCCGATACGCCTTTGCGCTCCATAGATACTCCATGTCCCATATCGACGAGCTGATCCACATCGTCTACCACGACTACATGCGTTTCGTCATGGGCAAAGTAATCATCTTGTTTGATGCGCTGTGCTACCTCGCTTTCGTTGTACCCTGGGGCTAATTCGATATAAACCATACGGCGATGAAGCCCTGTTCCGATAGGGATCGTAACGGAGAGAGCCCTCTCTACCCCCTCAATAGCTTTTACAGCTACGGTGTGTCCCATACTCATCCCAGGGCCAAAATTGGTATACGTAATGCCTCGGGGTACTATTGCTTCCATCAGGGTACGCACCATGGAGTCACTCCCGGGATCCCATCCTGCTGATAGAACGGCCACTGTCTTATGGGCTATCGCTGCCGCGTGCAGAGAGCGGCGAAGGGGCACGATACCGCTGTGAATGTCGAATGTATCCACCGTAGCAACCCCTCGAGAGAGGATATCTAGGGCATACTCTTCTACGGCACGAGTTGGGGTACATAGTAGAGCCACGTCCACCTTGCCAAGTGCATCAATCGAAGTTACTACGGGAATATCTTGGAGGGCAGTGGGTTGTTTCTCCGTTAAGGAACGACGTACAACCCCAGCCAGTTCAAAGTCCGGAGAAGCCTTAATGGCATCAAGGGCATAACGTCCTATATTGCCATAGCCCACAACAGCTACGCGATATTTCTGATTCATACTCCTATATCTCTATACTTGCTTTGTCGTGTTTCTTTTTATAGGCTTGGAAGAAGTGACGATGAAAAGCCTCCTCAACCTGTTGTTTTACAAGCTCCATGGTGGTGGGTTTGCCCATTTCTTGAGCCATGGATGTTACGCCCTTATTGGTGAAACCACAAGGATTTATCCAGGAAAAATAGGATAGATCGGTAAACACATTAAGGGCAAACCCATGCAATGTAACGTAGCGAGAAGAGTGTACGCCAATAGCACAAATCTTGCGAGCTTGTGGGGTACTGGGGTCTATCCAAACTCCCGTGGCACCTTCTAAACGTTCCCCATGGATGCCATTAACCCTTAGTACATCAATAATACATTGCTCTAAGGTATATATGTATTGTTTGATGCCCATCCCAAATTGCTCTAGGTCGAAGATGGGATAACCCGTTATCTGCCCCGGCCCATGATAGGTAATGTCTCCGCCTCGGTCAATATGGTGAAGGGAAATCCCCTTTGCATGCAAAGCCTCTTCGGGAAGGAGGAGGTTGCTTTCTTTGCCGTGCTTCCCGAGCGTAAAAACCGGTTCATGCTCACAAAAAAGAAGCGTGTTTTTGGGCGCTTCTCCCCGCTGCTTTTGCTCTATGGCTGTTTGGAATAATTCTTTTTGTAGAGCATAAGCCTCTGCATAGGGGATACTGTGGCAGTCTCTGAATTCGTAGGGGAGATGGGGAGCAAGAGAGGCTCTAAAGTTTGTTTTGTTGTGGATCTCTAGACGGCCATTTATGCGTTCAAGACTGAGACCATCGTAACTAGCAAACACTCCCTCCGGGAGCATTAGGGCTAAGTCTACAGCGCGAGGCGCATGATGAGATAGGTGTATTATGAAAGTGTTCCTAGCCTTTACTCCCTTACTAAGAGCTATTGCCTCTTCGATCGTTTGATGGGTAGGATGAGGCTTGGTAAAGCGTAACCCATTGACCAAAAGGGTGTCTACTCCGCGGAGTTTCTCTACCTCTTCGTCGGGAATTGTCTTTAGATCGGTAATGAAGGCAAAGTCGCCAACCCTAAATCCCGTGATGGGGAGCCTTCCATGAAACACGCGTATGGGTTCGAATGTAAGCCCTTCTACCTCAAAAGGAGCTAGTGAGATCTCCCTAAGTTTAAGTCTTGGAGTTCCAAGGTAAGGTGTCTTCCCAAAATAGTAATGTAGTCGGTATCGGATTGCTTCTAGGACACGATTTTCTGCGTAGATAGGCAGATCTCGTGCCCACGCAATGGTACGTAGATCATCGAGTCCGGCAATGTGGTCGTAGTGTTCGTGGCTTAATACAATAGCGTCTAGCTCATCTATTTCTGCAAGGATGGCTTGTTGCCTAAAGTCGGGGCTGCAATCTAAGAGGATCTTTTTCCCTTCGTTTGTCTCTAAAAGGACAGAGGTACGGGTTCGATTGTCGGCAGGGTCAGTACTTAGGCAGGTACTACAATAGCAGCCCACCTCGGGTACTCCGGTGCTGGTGCCGGATCCTAAAATCCGTACAGATCTAATCTCTTTTTTTTGCATCTCTGCGCTATTTGGGTTAGCTACGAGTAGGAGCTCCGATATAACGGACTTCTGGGTGAAGGGTCACACCAAAGGCTGCTTCTACTTTTTCGACCAATAGGGATGCAAACTGAGCAACTTCTGTACCCTTTGCACCTCCTCGATTGACCAATATAAGCGGTTGCCGCTCATAGGTACCAACATTTCCTACACGATACCCTTTGAGACCGGCATTATCTAATAACCAAGCTGCCGATAGTTTTACCCCTTGCGATGCCGGATAGTGAGGCATATCGGGATACTTCTCCTGTAACTCTTGGTAAACCTCCGAGGAGACAATAGGGTTCATGAAAAAGCTTCCTGCGTTGGGAAGTACTTTAGGATCTGGGAGCTTTGCTTGGCGAATCTCGATAACGGCTCTCCGCACATCTCGGGGAGTTATATTCCCACTTGGGAGATAGTCGTGTAGAGCCTTGTAGGAGAGATTAACATTCGCTTTACGCGAGAGGGCGAAGACTACATGTGTAATGATGTAACGCTCGGCCTCCTTCTCTTTGAAGTAACTATAGCGGTAGTCGTAGAGACATTCCTTGGGGGAGAAAACTCGTTTCGACCGTGTTTTGAGGTCGAATGTCTCTACTTGGTATATTAGTTGGGCTACTTCGCTACCATAAGCTCCTATATTTTGCACGGCAGCAGCGCCTACAGAACCCGGAATCCAAGAGAGGTTTTCGGCTCCGTAGTAGCCTTGCTCTAGAGACCAAGCTACAAATTCATCCCAAATAATACCCGATCCAATGCGTAGTAAAACGCTGTCTTGATCTTCGCCTTTGGGCGTAGGAAGCACCTCTCTATCCTTGATCTCGGAGTAGAGTATAGCTCCATGGTAGTCGTTGAGGAATAGCAAATTACTTCCCTCACCGATAGCTAGGTAGGGAAGACTTGTAAAGTATTCATCGCGGGCTAGACGATCAAGATCGTCGAGAGAATGATACGAAACCCACCAGTCCGCAGTGGCTTCGATACCGAAGGTGTTGTGCGAGACTAGTGGGAATTTCTCTTTTATTTCCATCGATTAGCGAGCTTCTCTTTCAAGCAGCCAAGCGTCTTGGAACTGAGGAGCAAAACGTTCTTTGATTTGTTCGCGACTAGAAACAGCTTCTTCGCGGCTCATAAAGCTAGCCACGATTACGCGGATCATTCCGTGTTCGTTTTCTGCAAGAATGGGCTTAAAACCTGCTTCTTCCATGCGTTCCTTTAGAGAAAGAGCATTGGTGCGGTTTTGGAAGCTTCCGATAACTACGCTATAACGATTGAGACGATTAGCATCTTCTCCTTCGGAGGGAGTTAGACGCTCGCGACGCATTTGTACAGAACTCTGAGCAGGCTTTGACACGATGATGTCGTTTTCGTCCGCCTCTGGAGCATGGTTCGAAGATTGATTTTGAGCAATCTCACGTTGCTTTGCTTTCTCGTATACCTGGCGATAGGTGCTTTGTTTGGGCTTGCAGGCTCCGAGAGAAACCACGAGAGCTAGTGCAGAAAGTGCAATAATTGATTTCTTCATCTGTCTATCAATATTTAGAGTTTCTAATACTTATGTGCACACCTTAGGGAGTCCTTTGTGCGAGAGTCGCTCTCCCGATTTTCTCCATAGGTTGAGACTGAACCAAAGAGTCGAAGGAATCTCCATCGATTCTACGCAGCATCACAAAGGTAGTGAGTTTTTTGTTTTGAGCCACTTTTACCCCCTTGTTAGAGAGAAGTGTTGCTATCTGTTTGGGTTATGTTGCTATCTAAGTAAATCTCTTTTGGGTACTCTACATGAGCTAAAAAGAGGGCCTCTCCACGCACGGAGGCTCCTGCTCTATTACGATCTTGTGCATGAATAATCTCTATAATATCTTCCGGAGCAAGGGTCGAAGCCCCCACCTCTAAGAGAGTGCCCACAATAGCACGTACCATATTGCGTAAGAAGCGATTGGCTGTGATGCTAAATTGCCAAGTAGAAGGGTAGAGCGAGGGAGACCAAAAAGCCTCCTGTACCGTACATATATTGGTATGCGTATCGGTATGCAGACGACTAAAACTGATAAAGTCGTGCGTACCAAGAAGGTATTGAGCCGCTTGGTTCATCTTCTTGATGTCGGGAAAAGGGCGCACCGGTAGCACCCATTGCCGATTAAAGGGATCGCGTTCTTCCGCTATAAAGTAGAGATAGCGGCGAGATGTTGCATCGAAGCGTGCGTGGGCAGAAGGCTGCACCGGTGTAATGCTTCGGATATTTATGCTATGAGGTAAGATGCCATTGAGACTTTTGCGCCAGCGATAAGGCGAGCCTTTTGCCATCTCGGGTATATCCACATGAGCCGGCAAAGAGTAGGCATTCACCCCCGCATCGGTACGCCCCGCTCCTACAATAGAGACGGGGACACGGAAAAGAAGGGATAAAGCCTCCTCTACTACTTGCTGCACGGCAAGCCCATTGGGCTGACGCTGCCAACCACAGTAGCTACTTCCATCGAAGGCTATATCTAAGAAATAGCGAGGCATAGAGAGCTACTTTTTAGATTTGGTGACCGTTCGTTTACCGGTTGATCCTTTGCGAGTACCTGATGGATGACCATTCTTTATGATCTCAAGGCACTCTTCGTATGTGAGTTCGGCTGCCCGCTCTTTTTGCTCTTTGCTTAGTTTATAGTTTTCCTTCCCATGTTTGAGGAAAGGTCCAAAACGTCCCGTACGTATGGTGAGTTCCGGATCCTCAGAGAACCTCTTTAGCTCAGATTTTATCTCCTCTTCACGTTTCGCCTGTATGAGAGCTATACACTCATCTAGCGTGATGGAAAGGGGGTCGTACTGCTTAGGAATGGAGGTGAACTTGCCTGCATGTTGAATGTAGGGACCGAAGCGACCCGAAGCCACTTTTACGTCACTCCCCTCAAATTGACCCGCGGTACGAGGTAGTTTGAAGAGGTCTAGAGCCTCCTCCAGCGTAATGGTTTGGATGGATTGCCCCTCCCGTAGTGATGCAAAACTTGCTTTCTCGGTAGGCGTGTTCTCTCCTATTTGTACCAAAGGTCCATAGCGGCCAATGCGTACTGTTACAGCTTTATTTGTGGCAGGGTCAATACCTAGATTTCGTTCTCCTCTAGCGTGATTGTCAAAAGATTCTAGGGCCGTCTCCACCATGGGATGGAAGAGGGTGTAGAATTGTTCCATAGTGTTGGTCCAAATCTCTTTCCCTTCGGCTATTCGGTCGAAGAGCCCTTCTACTTGAGCCGTAAAGTTGTAATCGATAACCTTTGGGAAGTTCTCTACAAGAAAATCATTCACCACAATCCCGATGTCTGTGGGGAGAAGTTTGCCCTTATCGGCACCTATTTTCTCCGTACGTATCTTGAGAGTAGGTGTGGGATGCTGGGCGTTGCAGATATAGTCATGGTACTTATGTTCGCTCCCACTACTGGTCCCTTTTTGTACGTACTCTCTAGCTTGTATAACTTGTATTGTGGGGGCATAAGTAGAGGGTCGTCCGATACCAAGCTCTTCTAATCTGCGTACGAGAGAGGCCTCTGAGTAACGAGCCGGAGCACGTGTTATATGCTCTGTAGCAACGAGCTCTTGGGTATTGAGCATTTCTCCCTTACTAAGAGTTGGGAGTTGATGGGGATTATTCTTTTCTTCCTCTTCGTCGCTATGAGAAGTATAGTTATAGGCTTTGAGGAATCCCTCGAAACGGATCACCTCCCCCTCTGCTACGAAAACGTCGTTAGAGGTCTGACCCCTAAAGGTTGCCGTTGTCTTCTCCAAAACGACGTCTGCCATCTGGGAGGCTAGAGTCCGTTTATGGATCATTTCGTAGAGTTTTTGCTCTTGGGGAGTACCCGAGATACTCTCTTTGCTCAGATCTGTAGGGCGGATAGCTTCGTGTGCCTCTTGTGCTCCCTTACTCTTTGTCTTGTACTTTCGTAGTTGGTAGTAGCTCTCGCCCCATCGCTCTTTTATGGCTTTGGCAGCACTATTAAGTGCCAATGTGGAGAGGTTAACGGAGTCCGTTCGCATATAGGTAATGTGCCCGGATTCGTATAGTTTTTGCGCAATGCGCATGGTTGTACCTACGGTGTATCCTAGTTTGCGAGCCGCCTCTTGTTGTAGAGTAGAGGTGGTAAAGGGGGCTGCAGGAGAGCGCCTGCCGGGCTTGCTCACGAGACTTAGTACCTCCATCTCTTGAGCACTATTGCGGCTTAAGAAATCCTTGGCTTCTTCTGCGGTATCAAATGTTTTTTCTGCAACGGCTTGCAAGCAATCTTTCCCTGTTTGTTTGCAAAGAGAGGCTACTACCTTATACGAAGAGGAGGGGACAAACTGCTGAATCTCCCGTTCTCTATCTACGATAAGACGAACGGCTACCGACTGTACACGTCCTGCCGAGAGTGCCGGCTTAATGCGTTTCCATAGGATGGGAGAAAGCTCAAAACCTACGATGCGGTCGAGTACGCGACGAGCTTGTTGTGCATCTACAAGGTTGAGATCGATATCCCGAGGATGGGCGATGGCATAGTCAATTGCTTGCTGTGTTATTTCGTGAAAAACAATCCTTTTTGTTGGCTTTCCTGCACGTTCTAACACCTCGTATAGGTGCCAAGCAATAGCCTCTCCCTCGCGGTCTTCATCGGATGCTAACCACACCATCTGGGCATTGTCGGCTGCCTGTTTTAGATCTCGTACTACAGCAAGTTTATCCTTACTTACAATGTAGTTTGGAGCGAATTGATGCGAAATGTCTATACCTAATCCACTCTTTTTTAAGTCGCGAATATGTCCATAGCTTGAGAGTACTCGGAAGCCTTTCCCAAGGAATTTCTCTATCGTCTTAGCTTTGGCAGGTGATTCGACAATCACGAGGTTAGGGGTCTTTTGCATCGCTTTTCCGTATTTTGCGGACAAAGGTAATAGGTTCATGCGAACTAGAAAAGTCTCCACGAGAGCAGAGTCGCCTACGCTTGTTCTCTAAAAATCCCTTTGGAGCGTTCTCTTAGAGGTCAGTTATTCCCAAGGAGAAAAGAACTAGACCCTTGCTCAAAATTACCTATTCCTCTCATCAATGTTTGCCTGATAATAAAAAATAAATAGCCCTAGATCTGGGGAAATCTAGGGCTGTATCGAGTCTGTGATTAGGGTGAGATTTTATTTGAAATCACCCAGAGGGGGATGTGAGGAATCCCCTCCCTTTGCTATGACTTATATCTAGAGGAATTATAAATCCTCGTTCTATTTTGTCTCATCACGGGGTCGCTAGTAATTACGAACCATGCTAAGGGGAGAGGGCACTGTCGGGATTACTCTACGTATAGGAGGAGCCCCTTTAGATATTCTCCCTCGGGATGGTAAATACTTATGGGATGATCGGAGGCTTGGCGCATCTGTCGTAGAATCCGTACACTGCGCCCGGTCTGTACCGCTGCTGTGAGTACCGTTAGTCGGAATTCTTCGGGAGAGACAGCTTGGGAGCAACTATAGGTGAAGAGCAAACCTCCCGGAGCAATCCTTTCTAAGGCAAGGGCATTGAGTTTGCGGTAGCCATTGAGAGCGTTTTTTACAGCGGAACGTTTCTTGGCAAATGCCGGAGGGTCTAAAACAATAAGGTCAAAACTCCCTTTGGCGATACCCTTTAGATATTCGAAGGCATCGGCTACAACCCCTTCGTGTCTACCGCCTGCAATGGAGTCTCCCCAGTTGCAAGCAACGTTTTCCTCAACTAGGGAAAGGGCACGTGCTGAGCTATCGACCGAGACCACCTCTTCTGCTTTCCCTTGCAAAGCATAGAGACTGAAGCCTCCGGAATAACAAAACATATTGAGAACCCTTTTGCCACAAGCCATCTCTCCTACAAGTTGGCGATTCTCTCGTTGATCAATGAAAAATCCTGTCTTTTGTCCGTGCTCCCAGTCCGGAATAAACTGGATGCCATTCTCTAATACAATCTCGGCTTTATTGTTCCCCACTATAAATCCATCACCCACGTACTCCTCGCTGTGTGAGGGTAGTGTGCTCGAAGATTTGTCGTAAACAGCTGTTACCTCGGGAGAAAGTAGCTTTATAAGTATATCTGCAATGACTTTTATTTGCCGGTACATACCCAAGCTATGAGCCTGTATTACCGCCGTGGATCCGTAGATGTCAATGATGAGCCCCGGAAGCCCATCCCCTTCGCCATGAATCAAGCGGTACACTGTATTGGTAGACGAGACTAAGTGTAGTTCCTTGCGTAGCCGGTAAGCTGCCGATATCCTTTCGAGGAAGAAGAGGGAAAGGTCGGTAATGGTCTGATGCCCATAGGTGAGCATTCTAACGGCGATGCTACCTCCTTCGTAAAAACCGGAGCCTAGAGCTTTGCCATCGTGAGAGAAAACTTCGACTAAACTTCCTACTTCCGGAGAGCCCTCTATGTGGGCAATTGCACCACTAAATATCCAAGGATGAAAGCGGCAGACTGATTCGTCTCGACCTGCTCGTAACGTAATGTGTAGGGGAGAAGGGACTGGATTCATCTATTAAAAAAAGAGTATTTGGGTTGTGACAACGTCAAAAGGATTTGTTATTGTGGAGGCTAGTGGGGCAGTATTGTGATACCTCCTAACCGCTCGGCAATCTCTTTCTTTTTGAGATTGAGTTCGTTGATACGTTGTAGTAGGGTCATTATTTGCGAACCATCTCCATGCTGTTGTGCATCACTTAGAGATTGCCGGCACTGTTCGATTTCTTGCAAAATACGTTCTACACGGAGGGCATCAATAGCGTGGAGAGACTCGTTAATGATAGTATCTAGTTCTGGGCTATTGTCTTCGTTGTATATGCCCAATGCTTGGCGTTGTGCTCGGGACAACTGGTACCGATCGCTCAGGAGGTCTAGGGTGAGGTCCGCAATGCGTGGTTCCGGATGATTGGCAAAGAAATGAGCCGGGCGGAAGCTCTCTGTAGTACTTAATTGCTCAATGCTTTCGTTTACAATTTTCTGGAATAGGGGAGTAGACTTCTCTATCTCTTCTGCTCCGAACCACTCGTATATATAGAGCGCGAGGGGCATATCGCTTTGGGTTCCATCGCCGTTGTCAATAGGGATAAGGCGTTCTCCGTAGCGAATTATAAGGCGTAGGAGCTCAATCTCTTGGCGCGTAGGGGGAATTTCCGGTAGAGTAGGAGTGTCAGAAGGTAGAGCCTCATCTTCCGTCTCGCTGAGAGGGGTATCTTCTTCGTGCTCCTTTTCTTCATTGCGCCTTCGCTCCTCTTGTAGGGCTGCTTGTCGGCTGCGAGCCTGCTCTTCGTTTGCCCTACCCATAAGGTGGTTGGAACGAGCAATTTTTACTTGCCGGAGGAGTAGCTCTTCGTCAATATGGAGAGTTTGAGCTACACTTTGGGCATATACGCTTCGTTCTATAGTGTCTGGGATAAGTCCTATGCTGTGAACAAGATCATTGATAACGGCTGCTCGCCTCCCGGGGCTAGATGCCATATCATCTTGGAATAGTCCTGTTTTGAATGTGATAAAGTCGACTTCGTGCTCCGAAATGTAGTCATTAAACTCATCAATGGTTCGGCTACGAGAGAAAGAATCGGGGTCTTCACCTGCGGGCAAGACGAGTACTCGTATATGCATTCCTGCCTCAAGGAGTAAATCAATCCCCCGTATTGCCGCCTTTATACCGGCAGCATCCCCATCGTAGAGTACGGTAATGTTTTTGGAGAAACGACGGATTAAGCGGATTTGTTCTCGTGTGAGGGCTGTACCGCTGGAGGCTACCACATTTTCGATACCGGCTTGATGCATGGCAATTACATCCATATATCCCTCCACCAAGTAGACTTTGTCCTTTTGGGCAATCGCCTTTTTTGCAAAATAAAGTCCGTACAATTCGCGACTTTTTGAGTAGATAATATTCTCCGGAGAGTTTATATACTTTGCCATTTTGTCGCTCTTCCCCATGATGCGCCCCCCGAAGGCGACGATACGTCCGCTTACGGAGTGGACGGGAAACATGATGCGCTCTCGGAAGCGGTCGCCTCCCAATCTTCCCTCACTGGGCTCGAAACACAACCCCGTAGCGTACAAATATTTCGCATTATAGCCGGCTTGGGTCGCTGCTGTGAGTAGGGCATTATGAGAGGATGGGGCATATCCCAATTGGAATTTCTCGATCACCTCTTCGGTTACGCCGCGAGAGTGAAAGTAGGAGAGAGCAATATTGCGCCCTTCGTCGCCCTCTAGAAGTTGCTTCCCAAAGTACTCTGCTGCAAACTTTTGCACCAAATACATACTTTCTTGCTGGTTACGACGCTCTCGCTCCTCGGGGCTCTCCTCTCGCTCCTCTAGGGGGATTCCATACTTGCGAGCTAGGTAGCGGAGGGCTTCCGGGAAGGTCATCTTCTCCAACTTCATAAGGAAAGATACCGGGGTACCTCCCTCACCACACGAAAAGCATTTGCAGATGTTTTTGGATGGCGATACGTGGAATGAGGGACGACGATCTGCGTGAAAAGGGCATAACCCTATGTAATCCACGCCCGCTCTGCGGAGTGAAACAAAGTCGCTAACTACATCAACAATATGTGCAGTATCAATGATTTTCTGTTTTGTAACCTCGTCTATCATTGCCTCTCTTGAGGGTGCTTTTAGGGCTAATTTTGGTAGTATACACGACGCACTCGAGGTGCAAGATCGGCAATAAGTTCGTAGGGAATCGTATCGATGGCACTTGCGAGGTCTTCAATCCGAGCCTCTTTATCACCAAAGAGTATTACCTCGTCTCCCTCTTGAGCTTCGGGGCATTGGCTTAGGTCAATCATGCAGGTATCCATGCAAACATTCCCCACAATCGGGCAGCGCTTGCCATGCACTACTACCCATCCTCTGCCGCAGCTCATGCGTCGGCTGTAGCCATCGGCATAACCAATGGGGATGATACCAATCTCGCCTCCTTGGGTGAGATGTCCACGTCTACCATACCCAATCGTTTCATCTCCGGAGATATATGACTTTTGTAGTAGGGTGGTGCGCAGCCGTACTGCCGGCTCAAGATGCTTATCCATAGTTGGGGATATGCCATACAATCCGATACCGAGTCGTACACAATCGAAAGCGTATTGGGGGAATCTCTCTACACCTGCAGTGTTAAGAGCATGGTAGAGGGGGCGGTACCCTGCAATCTCTGAGAATTGATCGGCCGTGGTGCGGAATACTTCAAGTTGATTGCGTGTGAAGGCGTCTTCTTCCGGCATATCTGCCGCTGCCAAATGTGTGAAAATACTCCGAGCACGTAGCAGGTGGCTCTGCGCAAAAAAGCGAGCCAATTCGGGAATCTCGTCCGGACGGAATCCGAGTCTGTGCATACCGGTATCTACTTCTATATGCACTCCGATATTATCAAAGCCCTGTTTGTCAATCTTATTTGCAAGAGCGCGCAGCAACTTCCACGAGAAAACAACGGGTTCTAGGTGCCACTCCAAAAGGGTATCAAAGGCTGTTGGCTCCGGATTCATCACGAGGATGGGAGAGAGAATACCCTGACTGCGCAATTCGCGTCCCTCATCGGCCACGGCTACGGCAAGGGCACCTACGTGCATTTGGTCTAGTTTTTTGGCGACTTCGTAGGCTCCTACTCCATAGCCTTGAGCCTTGACCATGGCAATGCATTGCGTCCCTTGTGGTAGTTTGGAGCGGTAGTACTGGAGATTGTGGGCCACAGCATCCAAATCGACCTCTAGGGTCGTCTCATGCACTTTGCGCGACAGACGATCCGAAATGCGTTCGCAATGAAAGGATCGAGCGCCTTTGATTAGGATGCAGGCTTGTGAAAGCTGTTGTGGAATGTCGCTGGATAAGAAGTCTTCTACACTGGGGAAGAAGTTCCTTTCGCCGATTACTGCCGGGAAAAACTCTCGATAAGCAAATAGCTCCTTCCCTATCCCGTAGAATTTACTAATCCTATATTTCCCAATGAGTTCTCCTACACGGCTGTAAAGAGGCCGCTCGTTAAGAGCACTCTGCTGTATCTCGGTCAGGATAAGTACGGGCTCAAGATCGGCGTCGGTTGCACGTTGTTGCTGGAAGTCAAGAGCGATCTTTAGGGAGTTTATATCGTTGTTGTAAACATCGTTGATAATAAGATTATTCCTATTCCCTTCGATGAGCTCCAAACGCATTTCTACGGGTTCGAGCTTCGAGAATAGCTCAGGATGGTCAATTAACGAGGGGTTAATGATGATCGTGGTAAGGACGCACGTAAGTACATTCTCAATGGAGGCTTGATCGGTAAAGGGGATTTCGATGGAGTATTCTATCCCCAAGACCAAAAAGTTAAGCTTGGTAGTGTCTCGCCCTGTCTCTATACTACGAACGTAGAGATGGGCTTTTGGGTCTTTTCTACTCCATCCCCGAGCTCGAGAGAGAAGGCCCAATCTTTGTAACCCTGCCACTATCTCGGGCTCGTCCATATTGTAGACAATGCGATCGCAACCACCAAAGAGGAGTAGTTTTTCGTCTACCTTTTGGGCAATGCTACTAAAGTTTTCTTGATGTGCCGAGCCTATGTTGGTAATAACTCCGATGGTGGGTTTGATCACCTCTTCTATGCGAGCCATCTCTCCTAATTGGGAGATGCCTGCTTCGAAAATGGCAATTTGATCCTCCGAAGTCATCTTGAGAACCGATAGGGGAACCCCGAGTTGGGAGTTGTAACTGCGAGGCGAACGCACCACTCGATAAGTATCTGCAAGTAGCTGATAGAGGAATTCTTTGACAATGGTCTTGCCATTACTCCCTGTAACCCCTACGACGGGGATATTGAACTCTCTACGCCACTCCGCGGCTATCTTCTGTAGAGAACGAATAACATCTCGAACCTCTAGAAAGTTAGCATCGGGGTATTGTTGGGTCAGTTTGTCGAATTCATCCTTGACAACGAAGCTGCGAACTCCATGGTTATAGAGCTGATCAATATAGAGATGCCCATCACCTGTGACTGTACGAATCGCAAAAAATAGGGTGCTCTGGGGGTGCATGAGGGAACGGCTATCGGTGAGGAAATGCTCAATGAAGACTTCACTACGAATTGCACATTGGTGAGCGTGTATCTTTTCTGCAATAGTCTGTAGAGTGTA
The DNA here is from genome assembly GCF_052173515.1 of Porphyromonas endodontalis. Lineage (GTDB taxonomy): Bacteria > Bacteroidota > Bacteroidia > Bacteroidales > Porphyromonadaceae > Porphyromonas > Porphyromonas endodontalis_A. The sequence goes on along the minus strand of NZ_JBQMYL010000004.1, from coordinate 60,020 downwards.
CATAGGATCTTTATTCTCTTCTATTATTTACATCCTTTGGTGCGGCACCCGAGCCAAAAGCTCCTCTTTTTGAGGTTTTTTCTTTTTCTCTTTGGTGCTTTACGACTTGCTAAGGTACGTGTTTTTCGCGACTTTGAAGGGGTTACAACTCCCCTTTTTTATCTGAAATGAAAGGAACTAACTCTCATAGAATATTATAGCACAAACTCAACCCTCATCCCGTTTGGTAGTCATGTTGTATCTGCTAAAGTAGTGTTTTTTGTAACCTTTTTGGGACTAAAACCGCTCGAAAATAGGGCGTTTTCTCATAGTGAGACAACAAAAAAGCCCTCGATATTGAGGGCTAAATACCTGATAATCAGGTTGTGATCAGGTCGGGATTCGAACCCGAGACCGACTGCTTAGAAGGCAGTTGCTCTATCCAGCTGAGCTACCTGACCAAGACCCATCATGTGAAGATCCGAGCGCAAAGGTACAAAAACTGAACTAATCTACTAGCTTTTTGAGACTAGCAAAACGGATCAGTATCGTTTTTTCTCCGGCGGTATCGAAGTTGACTTGTATTTTGGAGTTTTCTCCCTTGTCAAGTACACTCGTTACTACTCCTCGCCCGAATGTGGGATGTTGCACAATATCTCCTACCGAAAAATCCACGGTTCCCTTAGGGGCGCCTTTGGGAGCTTTCCTTTGCGAATAGGGGATGGGGATAGCTCGTTTACTGCCTGAAGCTCCTTGTAAAGATGGGGCAAAAGAGGATTCTTTTTTCTCTGAAATAGGGAATTTTTCTCCCTGAGAAGGAGGTGAATTTAGGGTAGCAATATCCTCAAAATCTAGCCCTAACTCTCCGCGTCGATTCTTGCTACTTCCCCATGAGGAGAGGGGGGCAAAGTCATTACTTCTACTTGTGAATTTAAGGTCTGCCGAGCAATTGTACAGATTCAGATACCTCATGTCCAGATCTCTCAAGAAGCGGCTGGGGATCATGTATTCTGTCATCCCATTGATGGCTCTGTAGCGTGCAAAGGAGATAGAACAATACTCTTTGGCACGGGTAATTGCCACGTAGAGAAGACGACGTTCCTCCTCTATATTTTCCTCTTCAGCACTCAGCATAGAGGGGAATAGCCCCTCTTCTAGACCAACAATGTATACGTAGTCGAACTCAAGTCCTTTGGCTGCGTGGATGGTCATTAGGTGCACGGCATCGGCATTTTCTCCCGTCTCTAGGTTGTCTGTAATCAGGGTGACGCCTTGGAGGAAAAGCACGAGCAGGTCGTGTAGAGAGGTGGTCTCGCCTCGCTCAAAAAAGAGCCCATCAGCCGAAGTTTCATCCTCAAACTCTTGTACTCCGGAGACGAATTCGTTTACATTCTCCAGCTGAGTGTGCCCTTCAATAGAAGTGTCTGCACGGAGTATATCCAGGATTTGAGAACGAAGGAGGATAGACTGTACCCACTCCACAAGTGTCTTGGCCTCGGGATTATAAGTAATATCACGGATTAGCTCTAGATAGGCCGTGAGTTTGGTGCGGGCAGACGAAGGGAGAGCATCCGGGCGAGCTATAAGAGACTCTGCTGCAGTGAAGAGAGAGGTTTTGCTCTCGGCGGCTTCTGTTCGGATTAAGGACAGCGTTTTATCACCAATCCCCTTACGAGGGTATTTGGCAGCACGCTCAAAGGCTTCGTTGTTATGAGGGTTTGCAATGAGTTGCAGATAAGCTAGTACATTTTTGATCTCGGCTCTACTGTAGAAGGCAATACCTCCATAGATGCGATAGGGAATACCTGCTTGGCGTAACTGATCCTCGAAAAGACGGCTTTGTGCATTGGTGCGATAGAGTATAGCAAAGGAGCCGTAGGAGGTATCCGAGTGTTTGCAGTAGCGTTTGTAGATAGACTCTACAACGTGTTGAGCTTCGCGATAGCCAGACTCCATCTCGTAGAGGTCAATTTTTTCTCCCTTTGCTCGGTTAGAAAAAACTTCTTTTTTAATTCTGTGTACGTTGTGCTCAATCAAACTATTTGCCAGTGCCACGATGCGCTGAGAAGAACGGTAGTTTTCTTCGAGTTTGAAAAGCCGTGCCGAGGGGAACGTGTGCGTGAAGGTGAGGATGTTTTGCATGCTGGCTCCACGGAACGAATAGATGCTTTGAGCGTCGTCTCCTACGGCGAATATCCGCTGTTTGGCCTCTACAAGACGGCGTGCTATCAAGTACTGAGAGGGGTTGGTATCTTGGTACTCATCGATGAGTAGATAGTCTACACTCGCAGCGCACTCGGCCTGTACGTCGGGATGATCTCGTAAGAGGATATTGAAATAGTACAGAAGGTCGTCAAAATCCATGGCGTTGGCTTGACGGCATTGTGCTACATAAGCTGCATAGAGGGAGTGCAACATGGGTACCCCTCGTCGGTAGTCGTACTCTGCGTATTCGCCTCCGGCAGCATAGCCTTCGGGGGTGATTAGGTTGTTTTTGCAGTGCGAAATCCTCCCCAATACCAGCTTGGGTGTGTAGAATTTAGGGTCGAGCGCCATCTCCTTTATAATGCGTTTGACAAGGCTTTTGCTGTCACTCGTATCATAAATACTAAAGTTGGGAGTGAACCCCAAAAGCGGAGCGTATATACGCAGATAGCGCGAAAAGACAGAGTGAAAGGTACCCAGCTTCATGCGGAAGGTATCCCTACTCCCCACCATAGACTCCACACGAGAAAGCATCTCTCGAGCCGCTTTATTGGTAAAGGTGAGAGCCATAAGTTTGTGAGGGTCATACCCCTCCTCAAGTAGATGAGCTAGCTTGTAGGTAAGTACACGTGTCTTGCCGGATCCTGCTCCGGCAATTACCAAGGCTGGGCCATCATCGTAGAGTACCGCCTCGGCCTGAGCAGGATTGAGTTCCTTTTCGTAGTCTATCATTGGTGACTGAGTAGAGCCTCTATCTTCTCGATCAGAAGCTGTCGAGCTTGATCATCGTTCAGTATATGCACCGTATCGTGTAGCCATTTCTCTACTTGTTTTTGGGCATCATGTAGATGTCCCTCATTGCTTCCTATTCCTTTGAAGTCACCCCAAGTGAGGTGCTCGGTATGAGTGCGACAGAATACAAAAGAGTGCAGTATGTCGGGGAAGTTCTCTCCATTATCGAGGAGGGGGAATAGGGGGCGATAGTCGCGTATGAAGCGGTAGAAAGGACCAATAATGTAGGGAGAAATGTGCTGAGCAATAGAAGAGAATTGCACGGGAGTCAGGTGATTGACCGACTTAAGATGCATGTATAGATGCTTAAACTTGAGTCGTTTGATGGTGATAGACATCTTATTGTGCCACTCTTTTAGGAGATCGGCATTCTCTATAAAGATGCAGTTGTATAGGTTGGCAAAGAAGCGTTCCTTTACGTTGAAGGACTCAGGAGTGACAATATTCAGTTTCTCTTGCCGGAGAGGGGAGTGCTGGATGAGTCTCTTCCAGAGGCTCACAGAGTAGGCATCCTCTGCCACAATAAGAGAGGGAGTGGCTTCTATAGAATTGGTATAATCAATGATGGCAATGATCTGTTTGCGGAGTGTTGTGGTCATCTCTCCCACTACAATACCATTCCCTTGCAGTAGATACTCAAACATCTCATGGCGCAACTCGGGCTGGGTACAGGTCAAGGCATAGTCCGTAGCGAGCTCTCTATCGGGGTATCTCTCAACCAATTGTCGTTGCCAATTTGTGGCTTCAAGCTCTCCTTCTACAAACTCCCAAACGTCGTCGTAACAGCGGAAGTCTCCATTGATGGCCAGCCCCTCTTCATAAATCTGTTCGAGCTTAGGGTAATGCTCCTCTAGGAGTATGTTGTTGCTATCGAAGTACCTGCGTCTAAATGACTCGTAGCTCTTGAGGTCACTAATCCCGATGCTCAGGCGCACAGACCTCCCTCCTTTGTAGCTTACGTATAAAGAGGTGTGACGAGGGGTATAAGCCCGGTGCCCCCAGGGATACCCTTCTTCGTGTTTCTGTAAATAAAGGGAGACGGCTTCTATATGTTTACAGGTCCCTAAACCATTGGTTCGGAAGTCGAGGCACGAACAAAAGTTCTTGTCACTACGTACTCCTCTAAAGGCTACGCGGTAGTGATTTGCACCGTTGTGCACTAAATAGTCCCCCCATATTTTATTGTCATCGAGATGCTCAACGATAAATTCATTATCGCGTGCAAATTCATGCCGAAGAGCCACTTGCCACTCCTCAACCGTCATCCCCTCCGGGCAAAAACGATTTGATAGTTTAGGTCTTTCCATGCTGTCTCTATATGAATATATCCTTATATAATCTGACCAAAGATACGCAACAATTCTCTGTAGTGATGCTTAGTAATGCCCTATGGTCAGGTGCCTCCGAAAGGGAAAGTGTGGAGGAAAGAATCTCCGTCGCTCCCCGAGGGGGCATTAGGGCTCCTTGTACATGTTTTTTATCTCAGCCTGGTAATGTTCGTAGATAATCTTACGACGCAGTTTGAGCGAAGGAGTAATCTCATTTCGTTCCATGCTAAAAGGCTCGCAAATGAGGGTGATACGTTTGATTTTCTCAAAGGCGGCCAGCCCTGCTTGTAGCTCCTCAATGTGCGCCATAGCAACCTGTTGCATTACCGGCATGTGAGCGATTTGCTCAAGTGGGCATGAGGAGTCTATGTTGGGGTCTCGCTCTTGGGCGAGGGAGATAAGGAGCGACCAATTGGGGTAGATAAGTGCGGAAACAAATTTGTATCCGTCGGCTACGACGGCTACTTGCTCGAAAAGCCGATGAGATGTAAGGAGGTTTTCGATTTGCTGTGGGGCAATATACTTCCCATTAGCAGTTTTGTAGAGATCTTTCAGACGCTCCGTAAAAAAGAGGGTGCGCCCTTCTAGACGACCTGCATCGCCTGTACGGAACCATCCATCTTCGGTAAAAGCCTCAGCATTGGCAGCCTCGTTGTGGTAATATCCCGGCATAATTGTTTCCCCTCGTAGCTGGATTTCATTATCCTCGGGAGCGATGCGTACTTCTATTCCTTCGAATACTTCGCCGATAGACGATAAGACAAATCCACGCTCGGGGTAAGCTGACACTGTAGCACAGGTCTCGGAGAGTCCATATCCTATGATGATGGGGATATCTACCGCATTCAAGAACTCATTGATGGGTTCGCTGAGCAACGATCCTGCCGTGGGGAAGAAGCGTCCGTTTTGCAATCCTGTGGCATGCTTTAGCAGGTAGTAGATGGTGTGTTTATATATCCAATGCTCCAAAGAAAGAAAGAGGGGAGCGGGTTTATATTGGTTCCAATAGTCAAGTTTATAGCGTTTCCCCACTTTGATGGCTCGCCGAAAAAGGCTTGCCATAAAGCGAGGAGACTCGTCAATATGCGCCATAACTCCTTGGTATACTTTCTCCCAATAGCGAGGAACATTACACATAAGAGTGGGCTTAATTTGAGGCATTAGCTCCTGTATCCGTTTGGGGTTGGTGACGATGGCAACGCGCACTCCCAACGCCCAGCATACATATACCCAAGCCTTTTCGAATATATGGCTAAGGGGAAGGAAGTTCACCGAGGTATCGTTGGGGCCAAGAGCCGGATATACCTCATGATGTCGTCTGATTTGTTCCACAAAAGCATGGTGAAGCACCTGTACTCCTTTCGGTTCTCCTGTGGTTCCGCTTGTATAGATGAGAACGGCAAGGTCTTCGCTTCGCGCTTCGCTCATGCGAATTTTTACCTTGGTTTCGCTGGGCATAGAGTCTCCTATGCGTATAAACTCATCGTAATATATAGAGGTTTTGTCGTCGAACTGGCGTACTACTTGCCGATCGAAGATTATAATTCGCTCGATTTGTCCCCGTTCGTGCTGTACTTGATAGGCATTATTGTACTGATATTGCTCGCCTACGAAGATGGTTTTGATCCCGGCACTGCACGCAATAAAGTAGACTTGATCCGGAGAGCAGGTAGAATAAAAGGGAACAGAGACTCCACGCAAGGCAAAGATCCCTAGTTCGGTATATAGCCCTTCGCTCTTATTGGGACTATAAATGCCTATGCAATCTCCCGGTTCTACCCCCAGTTGGGCAAGCCCTTTGGCTGCCAGCATACAATTTTGGGCTACAGTCTCGCCCGTAAGCCACTCCCATTCTTGTGTTTGGGGGTTGAGTTGTTTCAGTATTCTGTGGGAGTGGTAGTTGCTCTCTAGTAGCCCAATGATTTGGGAAAGGTGCGTGAGTTGCATAAGTTTCTCTCTCGATGCGATTATAAATCATGTAGGGACGAGACTCTGTCTTGATGCCTCACCCCATACAAAGGTACCGATTTTGCCGTAAGAATAGCTCTTTTATTGGGAGAACTGCTCCTGCATGGTCAAAAGTAATGCCGTAGAGCAGTAACTATGAGTAAACTATAAAACTTTTGAACTGTACGATGTAAGGAGAACGAAAGAGATACAATACACTAATGTGTACAGAGAACTCCATCCTAGGATATCCCACCACACCTACACGTATTTCAGAAAAAGAAAAGAATTGTATTGTGGAGCATATCGGACTCGAACCGATCACCTCGACACTGCCAGTGTCACGCTCTAGCCAGATGAGCTAATGCCCCGGAACTTTCGACTGCAAAGGTACGATACTTTTTGGAATAACCATTAGGTTGATGCAGATTTTATACTATTGCAGATTCTAGTATCGAGTACAACGAATGGACAAAAGTAAGGGGGAGACTTTGCCAAAAGAGGAGGAGGGCTTTCCTAGATTAGTCTAAACTCTAAAATCGTTTCTCTTCCGAGAGGGTAGAGGGTGGTAGGCTCCCTTTTTAGCTTCGGATTGATCCTTCTAAAAATAGAGGCTGAAAAACAAAGATTTACAGGGTGAAAATTTTTTCATTCTTGCCCAGAAAATTTTTCTTTTTCGGGCAGAAATAAAATATTTTTCAGCCTGTGTCCGAGTCCAATTCTGGCTAGAAAAGATTTTCATCTTCCTTTGTTTCGTTTTTCTCCCCCATTTCGTACCAATATTGCGCTATCTAGAGAGAAGAAAGGGTGTCCGTTCGAACGCAAAATTGTACCTTTGCAGAAAGGTATAGCCCAGAGGGAAGAGCGTTTGTCCGATGCTTTATTTCCCTATATATATTAAAGGTGTATACCTCCGGATGCAACGAAAAAGAACAAAAGCATAGTAATACAAAGACCGTATGGGTACAGACACGAAGTATATATTTGTGACAGGGGGTGTTGTATCATCTCTTGGCAAGGGAATTGTAGCCGCTTCTCTCGCAAAGTTGTTACAGGCTCGATGGTTTAAGGTAACGATTCAGAAGTTTGATCCCTATATCAATATAGACCCGGGTACACTCAATCCCTACGAGCACGGGGAGTGCTATGTGACCAACGATGGGCATGAGGCCGATTTGGACTTGGGGCATTACGAGCGATTCTTGAACGTGCCTACCTCGCGTGCCAATAACATAACCACGGGGCGTATCTATCAGAATGTAATCCGTAAGGAGCGTAGAGGTGACTATTTGGGTAAGACCATTCAGGTAATCCCCCATATCACGGACGAGATCAAACGGAATGTAAAACTCCTTGGTCAGAAAGAAAATTACGATTTTGTTCTCACAGAAATTGGTGGAGTGGTGGGAGACATTGAGTCCCTCCCTTTCCTCGAGGCTGTGCGACAGCTTAAGTGGGAACTTGGTAAAAATTGCCTTTGTGTACACCTCACTTACGTGCCTTATATCCATGCTGCAGGCGAGTTTAAAACCAAGCCAACCCAGCACTCTGTAAAGCAACTCCAAGAGGCCGGTATCCAGCCCGATATACTGGTGCTTCGTACCGAACAGGCGTTGCAAAAAGACATCCTTGCCAAGGTGGCTCAGTTCTGCAACGTAGCTCCGGATGCGGTGATTCAGAGCATTGATATGCCCACAATTTATGAGATCCCTCTACTTTTGAGAGATCAGAAAATGGATGAGGCTGTATTGCGTAAGGTGGGTATAGAACCCGGCCCTCGCCCCGAGATGAAGGCTTGGTGTGCTTTTGTGGAGAAACTAAAGAGTGCCCACGAAGAGGTGTCTATCGCCCTGGTTGGCAAGTATGTAGAGCTACAAGATGCCTACAAGTCTATTGACGAATCCCTCTTGCAATCGTGTACCTATAATGATAAAAAGCTGCGTTTGACCAGCATCCAAAGTGAGCATATCACGGAAGAGAATGTAGCAGAGCTCCTATCGGGTTTCGATGGCGTGATCATTGCCCCCGGCTTTGGACAACGCGGTGTGGAGGGGAAACTTGTAGCACTCAAATACACCCGCGAGAAGGGTATTCCCACCCTAGGTATCTGCCTCGGTATGCAGTGTATGGCCATTGAGTTTGCCCGTAATGTATTGGGCTTGGCTGATGCTAATACCGCAGAAATTGCACCGGCTTCGAAGAATAGGGTGATTGATATTATGGAGCAACAGAAGACGGTAACCGATCTTGGTGGCTCTATGCGCTTAGGAGCTTATACGTGCCGCTTAAAACCCGGCAGCAAGATCAGCGAAGCCTATGGTAAGGCCATGATAAGCGAGCGTCACCGCCATCGTTACGAGTTCAATGGTGAGTACAGAGAGGCTTTTGAGAATAATGGTTTCCATTGCGTTGGGGAAAATCCTGAAACAAATCTTGTGGAAGCCCTCGAACTCGAAGGTCACCCTTGGTACATTGGCGTGCAGTATCATCCCGAGTATAACAGCACGGTGGTAAATCCCAGTCCCATCTTTATGGGCTTTATTCGTGCGGCTGTGGCGTATCATAATACAAAGTAATTCCCCTCTTCTGATAGAGACTCCTTTCCAACTGTTGGGAGTCTCTCTACTTTTTGAGCATAACCAAGTAATATGGATAAAAATACAATCATCGGTGTGTCTTTGATAGCGGTAGTGCTTATCGGATTCATGTTCTTAAACCGTCCAACTCCCGAGGAAGCTACTCCCAAAGAGCCTATCGAAGCCACTTCTCCTGCTCCTGCGGAGACCACATCTTCGTCGGTAGTATCGCCTACATCCACAGATTCGCTAGCACCCGAGACGTCTCCTCTTTTGGGGCTATCCGGGGGGCAAGAGCAAATTGTTAAACTAGAGAATGAGAAGCTTGTAGTCTCTTTCTCCAACCATGGAGGGGCTGCCGTACAAGCTCGCCTTAAAGAATACAAAGCACAAAAGGAGCAACCGCTCGATCTTTTTACACCGGAGGATTGCTCGTTTAACCTCCCCTTACGTACAAAGATGGGGCAGGTTATTGATACCAAAGATCTCTATTTTGAGCCTATCGCTCAGTCTGACTCCTCTCTTACAATGCGTTTGAGAGTGGATAGTGCCGCCTATCTAGACTTTGCCTATACGCTAGTGCCGAATGACTATCGTTTGCGACTGAGCATCAGCGGAGCGCACCTCGATCGGTTGTTCCCAAGCAATATGCGCTACCAAGATTTGGAGATTGCTCAAAAGATTCGCCGTCAAGAGCTATCTTGGCAAAACGAAAATCAATACTCTGCCATCTACTATAAGTTGTTTGCCGACAAGGTAGAACGCTTGAGCGAGAAGGGGTCGAAGAGTGAGAAAGTGAACGAAAGAATCTCTTGGATTGCCTTCAAAGACAAGTTTTTCTCCTCGGTGTGGATTGCCGATGCTGCCAATGCTTTCGAAAGCTCCAGCCTAGAGCAGACTGTTATGCCCAAGGACGGGGAGTACACCAAAGACTGTAAGGTCGTAACATCCTTCCCATTTAGCAATGCTCAAGACGCCAGCGCGCATTTTACGCTCTACATGGGGCCCTTGGAGCACCACCTGCTAAAGGCGTATGACCAGGGTATAGACGAAGACGGAGATCGCCTCCATTTGGAGCATCTTGTGTATGTAGGAGGCAGTGTTTTCCGCTGGCTCAACGTGCATTTGATCATCCCGATTGTAGACTTCCTCAGCAAGTACATTTCCAATTGGGGGTTGATCATTCTTCTCCTTACCCTTATTATCAAAATGGCTCTCTCTCCTCTTACCTTCAAAAGCTACATGTCGCAAGCAAAGATGCGAGTACTTAAGCCACAGATACAGGCTATTAACGACAAGTATCCCGGTCAGGAGCAAGCTATGATGATGAAGAGAAGTCAGGAGACTATGGCTCTTTATAAGCAAGCCGGAGCGAGCCCGATGAGTGGGTGCTTGCCTATGTTGCTACAGATGCCCTTCTTGATTTCTTTGTATATGTTCTTCCCAACGGCTATTGCGTTGCGTGGAGAGTCTTTCCTTTGGGCGCAAGACCTCTCTACCTACGACGCCGTTATTTCGTGGAACTTTGATATACCTATTCTCTCCGGTTTGATGGGAAATCATTTGAGTCTCTTCTGTCTCTTATGGGCTGTGACCAATATTCTCTACTCTAGGTACACGATGAATATGTCTGCTACAGGGGACAATCAGCAAATGAAGATGATGAAGTACATGCCCTATATCATGTCTATCATGTTCTTCTTCTTCTTCAATAACAATGCCTCGGGGCTGTGCTATTACTACTTTATTTCTACCCTCATTACCATCTTGCAATTCCTCGGAAGTCGTCTTCTCATCAATGAAGAGAAAGTGCTTGCCAAGATGGAAGAGAATAAGAAGAAACCCAAGAAAAAATCCGGGTTTATGGCACGTCTTGAGGAGGCTCAGCGTCTCCAGCAACAGCAGATGCGCAATCAACAAAAGAAAGGTCGTTAATCTCCATTAAGTAGATAATCCTCTATGGAACCACTCAAACATGAATGCGGGATAGCTCTCGTACGGCTCCTGAAACCGCTCTCTTACTATCAAGAAAAGTACGGTACCTGGATGTACGGGCTCAATAAGCTCTACCTGCTGATGGAGAAACAGCATAACCGTGGGCAAGAAGGGGCAGGATTCGCCGCCGTCAAGCAACATGCCGCTCCGGGAGAAGAGTACCTCTATCGCCAACGTGCAGAGGGATCTAATGCTATTGCAGAGATATTCAGCGATACGCATCGCCTATTTGCAGACTATACCTCCGAGCAACTCAGTGATGCTGTTTTCGCTCAAGAGCATATCCCCTTTGCAGGAGAATGCTACATGGGACACCTCCGTTACTCTACTACGGGCAAGAGCGGTCTCTCCTTTGTTCATCCGATGATTCGCCGTAGCAATTGGCGTGCACGCACCCTTGCCATTTGTGGTAATTTCAATCTTACGAATGTAGATGCAATCTTTGATGCAATCACCAGCAAAGGGCAGCATCCGCGCGTAATTAGCGATATGCATATCCTGCTAGAGCAGATTGGGCATAGGCTTGATCGCGAGGTAGAGCGTGTGTATACTATGGGGCGTTTGGAGCACAACTTGCGAGGAATGGACATCACTCACTATATAGAAGAGAAGATGGATCTCGCTCAAGTGCTGCGCAAAGCTGCTCCCCTTTGGGATGGCGGATTTGTAATGTGTGGGCTTACCGGTAGTGGAGAGATGTACGCTGTGCGCGATGCCCACGGCATTCGACCGGCATTTTACTACGCAGATGATGAAATAGCCGTAATTGCTTCGGAGCGTCCTGTTATCCAAACCGTAATGAATGTAGCGCATGATACGATACAAGAATTGCTACCAGGGCAATCTCTCCTTATCAACCAGAGAGGGGAGATACGTATGGAGCAGATCTTGGCTCCCGATAACCTTAAGGCTTGTTCCTTTGAGCGTATTTACTTCTCGCGAGGCAGTGACGTTGATATATACAAAGAGCGTAAGAAACTGGGCTATTTGCTTGCTCCTAAAATCTTACAGGCCATTGATAATGATCTTGATCACTCGGTGTTCTCCTTTGTCCCTAATACTGCAGAAGTTGCCTATTATGGGATGGTAGAGGGACTCAACGATCATCTGAATCGAGAAAAGCTAGAGGCTATAAAAGAAAAAAATGGCACTTGTTCTCCAGAGGAGTTATCGGCCATTATCAATCGCAAGGTTCGCGTAGAAAAGGTGGCGATTAAGGACATCAAGCTACGGACTTTTATTGCAGAAGGGAATAGCCGTAATGACCTCGCTGCGCACGTCTATGACGTTACTTATGGTAGCATAGAGTACGGGAAAGATAATCTTGTAATCATAGACGATAGTATCGTACGAGGTACGACTATCAAGCAAAGTATCCTCAAAATACTCGATCGCATTGGCCCCAAACTAATTGTTATTGTATCCAGCTCTCCTCAGATACGTTACCCCGATTGCTATGGGATTGATATGAGTAGGATGAAGGAGTTCATTGCCTTCCGTGCTGCTATTGCCCTGCATGAGGAGCGTGGTACCAACTACATCATAGAGCAACAATACCGTGAGGCTTTGGGCTTACGCAAGGTGTCGCGCAACAACTTTGTACCCAATGTGGTAAAGGCTATATACAAGCCATTTTCGCCTGAGGAGATCTCCGAAAAGATTGTAGAACTGGTAAAACCCCAGCAGCTTAAAGCTGAGGTGAAGATTGTATTCCAGAGCATTGAGGGGTTGCACGACGCTATCCCCAATCATCCCGGAGACTGGTATTTTACAGGGAACTTCCCAACACCGGGAGGGGCACACCTTGTAAATGAGGCATTCATCAACTATGTGGAAAACGATTGGCATAAGGAGTAATATGAAGAAAGCAACCCTAACGCTGCAAGATGGCACCTCATTTGAGGGCTATTCTTTTGGAGCAGAGAAAAATATTGTAGGAGAGGTTGTATTCAATACAGCCATGAATGGCTATCCCGAGAGCTTGACAGACCCAAGTTACATGGGACAGATTATGGTGATGACCTACCCCATGGTGGGAAATTATGGTATCCCATCTTTTGAGGTGTCGCCCGAGGGAATATCGCGTTATCTTGAGAGCGAGCATATCTATATGCAGGCCATCTTGGTGGCAGACTATTCTACAGAATATAGCCATTGGAATGCTACTTCTTCTCTTGGGGATCGCCTCAGAGAGGAGGGGACTGTAGGGCTTACAAACATTGATACAAGAGCTCTTACAAAGCACCTTCGTGAGCATGGTTCTCAAAAGGGAACAATTACTATTGAGGGCGTTGATACCCCAATAGAAGATGCTCGATGGGAAGAGCGCAACCTAGTAGCTGAGGCTTCTACTCGAGAAGTGGTGCGCTACGGGCAAGGCTCTAAAACGGTAGTATTGATCGATTGTGGGGTAAAGCACAATATCATCCGTCAGCTATTACGTGAGGATGTTACCGTGGTGCGTGTTCCTTGGGACTACGACTTTTCCACACTCTCCTACGATGGTGTTTTTATCAGCAATGGTCCCGGGAATCCCGAGATGTGTACCAAGACCGTAGAGAACTTGCGTCGAGCTATTGCCGGAGATAAGCCCATCTATGGTATCTGTATGGGTAATCAGCTCCTCTCATTGGCTGCAGGAGCTAAGATTTATAAGCTCAAATACGGGCATCGGAGCCACAATCAACCGGTGCGTATGGTCGGTACAAATAACTGCTTTATCACGAGTCAAAACCATAGTTTTGCAGTGGATGGCAGCACATTGGGAGCCGACTGGGAGGAATGGTTCGTCAATCTCAATGACGGATCGAATGAGGGGATTAAGCATAAGACAAAGCCCATCCGTTCTGTACAATTCCATCCTGAGGCTTTTGGAGGACCTAAGGATACTCTCTTCATTTTCGATGAATTTCTTTCTCTCCTCTAGGGCGGTTGTATCCCAAGAGTGTGAGGGGAGATAAAGATTTTTTGAATCCATCTATTTCTATATTTCAGACCAAGCAATCAAGAAGACAATATGACTAGCAATGGCAAACCGAAGAAGGTATTAGTACTCGGCTCTGGTGCTCTTAAGATAGGAGAAGCAGGGGAATTTGATTATTCCGGTTCCCAAGCTCTCAAAGCTATTCGAGAAGAAGGCATTAAGACCATCCTTATCAATCCAAATATTGCCACTGTGCAGACAAGTGAGGGTGTTGCGGATGAGGTTTATTTCCTCCCTGTGACACCTTTTTTTGTAGAGAAAGTAATCGCCAAAGAACGCCCTGATGGCATCTTGCTTGCCTTTGGAGGACAGACTGCGCTCAACTGCGGTGTGGCTCTCTATCGGCAGGGAGTTTTGGATCGCTACAACGTGAAGGTATTGGGTACTCCTGTGGAGACCATCATTGCAACCGAAGACCGCGAACTCTTTGTCGAGAAGCTCAATGAGATTAACGTTAAGACTATCGCTAGCGAGGCAGTTGAGAGCATCGAGGCTGCACGTAAGGCTGCTAAGCACCTAGGTTACCCCGTAATTATCCGTGCTGCTTTTGCCCTTGGGGGGTTAGGAAGTGGCTTTTGCGATAATGAAGAAGAGCTTGATATCCTTTGTGAAAAGGCCTTTTCTTTCTCTCCTCAGGTGCTTGTAGAGAAAAGCCTAAAGGGCTGGAAGGAGATCGAATACGAGGTCGTACGAGATGCCTACGACAATTGTATTACGGTATGTAATATGGAGAATTTCGACCCTCTCGGTATCCATACCGGTGAGAGTATTGTAATTGCACCTTCGCAAACTCTCTCCAATAATGAGTACCACAAATTGCGTTCGCTTGCGATTCGTATCATCCGTCATCTTGGTATTGTAGGGGAGTGTAATGTACAATATGCTCTCGACCCTGAGAGTGAAGATTACCGTGTAATAGAGGTAAACGCACGTCTTTCTCGTTCCTCGGCTCTAGCCTCTAAGGCAACCGGCTATCCCCTTGCCTTTATTGCGGCTAAGCTAGGACTTGGGTATGGATTGTTCGACCTCAAGAATAGTGTTACGCGTACTACTCCTGCCTTTTTTGAGCCGGCTCTCGACTACTGCGTCTGCAAAATCCCTCGTTGGGACCTTGGTAAATTCCATGGAGTCTCTCGAGAGTTGGGCAGTAGCATGAAGAGTGTGGGAGAGGTAATGGCTATTGGTCGTACTTTTGAAGAGGCGATACAAAAGGGGCTCCGCATGATCGGGCAAGGGATGCACGGCTTCTGCGAGAATAAAGAACTCGTGATCAAAGATATTGATGCCGCCCTCAAGGCTCCTACCGATACACGTATTTTTGTGATTAGTAAGGCCTTTAGAGCTGGGTATTCAGTCGATGATATTCACAATCTCACACGTATTGATAAGTGGTTTTTGAGCCGACTTAAAAACATTCTGAACACGGCGGAGGAGCTCGAGTCGCACGCCGATTTGGAAGACATTAGCCCTGAGCTGATGCGAATGGCTAAGCAGCAAGGTTTTTCCGACTTCCAGATTGCCCGAGCTGTTTGGAAGCACGATCGCAATGATCTAGAGCAAGCCTCTAACGAGGTACGAGCTTTCCGTCTAAAGCAGGGTATCTATCCTGTGGTAAAACAAATAGATACCTTGGCAGCTGAGTTCCCTGCGCAAACGAATTACCTCTACCTTACCTACCATGGCGTGGAGCATGATCTCTCCTACCATACGACGAAGCCTGCCGTTGTTGTTTTAGGCTCCGGAGCGTATCGTATTGGTAGCTCTGTAGAGTTTGACTGGTGTGGGGTAAATGCCCTTAACACTATACGCAGAGAGGGGTATGACTCCGTAATGATTAACTACAACCCCGAAACGGTAAGTACCGACTACGACGAGTGCGACCGACTCTACTTCGACGAGCTTACCTTCGAGCGTGTAATGGATATCCTAGAGTTGGAAAACCCCATGGGGGTAATCCTCTCTACCGGGGGGCAGATCCCCAATAACTTGGCAGTCCGATTGGATCAAGAACGCGTACGTATCTTGGGTACGTCTGCTCAAAGTATCGACAATGCAGAAGATCGTCACAAGTTCTCCGCCATGCTCGATCGCCTTGGTGTTGACCAACCGGCTTGGCGAGAACTAACTTCGATAGAGGATATCGACGACTTCGTTCGCGAGGTGGGCTATCCTGTATTGGTTCGCCCGAGCTATGTGCTCTCGGGGGCTGCCATGAATGTATGTTCCAACCACGAGGAGTTGGAGCGTTTTCTCAAGTTGGCAGCCAATGTGTCGCAAAAGCACCCCGTAGTAGTGAGCCAGTTTATTGAGCATGCTAAGGAGGTGGAAATGGATGCCGTGGCTCGCAATGGAGAGATTATTGCTTATGCCATTAGTGAGCATATAGAGTTTGCCGGGGTACACTCCGGGGACGCAACCATCCAATTCCCGGCTCAGAAGCTCTATGTGGAGACGGTACGCCGTATTAAGCGGATCAGTCGACAAATTGCAGAAGCTCTCAAGATTTCGGGTCCCTTTAATATCCAATTCCTTGCCAAAGACAACGATATAAAGGTGATCGAATGTAACCTAAGAGCTTCCAGAAGTTTCCCCTTTGTCAGCAAGGTCCTTAAGATAAACTTCATAGATCTTGCCACACGCATCATGCTGGGCTTGCCTGTAGAGAAACCCAATAAGAATGCATTCGATCTTGACTACGTAGGGATTAAGGCTTCGCAATTCTCCTTTACCCGTTTGCAAAAAGCCGACCCTGTACTCGGAGTGGATATGACTTCTACAGGGGAGGTAGGCTGTATTGCAGACGATACGGACGAGGCTATCCTCAAATCCATGCTCTCCGTGGGGCAGCGTATCCCCAGCAAGGGTATTTTGCTCTCCTCGGGAGGATATAAGCAGAAGGTGGCTTTGATGGACGCATGTCGCCTTCTCACCAAGAAGGGGTATACCCTCTATGCTACGGAAGGTACACACAACTTCTTGCAAGAGAATGGTATACCCTCTGTACGAGTTTACTGGGAGAAGGAGGCAGGTAAGCCCTATATTTTCAGTTTACTGCAGGAGCATGTGGTAGACTTGGTGGTCAATATCAACAAGAACCTTACGCCTGGCGAGCTGACTAATGGGTACAGATTGCGCCGTTCGGCTATCGATCTTAATATACCGCTAATTACGAATGCTCGTTTGGCTTCTGCCTTTATTACTGCCTTCTGTCGCTTATCCGAAGATGATATTCAGATTAAGTCTTGGAGCGAGTATAAGTAACACGATTTGATTTATAGTGGGTGCTTCGGATAGATATAGATCCGGAGCACCCTTCTTTTATGCCGAGCGGAGATCTTTTTCACTTCAAACAATTCAGTCTCGATCAGGCTGGATGTGGAATGCGTATCGGGACGGATGGGGTTCTTCTGGGCGCATGGGCTTCTATCGATACCCGAGAAGAGACTCCGTTACGGATTCTAGATGTGGGCTGTGGCACGGGGCTTATCGCCTTGATGCTGGCACAACGCTATCCTCGGGCAGAGGTAACGGCTCTAGAGATCGAACCTACGGCTGTGGAGCGAGCTACCTACAATGCGGCTCAATCTCCCTTTTCGTCTCGGGTTAGGGTAGTGCAAGCCGATTTTTCAACTTGGCAAGCTCTCCAAGCGTTGTATGACTTGATTGTATCCAATCCTCCCTATTACAAGAATACGTTGCAAGCGCGATCAGAGGCAAGACATACGGCTCGGGCGATTGGTTTTCTCTCCCCAAAAGAGGTTTTGCGTCGTGCTTCGACTCTTCTAAGTCCCCAGGGTGTTGTTGCTCTAGTTACCCCTTACGACCAATTAGAAGAACTGAGAATGTTTGCCTTTACTCAGGGCTTAATTCCTATACGCCTAGCGGCAGTACATACCACTCTGGGCAAACCACCCAAGCGCCTATTGAGCGAATGGACAAGGAGAGACGGGCAGCTATTACAGCCAGCTTTGTTGCAAACGCTTGTTATTCATGGGGATACTATCGCCTCTTATTCTCCGGAATATCTTGATCTTGTCCATCCCTTTTATACCTTTCTCTAGTACTTCGCCCACTTTGTAGGGGAGAGTGCCCCCCTCTCTTCTAATTCGGGAATATTTTCTGCCTTCCTCTCTAAACCTGTTTTGTAAGGGGAGCATTTCCATTTTACCTACAACTTCTTGCTTCGTTTGGCGTCAGCTGAAAAGTTCCTTCTTTTCTGCCTGATTTTCAAATCTTTTTCAGCCAGAAATAGCACTGCATTCTGCCTGAAATCTCTAGGATTCTTGGGCAAGAATTTCTCCAAGATTAGGCAAGAAAATGCTATATTTGTGCCTGAATCACAGTAAATAATGGAACTAAGATATGAACAACTTTAGGTATTACAATCCCACACAACTGATATTTGGTAAAGGCAGTATAGCTCGTCTAGCCAAACTTTTGCCCTCAGATGCGAAGATCCTCGTAACCTATGGGGGAGGGAGTGTGCGCCGTAATGGGGTCTACGAGCAGGTAACCTCAGCTCTCCAAGGCTTTGAGTATAGTGAGTTTTGGGGGCTGGAGTCGAATCCTACGGTAGAGACAATCCGCCGAGCTGTAGCCCAAGGGAAAGAAAAGAAGAGCAATTTTGTACTAGCCGTAGGGGGTGGTTCGGTCATCGATGCCTCCAAGCTTATATCCGCCGCTCTATTGCGAGATGAAGACCCTTGGCAGCTGGTATTGCAGGGTATTGTACGCGATCGGTTTGTTCCGTTGGGTACTGTGCTAACTATCCCTGCTACGGGGTCTGAAATGAACTCCGGAGCTGTCATTTCTTCTTCGGAGACAAAGGAGAAGTTCCCATTTCACGGCCAATTCCCCACTTTTTCTATCCTCGATCCGGAGGTTACATACACTCTTCCTCCTTTCCAATTGGCCTGCGGCATTGCCGATAGCTATGTGCATGTAATGGAGCAATACCTTACAGCCCCGGGGCAGAGTCGCTTGATGGATCGCTTTGCAGAGGGGATTTTGCTCACCCTCAGAGAGATTGCCCCTTTGGTACTCAGTGGAGAACCCAACTACGATGCCCGAGCCGATTTTATGGTGGCAGCTACTCACGCCCTTAATGGCTCCATCAATTGGGGGGTGAAGGAAGATTGGTCTACACATATGATTGGGCATGAGCTGACCGCTATTGCAGGGCTCACGCATGCGCACTCTTTGGTTATTGTTTTGCCCTCTACCCTGCGCGTCATGAGCCGGATGGGCGATAAGCACGACAAGATGCTCGAATATGCTGAGCATATTTGGGGTATCAAGGAGGGCAATGACGAGGAACGTATAGAGGCAGCCATTCAGGCAACGGAGCAGTTTTTCCGCTCTTTGGGGCTCACTACGCGCCTTCGTGAAGCCGGAGTTTCTCAAGAGGTAGAAGACGAAATAGTACGTCGGTTTACAGAGAGAGGCGTTGTGTTTGGAGAAAATGGAACGGTAACTCCCGAGGTCGTACGTGAGATTTTGGCAGATTGTCGCTAATTGCCTTCTCGTTCGGAGGTTAAGATCGTCTGAAAAAAACTCTAGGAATAAAGAATAAACCTACATAATAAGTCTACAAAAAATGCATGTAACTCGACAATTTTTGGTTGTCGCTGCCCTAGGTCTTAGTGTGCTTTTGGGGGGCTGTGCTACCAAAAAGAAAAAGAAAGCTCCAGAGAAGAGCAAGTATGAGCAGACTATTGCCGATGCAAGAGAGAGCAAGGGTCTCCTTTCTGTTTACCATAATAAGAAGAATAAACTCTACTTTGGGATTCCCGATTCTCTGATGGGTAGGGATCTCTATTTCATCAACCGCGTAGCCGGGGTGAGTGATACACGAGAGTTGGTAGCAGGGGTTATCCAATCTTCTCCTTTCCTTTTCCGCTTTACCAAAGACGACAACAATGTGTATCTTGTATGCCCCAACGTGTCTGACGTTGTACGTAAGGGAGATGCCATCGCCAGCTCTTTTCGCTCAAACTCATTGGATAGGGTAGTAAAGACGTTCCCCATCGTTACAAGGGAGGGAGACCGCTCTCTAATAGACGTTACGAAGTTCTTTTCGGGAGACGAGAAGTCAATATCTCCTTTGAGACAAGTCACCGGTCCATTGGCAGAGCGCTTTATACAGGGAACTCTTGATGGGGAGGCTTCTCTAGTAGCATCGGCTAAGGCTTATCCCAAAAATGTGGAGATTGTGAGCCGACTAACCTACAACACTCGCCCTCATGGTGCACCCTATACCGTGGAGATGCAACGCTCAATTCTACTCCTTCCTAAAGAGCCTATGCAACCTCGGTATGCGGATAATCGTATGGGCTATTTCTCCTCAACGCGTCGTCTTTTTACTTCGGACAAAGACAAGGTAGAGAGCTTCCGACTCATCCATCGTTGGCGCCTCGAACCCAAAGATACAGCCGCCTATCAGCGTGGAGAACTCGTCGAACCCGTAGAACCAATTATCTTCTATGTGGATAATGCTTTCCCCGAAAAGTGGCGTTCTACCATCAAGCAGGGAATAGAAGACTGGAATACGGCTTTTGAGGCTGCAGGCTTCAAAAACGCCATCAAGGCACTTGATTATCCCTCCGATTCTACTTTCGATCCCAACGATGCTCGCTACAATACATTCCGTTATGCCACAACAGCCATTGAGAATGCTATGGGGCCTAGTTATGTGGATCCGCGCTCGGGAGAGATTATTTCTGCTCAGGTTATCTGGTACCACAACGTGATAAGATTGGTACACAATTGGCGTTTGGTACAGACGGGGGCAGTGGATCCTCGAGTACGTACGCATGTATTCACGGACGATGTGATGCGCGAGAGCCTTAGATATGTAGCTTCGCACGAAGTGGGGCATACCCTAGGTTTGATGCACAACATGGGGGCAAGTAACGCCTATACTATAGAAAACTTGCGTTCGCCGGAGTTCACAAAAGAGCATGGTACAACCCCTAGTATTATGGACTATGCTCGCAACAATTTTGTAGCCCAACCTGGGGACTATGAGCGAGGTGTACGCCTCACGCCTCCCATTTTAGGTAAGTATGATATTGCTGCCATCAAGTGGGGCTACTCAATTCTCCCTGAGACTTTCCGAGGAGATACCGAAGGAGAGAAAAAGCAGCTTCGAAAAATGCTCGAAGAGAATGCCAAAGATCCGATGCTTCTCTTTGGTGCTCAGCAATTCCCCAACACTGTAGATCCCACCGCTCAAACCGAAGATCTCTCCAATGATCATTTTACGGCGGGTGATATGTCTATCTCCAATCTCAAGATTATTACCAAGAATATTGACAAATGGCTCTATCAAGAGGGAGAGGACTATCGCGACCTCGAGGAGGTATATTACCAAATTGTAGGTCAATATATGCGCCATGTGGGGCACATTGTTGCCCATATCGGAGGGATTGTTTTTAGCGAAAGTCGTCAGGGAGATGGTAAGCCCTCTTATATCTATGTGCCACGCTCGGAGCAGAAGCGTGCAGTAGAGTGGCTCGGTAGCCAAGCCCACGAGGTCAGCACTTGGCTCTTGCGTCAAGATCTCCTCAATCGAATAGACAATGGTAGTAATACTCTTGTCAAGCAGTTTACCAATTCTTTTGTTGGAAACTTCTTCCGTGGTGGTAATTTGCGTCGCATTCATGAGTTTAATCTCTCGGGAGCCAAAGATGCTTATTCTCTAGCTGATTATACACACGACGTTGTAACGGCTCTCTTCTCGGCTACTCGCTCCGGTAAGACGAGCGAATACGACCGTATGCTAGAGGCTTGTGCGATAGATTTGATGTTGGAGAATGCGCTACTAACGCCTACCGTTAAGGTGGAGAATAAGAAACTTGCTCTCACCGAGGCTTGTCAAGAGCAGTTCGATCAATGGGTTAATGCTCCCTCTATCCCCTGTGGAGTCTCCTCCGCTCATCAGTACAGTGATGGTGAAGAGTCATTTACTCGCATGACAATGTCTTATCGCCCTCTCAGCCCCGAGCGCATCGCTCCGTACTGGATGGCAGCCCTCGAAGAGGTAGAGAAGCTCTACAAGCAAAAGGTAAATAGTGGAGATGCTACGGCCAAGGCGTTCTATCGTTACCAGCTCCGCCGTATTGCTTCCGCCCTTGCTGTCAAGTGAGGTAGTTAGTCTACTTTTATTCTAATGTGAGCAGTTAGCTTTGTGTTTACAGAGCTAGCTGCTTTGTTTTTTAGGGGGATAGGGTGAACCATAGGTACCCTGTTTGTGTTATGTCAATAGTAACGAATAAGAAATTAGACAATAGAAAGTTAGAAGAGTATGACTCACGAACTTATGACCCTCCCCTATGCGGCCGATGCGCTTGCCCCTGTTATCAGCAAAGAAACTGTAGAGTTTCATCATGGCAAGCACCTCCTCGCTTATGTAAATACACTCAATAGTCTCATCCCCGGCACTGAATTTGAAAATGCCGACCTCTTGGATATTGTACGTAAGAGTGAGGGGAAAATATTTAACCAAGCCGGACAGGTGCTCAATCATAACCTCTACTTCACACAGTTTGGCCCCAATGCAGGAGGTGCTCCTAAGGGTGCTCTTGCAGATGCTATCGCAAAGGAGTGGGGATCGTTTGAGGCTTTCCAAGCAGCCTTCCTCGAAGCTTGTACAGGCCTTTTTGGCTCAGGCTGGGTATGGCTTGCCTCTGACGAAAATGGCGTTTTGACCATCGAAAAAGAACCCAATGCCGGTAATCCTATCCGTAAGGGGCTTAATCCATTGCTCGGCTTCGACGTATGGGAGCACTCTTACTATCTAGGTTACCAAAACCGCAGAGCAGACCACATCAAAGATCTTTGGTCAATTGTTAGATGGGATGTAGTGGAAGAGCGTTACAATAAGTAACTTATAAATAAAAGGAGAGAAGGGGTAGGAGCTAAGTGTTCGTATCCCTCCTCTCTCTTATCTTTGAGGTGTAATCCAACCTCAACAACCGTTTAATAGAAGACGAGGTACCTCTGTGATAGCAATCACGGGTACCTCTTTTTCGTTTGTGGGATAGGGGAGGACTTGATTAAAGTCTAGAATATCCTAATCTCTTCAATTACGCGATAGTGCAGCTCCTGATTGATGAGTTGCATGATATTTTCTTTCTGATCAGAAATTGTTTGTGCCGCAGCGGAGGAGCGTAGTTGTATGTGCAACGTGTTGTTGCGGAAGAAGATATCTCGGACGAAAGGACGCATTGGGGCAAATCGCTCCCAGAAGAAAGCAATAGCCCGTTCTCGGTAAAGCCCTTGTGCCAGCTCAGGCTCTTCTTCTATGAGGTTCTTTAGTAGAGCTCCTAGGCGTTGGGGTTCACTGCGTCTCATACTCTGAGTAGGGATTCTAGTGTGATGTCGCTTGCAAGGCGATATTGCCATGGTCTACAGCATACAGATGGAAAGACTCGTGCTGTGCCTCTATAATGTCGTCGAGATACTTACGGTTTGTGTCTGTAATGAATATTTGTCCAAAGATGGGACGGGAGACAATGCCGATGATACGCTCCACGCGCTCTGCATCAAGTTTATCGAAGAGGTCGTCTAAAAGCAAAATGGGACGGCATTGTAGCTTGTTGGCAAGTAGATTGTATTCGGTGAATTTGAGTGCCGTAAGAAAGGTCTTATTCTGCCCCTCAGAGCCGATTTTTCGCATCAGATTCTCGCCTAAAAGCATCTCAAGGTCGTCTTTATGGATACCATAAGTTGTATATCCGGTAGCCCTCTCTTCTCGCCGTCTCTGGCGTAGGTCTTGAGTAAAAAGTTCCCTATTCGGAGCCGTTGCTGTGAGGTAGTTTAGAGTTACACATTCGCTCTTATCTCCGCAGATCTCTTGGTAGAGTTGATTGAACGTAGGGGTAAAGTCCCGAACAAACTCTGCTCGCTTTTGGGCTATCTCTACCCCTGTAAGAGCCATTTGTTCCTCCACAATGGAGAGCAACATCTCGTCTTGGAAGTCACTCTTGAGGAGGGTATTGCGTTGTTGTAGAGCTCTATCGTAGCGTATGAGGAGGTCTAAGTAGAGTGCATCGTGCTGGGAGAGAAGTCGGTCTAGCCAGTTGCGGCGCTCGTCACTACCTCCTCGGATCAGGCGATAGTCTTGGGGTGAAATAATCACCAAAGGATAGCGCCCAATATGCTCACTAAGTCGCTTGTAAAGCCTACCGTTACGGCTGAGAGCTTTGGCTTGACCCATACGGAGCCGCAAAGCTATTCTGTCCGTCTCTTCTCCATCATTTGCTCGGTAGTCCCCCGATAAGATAGCCTCTGTGAAGCCAATGCGGATGGCAAGGCGGTCTACCGTATTGAGGTGACTTCGGGCCATCGATAGGTAGTGGATGGCATCGAGTAGGTTCGTTTTGCCCATACCATTGCCGCCAAAGAAGCAATTGAGTTTGGGTGCAAAGTCGCAAGAGGCCGTAGCAATGCTCTTAAAAGCGACAAGCTCAAGATGCTCTAATACCATGGGGCGTAGGTTAGTGTGCTCCTAGCTTCATCAGCGTGTCGATAGACTGCTCCATCTTTTGGGAGAGCTTATCGGAGACCCGAGTCAGAGGGAGGCGCAGTGTAGGGGTATTGATGAGTTGCATCTTGTAGAGCCACTCTTTGATCCCTGCCGGATTCCCCTCCTCAAAAAGAAGTCGATAGCAAGCGGCAAAGGCATTATCGATCTCTACAGCACGTTCACTTCCTGCCAGATCGATAAGTTCTTTTGTCCAAGCTGGGTAGGCATTGGCTACCACTGATATAGCTCCATTGGCTCCTTGATGGATCAATTCGAGGGTGCTATGGTCGTCTCCGGATAGGATCGTAAAGGCTGGGTCTAGGAGGCTGGCTAGTTTGGTTACACGATCTTCTATCCCCGAGGCTTCCTTGATGGCGACAATCTTATCTGGGAAGTTATTACGTAGCCGAAGCACGGTATCGGGGTCCATGTCCACGCCCGTTCTGCCCCGTATATTGTATAGAATAATGGGTTTGTCGCTGGTTTGTGCTGCAGCGGAAAAATGCTGATAAATCCCCTCTTGAGATGGCTTGTTATAGTAGGGAACAACACTCAGAATCCCCTGTATATCGTAGCTATTGGCAAGAGAGAGTCGTTCTATGAGTCGTTGGGTAGAATTATCCCCAAGCCCTAAGACAATGGGGTAGTTGGGCCCAGCCTCTCTGCGTACGGCGGAGAGTACTTTTTCCACCTCTTCGCGAGTAACAACGGGGGACTCCCCTGTGGTACCGAAAACCACAATAAAATCTGCCTTTGAGGCTACGATATTGCGAACAATAGCCCCGAGAGATTGGTAGTCTACTTGTCCATCAACGAGAAATGGAGTGACGAGGGCTACACCAAGTCCCATAAATTGAGCGGGAGGGAAAGGGGAGTATACCATAGGAATAAAGTGTTACTTTAATCTGCGATCATTCAAATCCATAGGCAAAAATACGCTTTTCGCTTGGATGTTTCACTTACTCCTTTCAGAAATAAGCGGTATTGCTTCATTCTTTTCGAGGTAGAGTCTTCTCCTTAGGGGCGTTGATATTGCCTTTCTCCTTTGTGAAATCGAGCACTTCTTTCTCGCCCTACAAGATAGATGTGTTATAAGTGTGTAAATAGGTATTGCTATCCAAAAAAAACTTATATCTTTAGGGCGAAAAACATTTCTACCCCCCTTTAGAGAGAGGTATATTTGGATGTTGTTGTACATTGAATTATAGAGTGTAGATATAGATTAATTACTAAATGGAATTATGATGAAGCAGCTATTTCATTCATTACTACTACTTACGGCACTGTTGCTCCCTCTAGAGCTATTTGGTCAGAGTACAGCCTCTCAAGAGGAGCCGTCTTCGCCTATTCCCATGTTTGCAGAGGGTGCAAAGTGGAGCGTTTCCGTAAAGAACATCAAAAGAGAGTGGGAGCCGGGGTATTACCATTGGGTAAATGAAGGAGAGAACTATCAGTACGGTGTACAGGGAAAAGAATCCTTTAATGGCAAAGAATACTTCCACGTTGTTACGACCAAAGGAACAGAGCGCGTGGACTTCTATGCCCGTGAGGAGGGAACTAAAGTTTACCTCTACCAAAAAAGTACGGATAGGGAATTTGTACTCTTCGATTATGCTATCAAGCCGGGAGACAAATACATAGGTATGGGAGGCTCCCCTGAGAATGAGGCTTTTTACGAAGAGTTTACTCTAGAGTCCATCGAGACCAAACTGATCGCAGGAGAGAATAGAAGAGTCTACTATTTTAGCTATGAGTATCCTTCTCAATCCCACTCAAATACTACTCGAGAAGGCTATAATTACCCTAATATTTCCTATACAAATATCCATTACTCACCTTCGAATGCTTACATGTCTCTTGTATGGGTAGAGGGGATTGGCACCTTAGAAGATTCTCCCTTTTATACAAACAAAACGATGACCGGATCTAAGCCTCAGTATTTACTAGGGTATACAGATGCGAAAGGGGTGCAGCATGCGCTTAGCAACCAGCCTGCTGATTTTACTTGGAGGGTAGTGATTTCTTCGGAACCAACCGCTTTAGACAATGTGGAGAGTGCCCCGGCAAGCATACATATGAAAGAGGGGGTGCTGAGTGTGAATTTGAGGGATGGCAAGTCGCATCGCCTCTCCGTTTATTCGCTTGATGGGGTGCGTCTTCTGCCCGAAACCTCTTTTACCGACTCTTTCTCCGCTCCGCTCGCTTATTTCACCACATCGTCTCCTTTTGTAGTCGTGCTTGATGGCAAAGCCACATTGTATAGGTAGGGGCATAGAGAGATAAGTCATAGACACTTCTGAGACGAGGTGTATTTCCTAATTTATACCCTAGGCAAAGAGAGATTCTTCTCTTGGCTTAGGGTGTTTTTTCTTTTCTCTAGTTGATGGGTGGCCTCCCTCTCTCTTTTCTAAAGAGATTTGGCTATATCCTTTCTCTTATTGTAGCTTGCTTTGTAACTTTGCCAGGGGGATTGCTATTGCTTGTGAACAACTGGCTTTACCCTTTGTTCTCTATCTAGAGTCCTTATGGATAAACGTTATAAAAATGGATGAAGTTACAGAGTTAGATTTATGTAGTCGGGTCCAATTGTCCCTAAAAGATTGGCTATCCACTACCTTTTTGGAGACAAGTACTCAGCAGAAACTCTTTCATTGTGGAGCTGCAGCTTATCGCACTTTAGCCTCAGATTACATCCAGCAACTCAGAGATCGTTGTCTCCTGTTGGGGCTCGCCGTGGAGGAGTTGCCCGATGGTACCCGCTTCTCTTTCCTTTGGTATCCTATCCGTAGTGGGTTGCGTATCTCTTATCATAATATCTCCCTCTACGTCCTTTTTAATAAGGTGGCACGTAACGAGTATGTCCGTATGGTAGGAGCCTCTCGCTCCAAACGCCTCGATCCCTTTTACTTAAGGCTCCAATACGACAGGGCGGCACAGAAGCCGGGCTATGGATTGAGTAGTAAAAATATTCCCTGTATAGAGCCCCTACTCACCCTTTTATTTGAGGAGCGAGAAGCCTTGATGCATCTCTCAGAGTCTCTAGACTCTCTTGTTGTGGAGTGTGCTCGAGAAGAAAAGATCCGTACCCTATTCTTAGGCAGTATCGAGAGGGTGGTGGAGAGTTTGCTAGCTCCATCGGAGCATCCCTACCATTTGCAGATCTCGGCCGGGCAAGCTCTTCTTTCTTTCCGTTTGCGGCGCAAAAAGATGCTCACCCTTGTACTCTCTCCCACCTCTTATATGACACAATTGCAGCAGCTCCCGGGCTTCTTAAGCCGCTGTAATGCGCAGAAGTCACTCTCGGCGATGCAGTCTCTTGTAGCTCAAGAGTATCCCGAGGCTTCCCTCAAAACCTATGGAAATAAGCAGGTTTGGACTTCCACTAATTGACCACATTGGCAAAAAAACAATACAATATAGGTATGGCTATCACCATCAATAATAAGCAGTTACAAAGCATCTTAGAGAAAACACCAGCCCATCATAATATCATGTTGGTGGGCGTCCACGGCATTGGTAAATCTCGTATCATTTCAGAGTTTTTCCGAGCTAAGGGAATAGAGGTAATTACCCTCTTCTTGGGGCAAATGAGCGACCCCGGAGACTTGATAGGTTTGCCGCATCTAAATACAGAAACAGGGCGCACTGAGTTTATGCCTCCCTATTGGTTCCCAAAAGGAGATAAGCCTATCGTTCTCTTCTTGGATGAGCTAAATAGAGCGCGCCCGGAGATGCTCCAATCGGTGATGGATCTAGCACTCAATCGAATGCTGGCTGGCCGTCGGTTGCCCGAGGGGTCTCGTGTTATCTCTGCGGTCAATGACGGAGCCGAATACCAAATTACGGAGCTTGACCCTGCACTTGTATCCCGATTCAATGTTTATTTCTTCCGCCCCACCGTTGCGGAGTGGTTGCTTTGGGCTGAGGAACAAGAGCTAGATGAGCGGGTTATTCACTTTATTGAAAACAATCAAGATGCCCTAGATGCTCCGTTCAATATAAATGCTGATTCTATTGATAAGTGTGCCGATCGCCGAGCTTGGGAGCGTGTCTCCGATATCATGAAAGGTCTGGAGGAGGTAGATGATCTTACTCTTAAACTGATTAGCGGCATTGTAGGGGTAAAGGCCGCTGCCCGATTGGCGGAGTCGCTTAGTGAGACTTCTGTAGTGAGTGGAGCCGACCTCCTACTGCACTTCGGAGAGGTAAAAAAGAGGCTTAAGACAATGAAATTACCCCAATTGGCTCTTGTCAATGATAACCTATTCCGCTGTTTAGAGGCTCGTGGTTATCCGGAGGAAGAGATTGAATTAGTGGGTACCAATCTGGAGAAGTACATCCTTTGGCTTGACAAAAATGACCAAAGAGAGGCTCTGATGCACCTTATCAATAACTTTTCGTCGGCTACTTATCCGAATGCAAATCTTACTATCATGACCAAGCTACCCTCCATCTATACGCTCATGACAGACTACCTGAGGCAGTTATGAAAGAGCTTTTGCGGCATATCTCTGACGAGTGGTTCCTTGCCGAGCCACTCCTTTTTGACACTCTTTGTTCCCACGAATTGGTAGAAAACCTTGACCTAAAGGTGGAAATGCGTGTGGGGAAAGGGCGCATAGAATACAATACAGAGAAGCTCTCCAATCGCTCAGAAGGGTATATAGCCAAGCGTCTGCGTATCGAAGTCGTACGGATATTACTTCGTCACCCTTACCAGCGGCAACCGCTTAATCATCGTCCATTCTGCTTAGCAATAGCCAGTGATATGACTATTGCCGAGTACTACGATGCGAATGAGACAATGGCCACACGTACCATGATGAAGTTGCCTCCTAACCGTAGTTTTGAGGAGTATTATTCGATGGTAGATGCACTTATCCCTCCGCAAAACTCCTCTTCTAAAGAAGAAAAGAAAACTCAGCGTGGGGGGCTAGAGCAGGGGGAGACCTCTCAAAAGAAACAAGGCGTGAATGGGGGTGCCGGCGAGCGTAGCCCCGAGGGCGGAAGAGCCAAAGGAAGCGTTCGAGACGGGGCCGATGGTTTGGCCAGTGGTGAGAGCGAAGGGCTTTCTTCTTCTACAACTGCCACTTCTTCTGAGGGAGAGCCTTCTCAAAAGCACGATGTAGCGCGTGAGTTGCAGATGCATGCCGAGGAGTGGGAGGAGCGTTCTGCCCTGTGGGAGGAAGATGAATTGCAAAACGAAACGATAGAAAAACTCATTGAGAAGGCTCGTAATACAAAAACGTGGGGCACTCTATCGCGTGAGCTACAGCAACTTCTGGAGACTTCTATTTTTGCCAAGGTCAATATTCGTCGTCAGCTCGCCCAGTTTCGTACCGGCATTCTATCCAATAAAGTTGTACTTAGTCGCATGAAGCCTAGTCGTCGATATGGTTTCATGCAAATGGGCATTCGACACCCCTATACAACCCGATTGCTGGTTGGGGTGGATGTAAGTGGCTCTATTGCCAATGACGATATTCAAAATTTTCTGAGCGTGATTAACCATTTCTTTACTCAGGGCATAGAGCATATAGAGGTGGTGCAGTTTGATAGTGAATTGCGCCTTCCTGTACAAGAGATGTTCCGAGTGCGCAAGAGTATCAAGGTAATGGCACGCGGAGGTACAAACTTTGATCCTCTCATCCGGTACTTCGAAGAGCACACAGAGTACGATGGACTCATTATATTCACAGATGGGTATGCCCCCTTGCCACAAGTGCGTACTCGCCGTAAGTTGCTCTGGATTTTAAGTTCTTTAGCAGCTTATAAACGCTTTGAGGGGGCTCCAAAGCTCTATATCCGAGCCTAGTCGTTGTACTCATAGTAGCCCCTCTCTGAAGCTTCCTTTTTTCCTCAGGAAATAGTGTAACTCCCCTCTATAAAGCTAATGGGATAGAGGAGGGTTTTTCTATAATCTGGCTGTCTGTAGCATTTATATTGCACCAAGTCTATTACCCTCTATGCTCTGACAAATGATAGTAAAATAGAGTATTCAGCTGCAAATTGCCTTTTGTTCTTCATTTTTATATTGCCATTTGTATTTTTCTTTGTAACTTCCCACCGCCGTAGAGAAATACTCTGTTTAGCAGTCTTTTGCTCTAGGGTAAGTAGAAGTATAACATTTAAAAAGGTTCCTTTATCATGAGATCGTACAAAACAGAAGAGATTAGGAACATCTCACTTTTGGGAAGTTCCGGCGCAGGAAAAACCACTCTCGCAGAAGCTATGCTCTTCGAGAGTGGTGTGATAAAACGTCGTGGAGACATTGCCTCAGGCAATACCGTGTGCGATTATTTCCCAGTAGAAAAGGAGTATGGCTATACTGTTTTTTCTACTGTTTTTAGTGTTGAGTGGGCAGAGCGCAAACTCAATTTTATCGATTGCCCCGGGAGTGACGATTTTGCCGGTGGCGCTGTATCGGCTCTTAATATTGCAGATTGCTGTCTTATGGTAGTCAATGCCCAGTATGGGGTAGAGGTGGGGCTGATCAATCAATTTCGCCATATAGAGCGACTTCATAAACCTGCTATTTTTATTGTAAACCAGCTTGATCACGAGAAAGCTGACTTCCAAATGAGCATCGCTCAGTTGCGAGAGCGTTACGGATCTAAGGTAGTGGTAACTCAATACCCCGTTACTTGTGGACCCTCTTTTAACCAAGTGGTGGATCTTCTTCGCATGAAGATGTACCAATGGGGAGCCGAAGGTGGGAAACCTCAAGTGTTAGAGATCCCCGATAGCGAGCGAGCTACGGCAGAAGAGATGCGCCAGCAACTTATAGAGAGTGCTGCGGAGCACGAAGAAACCCTTATGGATCACTTCTTTGAGCAGGGGAGTCTCTCCGAAGAAGAGATCGTAGAAGGGATGCGCAAAGGTATTGTTTTGGGAGATATGTATCCTGTCTTCTGTGTGTCGGCTGCCAAAGATATGTGTGTGCGTCGTACGATGGAATTTTTGGGAGACGTTGCACCGCACGTGACCGAGATGCCCAATCCTATAACTACCGAAGCCGAAGAGGTGGCTCCTAATCCCTCCGGTCCCATCAGTCTTTACTTCTTCAAAACCACTGTCGAACCCCATATCGGCGAAGTTTCTTACTTCAAAGTGATGTCGGGTACTGTACGAGAAGGATGCGATCTCATCAATATAACAAGAGGGAGTAAAGAGCGTTTGGGACAACTATTTGTAGTGGCAGGTCAGACGCGTACTAAGGTGGACGAACTTGCTGCCGGAGATATCGGTGCTACCGTAAAACTAAAGGATGTACGTCGCGGTAATACCCTAAACGAAAAGGATTGCACTTGGCAATATCCTGCTATCGAATATCCCGCACCCAAGTTTATGCGGGCTATAAAGCCGGTAAATAGTGCCGATGCTGAGAAAATGAGCGAAGCACTCCACCGAATGATGGAGGAAGATCCTACTTGGATTGTGGAGCAAAGCAAGGAATTGCGCCAGACTATTGTGTATGGTCAAGGAGAGTTCCATCTGCGCACCCTCAAGTGGAGATTGGAACACAACGATAAGATTCTTACGGAGTTTAGTGAGCCTCGCATTCCCTATCGCGAGACCATTACTAAGGCTGCTCGGGCGGACTATCGTCACAAAAAGCAGTCTGGGGGTGCCGGTCAATTTGGAGAAGTTCATCTTATTATCCAACCCTATGTAGAGGGAGAAAATATCCCTGAAGTGTACAAATTTGGAGGGCAAGAATTTAAGATTACCGTAAGAGACCGTCAAGAGATTCCTCTTGCTTGGGGTGGTAAACTTGTCTTTATTAATAGCGTGGTAGGAGGTGCCATCGATACGCGCTTTATGCCTGCTATCCTCAAGGGGATTATGGAAAGAATGGAGCGTGGACCGCTCACCGGCTCTTATGCTCGCGATGTAGTCGTTATTGTCTATGATGGTAAGATGCACCCCGTAGATAGCAATGAAGTTTCATTTATGCTCGCAGGGCGTAATGCCTTTAGTGCGGCATTTCGTGAAGCTGCTCCCAAGATTTTGGAACCGATCTACGATGTTGAGGTATCCGTGCCTGCGGATTATATCGGGGACGTAATGAGCGATTTGCAGGGTCGGCGAGCCGTCATCATGGGGATGAATAGTAAGAAAGGTTATGAACAACTTTTGGCTAAGGTTCCCTTGAAAGAATTGATGAATTATAGTACGGCTCTTAGTTCCCTCTCGGGAGGACGTGCTTCTTTTATGATGAAGTTTGCAAGTTATGAACTCGTTCCTACTGAGCTACAAGAAAAACTATTGAAGTCGTACGCCGAGGAGCAAGAGGCGGAAGATTAACCCTCTAGGGCTTTATAAAAAGATGGGGCTGCACTTTTCAGTTTGAAAGTGCAGCCCTTGTTATTAGTATAAGTAAGTTGAGAGTTGGGAGGATAGGCAAGTAAATGTGTTGAGGAATTTACCCTCAAAAGAAGGGAGCACTCAAGCTTTGGTTCTAGATTCGATGGGAAGATTCCTCAGATCTTTCTGATTACTTCACTTTGACCTATTCCCCTAAGCAGGAGACTCCCTAGATTACTATCCTAAGAGCAAAGATAGGTAAAAGTAACTTATTTACCTAGCTTTTCTTCTACTTCTTCTTTGCTGATTTGCTTTGTGCAGAAGAACCAGTCGTAGCAGTGGAGATTAGCTTCTTTACCCGAAGCACGTTCACTAGCTACGCGGCAAGTGGTAGCCGGGGGTACGATTGCTTCGTCTCCGGGACGCCAGTCGGCAGGGAGTGCTACCCCAAAGTTATCAACGGTCTGTAGCCCAATAAGTACACGCTTGATTTCATCGAAATTACGCCCGAGAGAGAGAGGGTAGTACATGATCGTACGGATCTTGTCTTCGGGGTCAACGAAGAAGACGGCACGCACTGCAGCAGTACTGCTTTCACCGGGTTGTATCATACCATACTTGTGAGCTACCTCCATAGAAACGTCTACTACGAGAGGGAACTTTATTTCTATGTTTTTATATCCGTGCCAATCAATCTTCTCTTCTATGGTACGAAGCCAAGCAATGTGGCTCTGCAATCCATCTACAGATAGTCCTACGAGTTGACAATTGAGAGCCTCGAAATCGGCAGCAAGATGCCCAAAGGTCATAAACTCAGAAGTACATACGGGAGTAAAATCGGCCGGGTGGCTAAAAAGAATCTTCCATTGACCCTTATAGTCGGAGGGGAAGTTGATTACACCTTGAGTGGTAACGGCTGTAAAAGCGGGTGCAGCTTCGCCAAGGCGAGGCATTGTAATTGTTTGATTCTGTTCCATCATACGTTTATTGTTTTAGTTGATTGTTTTATTATTATTTCTCTAGTGCAAAGGTAGAATGATGGGCTACTGATATCAAATGCTTTTTTCTATCTTTGTATAGAGGGAGTCTATCTACCACGAGATTTCGCGTTGGTAAGGGCTCCGTATTTAGATAATTAACCCTCTAATCAATGAAAGAATGAAGAGACAATTCTTTGTTATTCTCACAGTTCTCTGCACCGTGCTTGCCAGTGTGCATCTGAGTCATGCTCAAAACATTTATAATGCCAATGGAGAGCAAGTTACCTCTGTAGATTCGAATGGTACCCTCCGTGATCGGAGTAATCGTTCCGTAGGAAAGATTGATAGTGATGGTACAATCCGCGATGGACAGGGACGTTCTGTTGGTAAAATTGGAAGTGATGGCACTATCCGCGATGGGCAAGGGCGTACCATGGGTAAAGTAGAAAGGGATGGTACTGTGCGTGATGATCGTAATAGCCAAATAGGTAAAATCGAAAGTGACGGCACCGTACGAGATAGACAGAATCGCTCTATCGGGAGAGCTTCCGGTGTGAAAAAGGAATGGGCTGCTGTAGTCATATTCTTTAGATTCTAGGTAGGTCATCCCTAAAAAAACTCGCCCACTCCCTTTCATTTGTATTGGGGGTGGGCGATGTCGTTATGACGCAAAATTGTTGGTACTAGACCCATCTCATTCAGAGTCTATACTAAAGAGAAGTATTTAGTTTCGGTCTTTTGTAAGCCTATTGTACAATAGATAAGTATGCCAAGAGAGAGAGGAAGGAAGAACTCGTATAGCCCAGCTTAGATGGCGGAATCTCTTATCCGGATGTTGAGAAAGAATTCGAACTAATGCTTTGTTTTTCCTTGCTTTACGTAGGAATGCAATTGGCTCTCTAGTGCATTTCATCTCCCGATACAGTACTATTGTACTCAGGAGAAGTCGGGCAATAACTTGATTGAGCCCTTGAGATGGATGATCTTTGGAGAATGCCAGAAGGCGTTGCACGATGATGGCTAAGTCTCGGGGCCGTTTGAGATTAGTTGAGTGCATAATGGAGTTGGGGCGTTGTCTATAGTGGTAGGCTACGCCTTGGAAGAAGGCAACTTCTCTTGCAAAATAGAGAGCTCTAGGACTAAATTCTTCATCCTCATGGTAGATACGAGGATAGAATGTTAGCTGATTTGATAGGAGGAAATTACGTTTATAGAGGTGGAGAGCCACGGGGATAATCTGTTGTCCGCTATCGAGGAGTTCTAGCCCACTCATCGGCTCTGTAAACTTGGGATGTAACTCAAGGGTACGTATATATCCTTCTCCGAAAAGTCGGGAAGAAAGCGAAACCATATCCGGATTGTTTGCCTCTTCTAAAAAAGACTTTAGTTGCTTTAGTATCCCCGGGGTAATGAAGTCGTCAGAGTCTATAAACCATACATATCGACCAGTAGCAGCCCTAAATCCTGCGTTTCGAGCTTCACTAAGACCCCGATTCTCTTGGTGTATAATACGAGCATTCGGGTGTTTGGCTATAATGGGTTGTGCAAGACTTATACTCTCGTCTTTGGATCCATCGTCTACAACAATTACCTCATACTCCTCCGGAGCAATTAGGCTCTGGGTAAAGCAACTCTCAAGACACTCTTGTACATAGAGAGCTACGTTGTATACGGGGATTATAAGTGAAAATAGGGGAGCAGGCATGATGGATTTTCTTTTAGAATGGGTACCCGATAGCTAAGTGGAAGTCCACACTTTTCCAAAAGTCGGGTATATTGTAGTAGCTAGAAACACCTGTATCGTAGGGAACGTGCAAGCCAATACCTACATCGCCACGGATTACAAAGTACCCCAAATCATAGCGAATACCAAAGCCAGATCCGAGTGCAATCTGATTGATGAACTGCTTGAATGAGGTTAGTTCTTGTAGGGAGCCTCCAGGACGGTTCGTATCCTTATTAAGTAACCAAATATTCCCAGCATCAAAAAATATAGCTCCTTGTAGTGCTTTGATAAGTCGGAAACGCCACTCCATGTTCATCTCTAGTTTGAAGTCTCCCGATTGGTCGATAAATGAGTATTTATCGCTCTTGGGTTGGTAGCTCCCCGGCCCAATACTCCGCACGGTAAAAGCGCGAATACTGTTGGCTCCCCCAACATAGAATTGCTCGCTATAGGGAGCTACACTACTATTGCCATAGCTAAAGATGGCTCCCGTAGAGAAGCGTGTAGCAATGGTTTGGTTAGGATTGATCGTGTAGGTGTAGTGAAGATCGCCCATGAGCTTAACGAATTGTGCATAGGGCACTCCAAGGAGTTTCTTTGTTTCGTTGTATTTCTTTTTCCCAAAAGACTGTATGGCATTAGTAATATTGCCGGCCTCGGATACAAACAGCTCTAACCAAACATGGTGCGAACCACGATCTTCTATGATATCGTCATAGGTGTAGGTGTAACCTATTTGAGGAATAAATTGGCTTTTGAGACTAAGTCCCAGAGTTGTATTTTCTGCCAAAATACGATTGAACTCTTCGGATCGATGGCTTAAGAAATTGTATTGAAGACGCAGTGCTGTAAAGCGATGTTTATGATGTTCTTTGGGGTTGAAAAGGTAATTGGCAGAAGCCCCCAAAGAGGCCATTCTGAAGTAGCGAGCCCGGTTGACTATGGAGGCAGATAGGGTAATATCGCTGTTGGTTGGGAACGTGAGCAAGAGGCTACTTAACCCCGGGAAAAGGATGGACGGAGCTGATAGGCTTAGGTCAGATCCAAATTCGTAACTATGCAAGAGAGAGCCTGTTTTACTCGCATTCTCATACGAACCATAGAGGGAAGCGGACAATTGTTCCCCTCCTCCAAAGATATTACGTTTAGCTACCGAGGCTCGCAAGCCGGGGCCTTTAAAACCATTGCTTTTGAACCTTATGGCACCCTCAAGAGTGGCATCCCATGTTTTATCCGGAGTAGAGGTGATGTGGAGGTTGAGGATGTGTAGATTACTATCCGCAATGGAAAAAGACAGATCTGTAGCAGAGAAGGCTCCCAAGCGAGCTAAGGCCTGTCGTGTATTCTGCTCATTGAGCTGAGAATATAGACTCCCGGGGCGTAAGAACACACGCTTACCAAGTACAGAAAGGCGGGTAGTGCGTGTTTCGTTATACCTTAGTTTGATACTATCAATGAGTGTGGAGTCTCGTACGGGAGAGGATGGAGAGATCCCAATATCAAAGGTTACTTTGCCAATTTTCCAAGGTACTAAGCTCCGTGGCTCAAGTCCATCTTTAAAGCCAATGCGCATATCAATTAATTGGGGTGCAATGGCTGTATCAATGCGATATACCAGAGCTTCGGGTGTATAGTAGTAGTAACCATTGTTGCGTAGATGGGAACTGACAATTTCTCTATCCTCTAGTATCTTATTCAAGTTGAATTGGTCCCCTTTGTGCAGAGTGGAGATGGCGGCATGATCAAGGTGAGACTTAGCAACAAAAGCACTGTCGCTCAAGTATTGTATACTCCCTAGTTGGTAGGGCAGTCCCATATCTATTGTGTAGTGTACCCGAGCTTGCAGAGAGTCTTTGGGTTCTAGGGCAATACTATCTCTAACAATAGCATCGAAATAACCATGTTCGCGCAGTACGTTCTGTGCTAATCTAGAGCGTATTTGGGGGCTTACATTGTTGAGTAGAATAGGCTCTGATGCAAACATCTTGTAGATTTTTTTCCCCAGGAAAGTACTATCGTCTTGATAGCTATTGTACACCCAGAGTCCAAGGTGGATGGGGAATCGATAGCGAGCTGACCCCAAAAAAGAATCATTGGGAGGAACGCTTATCTCCTTTTTTGCTGCCTCAATAGCTTCCTTGCCTTGTTTGCTATGATCTTGATTGATGATTTGAGTTTTCCCTATACCGATGTAGAGTTGCTCACCCTCCGGGAGGTGGGCAGTGATGGAGCAAGCACTCAGTAGGAGTAGAATTAGCAGTACAAAACTACCCTCGGCAAGTAGAGGTGTATAGTTACTTCTCTTCGTCATGGCTAACCGGTTTTTCTGATTCCTTTGGGGCTGGTGCTATAAGAGTATTCTGCTCTTGTGCTTTGCCATTAGGGGGAATAGAAGGCATTTGTTTTCGGAAAATATCTACCAAACGACTAAACTTCTTACGTATGATAAAGCCGAGACCGGTCTCTGTTACCAGCCCCTCAATGAGGTTGTCACTATTGCGTTTGTGGAAGCCCTTGAGGTACATGGATCCGGCTTTGTCTAGGCGATACTCCAAATTGAAGTTGTCAATAAAGGTTTGCTCATGGTTGGTGGGGATCTTCCCTGTGCTTACCTTACCCCCGATGGTTACACTAAGACGATCGTTGAAGAGCCGCTTGCTAAAGCTATAGGTGTAGTCTGTGTAGGCAGATCCAGCCTCGGCAGCATCGTGTAATTCCATCCCTACATTAAAGTCTGTCCCTTCTAATACCTTACCTGTAAGGCTATTGAGTTCGCTCACTGCTAGCCCGCTAAGTAACTGTTGAGGAGTGGTTTTACTAGACTCTGAAGCCAGGAAGGTACCGCTTACCATAAGGCCTACAGCTTGTTTCCCTCGCTCCTCTGCACTCATAGAAGAGAGTTGCCCTTGTATGCCAAGATCCTCAGGTGCGGAAACGTCAAATGCCAGATTTATATTCTCTAGTTGGTCTTTGGCAACAATCTGTACATCGAAGTTCACATTACGAGGCTTCCCTCCTTCTACTACACTGGCGCGTACTCGTTGTGTTGCCTTGAAGTCTATATGCGGATTCATTACATTGCCGCTCCATGAGATATTGCTACTGGGATCGATGGCAAATATCTTCCGTCCTACAACGGGGAAGGCATAGCGAACATCACCACCCCCCGAGAGATTATACTGCCCCATTAGGCTCATTTCCCCATAAGGAGGATAGGTAAAACGGAAGTCTCCTCCTCCTTGTACGTACACATGATCTTGGTGGTCTGCCGATAAGTCTACACCTACTCGCACTGCCGGATCTATATGCAGATCCAATACTACATCCATGCCTCCAAGCGAGACTTTATTGCGTGCCTCGTCATCGGCCCTACTGAGAGTATCTGTAAAGTCTGTAAATTCGACAACTCCGGCGAGCTTATCAGTAGCCTTTGCTTCTGCTTGGCTATAAACGTAGGTTATGTTAGTTCCACCAAGGACATCCAACTTCCCTCTTACCTTGGGATGGGTTATATGCCCCTTCACATTTATGTTTCCACTCGTTAGTAACTTACCATAGAGCATTTGTCCTCTACTTGCTTTGCTATCGATAAGCTCTACCTCGTTTCCAACGATTTGGAGGTCGGTTGTGAGGGCTTGTCTACCAAGTAGAGTAAGATAACCATTGATGCTAAAGGACTGTTTCTTGCCCTGTGCACGCAGATTGACGTCTTCGAAGATTAGCTTACTGTCGTGGAATTTGATGGGAGGGGTATCAATGGCAAACTTATTCCCCACCAAAGGAAGGAAAAACGATGCTTCGTGAGGGGTAATTAGACCATTGAAAAGCATATTGTTAGTGGTACCTCTGATGGAGAGAGAGCCATCTATTGTTCCATCAAGAGCCGCGTTTTTAGCTCCGATAAAAGGATTGGCAAGAGACAGTGGGAATCCTGCAACATTGGCTGTCATATCAATAGGAGACGCTTCGTTGCGAGGGCTATAAGTTCCCTCTGCTGAGAAGGCTAACTTCCCATTATAGTTGACCTGAGTAGTAACGTAATGCGAGCTATTATCTCGTGGTTCGTAGAAGAGAGCCATACCAATATGGCCGATATTGGTTTTGTCGTAGCCTAAGTTGTTGATAGAAACATCTCCAGTAGCACTCGGAATTCCGGTTTTAGGGTCGCGTTCAATAGTTATATCTGCGAATGTATTCCCCTCAAGGCTCTCCATCCCGAAGAAGTGATTGATGTCTCTTAGCTCTAGCTGGCTTATGTTCAAATAGAGAGAACTAAAAGGAGAAGCATCGTTTTCTTGAGAGGTTAGAGACAATTCCGCATTATTGTCGCTACGTAGTTGTAGAGAAGAGTGGACGTTAGAATTCCCAAAGTTGTAGAAGAGAGCGTTCTGAGGGTTTGCATGCAGTCGATAGCCGGCTAGCACAATGGGTTTGTCTTTGAAACTTATCCCAATTCCATTGGCATTCTTAAACAGAATCGCACTTAGCGCATAATCTCCTTGCCCTAGGCCTGTGTAGTTTGCATCAAGGTCGAGAGTCCTTAGGTCGCTTATGGCATGGAGGTAAACAGAAAAGGGCGGTTGTGCACGATACTTTTTCTTGTTGACACGGAGATCCAAACGTAGATATTTTTCTGCTCCTTCTCGAGTATTGGCAACCTGATCGTAACGAATAGGTTGCGCATCGCTCCATGTAAATCCCTTGAGAGATTGATACACACTCTCCGATAGGGTGGTACGGCTGTGCCCTGTCTCTGAGGTGATACTCGCATATACGTTATCTATGCGGAGTGTATCTTGTCTGAGGTCTTGTATGGTTGCTTCTAAGTCCAATCCCTCTCTAGGAGTATTGGTGAGCATCACATTAGCACTCGAGAAGTAAGTTTTGGTCTCTCGTAAGATATTGCTAATAGGGTTTTGTTGCCCCATTACAAGCTCTATACCTATAGGAGGTAAGAGGTCGAGCATCTTGGATAGAGCCTCTGGTTGTATGGAATCTGAGAGAAGCTGGGGGATATACTCCGTTATTTGCTGACTTGTGCTGCCTAGGGTGGACATCCCTGCCCCTATATAGGCATCGAGATATAGGTCTCCCGCAACAAAAGAGGCTGTTGTTGTATCTGGGGATATTAGGGCTCGCAGAGAGAGGGAGTCGTAGCCGTACCGGCCATCGTCTAGATGGACAAAAAGATCGCGAGCTACTAGTTGGATAGAGTGCCGGTCACTCAAATTGGTAGAGAAGTTCCCTTGTAATCCCACTCCAAATGCTAAGGGTGTATCCGAAATGCCAATTGTATGCAGTGCAACTGTATCTATTTGGGCGTGGATAGTTCCCGCTAAGGATCCTTGTTGCATAGCTCCTGCCAAATCAAAGGATAGCAAAGCCCCTTGATTTAGGCTCTTGGTATGGGCTTGGAACTCTCCCTTGTGCATTGTGGCAACAAGGTCTACACTATCGAGATCGAATTGCTTGTACGAGAGATGATGCAGGTTGAGTTGTAACTCGGCAATGGTGCGTGTGGACAAGAAATTAAATC
Source organism: Porphyromonas endodontalis (assembly GCF_052173515.1). GTDB lineage: Bacteria > Bacteroidota > Bacteroidia > Bacteroidales > Porphyromonadaceae > Porphyromonas > Porphyromonas endodontalis_A. The sequence continues at coordinate 19,138 of NZ_JBQMYL010000004.1, read as the reverse complement.
CGTTGCCCATAGCATGCAAGTTGAGATCTACAATCCCAATAGAATCATGGGGTAAGAAAGCAGATATATTTAGGTTTTTGACCTCCGTATCTGCTCTATACTGCATAGTCTTTGGAGAGAACGCTCCCTTGAGGGTTACCATCCCATCATGGGCTGTGGTGAGCAGCGCATCTAAGGCATAACTATTAGGGGTGATACGCGTTTTCCCACGAAGGCGAGAGCCTGAGGGGATGGCAATACGTTGTGCTGTGGAGCTATCAAGAAAGGAGAGTAAGCGATAGGCTTGAGAGTTCGTTTTGAGGTCGAAATCAATACTCCCCTTAAGTTGCTTGGGTGAAAGTATATGTTGTAAATTACCTTCTAGCTCTAAGGATAGCATCTGAGGAAGCGATGCATAGGCACGTGAGAGGGTGAGGTCTTCTGTTGTTCCTTCTGCTTTTAGCTCAAGTGCTATGGGAGTATCCAATAGACTCGCTTGCTTGCCCAGTAGCTTATGTGTATCTATTGTTGTAAAGTAGAAAATATCTTTGGGATGGAGTTGGGTTCGGAGGTCAGCACGTAGTATTGCGGTAGTGTCTTTCGCTATAAATATGGACAGAGGAATCCTCAAAGATCCATCTGCCCTACTATAAGGAGTCGTGAGTTGCATCTCTTCGAGTTCGATAAGTCCGTCTTGCATAAAAAAGGATCCCGATACATCGTTGATGCGTGCTCCCGAGTGCTCTCGAAGTGACAGATGCGATACCTCTGCCATAAGGAGTGTTTTTTGTTGCACAAGATTAGTCCCATCTACCTCCATATCGTACCCAAAGAGATGGGTGTAGTCTACATAGGGCGTACTAGGAAGACGGGCATCTCTTGCATAGCTCCCCGACTTTGCACGGAGTGATACTCGGTTAGCCTCTAGGCGTAGTGCTTCTATATCGTAAGAGAATCCCTCCATGGTTCCTTTGTCGATATCGGCTCGTACATAGAGGCTATCAAAAGGCATCGTGAGATCTACTTTTGCCCTTTGTAGGTCAATACGATCAATAGCAATTTTCCACTTTACGGGGGTGGGATTGGGATTTTTGACCGTATCTACACTATATAATGAGAAACCTCCATCTTTTAGCAACAGAGCCCCTGCATCTACGGTTTGTTGGCTTAGATTAACGGCTACGGCTGCTACTTCTAGGTGCTGTGCTCCCCCTCCTATAATCATGGTACGTGCCGAGTCCGGGATGCAAAACGAGACCCCCTCGGCTTGGAGTCTAGGCGTTTCTATCTGACCATTGAAGAGGGGAAATAGGGGAATATCTGTGTCTAACCTTGATAGAGCTACCAGGGTATCTCCCTCAGGGCTAATAGCTCTTATATCTCTCAGGGAGAGGGTGAGGGGGAAACGAAGTCCCAGGTCGCCAATAGTTAGATCAATGCCTGTTTTCTTCTTTACTTGTTGCTCAGCAAATCTCGCAATTCCACGCTGTACCGGAGGTAGATATAGCAGAGAAATAAGAAGAAAAATGAGGGCAAAAGGAGCTAGAAGTAGGGCTACAACGACACGCTTCCACTTACTCCTTTTGTTTTTGAGGGGTTGTGGATTTTCGTTGGAAACTACTTGAGCATCAGCTCTTTCAGGGGTTTCGGCTATGGGAGTTACCTCTTTGATCTCCTTTTCCATCACAAATTACCGAAGCAAAAGTACTACAAAAAGAGTCTTTATTCGTGTTTGAGAGCCTCTTCTTGCACCAAAATTTTTGCTTCGTCTACGGGGATGGGACGCAATGCCTTGAGTATACCATTGAGGATATTTCCCTCTTTTTCTCCATCGTTGTGTAGGACTAGCTTACCGGCACCGAGGCTCTCGGCTCGAAGGGCTACGTACCCCTCAAAGCGGTAGTTATGTCTTTCTGCGATAGATTGGCTGAGGTAACCATCGGAGGGAATGTCGAGTAATATATTACCCACACCGGATTGTATGGCACGAGTGATCGGGCGACTCTCAAACGAAGGAGTGAACTTATTTACAGGGCGAGAAGCTGCGAATATAATACGTTTGCGTGCCCCGACATAAAACTCTCCATATCGGGGATGGGTGACGATATAGTCATCTCCTAGTCTTTTACATTGCTTGGGATCCACCCCTAATACTTCCAGTAGTGCTACCATGGATGGAGTTTCCTCTCCTTTTTTCACTTGAGCTACGAGAGACCAATTCTCTGTGTTGTAGGCGCCATTAGGAGCAAAGGAGGCTGAGAAGGCAATTGTGCCGTCTAAAGCTCCCAAGATGGTTTTCCATTCTTTGGTATTGGCTTTGTTGTCTATTTTGCTAAAAAGTTGGACTAGTCCTTTGCCCTCTAATCCTTGTAGGACAACGAGGTCGCAATCATCTGCAAGGTAGTTGAGGATCTCCTTGTCTACCTTCTGAGAGATATTATACTCATCGTTTATAATATCTCCTTCGTTGTTTACGAGTTTATAGTTGAGCTTTAGTTCTTTCTCTTTGAAGCTGCCGTTGACCATTAAGTGTGTATTGCGTACTTTCTCTTGTAGGTCTGGAGCTAATGCTGCTAGCCAAGATACACTCTCTATCTGCTCTTGTGTGTGGAAGAGATTGAGGTATAGACCAAAGTCTTGCTGCAAGAGGTCTTTTATTCCTGCAATATCTGCAGCGGATTCCCCTTTACCCACCACTAGATCTTGGCTGCGCTCAAAGAGAGAGGTGAAGAAGCCTTGTTGGCTTATCCAAATCTGCTTCTCACTAAAGGCAACGTTCCAACCGTTGAGATAGGCGTAGTTCAGTCCGTTTTCGGAGCTGATAGAGTCTGCATAGTCTCTAAGGTTAGTAAGGAGAGCATCGGCATTCTTTACGTGTAGGGTGATGTATAGGTCGTCGCCTGCTCCGTAAGCCAAGATCTCTTTCCAAGCTACGTACTTGCCCAAATTTTTTAGGCATTCCTTATCTCTTGGCTCAATATGGTAGCCCAACGCCTCATCGCTGACTAATTTGGACAACTTCTCCAGATGAAGGTAGGCAAGATAGTCTACATCCTGAGGGATAGTGGAGAGAAGTGTTTGCGGTTTGTACGAGTGGCATGCCGACGTGATGAGTAAAAGGAATGCCGATACGAGTGGGAAAATGTAACGAGTAAGGCGCATAAAGCGTTATTCTAGAGGGGTGACTATTTGATAAAAGAGTAGAGTTGAGCGATCTCTTGAGCCCATAGAGATTCGTCGGGAGTCTCCAAGATGATGGGGATATTGTCTAGGTGAGGATCGTTCATTACGAGATGGAATAGCTCCATTCCCATGGTGCCTTTTCCTACGCTGTCGTGCCTATCCACACGAGTACCGAGCTCTTTTTTCGAGTCGTTTAGGTGCATCCCCGATAAGTATGAATAGCCAATGATACGATCGAACTCGCTCCACATGGCTTGATAACTCTCGGCTGTACGGATCTCATACCCTGCGGCGAGAGTGTGGGCTGTATCAATGCAAACGCCAATTCGACTTTTATCTTCTATGCGATCGATAATATAGGCGAGGTGCTCAAAACGAAACCCAAGGTTCGTCCCTTGTCCCGCGGTATTCTCTAATACAGCTTTTACGCCATGGGTTACGCTAAGTGCCTGATTTACCCCATCGGCAATAAGCTGGAGACATCCCTCTTCGTCAATGGCTTTAAGGTGGCTCCCAGGGTGGAAATTGAGGAGCTTGAGCCCCAACTGCTCACAACGACTCATCTCGTCGATAAAGGCATCAATGCTCTTCTGGCGCATCTCTTTATCGGGATTCCCCATGTTGATAAGGTAGCTATCGTGAGGAAGAATATGCTCGGGTTTGAAGCCAAACTCGGTCATTAGCTCTTGGAATAAGTCGATACTCTTTTGAGGGAGAGGTGCGGACTTCCATTGGCGTTGATTACGTGTAAATAGGGCAAAGGCCTTAGCCCCTATGGCATGGGCGTTGCGTACAGCATTTTCCACGCCTCCCGTAGCACTGACATGTGCTCCGATATACTTATTGTTTGTCTTCATAAGAGAAGAGCTCTCTAATCTGCTTGTTCGTATAAGTGTTCTATTTCTTATTCCGGAGAAATAGCAATACAAGGGAAGAGTAAAGTACGCTTCCCTTGTGCAAATATACCCTTTATTCTTCTATTTCGTCTAAGTCTTGTGTAGAAATGAAGGGTGAGAACCAAGACTTAGATCATCCTCCTTTGCCACTTCGATACTACCTAGTTTATAGAAGGGATCTAGTATAGCTTGCATCTCTTTATTGCTTGAATGAGCTTTGTTAGAAAGTGTATTTGAGGTCAAAGAATCCATTCTCAACCTTTTTAGGGACATCAGTTCCTACACCCCCTCCTTCTTTCAAGACTCCGGAGAATCGTCCACAGATTAGCCCTCTTGAGGGTATATGTGTTGTAATCTCAAAGGTTATACCCTCACTCTCGGAGTCCCATGCTCCCAATCCTAGTTCTCCTTTTACCTTGAAAGTTTCTTGATGCAAGTTTTCTTCGGACAGATAAATGTGGATATAGGATGTGCTAGCATTGTATTTTTTATTACGTCTACTCACATGCCACGTAAATACTCGTTCTATGGTATCCTTTTCTTTTCTCACCGAAATCTTAGATGTCCAGGGTGGAGCCATGAAGAAACTTTGGCGCATTCCCTCTTTAGGGAAGACGTAGGGTTCTCCATCGAACTCAAAGGCTACAATGTTGGCACCATTCTCTGTGCGAGGGGGCATTGCACTGAAGAAGAGCGAATCCTTGTCAATGTCGTATTTCGGGGAGGAAAAGAATCGGCATCCCGAAACAAGGGGGAGTAGGGAAATAAATACTCCAAGAATTGCAAAGTAAGTTCTACGCATATCCATTTACTGTTAGTGTGTTTGTTGATGGCAAATATAGAAAAAAGTATTATTCTGACCAATAAAATTTTCTATTCTTCTCTATTTATTAGCACCATGTTACAGATGTTGGAAGAGAGGAAAACCACGGATTGCTCAGCAAATATCCCGTGGAGATATTGCCAACATTAAGTCTCTCTGAAAAAGAGGTGTAGAGTCTAGATCCCTTTAGGTTCTGTACGTCTCTTCTTTTGGGCCTAGGTGAAGATAGCAAGGGACCCTGACAATAGCTTTTGAGCTGATAACCGATAGGCTTTAGGATGCTCACTGAAATCCGGTTCCGTCGCAGCCCTAGATTTTTTTGAATCTAGGGCAAAAGAAAAATATTTTCTGGGCAGTAGTATGGTTGACTATTGCCCAAGAATTTTTTCAGAAGTAGCCAGTATTATTTCAGCTATTGGGAGCCGGTAAAACCTCCTCTATCTGTGAGGATTCGGAAGCGAAGTACCAAAGATATCCACGTACAGCGCTGTAACCCATCTTGCTGAGAAGCTGCATATACCGTTGTATCTGACGTCGATAGCGGGGGAGAGGCTTGCCAAATTTGTAGTCAATTACGATGGCTTCGTTTTGGGGAGTAACCACAATTCGATCGGGGCGGTAGGTATGAGATTGGAGCGACAGGAGTATGGTTTGCTCGTTGAAAACCTCTACCTCCGGAGAAAACCACGGGGCAACTTCGGGTCGAGAGAGTTCTTTTTGGAGGTACTCCACAATAGATTCTTTCTCATCCCTTAGCAATGCCCCTTCGTTGAGAGCCTGTTCTACGGCGTTGTCCACATCGTGGTGCGTATTGATCAGGCTAAGTATATAGTGCATTGCCGAGCCAAAGCGGATTGAGCGGTTCTCTTTGTAAGCTTGACTTCCGGTTCGTTTGATTGCGATGTGTTGGGTTCTTTCCGTGTGAGGGGAGATACAGGGGAAAGGATACGAGGGTTTCGTTTCTTCCTGTTTCCCTCTGGGGCCTACTCCCGAATGGGGCGGAATCGGGGTGATAAGTTTCTCTATTTCGCTTTGCTGAAGTAGAGAGCCAAGGAGCTTTGAGAGGTCGAATGTGACTTTCTTCTCGTCTAGTTCCGTGGGGTCGGGTAGCCATAGTACAATCCCCTGTTTGGCTCGAGTCATAGCTACATAGAAGAGGTTGAGCCTATCTATAATAGCGTCTGTTTTCTCTTTGTAGTAATCCCCAATGTAGAAGGTCTTGGCGAGTTTGGAACTCATCTCTAGGGGGACGATGGGGAGCCGGCAGCCTATCTCTTGAGTTAGCAATGGGCTGGGGTGGCTCCAAATGTAGGAGGATTTGTGTTTGCCTGAGCTCAAATCCCAATCCAGGAAAGGAAGCAGTACCAGCGGAAATCCCAACCCTTTGGATTTGTGTATGGTCATAATGCGGATAGCATCACCCCCATCGTCAAAGGGTAGGGTAGTCTTAATCCCCTTTACCTCCCACCAATCTAAGAACCCCTGTAGGTCTGCCACTTCGTCGCAGTGGTAGAGATATAATTGATCCAATAGGGCCGTAATATAGGGTTGATCTGCAGGAGTTATAAGAGGATACAGCTGATGGATGATGCTTTCTACGAGATCGTATAGGGAGAGGTAGGGTAGTTGCTCTAGGCAAGAAGAGTGCAGTTGCTCAAAGGGGAGAAGTCGGCTTTCGGCTCCTTTAGGGGCATTGCTTATTAATTGCTCGTAGTGAACTAGGGCAGTGCGGTAGAGTGCTTTGTTCCTCGTTCGCCCCTCCGATAGGTCTTTTAGTAGAGAAATAAGGAACCGCACTATGGCAGAATTGGTAATATTGAGAGCTTCTCCCGATACAAACTTGAGTAAGGGAGCCTTCTCAGGATGCTCTTGAGCATAAGTAATAAGACAGGCAGCAAGGGATGCAACCTCCTTATTGGTATTGGCAAGAATGGCAATCTCTTCCGGTCTATAGTGACGATCCTCTATCAGGGATAGGATTACAGAGGGGACATTAAACTCCGGAAGGTTGAGGGCGTTGGGCGCCTCTTCTTTTTTTTCTCCCTTCTTCTTTGTGGGATAGTAATAGACCTCTATACCCCCCTTTTTTTCTTCATTGGGAGGGGCTATGAGCTGTTTAGCCTCGGTGTAACTATTCGAGATTTCGCGGATACTCTCCTCATTCGGTATCAAGTGGGCAAAGGGTGTATTCTCTAGTTGCTCTGTAGCTTCGGATAGTTCTTTCCCGAGATTCGCTTCTATTAAAGAGGGGAGTAGCTTGAATATGGCGTTATTAAAGTAGACCACCTCCGGTGTACTTCGCCAGTTGTACCGTAGGGGATGATGCGAATAATAGTCCTTAAACTCTTCTTGAAGTGTGGAGCCTAGGATGTGGCGGTCGCAGTGACGAAATTTGTAGATACTCTGTTTTACATCCCCAACTATCAGGTTGTCGTTGCCTGAGGATAGTGTGTTCTCGAGGAGCGGACGGATATTCTCGTATTGGATGCGTGCTGTATCTTGGAACTCGTCTAGCATGAGATGATGTAAAACACTCCCTAGCCGCTCGTAGATGAAGGGGGCATCTGCATTGTCTATAATGCGCTGGATAAATTGTTGTGTGCTGGCAAGTAGGAGGGTATTGCTCTCCCTGCCTTGCTGCATCATCATGGCATTGATGTCGCCGAGTGTCCCCAGTACGTTGAGGGTTTGGCGTGTGCAAAGAGCCGTCCGATAGTATATCCCGCGTTCCTCTTCTAGGGAAATGGTGTCTGATAATATATCTCGTAATCCTTGCTCCCATAGCCCTGTAAGAAGATCCTTATGGGGGCTTTTCTGAGGGAATAAGGCAAGAGGATCTTCGGTAGCCTGCTTACATCTCTGGGGAGGCTGGTCGCCTAGATGGCGATCCTTCAGCACCTTTTCGTAGTAAAAAAAGGGGCTTCTTGCTCCGCCGTATAAGTCTGATGTTTGTAGACCTGCCCCGTGTAGTTTCTTCAAAAAGGCCTCTGCTAACTTGTAACGCTCTGCTTCGAAGTCTTCTGTGTAGGCATCAATGGCTTGCCTATCTAGGGCGATCTCTTTTTTTTGAGGGAAGTATCCATCACGCACCGCAGCCAAAGGAGCTTCTGCAAATAGTTGCTTCCCTAGATTACTCAGGGCTTGATCAATTTGAATACTTCTGCCGGCATTGATTTCCTCTTGGGCCAGTTGATACACCCACTCACGGGTATCGCTCATTTGCTCTTCTGCCAGACTATGGAGTAGCAGCACAATGGCTTTGTGCAGCCAAAGCTCTTGATCCATCTCTACTTTGTAGTTTCCTGCAAAGTTCAGTTCAAAGGCAAAGGAGCGCACAACTTCCTGAAAAAAGGAGTCTATTGTACTTACACGGAATGAAGAGTAATCCCCCAATATGCTACGCAACGTGCGCTGTGCCCTGTCCGTAATCTGCTCTGGAGAAAGATCTAGTCGCTCCCCTAAGGCAAGAGCAAGAGGACCGGGCTCTCTCTCGGTGGTTAGCTGATAGAGTACCTCCACAATACGGCTTTTCATTTCGTTGGTTGCCTTATTGGTAAAGGTCATTGCCAGTATGTGTCGGAATTTGTCTTCCGGATACTTTAGGGCAAGGGTGAGGTACTCTAGAGCCAAAGTGTAGGTTTTACCTGCACCGGCTGATGCCGTATAGACATTCAGTTGAGCCATGGTAGAGAGGGTGGAGTAGGTGAGGAGTTATTCCTCAGACTGGGGCGTTGGGGCAAGTATTTCGTTGTCGTTGCCACGCTCGTTGTATCCTTTTCTTAGAGGATTGCGACGGGCGTAGTTGTAGCGATTGCGACGACGGATCGTGTCAATTGCCAAATAAATGGCAGCTGTGAGAGAGGCGGAACTGGCAAGATTTTTCCCTGCAATATCATATCCGGTTCCGTGGTCGGGAGAGGTGCGTATGATGGGGAGTCCTGCGGTAAAATTGACGCCTTCATTCATAAAGAGAGACTTAAAAGGAGCCAGCCCTTGGTCGTGATAGAGAGCTAAGATGGCATCATATTTATAAAGCTCAGCAGAGCCCCAAAAACCATCTGCAGCAAAGGGACCGAAGGCAAGCAGTTTGTATTGCTCCCGAGCTTTCTGTAGCGTTGGGGTAATGATCTCTATTTCCTCTCTCCCCATTAGCCCTCGGTCTCCCGAGTGGGGGTTGAGGGAGAGTACGGCAATGCGGGGTTTCTCTATATCGAAATCGCGTTGCATACTGCTCTCTATGGCTTGGAGTTTCTCCAGTAGTAGGGATTCGCTCAAAAGCCCTGCTACCTCGCTAATGGCAACATGTGTAGTAGCTAGAGCCACACGTATATCGCCACTCGTGAGTATCATAAGGGGAGATTCGTTCTCTTTTAGTCCACATTTTGCTCCCAAATAGTCCGTATGTCCCTTAAAGGGGAATAGGTCTTGAGGCATTGTGGCTTTGTTGATAGGAGCCGTAACGAGGGCGTCTATCCGATTGTTTAGAGCATCTTCCATAGCTCTCTCTAGGGCGTCGAATGCACACCTCCCGGCTAAAGGAGTGGGCACGCCTACCTCTACTTGTACGTTTTGCGTTGTACAAGAAATGAGATTGATCTCGCCCTCTTTTGCCTCTCCAGGGGTTGTGATTTTTCGCCAAGGAGCCGTCTCTATAGCAAGATAGTTGCGCCAAAAGGCTTCTGCTTCTGCCGAACCATAAATAATGGGGGTGAAGAGTTCGGTGATATTAGCTTCGGCAAAGGCTTTGAAAAGGACTTCATAGCCAATCCCATTTATATCTCCATGAGTGATCCCTATTACGGGTTTGCGATTGTTGTTTTGTTCCATATGTAAAGAGGATAGAGGGGGGGGGCTGTTGTTGCGACTATCAGTGAATGTCTGACCACCAAATCTGCTTGATGGGAGCAGGATCGAAAGTCTCTTGGGAGAGAGGTCGCAGCGAGAATAGAGCTGCTTCTAGGCGGCGTACGAGGTCGCGGTTATCTTCGTTGGGGTAGTACACAAAGCCCTCTATATAGTAGACTTTACCCTCTTCGGGGTGAGCAATGGCATGCATTACAAAAGGACCGGCCATGGCACTTTTGCCTGAGGTCTCCCAGAGCCCACGGAGCACCCCTCGATAGGATCCGTCCGGCATTTGTAGGTATTGATGGATAAGCCCTTCAGGGACGGTTGTCATCTTGCTATCGGGAGTGGCACCGGGAATATTGCTACCGAGTACACTATCACGGCGTGCGTGCATTACCTCCGGGGATAGATCCTCTTTGCCTCTATAGGGGAGACTATAGACAACCATATCGCTACGTTTCTTATCAGAATTATTCGACATCCAAAGGAAGTCCTTACCCTTTTTGTAGGAGAGCATATCTTGGGGCATATTGACGTGGCAGCCCAAGACCTCTTGACAATACCCGTCCGCTTTGGTACTAAACTCCCCACTCCAGACTTCGGCATAGCGGAAGAGTTCGTGGCGCAGCAATAGGTGACGGATCTTATCCCCATCATTGGCAACGAGTGCTTTCAGAGAGTCTGCATTGGGCGTTTGCACGACGATGAGGAGTTGCCCTTGTGCCCATTCGTTGTAAGAATACTTGACAGAATTGTGCGTGTAGGTATCTTCGTTTGCTTTTACAATGAGGATGTTTCGTGTGTTGCGTAGGAAGTCTCCAAAGTCGGCTTCGGCTACAGTTTGTACACGCATCCAGTGTTCTACCTGAGGGAGCCCGGGCACTTCTTCTTGTAGCATCGCCTTTACGAGCTCTCCTTCTGATCCTTTGAGCCAATCACCATCCATTACAAGAAGCATTTCGCCGGGGCTTCCTGCTGCAGCCATAAAGGTATTGGTCTTTTTGTTGCAACTTGTTGCAAGTACTATGAAGCTTGCAAGGAGTACTAGGGTATGGGTTACTTTTGTCATGTTAATGCTCTATGGGATTTGTTCAAAATCTCCTCAAAGTTACGATATAATCGCTTTAGGGAGGGTGGATGCAGGCTATTTTGTGTCTTTGTAGCCCATTCGTTGCAGCAAGGGAACGAGTAAGGAGCGCTTATCTCCCTGTAGCATAATTTCTCCATCTTTGGCAGAGCCCCCGCATCCGGCAGCTTGCTTTAGCTTAGTGGCCAAGGCTTTGAGGTCTTCACTACTCCCGACGAATCCGGTAACGAGTGTAACCTCCTTCCCTCCGCGCCCTGAGCGTTCGTAGCGTAGGCGCAGACGTTGTTTCTCCGGGGGGAGAGTCTCTATCGTATCGTCGGTTGGGCTGTTGGGACAAAAATTGGGGTCTGTGCTGTAGACCAATCCTCCCATGTTCTTCTTACTCATATTGGTATCAAATTAATAGCGGAATGCACTACCTCCCAAAAATTCTCTGATGAGGGAGGTGCCCGGCAACTTATCTATTCGTATGTAGTGAATCATGCGTAAGAAGCGCAGGAGGCGTTGTGCTTCACTGTACTCCGGCACGTTGGCAGGGACTTCCATAAGTAGGGGCTCTGCAAAACGGCGGAGAGCCGCAAGTTCGTACACCATAGCACTATTGAATACTTTATCGGCGTTCTCTTGATAGGGGAATACCCAGCGTTCTTCTCCTCTTCGTACCGAAGCCCATTGGAAGAGGGTCTCTACTGCACTCTTGCCCCTGTAGCGATAGTCTCGTACTATGCGGCGCAGTAATCGATTGTCTGTTGTAGGGATGCGATTGTGTGCATCTAAGCCAATAGCCGTGAGGGCACTAACATAGATTTTGAATGTCGTATTGCTAGGGATTGTAGGGATTAGCTCGGGATTGAGGGCGTGAATGCCTTCTATCAAAAGGAGGTCTCCTGGGCGGAGGGTGAAGGCATCATTGCGATAGGAGCGAATGCCGAGTTTGAAGTCGAAGGTAGGTAGCTCTACACTCTCGCCTCCTAGCAGCCTCTGTAGATCTTGATTGAAAGCATCAAGGTCTACGGCATAGAGGGACTCAAAGTCGTATTCCCCGTTTTCGTCGCGAGGAGTTCGGTCTCGATTCACAAAATAATCATCGAGAGAGATACTATGAGGCTTGATAAAGCAAGTGCGCAGTTGGGTGTAAAGACGCTTGGTAAAGGTGGTTTTCCCAGATGAAGAGGGACCCGATATGAGTACAATGCGTACCCCATCTTCGTGGTAACGCTGAGCAATCTCTTGAGCAATCATAGATATTTTCTTCTCTTGCTCAGCCTCACTTACCATAATAATGTCGTTGATTTCCCCTCGAGTGATGGCTTTGTTAAGATCTCCTACATAGGGTATTTCGAGCATTTGTATGAGCTCTTTTTGATCTTTGAGCACCTCGCGAAGTTTCGGCTGTTCAGTAAGAGGAGCAAGCTCATTAGGGTTCGTACGAGACGGAACGCGCACTAGAAAGCCATCTAAGTATCGCTCTATGGAGTAGATATGAATATAGCCGGTAGAGGGGGCTAAAGAGCCGTAATAGGTATCGGGGTATCCATCCAACTCCTGGTACGTAATGAAGGGGACATTGTAGGTCTCAAGCAGGGTTGCCTTGTCCTCTTCTCCAAGATCTCTGAATACCTTTATAGCCTCTTCTTGGGATGCTGTACGGGTGGTGAAGGGGAGGTCGGCTGCTATGATTTCATCCATTCGGATGGTTATATTGGCAAGCTCTTGATCGGTAACTTCGTGTCCGTTTTTGATGCTGCAGTAGTAGCCATTAGACAAAGAGTGTTCTACTCGTAGTCTACTTGTGGGGATAACTTCTCGTACAGCTTTGCTTAAAATAAAGCTCAGGGTGCGGAAATAGGTGCGTTGCCCACTCTCCTCGTTTAGCCCTACAAAGAACAATTCACAGCTCTTGGTAATTTTCTCGGTTAGCCCTACTGTATTGTTGTTCATACGGCAGTTGATAGGCTTGAAGCCTAGTTCTTGCTCGTATTTATTTGCGAGTTCTAATATCGTTATTCCCTTATTAACCAGTTCTTTGTATCCTGTATTTGTGCAGATGATCTGTATTGGATCCATAGCTTTCTAATCTTTTTCGACTATATTTGTCCTCAAAATTAGGCAAAGAGTAGCAAAGAAAGGCTCTAGCCTCACAAGTGAAAGTGTAGAAATAATAGCAGAGTAGTGTGTAGACATGACTTTTGGAATTCTTGACTTTATTCGTCTGATTGGTGCTCTTGGTTTGTTCCTTTATGGGATGAAGATCATGAGTGAAGGTCTCCAGAAAATCTCCGGAGACAAGATGCGTAACATCCTCTCTGCCATGACCTCTAACCGCTTTTTCGGAGTCCTTACGGGGATTACGATTACGGCTTTGATCCAGTCTTCTTCGGCTACGACCCTGATGGTTGTAAGTTTCGTTAATGCCGGGTTGCTTAGCCTCGCCCAGTCTATTAGTGTGGTGATGGGGGCCAACATCGGTACCACGGTTACCGCTTGGATTATCTCATTGCTTGGCTTTAAGGTAGATATTAGTGCCTTTGCCATTCCCTTGTTTGCCTTCGCTATCCCTTTGATTTTCTCGAAGAAGTCGAAGTGGAATAACATTGGAGAGTTTGTAATAGGCTTCTCTTTATTGTTTTTGGGATTGGAGTTCCTCAAAAGCTCAATGCCCGACTTACAAAGCAATCCGGAGGCTTTGGAATTCCTCTCTGCCTACTCAGATTTAGGTTTTGCATCCGTACTTATTTTCTTGCTGATAGGTACTGTCATGACCATTATCGTGCAGTCCTCGAGCGCCACGGTGGCTATTACCCTTATCATGTGCTACAATGGCTGGATTCCTTTTGAGCTTGCTCTTGCCATGGTGTTAGGGGAAAATATTGGTACTACCATTACTGCTAATCTTGCAGCTTTCAACGCTAATGTGGCTGCTAAGCGGACGGCCTTTTCACATTTCCTCTTCAATTTCTTAGGGGTTGTTTGGGTGCTTTGTCTTTTCTATCCGCTTGCCCATTTGGTAAAAGACTTATCGGGAGAAAACCCCTCTGTAGGGTTGGCTCTTTTCCACTCCCTCTTCAATATCGCCAACGCTTTGCTGATGATTTGGTTTGTCCCAGTCTATGTGAAGATTTGCGAACGAGTAATCCGTTCTCCCAAGACCTCAAGCTTCGGGGAAGACGAAGACCGTCACCTCCAATTCATTTCTACACGTATGCTCTCCACGAGTGAGCTTTCTCTCATCCAAGTGCATAAGGAGCTCGGCTCTTATAGTAATCGTGTGTTAGAGATGTTGCAGATGGATAGGGTGCTTATCTCAACTACGGACTCTACAGAATTCAATAATACCTTTAATCGGATTGAGAAGTTCGAGAATATTTGTGACCGCGTAGAGGTAGAGATTGTCAACTATCTCAATGCTCTCTCGGATGGGGACTTGAGTAGTGACGCCAAGCAGGAGGTGCGTGTAATGATGCGTGCGGCCACCGAAATAGAAAGCCTGGGAGACACCTGTTTCAATATAGCAAGGTCTCTCAAGAAGCGTAATAGTAGTAATACATCCTTCGAACCTCTTTTGGTCGAGAACCTTCTTGCTCTACACGAAGTGGTGCTAAAGAGTGCTCTACACATGATAGAAGTACTACAAATGAGTAACCCCGGAGCAGATGCCGCTCACCAGTCTTACAACATAGAAAATGAGATAGACAATATGCGTGATGACCTGAAACAGAAGAATATGCAGGATCTCGACAATCACGTATATCCCTATCAGCAGTCGGTATATTATCTCGATATAATAGACGAATACGAGCACTTTGGAGATTATGCGCTCAATGTAGTACAAGCCATTGTAGAGAAAAAAGTATAATCGACACACTCAGTTTTCCACAATACAACTTACAGAGATTATTATGGCAGTAGAGATTAGACAAGTACAGGATAAGTCAGAACTCAAACGCTTTGTGCAGTTTGGGAATGAGCTTTACAAGAAGAATCCGTACCATGTACCCGTGCTTATTGACGATGAGCTAGGGACTCTTGATAAGGATCGCAACCCTGCCTTTGAGTTTTGCGAAGCTGCGTATTTTTTAGCATACCGCAATGGGCGCATTGTAGGACGCATTGCCGGTATTATCAATCATAGAGCCAATGAAACCTGGAACCAGAGCAATGCTCGGTTTGGCTTTCTCGACTTTATCAACGATAATGCCGTGGTAGATGCCCTCTTTGAAGTGGTAGAAAATTGGGCTAGAAGCAAGGGAATGGAAATGCTGCAGGGGCCTATGGGTTTTACCGATATGGACAAAGAGGGGATGCTTATAGAGGGCTTCGACCAATTGGGGACAATGAGCACCATCTATAACTATGCCTACTATCCCAAGCAGCTAGAGCGTCTCGGTTTTGTCAAGGATCAGGACTGGAAGGAGTTTAAAATATATATCCCTAAAGAAATTCCTGAGAAGCACATCCGCATCTCTAAGATTGTGCAAGAGAAGTACGGTCTGCGCGTAGTTAAGGTTAAAGATCGCAAGGAGCTACTCCCTTATGGTCCTGCAGTTTTCGAAACCATCAATAAGGCTTATAGTAATCTTTACGGCTATTCGGAGCTGAGTCCTGCTCAGATTGAGTACTATACCAAACTCTATATCCCAATGCTTCGCCCCGAGTTCGTTACGCTCATTGTGCGAGAGAAAGACGAAAAAGTAGTGGGTATTGCCATCTCTATGCCCAACTTAAGTAAAGCCCTCAAGCTCGCTAATGGTAAGCTTTTCCCCTTTGGGTTCATTCATTTGTTGAGGGCATTGAAGGGGAGACCAAGAGTGATTGACCTCTATTTGATGGGGGTTTTACCCGAGTATATGAACCGAGGAGTCAATGCACTTCTCTTCAACGACTTGATACCCATATACCAAAAGTTTGGTGTGGAATATGCCGAGAGCAATCCGGAGCTAGAGACCAATATGTCGGTGCAGATGCAGTGGGATTATTTCGAGCGTAAGCACCATAAGACACGTAGAGCTTTCATTAAAAAGTTGTAATGGAAGTAGTTACGGGATACACTGAGGGTAGTATTACCACCCTAGATTGGGATGTCCACATTCGTCGCAGGCCCGGTATGTACATCGGGAAGCTGGGCGACGGTTCGGCGAGTGACGATGGTATATATGTTCTACTCAAGGAGGTAATAGACAATTCGATAGACGAATTTGTAATGGGGCAGGGCAAGGTAATTGAGGTTACCATTGCCGAAGGTGCTGTCTCCGTGCGCGATTATGGCCGAGGTATCCCCCTGGGCAAACTTATAGATGCCGTAAGTAAGATGAATACGGGGGCCAAGATGGACTCTCGCGCTTTCAAGAAATCAGTTGGGCTTAATGGCGTTGGTATCAAGGCGGTAAATGCGCTTTCATCCTCTTTTTCCGTTCAATCTCGTAGGGAAGGTCAGACCAAACGTGTAGAGTTTGAGCGGGCTAAGATTTTGTATGATGGCGAAGTTGTGCCTTGTGATGAGCCGCAGGGCACTGAGGTATGCTTCACCCCCGATGCTACCCTTTTCCGCAACTATCAATTCCGGGAAGAGTACGTTGTGGCCATGTTGCGCAACTACACCTTCCTCAATGCCGGGCTTACCATCATTTACAATGGTAAGAAGTTCCTTAGCCGTCATGGCCTGCAAGATCTTTTGAATGAGGATCTTACGGGCGATCCTCTCTATCCGGTAATCCACTTGCAATCCGATGATATAGAGGTGGCTATTACCCATATCAACCAGTATGGAGAGGAGTTTTACAGCTTTGTTAATGGGCAAAATACAACGCAAGGGGGGACGCATCTCTCTGCTTTCCGAGAGTCGGTAGCACGTGTCATTAAGGAGCATTTTTCTAAGAACTTTGACTATTCGGACATTCGCTCCGGGATTGTTGCGGCCGTCAGTCTTAAGGTGATCGAACCGACCTTTGAGAGTCAGACAAAGACAAAGCTGGGCTCTAAGGATATGGTTCCCGAGGAGCATCAGTACAAAGATGAGCCTCTCTATGGGGTGAGTATACAGAAGTTTGTTGGAGATTTCCTCAAGGATCGACTTGACGACTACCTGCACATTCATACCGATGTGGCGGACGTAATGCTCAAGAAGATACAAGAGAGCGAGCGGGAACGCAAGTCCATGAGTGGGGTCGCTAAGCTCGCCAGAGAGCGAGCAAAAAAGTCGAGCCTTCACAATAAGAAGCTGAGGGATTGTAGCGTTCACCTCAACGATACCAAACTAAAGGATAAGGAGCCCGAGCGTACAAGCATCTTTATTACCGAGGGAAATTCGGCAAGTGGCTCTATTACGACAAGCCGAGACCCGAAGTATCAAGCCGTCTTTAGTCTGCGAGGTAAACCCCTAAATTGCTTCGGCTTGACCAAGAAAATCGTTTATGAAAATGAGGAGTTTAACCTGTTACAGGCTGCTCTCAACATAGAAGAGGGGTTAGAAGGGCTACGCTACAATAGGGTGATTATTGCTACCGATGCCGATGATGATGGTATGCACATTCGCCTATTGATGCTCACCTTTTTCCTTCAGTTTTTCCCCGACTTGGTGCGTAAGGGGCATGTCTACATCCTTGAGACCCCTCTCTATCGTGTGGCTTTACCCCCGGGGGAGATTGCCCAAAGGAAGAAACGTAAGACGAAGGGAGAGAAAGAAACCTCAGAGGAATACACCTACTACTGCTATAGCGATGAGGAGCGAGACCATGCTCTCCACCTCTTGGGAAAGAAGGCTCTACTTACCCGATTTAAGGGGCTTGGAGAGATTTCTGCCGATGAGTTTAAGGAGCTTATCACAGAAGAAAATATCAAACTTCGCCAGGTAACCCTACGCAAAGAGGATACCTATAAGCATTTGCTCGACTTCTATATGGGCAAGAATACCCCGGATAGACAAGATTTCATCATAGAGAACCTTGTGATGGAAGATGAGCAGTAGCGAGGTACCCTCTCTTGGTAGATTCTCTTTTATCCTATGCCTTGAACCAAATATTTTCGCCTAATGACTACCGCTCTCTTTGCCGGGTCTTTTGATCCCTTTACCATTGGTCATGCCGATATTGTAACGCGTGGTCTGCGTTTGTTCGACTCTGTGGTTATAGCTATTGGTGTTAATGACAAGAAACAACCTCTATACACTTCGGAGGAGCGACTTCGTCAGATCTCTTCTTTTTACGCAGAGGAAAGGCGCATCAAAGTAATCGCTTATACAGGGCTTACAGCGGATATTGCCAAGGAAGTGGGGGCTACGGTGCTTCTTAGAGGGATCCGTTCCGGACTTGATTATGAGTACGAACGCTCTTTGGCAGACATTAATCGCTGCCTTACGGGTATAGAGACTGTATTCCTCTTTACGGCTCAACATTTGTCTCATGTCAGTAGTGGGGCTATTCGAGAACTTATCAACCATGGTCACGATGTTTCCGGCATGCTCCCTCCCGGCTTTGTCCTCTAGCTTATTTTTTCTGCCCTATTAATCTGTAAATTCTGCCCTATTTCTTTTCTTTTTTAGGCTGGTTTTGGAGGTGATTTTAGGGCAAGAACTTTTTTCTTACAGGGCAGGATTTTTTATGTTTTCACCTAGTGTGGAGAAACATCAAAGTGTAGAGTCGGATTTTAGGCTTCCCGTAAGGGGAATTGAACCAATGGACACATTCTTTTAAAAACTGAGGGAAGTTAAGGGAAAAGATGTATTTTTGCACTTAGAATCTGGTTGTGTCCAAATCTTCCAGAATACCACGAAAGGTGGGAGAGGTAAGGAAACAATCTTAGAGGACAGAGTGTTTTGTATAAACTATGATAGGCAAGAAGTTGGGCAATAGAGTGGCAGTGCGCACACGAGATTTTCTCAAGCGTATTGATCAATACAATGCAGCACATCCGTGGGTATTGGCACTTGCTTGTTTTGTTCTCCTGTCTGTAACGGAGCTTGCTTTTGGTGAGGCAAGTGTCTTTAAGCAGATAGAGCACAGAGCTACCATATCGCGCCTTAAGCACTCTGTACGAGATGCAAGGAAAAAATTTGAGCAGGATAGTTTGGCTCTTCAGCAACTCAATGAACGAGAAGAGTTGGAGCGTATTGCTCGGATAAAGTATAACTTTGAGAAGCCTGGAGAGGTTACTTTTTTGATTGTAGACACTACTTCTCATCAAAATTAAAAATGAGATAAATCAGGAGTATATATGCGACGAACTAATTCTTTTTGGATCAATTCGATTGTCTACACCATAAGTACTTCGATACTTCTTGCAGGGCTTATACTACAGATTTTTGTTCTATGGTCTCATGCCCGTTAC
>NZ_JBQMYL010000003.1:0-194300 GCF_052173515.1 Porphyromonas endodontalis | reverse complement strand
GAGAAAGATGGCTCTATTGCAGGCAAATATCGTAAGATGCATATCCCCGACGATCCCGCCTATTACGAGAAGTATTATTTCACTCCGGGGGACTTAGGGTTCACCCCGATAGATACCTCTGTGGGTCGCCTAGGGGTCTTGGTTTGTTGGGATCAGTGGTATCCCGAAGCTGCCCGGGCTATGGCTCTGCGTGGAGCCGACCTCTTGATTTACCCCACTGCCATTGGGACAGAGAGTAGCGATACGCCCGAAGAGCAAGAGCGCCAGCGTGAGGCGTGGTGTACGGTACAGCGAGGGCATGCCATCGCCAATAACCTGCCCGTAGTCTCGGTGAACCGTGTCGGCTACGAGGCGGATCCCTCGGGTCGCACGGGCGGAATCAGCTTCTGGGGCTATAGCTTTGTGGCAGGGCAGCAGGGCGAGATTCTGGCACAACTGGGGCGTGAGGAGGCTACCGCTTTGGTGGAGGTCGATCTTGATCGCACGGAGCATGTGCGCCGCTGGTGGCCTTTCTTCCGCGATCGGCGGATCGATGCTTTTGGCACGCTTACTCAGCGTTGTGCCGATGAATCCTAACGTACAGCCCTTGTATCCTGGTTTAGAGTATGTTTGATCATCAAGTCCTTTTTGCCTTTTTCCTGACACTCCTTGCCGGTATTGCTACCGGTATTGGTAGTACCATTGCCTTCTTTTCTAAGCGGACAAACACTACCTTTTTGTGCGTCTCTCTTGGTTTCTCGGCAGGAGTGATGATGTATGTCTCCTTTGTGGAGATGTTCCCTACTTCGCTGGAGATGTTCCAAAAACTTTACCCGGCACGCCTAGCCGCTCTTTACACAGCTCTCTCCTTTTTTGGAGGAATCCTATTTATAGCCCTTATTGACAAATTGATCCCCCAGCGCGAGAATCCGCACGAAATGCATGGGATGGAGGAGCTCTCCTCCAAGTCGCACGGGAAGGAACGCAACGTATCGGAGCGTAAGTTGCTGCGTGTTGGGCTTTTTACCGCCCTCATATTGGTGATTCATAATTTCCCCGAGGGGATGGTGACTTTTCTCTCCGGGATGCAGGATTATCGGGTGGCTTTGCCCATCGCTTTTGCTATTGCTATCCACAATATCCCCGAAGGTATATCCGTCTCCGTGCCCATCTTTTATGCCACGGGCAATAGAAAACGCGCTTTTTGGCTCTCATTCCTCTCGGGTCTTGCAGAACCTCTTGGCGCCATTGTTGGGTATCTGTTGTTGGCTCCGTTCCTAACCGATAATACTTTTGGGATTATTTTTGCCGCCATTGCCGGTATCATGGTGTATATATCTTTGGACGAATTGCTCCCTGCGGCAGAGGAGTATGGAAAGCACCACCAAGCTATATATGGCCTCATTGCAGGGATGGCTGTGATGGCAGCGAGTCTGCTTATTTTGTAGTCATACTCTCAATTCGATTCCCTATTTGGGAAAAGAAGATTTTATTCTCTCGGGCAAAAATGGGGATAATAAGAGGATAGGACGGGGAGATTCTGAGAGTTTTGTATGAACTCCAGCATCTCTAGGAGTAGAAGAGGGCGCAAATGGACTTGGCAAAACAAAAAAGAAGTGCTAACTTTGCAGGAGTTATGGTGAAGGCATTACTAAGCAGTGGAGCGAAGGCTCCCTCATGGTCGTGCGTTTGAAAAGGGAATTCGGTGTAAATCCGAGACTGTCCCCACAGCTGTAACCTCGGTTTGAAGCCGGGCGGCAGTAGGTCACTTAGCGAAGTGCAAACAAGGCTTGGGAAGACGCTGTCTCGGAGAGGAAGTCAGAAGACCTGCCATAACTCGTTTGTGAGACAAACCCGCTTATTCCGGGGGAATAGGAGACGGTGGGTGATAAAGAAGGGAGGGGCTTTTGCCAAAATGGATAGCTCCTTCGAGCATTGCAAGGTGCAAAAAAAATGTGTGCTTTGGCTCTAGTCGGATCTCCGTGTAGGGTACATGGGGTGGTGCTGGGGCGCGATAAGTACTCGCGTATTGACGTGCCTTCGTGAAGTGTGCTTCCCCTCATACCAAACACTGCCTGCTAATGACGGCTCCCGCTTGGCGACGAGAAAGAGAATGTGTGCGCTTGTCTCGATACGCGAAGTAGGGGGCTTTTCTCTTTTTGGGAAACGGGTTTTCTCTTCTTTCTTCCTAAAGAAGATTAGAGGTGAAAGACCACTTGCAGGATGGCTTAGGACCATGGTTGTACGGCTCCTCCTATTGTGATACACCTATTATATTATATGTAGGAGTGTACGTTAGCCGCCTCTCTACATCGTTTTGTTGGATTGTGTTGGATTGGAAATAGATAACTATAATATAAGTCGATGGTACGCCTCCCTTTTCTTGTGGCGGTGTGCACTTGGCAATAAAAAGGAAAGGAATTAAAGTTATGATGACGAGAGAAGAGTACATCGAGAGCTTGCGCAAACTCGATCTTAAGGTTTACTTCATGGGTAAACGCATTGAAAACCCCGTAGATCACCCTATTATCCGTCCCTCGCTCAACTCTGTTGCTATGAGTTATGAGCTTGCACAGAAGGATGAATATAAGGAGCTAATGACAGCTACCAGCAACATTACGGGTAAGACGATTAACCGTTTCTGCCATATCCATCAGAACGCCGGAGACCTCGTTAAGAAGGTGAAGATGCAACGCCTTATGGGTCAGAAGACCGCCGCTTGCTTCCAACGTTGTGTAGGGATGGACGCTTTCAACGCGATCTATTCTACTACTTATGACATGGACCAAGAGCTCGGTACAGAATACCACAAGCGTTTCGTTAAGTACCTCGAGATGGTACAAGAGAGAGACCTCGTGGTAGATGGTGCTATGACCGACCCCAAGGGAGACCGCAGTCTTAGCCCTTCGCAGCAACCCGACCCCGATATGTTCTTGCATATTACAGAGATCCGTCCTGATGGTATCGTAGTATGTGGTGCTAAGGCTCACCAGACAGGTGCTGTGAATTCGCACGAACATCTTATCATGCCTACTCAGGCAATGAAAGAAGAAGATAAGGCTTACGCTGTTTCTTTCGCTATCGAAAGCGACGCTCCCGGTATCATCATGATTTATGGTCGCCAGAGCTGCGATACTCGTAAGATGGAAGAGGGTGCAGACATCGACCTCGGTAACAATACCTTCGGTGGTCACGAAGCTCTTGTTGTATTCGACAACGTATTCATCCCCAACGAACGCGTATTTATGTGCCAAGAGTACAAGTATGCTGGTATGATGGTTGAGCGCTTTGCCGGTTATCACCGTCAGTCTTATGGTGGTTGTAAGGTAGGTGTGGGCGACGTACTTATTGGTGCTGCTGCTCTTGCTGCTGACTACAACGGTGTACCCAAGGCTTCGCACATTAAGGATAAACTTATCGAGATGATCCACCTCAATGAGACCCTTTATGCTTGCGGTATTGCTTGCTCTGCAGAAGGTAAGCCTACTAAGAGTGGTAACTACCTCATTGACCTCCTCCTTGCTAATGTCTGCAAGCAAAACGTAACTCGCCTCCCCTACGAGATCGCTCGCCTCGCAGAAGATATCGCCGGTGGTATCATGGTTACAATGCCTGCTGAGCAAGACCTTCGCGACGATATGCTCGGTCCTGTTGTTCGCAAATACCTACAAGGTGCAGCCGGTACAGACGTAGAAAACCGTATGCGCGTGCTTCGTTTGATCGAAAACATCACCCTCGGTACCGCTGCCGTTGGCTATCGTACTGAGTCTATGCACGGTGCAGGTTCTCCCCAGGCTCAACGTATTATGATTCAACGTCAGGGCAACCTCGAAGCTAAGAAGCAACTTGCTCGTGAGATTGCACACGTTGATGTTTCTAAGGATCACGTTGCCGGTAAGTAAGCCGTAGCACCCCTGTAAATCCTATGAATTTAGATTTTGATGCCGTACAAGAAGTGCTAGAGACACGAGTTGCTCCGCAGCTCGCTCTGCACGGTGGTGGTGTCAAGCTCTGTAGCATCTCCCCCGAAGGCGACATCCGTGTCGCCTTCAAGGGAGCTTGTGCTACTTGTCCCTCTATGACCGAGACAATGGATGCCCTTGTCATGAGTCAGCTGCGTGCAGCATTCCCCGATACTCCTTTCAATCTAATTTTAGTCTGGGATACCGATGAAGAGTTGCTCCAAGAGGCTCGCAATATACTCCGTGAGTTGCATCAAAAAGAGAGCAACGATAGATAGTTTTGTCCCCCATCCCCGACAAGCAAATAATACAATCCCCATATACTACTAGCGAATAACCCACATTAGATATAACCTCGATGGAAGAGTACAAAAGCAAAGTCGTATCGGCTCAAGAAGCTATACGTGCCATCAAAAATGGCGATTCCGTTGTTTTGTCGCACGCCGCAGGAGCTCCTCAGCTTATTAGCCGTGCTTTGGCAGACAATTACCAAAACTATCAAGACGTAAAGATTTTCCATATGTTGGTGCTAGGGGATGCTCCCTATTGCGCACCGGAGATGGAGGGGCACTTCAGGCATGTAACCAACTTTGTTGGTGGCAATACGCGTCAAGCTCTTGCCGATGGGCGTGCTGATTTTATTCCCCTTTTCTTCTATCAAGTACCTCGCATGTTTGAGAATGGTGCGATACCGGTAGATGTGGCTGTAGTGCATGTTTCCGAACCCAACGAAGAGGGATATTGCAGTTATGGGGTATCTTGCGACTATACCAAGCCGGCAGCCGAATGCGCTAAGGTCGTGATTGCCGAAATGAATAAGCAGATGCCTTTTGTTCATGGCGACAACCTTATCCATGTATCTAAGCTCGACTATATCGTAGAGGCAGACTATCCTCTCTACGAAATAGCCCTCCCCACGATTGGCGATGTAGAGAAAGCTATTGGGGATAATGTAGCACATCTTGTACAAGATGGCGATACTCTTCAGTTGGGTATTGGTGCTATCCCCGATGCTGTACTCCTCTTCCTCAAGGATAAGAAAGACCTTGGGATCCATACCGAAATGTTCTCAGATGGAGTGTTGGAGCTCGTGCGTGCCGGTGTGATTACGGGTAAGAAAAAAGAGATCGACAACGGTAAGCTTACGGCTACCTTCCTAATGGGTAGCAAAGATCTCTATGACTTTGTTAATAACAATCCCGATGTACGTCTTGCGCCTGTGAACTGGGTTAACGACCCCGTTACGGTAATGAATTTTGATCGTATGGTCAGCATCAATAGCTGTATTGAGGTAGACCTTATGGGTCAGGTAGCTAGCGAAACCATCGGTTACAAGCAATTCAGTGGTACAGGTGGTCAGGTAGACTACGTACGTGGTGCCTCTATGTCTGGTCACGGTGTCAGCATTATGGCTATGCCTTCTACAGCTGCTAAGGGTAAAGTATCCCGCATTGTTCCTCTCCTTGCTGAGGGAGCCGCTGTTACGACTTCTCGTAACGACGTAGACTATGTAGTGACAGAGTTTGGGGCTGCTAAGCTCAAAGGAAAGAGTCTTCGCGAGCGTGCCGAAGCTCTTATCTCTATTGCACATCCCGATTTCCGTCCTCAACTCCTCGAAGAATTTAATAAACGTTTCCCTTCAAAATAAACCAATCCATGCAATTATTTAAGCTAAGCACTAAGTTGCATCGCTCGGAAACTTTTGCCGAGTTTGCAAAGGATTTTGAGCTCAATGAGCACGACCTCGTATTGACTAACGAGTTCATTTACCAACCTTTTATGGAGAAACTTGGTCTCCCCTGCCGCTTTGTAATGCAGGAGAAGTATGGCCAGGGAGAACCCTCCGATGAGATGATGAATAGCATCCTCCGCGACCTCGGTGGTGCTTCTTTCCGCCGTGTAATCGCCATTGGTGGTGGTACGGTTATCGACATCGCTAAGCTCTTTGTAATCAAAGACCTTACTGATGTAATGGATGCTTTTGACCACAAGATCCCTTTGATCAAGGATCGTCAGCTCGTTATTATCCCTACAACTTGCGGTACCGGTAGCGAAGTAACCAATATTTCTATTGCAGAGATCAAGTCGCGCCACACTAAGATGGGTCTTGCTGATGACGTGATTGTGGCTGATGATGCTGTTATTATTCCTGAGCTTCTTGCCGGGTTGCCTTTCCGCTTCTATGCAGCTTCGTCTATTGATGCCCTCATCCACGCTGTGGAGTCTTACGTATCGCCCAAATGCAATCCCTATACACGTGTATTCAGCGTTGCTGCAATGGATACCATTATTGATGTATTCAAGAAGATCGCTGCTACCTCTCCCGAAGAACGTCACAAGTACGCTGCCGATATGCTTATCGCTGCCAACATGGCAGGTATTGCCTTTGGTAATGCCGGAGTAGGTGCTGTACACGCTCTCTCTTATCCCTTGGGAGGTAACTACCACGTGCCCCACGGGGAAGCTAACTATCAGTTCTTTACCGAAGTATTCAAGCTCTATCACGCTAAGGATCCTAAGGGGGCAATTGCTCCTCTAGAGGCACACTTGGCAGAGTTGCTCGGCTCTACAGTAGAGAACGTGTACGATGCTCTTGATGGCTTGCTCGGTCAACTTATCAGCCGTAAGCCCCTCAAGGAGTATGGTATGAAGCCCGAAGAATGCCGTGGCTTTGCCGAGTCTGTACTCGTTACTCAGCAACGTTTGCTCAAAAACAACTACGTTCCCTTTAGCGTAGATGAGATCGAAGGTATCTACAATCGTCTCTTTTAATTGGGAATAATCCATCGTATCATAAAACAATACATATAGAATAAATCCAATGGAAATCAAAGAAATGGTGGCTCTTGCTCGCAAGGCCCAAAAGGAGTACCAAGCTACTCACAACCAGCAATCTGTAGACAATATCTGCCGTGCTGCTGCTAAGGTAATTTACGAAAACGCAGAAATGCTTGCTCGCGAGGCTGTAGACGAAACCGGCATGGGTGTTTACGAAGACAAGGTGTCTAAGAATCGTGGTAAGTCTAAGGGTGTTTGGTACAATCTTCACGATAAGAAGTCGGTAGGCATTCTCAACATCGACGAACGTACGGGTATGATTGAGATCGCTAAGCCTATGGGTGTAGTTGGTGCTGTTACTCCTACTACCAACCCTATCGTTACTCCTATGAGTAACATCATCTTTGCATTGAAGACTTGCAACGCCATCATTATCTCTCCGCACCCCCGTTCTAAGAAATGCTCTAAGCACGCCGTTGATCTCATCCTCGAAGCTATTAAGCCTTTCAACGTACCCGAAGGTATGGTACAAGTAATTGAAGAGCCCAGCATCGAAATGACTCAGCAGCTTATGGGTGCTGTAGACGTAGTAGTTGCTACCGGTGGTATGGCTATGGTTAAGAGCGCCTACTCTAGCGGTAAACCCTCTTATGGTGTAGGTGCCGGTAACGTACAGGTTATCTTCGACAGCGATATCGACTTTGAAGATGCTGCAGAAAAGGTTATCTATGGTCGTTCTTACGACAATGGTATCATCTGCACCGGTGAGCAAAGCGTTATCTACAACGAAGCTGACAAGGATGCTGTTTTTGCAGCTCTCCGCAAGCGTGGTGCTTACATCTGTACAGAAGAAGAAGGTAAGAAGATGCGTGATCTTCTCTTCCAAAACGGCGGTCCTATCAACAAGGACGTTGTAGGTCAAGGTGTTCAGAAGATCGCTAAGATGGCTGGCATCAACGTACCCGAAGGTTCTCGTGTAATCATCGTAGAAGCTAACGGCGTTGGCGAAGAAGATGTAATCTGCCGCGAAAAGATGTGCCCTGTAATGTGCGCACTCAGCTACAAGCACTTCGAAGAAGGTGTGGATATTGCATGCCGCAACCTTGCTAACGAAGGTAACGGTCACTCTTGTGCCATCCACTCAAACAACCAAGCTCACATCATCCTTACAGGGTCTAAGGCTACGGTTTCTCGTATCGTTGTTAACGCTCCTAGTGCAACAACGGCCGGTGGTCACATCCAGAATGGTCTTAACGTAACCAATACGTTGGGTTGCGGTTCTTGGGGTAACAACTCAATTTCTGAGAACTTTACCTACAAGCACCTTATGAATATCTCTCGCATCGCTCCTCTGAACCCTGCGATCAAGGTGCCCAACGACCAAGAAATTTGGGAACTCTAAGATATTCTCAATGTAGAGAATAGGGGGGGTGATCTAGAGTCTTACTCCTCCTACATTATAGAGGAAGTCGCTCCTTTTCTGGGGGTGGCTTCCTCTTTTTTTGGTTGTGTATCCAAAAGTGAGGGGCTCGAAAGAATAGTCCCCAACGGACTCATGGAGGTGTGTTATAGGCTGAGACTTATAGTGGATTTATTGTGGGAAACTTGTTTTATCGTAGGGCAAGAGCCTCCTCTTTTGAATGCCCTATGATGCTGACCTCTCCCTTGATGAGGTATCACTATAGGAATATCTTTTTTTCGCCAAGAGGGGAGAGGAGTGAGAAAACCAGCCTGTAAGTCCGGCTCCTTTTAGCTGAAAATAATCCCGATGCTGCCCAAAACTTTTTTATTTTTCAGCCGGAATCGGGAGTCTGTTCTAGGTGGTAATAGAAAAGTTTTCACCTGAAGGTTCTTTTGTTATGGGGGTTCTCTTAAAGAGGGAGAAGGGGAAATCATCCTATAGCTACTCTCTTTCTCTTGGGCAATTCCTTCGTCTCACACACCTCAAAACTCTTTTCATTCTGCAAGAGGATAGTTTTGATTCTCGGGAAGGGATGCTCTCTCTTAGTGTCTAAAATCCATTAAACCTGTCACTGCTAATCGGTTGTTAAACAGTAAATTTATGGGCGTTTTTAGATTAATTCCGTGAAAAAGGTCAGAATGAAAGAATGCAAGATTTTGCAATGTTTTTGACCGATTTTGCAAGATTTTATTCGTGAAAGTACCCTACCTTTGCCTCCAAGAAAACAGGGTTCGTCGTCGTAGGGGTACGAACCAGAATAGAAGAAAACGAGTCGCCTATTTATAAGTAAAAGTTAGGAGGCCATATGATAAAGAAAAGCACAAATCGTTCCGGAGAGCGTCGGGCGGAAAACCTTAGAATCCATGAAAACTGCATGGAGCTTCTCTCCATTGTGTATGAGAAGGTCAATGCGAAGTTCGCCCGGCGTGAAGAGGGGCAACGGGAAAGCAAGCCACAGCTACGACGAGCAATCTTGGGCTTGCTCCCTGCTCTCTTCTTGACTACAGCTTGAGATCATCTTGCTTTCTTATATAGAACAAAATCAAATGGACAAACAATAGAATCTAGTAGTAACACAGAAAAGTAAACCTAAAAAGGAAAGTGAAACTAGTCTTGCCTACTCCCCTCTCTTTAACTAAAAGGAAAAAGAGAAACAAAAGGGGAAAGAAAATCAAGACATAAATCGAACAACGACATGAAAAAAATGGTACACAGAGGATGGCTATACGTAGCCTCCGTAGCCCTATCAGTACTAGGGCTAGTAGCAATTTCCTACACCGCTTCGGCACAAAATCTTTGGGTGTTAGGGAAGAAGATTGATAATCCGCTCAACAACAGTGCTTCGGAGAGCCATTCTGGATACGATCTAGAGAGTGAAGAGAATTGGAACGGATATTGGTCTTGGGATCATAAAACCAAGATCCTTCACGTTAAAAACCTTGAAAGTAACATGGATGTACGCTCTTTCTACGCAGTGGATATCCCTGATTTTAAGATAGAAATAGAGGGAAGCTGTACGTTAGAGGGGGCTGAATCGACATTTTCTGCGATAGCCTGTCTAGGTAAACCTTCCTCTCCTTTCCGGATTATGGGAAAGGGGGAGAAAGCCTATTTGACCATCGAAATTACGAGAGAAGGTTCTACTGGGATTCTTATTGGAAATAAGAAGGATATGTATGTAGACAATTGTTATGTACAGATTGCTACTGCTTATTATGGAATCAGGGGTGAAGGGGATGGTTCCGAGGTAGGAATAAGGCTCCAAAATGGGGGTGAGATGGATGTTTGGAGTACTCAACCCTCTATTACATCCATCGGAGACTACATCGAAGTAGAGGAGGATGGAGACTGGGTGGATATCAACAAGAGCACAACGTATGCTCTGACTGCTCTTCATCCTGAACGTCCGTTGAAGTATGAGAGAGGGAGTATCGTGTATGCTTCTGGGGATGATGCCGGAACTGCTGTAAAGTCACACTGGGTTATGCTCTCCCCCTATTATCCCATCCGGATTGGGAACTTGAAGTTACGCAGATCTAGAGTTGTTTTGACCCCCGAAAAATACTCCACTGTTATCACCTCCGGAAGTGTGGAATACGATGCTAAGAATCACTCGTTGACCCTTGATAATGCCGCTATTCCTCATGGGGTTTTCTCTTATCATCCTTCTAAGCCTTTGACAATTAAATGTAAAGGAGCAAATAAGGTGGGTGTAATCCCAGGAAATGCGGCTATCACAACAAAAGACCATTCCAGCCCGACGATTATGGGAATCACTGAGAGAGCCTCTCTCAAGATATATCCTACCATGATGAATAATATGTTTCTACCAGGGATTTGTGATGATACTAAAAAAGGAGAACTTTTGATCAAAGATATCGACCTTGAGGTAGAGAACTATGCAAGAAGCTGTATTTGCGCCACTGGGGGTGACAAAAGGATGGTTTTGAAAAACCTTAATGCAGAGCTTAGTACAAAGGGTGTTTTGATCGAAGGATTTAAGACGTTGGTGATTGAGGATGCTTACATTGCCATGCCTTTTGGTGCTGTAGTGAAGGATGGAACCATCAAGCTTAATGGCGAGCCTCTTAAGGATGTTAGATGTAGGATTCAGAAGGGCAAAGCTCCTACCTTTGCTGTAACGGCTCAAACTCCTCAGAATGGTAAGATTAAGATCAAAGGTTATGGTGATCTAAAGAATGTTCCTTATAATACGGAGCTTACAGTAGAGGTGACACCAAATCAAGGCTATATGCTTGACAAACTTACGGCAAATAGTTTGGATATCACAGCTACAAAGAAGTTTTTTGTGGAGAGGGAAACTACGGTAAAGGCTACCTTTAAGAAAGACACTGCGTTGGAGGATGTAGCTAGTACGGGGGTAATCCTTTATCCGAATCCTGCGGAAGAAACTACAACTCTCTCGGGTGTAGAGCCGGGTGCTATGGTACAGGTCTTCTCGATCGATGGTGTAGAGGTGCTTCGTATAGTAGCTGATGAAGCAGGCGTAGCACGTCTCGACCTTGCAGGTGTAGCCGCCGGCAAGTACTTCGTGAAGAGTGGCGAGACAACGATGGTTTTACTTGTTACGAAATAAATTCTATTGACTCAGAGAGGAGAGAGGGTGAGGGCTGCCTTTTCCCTTGGGGAAGCTTCCCTTGCCACTCTTCTCTCCCTTTATCGGAGTCGGGGTTGTGGATTTGCCCACAACCCCGACTCCTTTGTTTTTACATCTTGAGGAGCAGCACCTTGTAACTAAAACGAGTATATTTGCGTTGTCAACTCAAGAGATCTCCCCCGTAAGTGAAACCTTCCAACTTCGGGAGATGGAGCAGTAGGAGGATATGTAGATGTAAAAAGCGATGAAAGGACTTTTAGTTGGGGCTGCTATTGGATTTATAGCAGGAATGATTGATGTAATACCAATGCTAAATCTTTATGGAATAAAAAAGAGAGGAGACTCGTTAGTGAACTAGTTGCGTTACTGATTGGTCGAAGTTTTCGAGCCATAGTTTTGAAGCCTTCATTTGTGGGGGTAACAGCGGTGATGTGGTTTTGGGAATGATGAAGGACAATTCGATTGTGTAAATGGAAAAATATTTGAGGGAGACTCCTCTGCTCAATTTCTCGGACTCATCAATACAAAAATTGGTGGAAGATCGTAGATGGATAGAGTCCCCAGAGTTTGAGCGAATCAAGTCCATATACGAGTTCGTTCGCGACGATATCCTATTCGGATATAATATTGACGACAATATCTCTGCATCCAAAGTGCTATCCGATGGTTACGGACAGTGCAATACAAAGGGGATATTGTTTATGGCTCTTCTTCGGGCTTGCCATATCCCATGTAGGATTCATGGTTTTACGATAGATAAGAGACTCCAAAAAGGAGTGATGACGGGGTTTGTCTATCGAAAGGCCCCCGATTGTATCTTGCACAGTTGGGTCGAAATATATTTTGAAGAGACATGGTACGAACTCGAAGCCTTTATTTTAGATAGGGCTTATCTTGACCAACTACAGAAAATATATGTGGATTGCAGAGGGGCTTTTTGTGGATATGGAATTGCCGTTGCGGACTTCGAACATCCCATAATAGACTTCAATAGGAATAATACATACATCCAGAGCGAAGGGATCAATCAGGACTTGGGAGTTTATGATTCTCCCGATAGCCTGCTAAAAGAGCACCGGCAGGAAATTTCCGGATTTAGAAAGTTGGCATATCGTTATTTGGGGAGACATCTGATGAATCGCAATGTGAAGAAAATAAGAAACAAGAGAAGAGCAAAAGAAATATGATGCATGACTTTACAACAGCGTTGTGTAGCAAGAAGAGAAATGGACGAATCCCCGAAGGATATGATTTCTTTGCTATTCTCCCTCTATTGAAGTCGGGGTTGTGGATTTGCCCACAACCCCGATTCCTTTTTATTTTATTACTATCTGGTAAATGTTTTCGATCGGTTAGAAGTCATAATAGAAGGGCTGACTTCCTTGAGAGAGAAGTCAGCCCTATTTTTGTTAGCTTGGGTTTAAGCAATTCCCTTAAATAACGACGATCCAGAGGAGGTTTAGATGGAATCCTCTACATTCCAGACAAAAGCTCGTAGCCCTTGTAGCGGTTGGCTTTCATCGAGGGCGTGTAGTTCTTCCAGAATGGTGGGTACAACCGCACCCGGACAAGCTACCAACAAGGCTCCATTGAGCGTAGGCCAAGCATGGGAACCTTGGTGAGGTTCTCCTCCACGAGAGCCCACTCCTCGGATTTCGTCCCATTGGGTATAGCCTCGAAGATTGTGTCGCTCCAGAAGTCGTATGACAAGCCCATGCAGAGCTTGGTTGAAGCTGATGAAAATAATCTTATCGGGATTCATAGGCTCACGAATTAGCTTTGTTCTTTAGTTCTTTGTATAAGCGACGACGATCTCTTTTTATTTCTCGTCCTGTAAATGAAGCGTATATAGTGGGGATAAGTACGAGAGTTACAAAGGTAGAGATGGTAAGCCCGAAAGCCACGGTTACCCCCATGGGTTGCCACATCTCGCTACCTTCGCCAATACCAATAGCCATCGGTACCATACCAAGTACGGTGGTGAGCGTTGTCATCAGCACAGGACGCAAACGAGAGCGACCTGCAATCAAAATAGACCGGCGCACACTGTGCCCTCGCTCTCTACCAAGGCGGGTGTAGTCGATAAGTACAATCCCGTTTTTCACCACGATACCCACCAACATAATTGCACCGATAAAGGCGATCAAGCTAAGGGATACCCCTGTGAGTACCAAGCCGAGTATTACCCCCGTAAAGGCAAAAGGCACAGAGAACATAATAACAAAGGGATCGAGAAGGCTCTCAAACTGAGCTGCCATTACGATGTACACTAGGATGAGAATCAGCACAAGCAATACAGTAAGATCTGTAAACGACTCTTGTTGCTGCTCGTAGCTCCCGGCAAGCTTGTAGGTTATACCCTGAGGGAGATCTATGCTACTCATTACCTCATTGGCATCCTTTACCAACTCAGAGAGTGCAACACCACTTGCAGCTACCGTAGAGAGCGTAATCACACGTTCTCGGTCTTTACGTTTAATCGTAGGCGGCGTATAATACTCGCGGAACGTGCCCAAATCGCCCAAACGTACGGACTGACCGGAGGGTGTGGCTACGAGTATATTCTTGAGGTCTTCGAGAGAGCGCCTGTGCTCGGGAGCTAGGCGAACTCGTATCTCATATTCATTTCCATCTTCTCTAAAGTGGGATGCAAGACTACCCGTTACACTGCTCGATATATAACCGGCAGCCGTAGCCATGGTGAGTCCGTGCTCGGCTAGTTTTCTACGGTCGAACTCCATGTAGTACTCGGGCATATCCTCGTTGCGGTCACTATTAACTTCGGAACAAGAGGGTTTTTTGAGAAGGGCTTCAGTCACTTGCTGTGCTGCCTTATTAGACTTTTCAAAGTCATACCCATACAATTCTACCGAGACTGCTGTTTGTCCCCCAAAGTTACCTCCGCCACCTCCCGGAGTGACCACATAAGATTTAAGACCGGGATAATTATCAAGGTCAGCACGCATCATATCGGCAAGTTCGTAGATAGAACGCTTACGATCTCCTGCGTCCAAAAAGCCAATGTTGTAACGGATGATATTATTTCCACTCCCCGTGAACGTAGCAAAAGTATTGCTAGCATCGGCTTGCCCCACGGTAAAGCTACAACTGACCATTTCGGGATACTTTTCTTTCCAAATCCGGGAGATATCAAGCCCCACCTCCCGAGCGATATTGACATTTGTCCCCACAGGAAGGTCTATACGTACCGTAGCAGCATTACTATCACTCTTGGGCATAAAGTCGGTATTGATGAAAGAACCAAGAGCAATACTACCCGCAAAAATACCGATGGCAACGAGTACCGTAAGTGTGCGATGAGCTAGAGTAAGACGAAGCAACCTTACATAGTGGTCTTCTATCTTCCCTAGTAGTTTCTCCATCCATACAACCAAGACGTTGGGTTTTTGCTTGCTGGTGTCTCGTCTACGGAGCCAATGGGCACAAAGCGTAGGCGTAAGTAATACCGCACAAATGGTGGAGACGATCATAATAATGCTTACAATCCAACCCAATTGGCGGAACATGATCCCTGTCACCCCGCCTACCATAGTAAGAGGCAAGAAGACGGCAAGCATGGTGAGGGTAGAGGCAAACACGGATATCGCCACCTCGTTGGTAGCATGTACGGCTGCCTGCTTGGGGTAACTCCCTCTCTCTATATGGGTCGTAATATTCTCCAATACCACGATAGCGTCGTCCACCACCATACCAATAGCAATGGAGAGCGAACTCATTGAGATAATATTGAGCGTATTCCCCGTAAGCATAAGGTAGATAAACGAACCTACCAGGGAGATAGGGATGGTAAGAATAATGATAATGGTAGCACGCCAACGCCCAAGGAAGAGGAAGACAACCAGCATAACCACCGCAAAGGTGATAAGGATAGTCTCTCCCAAACTTGAGATGGTATTGACAATAGATCGAGAGGTATTAACCACCGAGAATATCTCAACGTCGCTTGGGAGTGTCTCCTGGATCTTAGGCAATGCTTCTGCCACTTTGCGAGAGATTTCTACGGAGTTAGCCCCACTCTGTTTGTTTACAATAATGGCAGCACTTCGCTCTCCATTGAGGTAAGCCTCCTGCATTTGTTCGGCAACGGTGTCCTCTACACGAGCCACATCTCGCAGGTAGACATTCTGTCCCATACGGCTTAGTACGACAATATTCTCGAGGTCGCGCGGCTCTGCAAATTCGCCTTGTACGCGGATTGAATTGGTCGCATTCCCTATACTGATTTGCCCTGCCGGTACATTGCTATTCTCGGCACGAATAATCGCACTGATCTGCTGGATAGTAAGCCCATAAGCCTCCAAGGCGGAGGGATCGCAGTAAACTTGTATCTGACGTTTTACGGTACCCGAGGAAGACACACTCCCTACACCATCAATACGCCCAAGCACGTTCAGTACCTTATCCTCTAGTATCTTGTCCAGCCCCGGAGTACTCTCCCGAGCTGTGGCTACCAAAATCTGTACGGGGATATCGTCTACTCCGAACTTAAAGAGCATAGGATCGTGCGCCCCATCAGGCAAAGTTTCGCTCAAAAGACCGAGTTTGTCGCGAATGTCGTTGGTGGCACTCTCCATGTCCGTACCCTCATTAAACTCAACGGTTATCATAGAAACATTCTCACGACTCTCACTCGTAATATGCTTCTGATTGGCAATACCGTTGAGGACATTTTCGATAGGTTCGGTAACGTTTGCCTCCACATCTTGTGGTCCTGCGCCAGGGTAGGAGGTCAAGACAATAATGTTGTTGGTCTCGATCTTTGGATAGAGGTCGATAGGCAACTTCTGCAAAGAGAATATACCTAAGATAGCCAAGGCCACGAACACAAGTATCGTGGTAATCGGCTTCTTTACGGCAGCACTATATATACTCATAGCTACTCTATTTGGGTTTAATAAGGAGGATGTTATTTGGATGAAGCTTTCTTCACCACTTTTACCTGCTCGCCATTACGCACTACCTGTGCTCCCTCGGTAATCACCATAGTACCGGGAGTCAAACCGGAAATAATCTCGTATTGATCTTCTACCTGACGGCCGACCTTTACTATAGTACGCACTGCCTTTCCATTCTCCAACATGTAGACGTAATATTCTCCACTGCCGGGCGTTTTCACAACAGCTCTATCCGATACCATTACAGCGGTAGCTTGTCCAAAATCTATCTCTACATTGGCATACATACCGGGGCGCAACTTCTGATCCTTATTGGGTATTTCTACCTCAACATCGAAGGTATGCGTCTGAGCATTGAGCGTAGGATGGATGAGGGCGATCTTGCCTTCAAAAACTTCGTCTGCACCCAATGCGTCTACGTGCACTCGTGCCGGCATCCCCTTCTTTACTTGGGTATAATATCGCTCGGAGACGTTGATCAGGAGTTTTACCGGTGAGATCTGCTCCACCACAAATATGGGAAGAGAGGGAGAACACATGTCTCCGGCATCATAATTACGCTTTGTAACCACACCAGAGATAGGGCTTCTAAGATAGGTATTCTCCTGTAAATTGCGGTGCGCAGTCTCGGCTACAGCGAGGGCACTTTTACGAGCATCCCACTGAGCCTTGCTCACTCCTCCTACCTTGTATAGCTCATCGGTGCGGGTGTAGGCTAGCTTAGCATCGGCAAGTTGCACCTCTGCCTGCGAAAGCTGACTATTGTCCATCACAGCCAAAACCTGACCACGACTTACCTGCTGCCCCACTTCTGCTTTGATTTGGCGGATACGTCCTCCCGTTTGAGGGACAATCTCGTTCGTTGCCTGGGCTTGCACAGAAGCTGTAAAACTTCCAATGTTTTCTATAGTCCCTTGTTGTACAACGGCTGTTTCCACAGCTACTTGTGTGCTATCTTGATTGTCCTTTTTAGACTTTGAGTTCTTGGAGCAAGAGGGAGCAACCAAAAGCATAGCTCCCAAAGAGAGAAGTGCGCACTTCGCACGGAAAGAAGAGATCGGATTCATACTAGTTATATCGAAAAAAGGTTCGTCTTATTACTTTTGTTGAGTAGGAGTTTCTTCGGGCACTCCTTTACCCGTTAGGAGGTCGAGGTCGCAGCGTGCCACCAAGAAGTTGTAGATACTCTGGTGGTAGTTAAGCCGAGCTTGCAACAAAGACAAATCGGCATCATTTACCTCTAGCAAGGTACCTTCGCCTGTCTCAAAACGCTTCTCGGCGATGGTGTACCCACGCTCTGCCGTGGAGACAGCCCCTTCGCTTACGCTATAAGTACGAGCTGCCCTACGCAAACGATCTTTCGCCTCTTCGTAGGCGGTGGAGACTTGACGCTCAGCATCACGAGCATTGAGGTCAAACTGCATCAAGGCAATCTTCTGCCCCTTGAGGTCGAAAATGCGTCGTCCCCCCGTAAATACAGGGAACGAAAGCGAAAGAGAGACCATGGAATGGGGTGTCCAAAGTTTGTTATTATTCAACTTTAGATCGTTGCTAGCAAAAGAGTATGTATAGGACCCGGAGAGATTGAGCGTAGGTAAAAAAGCAAGTTTTTTAAGCTCCGTAGCATGGTTTACCAAGTTGCGCTGAATAGCTAGCTCGCGTAGAGTTGCATTGCCCTCAAGGGGATTCTGCTCCGCTTCCACGTACTGCTGGAGCACTTCCGGAGCAAAATCTGTGAGAGAGCCACGGAGTGAAATTTCGGTTTCGGGAGATAATCCCATAAGAATAAGAAGCGAACGGCGAGCCATGCGGCGAGCATCGTCGGCTTGCAACACGTTGGGCTCAAGATTTTTCATCTGCACTTCGCTTCTCAATAGATCATACTGAGCTACAAGTCCTTGCTTGAAGTTATTCTCCACCAACTGATAGTTTCGCTGAGCATTGGCGTAGCTTTTCTTGAGCACCTCGTAGCTATCTTCTGCCAAAAGGGCCTGCAAGAAAGCCTTGCGCACCTCGGCCACTTTATTTAGTCGAGAGGTTTGAGATTTCTCTAGAGCGAGTTGAAGATTCTCTTTGCTGATACTTACGCTTTTCCATAGGGAAGCATTCACTACAGGAAGAGCCAAACTAAGCCCCCCTTGGATGTTGTGCGTACGACCAATTTCAATCCCTGCAGAAGCCCCAGGCATAGAGGGTGCTCCGGGAAAACCATCGAGGTACATAACTTGCTTCTTAATGGTATACCCATAAGAACCCTGCAAATTAATACTCGGGTACAACTGAGCTACCGCACTCTTATAGGTGTATCGCTCCTTTTGCACTGCCATATCTCCCACCAGCACACTCGTGCTCTCGGTAAGAGCGATGCGCACCGCATCATCAATAGTGATGGATGCAGGGAGAGGGGTAGGACTCGTAAGGGTGTCGGTAACTGAGGGCCGATAGTCCTCTATAGCACACAGCCTCCACGTTGCTCCTCCCATCAAAAGCAGGGCAAGAGAGGCTTTGATCACAGTTCGATGCTTCATAAACTCTATCTCTAATATCGTATTATTCTATTTCTTTCCGGAGAGGAAATCCAGCCAATCTCCCTACAATCTCCATCGTAGAGCAACTGAATAAGGAATGGTTCATCTCCGCTCAACATGCCTCTTATCCTCTCTTTTAGAGTAGCGCTAGCACATTGCATACTCTCTATTGGAGGGAGATAATAGGGCAAGGTTTAATTACATATCATCTTTTTCCTGCCCACAAAGGTATATATTCGTACTATAATCACCAAGATGAAAAGCGTAATTAGCAAAAAAGAATGCTCTGACCTCCCATTGCCTTAAGACATGGAGAAAGATTTATCTGGCTGATTTTCTGGTCAAATGCTGCCTAAGAAAAATAAAATTCTTGGGCAGTTATGGGAGGCATATTTGCCTAATATATTTTTTGTTACAGGGCAAGAAAAAGAGAAAAAGCAGCGCACAACAAAAAAAGGGGATTAGTGAAGGGGTTTTAGCCCCATAGTGTCTGCCTTTTTGAGCAGATAGTCGTAGGCCGCATCGTATTCGTTGGGGATCACTCCATCAAGTATCGCATTCTTAATCGCCTCTTTGAGTGTACCCACGGGGCGAGAGGGGGGGAGGCCAAACAGCTCCATGATCTCCTCTCCCGAGATCGGTGGCTGGAAGTTGCGTATCCGATCCTTCTCCTCTATTTCGTGGAGTTTACGACGAACCACTACATAGTTATCGAGGTAGCGGCGCACCTTTTGGGGATTCTTGCTCGTAATGTCCGCCTCCACGAGGAGCATAAGGTCGTCTATATCGTCTCCGGCCTCGAAGAGCAAGCGACGCACGGCGGAGTCCGTTACCCCCTCATCTACGAGTGCTGCAGGGCGCATATGTAGCTCTACCATCTTGGCAACATACTTCATAGAGGCATCGAGGGGCAACTTGAGTCGCCTGAACATCTTGGGCACCATTTTGGCTCCAATATAGTTGTGGTTGTGGAAAGTCCAGCCCAACGCCCGATCAAAACGCTTCGTTTGCGGCTTTGCCACATCGTGCAAAAGGGCTGCCCAACGGAGGTAGAGACTATCGCTCTTTGCGGCGAGGTTGTCTACCACCTTATAGGTGTGTGTAAGATTATCTTTATGCCCAATGCCATCTCGGGTCTCGGCACCTTTGAGGGCTAATACCTCGGGCAATATGAGTGCCATTAAGCCTGTCTTTTCCAATAGCTCCAGTCCTATAGAGGGTTTAGGCGAGAGCATTATTTTGTTTAGCTCTACGATGATGCGCTCGGCAGAGACAATCTTAATACGCTCGGCATTGCGCTCAATGGCCTCAAAAGTCTCTTCGTCAAGAAAGAAGCCCAATTGGCTTGCAAAGCGAATCCCCCGAAGCATTCTCAAGGGGTCGTCTGAGAAGGTTACATCGGGATCTAAGGGCGTACGCAATAGACAGTCTTCGAGGTCTTCTAGGCCGTAAAAAGGGTCTACCAGCTCGCCAAATCGCTCTTTGTTGAGGCACAAAGCCATGGCATTGATGGTAAAGTCTCTGCGCTCTTGATCCTCCTCCAACGTGCCATCTTCTACAATCGGTTTGCGGCTATCGCGTCGGTAACTCTCGCGCCTAGCTCCTACGAACTCTACCTCTATCCCCCCCTTTTTTACCTGGGCGGTGCCAAAATTGGCAAAGACGGAGAGGTGCGCTCCTCGCCCCCATTTCTTGGCAAAAGCACGCGCAAGGTCGATACCCCGCCCCACAGAAACCACATCAATATCTCCCGTGGTGCGGTGCAACAGAAGGTCTCGCACATAACCTCCCACCACATAAGCCTCCACACCGAGTTCATCGGCAGCTTCACTAATTAAGCGGAAAAGAGGCGTATCTATAGCAGAGCGAAGAGAGTAATCCGGGGTCATGTGAATTATAGTAGGGGCTATTATATGGAGGCTTTACGAGCCTTTTCGTTTTGGGTTAAGTAGGCTTGAGAGGTAATCGCATCGAGCCAGACGGCATTCTCTATATACCAGTGCACCGTTTGCTCCAGCCCTTCGTCGAAAGAGGTGGAGGGCGTCCAGCCTAATTCCGTATGCAGTTTGCTAGCATCAATAGCGTAGCGGAGGTCGTGCCCGGCACGGTCTTGTACATACGTAATGAGGGAGAGAGAATCCCCCTTGGGGCGTCCTAAAACCCGATCTACCGTCTCAATAAGTTTTTTGATTAGCTCTATATTGCTCCACTCGTTACTCCCTCCCACGTTGTAGGTTTCGCCGGAGCGTCCCTTGTGGAAGATGAGATCAATGGCACGAGCGTGGTCTTCTACATAGAGCCAATCGCGCACATTCAGCCCCTCGCCATAGACAGGGAGGGGGAGTTTTTGGCGGATATTGTTAATGAAAAGAGGGATCAGTTTTTCGGGGAATTGGTAGGGACCATAATTGTTGGAGCAGTTGCTAAGCACGACATCCAGTCCGTAGGTATCGTGATAGGCGCGAACGAAGTGATCGCTCGAAGCCTTTGAGGCTGAGTAAGGGCTGTGAGGAGCATAAGGCGTCTTCTCGGTGAAGAGACCGCCCTCTAGGGGGAGAGCTCCGTACACTTCGTCTGTAGAGACGTGATAAAAACGCCCTTGTATTGACTTCTCCTGCCACGTAGCGCGAGCCGTCTCTAGTAAAGAGAGAGTACCCAGCACGTTGGTTCGGGCAAAGAGAAGAGGGTCGGATATGGAACGATCAACATGACTCTCGGCCGCCAAATGCACTACGCCGTCAATGCCCTCTTGGGCAAAAAGTGACTGAAGCAAGGGTAAGTCCGTAATATCTCCCACCACAAAGCGCACTTGGGGTAGCTCTAGGAGGTCTTCGAGATTCGCTACATTACCTGCATACGTGAGGGCATCCAAGAGAATGATTCGGTACTCAGGATACTGCAGAACAAAGTGCCGTGCTACATGGGATCCAATGAAACCGGCTGCTCCCGTAATCAGTAAATTCATAGGAGTAAATGTCAAATGGAGGGGACGAGTAGGGAGAGAAGGTATTGGCCATAGGCATTCTTTGCCATCGGGGTGGCTACCTTGCTGAGGGTATCTGCCCCAATCCAACCCTGTTGGTAGGCGATTCCCTCGAGGCAAGCAATCTTGATGCCCTGCCTTTTCTCAATAACTTCTATAAAGGTAGAGGCCTCACTAAGGGAGTCGTGCGTGCCGGTATCGAGCCAGGCAAAGCCCTGTCCGAGTTGCTCTAAGTAGAGAGAACCTTGGGTCAAAAAAGCTTGATTCACGGAAGTGATTTCCAGCTCCCCTCGTGCGGAAGGGCGCACTGCTTGTGCAATATCCAAGACCTTATTGGGATAGAAATAAAGCCCTGTTACGGCATACGGACTGCGAGGCTGTTTGGGTTTTTCTTCGATAGATAAGACCTGACCATCGGCATCAATCTCTGCAACTCCGTAACGCTCGGGGTCACTAACCCGATAGCCAAAAATCGTCGCTTTCCCCTCTTGTTCTGCCCGGGCTACCGCCCTCGTAAGCATCTCAGGGAATCCGGCTCCATAAAAAATATTATCCCCCAAAATAAGGCAAACAGCGTCATCGCCTACGAACTCTCGTCCTATGATAAAGGCCTGTGCTAAGCCATCGGGGGAGGGCTGAGGGGCGTACTGCAAACGAATCCCCAAGTCGCTACCATCTCCCAAAAGACGCTCAAAAGCCGGAAGATCTTGCGGCGTGGAAATCAGAAGAATATCTCGAATCCCGGCCAGCATCAGTACACTGAGCGGATAGTAAACCATGGGTTTGTCAAAGATTGGGAGCAATTGTTTACTCACCCCCTTAGTGATCGGATAGAGACGCGTGCCCGAGCCTCCTGCTAATACTATACCCTTCATTTTGCTGATACTGACTAGAGAAAAGATACAACAACCGCAAGCCGCAGAGGAGCGACCCGCAGTTGTTGCCGTTAGTGATAAGGAAAAGTCAATTAGTGACCTCCCCCCGTAGAGAGGAACTTATTGCCCGTTTCGTCTACAATCTGCTTGTAGTAGCGTGTGTCGTAACCGGGGAATTCGGGCATAGCACTCAAGCCGTGACCATTATCTTTGAAGCTGCCGTTTTCTTCCTTCTTCATGTTACCATCCATGTACTTTACAAGTAGATATTCGCCGAGAGACTTCCAGCGAGCCGTAGCAGCATCTGCCACAGTGCAACTATAGTTGGTGAGGAAAGCTCGTGCCTTGGCGGGCGACTCCTTGAGGAGGGCAACAGCCTTAGCATCGATCTGTGCAAGGGCATTGTCGAAGCCATCTTCCAACTCATACTGAACGGGACGGATGTCTTGAATCATGGGAGCATAGCGTGCGTACGCCATATTAGCTACCCAGTTGTGGATCCAGAAAGCACTTGTCCAAGAGAAGTGCATCATGTCACCATTACCTACGCGATAGCACTCGGGAGTGCGTTGTATGGAGGCATACATAGGCGTAAATACGGCGGTATTGGCATCGTCTACACCGAACCAAAGGATACCACCTACTTCATCAGGGAGGTTGGGGCGGAGCTGAGCCACGAGTACAAAACCGGTTTGCTGCGTTGCGATAGCACGCTCATTGAAATAGGTTTTGCCATTATACTCCCACGACATAGGACGCCAGCGGTAGGGAACGCTATAAGGACCGGCACCGATATCTTGAGTCATATCCATCGGGGTGCCTTCGTAGTGGTCGCGCATCATATTGCGTACATCGGCCACCGAAAGTTTGCGGTTGGGGATGACGTAAAGAGGCATAGGCTCTTGGTTTACGTCGCCCATAGCAAGAGCTTCGTACTTCTTCATGCCATCGGCAAAGCGATTGAAAAAGCTCCATACACGAGCCTCGCAACCACGGAGACCATCGGACGTCCAGGGGTTGTATGCCTTCTGGAAGCTGAAGTCTTTGTCCTTACCCTTGAAGTAGCCTTTCTCCCGAGCCAGAGAAATTACATCCTTAGCATAGAGACAATTATTGGGGTCGTTGAACTTGATTTGTTGGATACGAGCCTGATTGGCATGGGCAGAAATGGCATTGTCAGGAATGCGCATTGCCACCCAAACAGCCCCCTTCTTACCGGGGCCCTTTCCGATTAACTCCATTACCCACGCCTCGTTTTTATCCGCAATACTGAAGCTTTCGCCCGAGCTGCGGTAGCCATACTCTTCGACGAGGCTGGTCATTACCTTAATGGCTTCGCATGCTGTTTTGGCACGTTGTAGGGTTACATAGATAAGGCTACCATAGTCCATCAAACCATCGGGGTTGACGAGTTCGGAGCGACCGCCCCATGTAGACTCGGTAATGGCGAGCTGATGCTCATTCATATTACCAATTACATTGTAGGTATGAGCCACCTGTGGGATAAACCCAATAGGGGTATTCGTATCCCACTCGATAATCTGACGCATAGAACCCTTTGCCCAATCGGCAGCAGGCCAATGGTAAAGCTCGCCGTAGAGAGTATGCGAGTCTGCGGCATAAGAGATCATTACAGAGCCATCTTTTGAGGCCCCTTTGCCAACGAGCAACCCAGTACAAGCGTCGGCTTGTGGGGCTAATAGCGTGGCAATTGCTGCGACGGTGAGGGTCGCAAAGAAAGTGCGAATCTTCATCTTACTAATGCTTTTGCTTGTTTTTGCTCCACAAATATACGACAAAAGCGAATGTATCCAGCCTATTGACTTCCATACATTCGCTTGATAAGGAGTCTATCCCCTCTAATTATTTCAGAAGCATATCACGATGGAGTACCTTGCCATCTTTGAGTATAACGCGTATTTCCAGCCGATCAAACTTCCCCTCCACATCACTACGATTGCAGGTAATAGTAAACTCATACCCCACATTAGGGAAGGGCATATAGTCATAGTTGGTTATACGATCCAATGGTAGGTCAAAAGGAGTCCACATCTCAGAATCAGCATTCTTGTAGCCTCTTCGGATAAAGGGCTCAATACTAAGACTCGATAAGGTTACAAGATGGGATAAGGATGCTTCACGTCCTCCATTACAACCCACTACTTCTATTTTTTGCACCCCGTACACACACGGAAGGGTCGGAGAGATGGCGTAAAATCCCGATCCATCCTCTCCATGCTCTTTGGCGATCTGATCTAGTAGCTCCTCATTTGTAGCCTTTGTTATAGTAGATTTTCTCAAACTATGGAACTGAAGATACCAAGTAAGCTTAGATTCATCCTCTCCAAATACCTTTTTCAAACTAATGCCTTCGGGAATACAGCACGTCTCAATCGCATATTTATGCCACTCTGCGTCCCTCTTCTCCTTAGCACATGCTCCCAGCAAGATCGTGAGCAAAAATATAAGTACACTAACCTTTTTCATTGCACTTCTTGGCTTTTATACGCATTTTTAATATCCCTTCGCCCGTGAATGTACGAATAAAATTTGAATTGAATACCTATATCGGAAGATGCAGACAGGGTGCAGATGCCAGTGTCAAATGCAATGGGATGACAAAAGTAGTTTTCCATTAGGCAATATTTGAATGATAGAATAACCTATCTTTCTCTCGGTCAGGCTAAGAGTGGTTTCTCGTTGATGAACTCCGATGATAAGGTCTATTCTTGTTTGAGAAGCCGATCAATTGTATACATTAGCTCTTTGATTAAGTAGTTGTTTTAACTTTTAAGTTCAATGACCGAGGGGCAACCCCATGGCGGTTTTTGTTTACCAAAGCATTGTATTTACAACTGAGAAATAGATTCTCCTCTCCGGAGAAATACCCCAAACAGATACGTATTGTGGATTAGAAGGAAGGTAAAGAGCGCAAATAGTTTGCCACAATGGAATAGATGGCAATCCCTGCACTCACACTCACATTAAGGGAGTGTTTGGTGCCATATTGAGGGATCTCAATGCAACGATCAACGCAAGCAATAACTTCGTCTGCTACACCGTGCACTTCGTTCCCAACCACCAAGGCAACTCGCTCGGGCGGAGTGAGCGGAGATTCTTCGGGACATAAACTATCCGTTGCCTGCTCTAGAGCCCA
The DNA here is from genome assembly GCF_052173515.1 of Porphyromonas endodontalis. Taxonomy (GTDB): domain Bacteria; phylum Bacteroidota; class Bacteroidia; order Bacteroidales; family Porphyromonadaceae; genus Porphyromonas; species Porphyromonas endodontalis_A. The sequence goes on along the minus strand of NZ_JBQMYL010000003.1, from coordinate 168,542 downwards.
AATCTTATACCCTTTGCTACGGAGTCGCTCTACTGCCTCCAAAGTGGATTCGGCATGCTCCCACGCTACACTAAGTTCGGCACCAAGTGCCGTCTTGTGAATCATTGGGTTGGGAGGTAATCCCGTAATACCGCAAAGAATCAAACCCTCCAGACGAAAAGCATCTGCGGTGCGAAAGAGACTTCCTACATTGTTTAAGCTACGGACATTATCCAACACCAACGTAAGGGGCACCTTCTCTTCGCTGCGGAACTGCTCTACATCGAGCCGTTGCATCTCCTCTATCTTGAGTTTTCTCATATATTACACTATGCCAATGTGGGGGCGAAGGTACTCAAATTAGAGCTAAAGCACCGCCTCTTGCCCTGGTTATCGAGCATGGATACGAGGAGAAAAAGGGGGAATTGCTGGGAAGGTGTTTGGGAAAGTCGTTAGAAAGAGTTTGGATGGGTGCTTTGCAGATCCCCATCTAAGACGTTGATATGCCCCCGTTCATTGTACACCTTACCATCCGCTCCTCGGGCATAAATCACATAATAGTAGACGCCTCCCGAGACCGATTGACCTTGATAGGTGCCGTCCCATCCGCCATTAGGATCCGTCCAATGGTACAATTCGTTACCCCACTCGTTGTAGATACGTCCATCAAACTCCACAAGCGAGGTATGTACCACACGGAACACATCGTTGATCCCGGGGGAAGAAGTGGGACTAAAAGCATTGGGAACCTCTAGACGAGAAGTCTGCACCGAGGTGGTGACTTTGTCTGTGGAAGCACTGCAAACTCCGTTGCGAGAGGTCGCCGAAAGCTCGATCGTATAGGCACCGGCCTCCGTAAAAGTGTAGCTACAATCTGCTCCGGAATACTGGAATACTACAGACGAGTTTCCGGCATTCATTGCCTCCCCTCGCACGATACGCCACTGAAAGAGCGTTGCCACCGGAGCGTTGCCAATAGCATGCATCTCAATCTGTGCCGGAGCCGAAAGAGAGCGGGGTAGGGAGCCTTTTGGCAAAGAGTCAGCCTTAGAAGTAGAGCCAACTAAACGTAAGTTCCCGTGCACCTCCACTCGCTGCCCCAATAGCTTTTGGGTGTGAAGGGGTTCAAAATTGTATCCCAACTCTTCGGAAAAAGCATCGCCCAAGAGAGTGAATTCGGTATCCATAAGAGGGGCTAGTAGACGCAATACACCCTGCTGAGGCTGTAGCATTTGCACCCTTTTTTTCTCCGCAAAGATAGTATTAGAGGCATCGTACTCTTGATCTTGATACTGCACTTTGTACGTACGAGCGACAGGAGATAGAACGCCTTGAGGAGTGTAGCAAGAGAGGTCTGTAAATCCACCTTCTGTCCTTAGTACTACTCGCTCACAAGGGCTTTCGCTATCAACCTCGGCCACAAAAGGAGTTTTGGGAAAGGGTTGTTTTGCATAGTCAATAAGCCAATAGTAGGCATCAGGTAAGCCCTGCGAGGGTTGTACAAAATAACCACATCCTAAAGGGGGATTGACCAACTGCCACGCCGTACCATTGTATTGCGCTGTTGCAACCGGCTTAGCATCCCTCAGACTTTCGGTATAGGTCATGAGTTGCTCTCCGCTATTGGCCGTAAAGTAAAGAGTGGTGGCAGACGAGACCCCATTGAGCAGCAGCACTTTCATTCGCTGCCCCTCGGGTGCTTTTGCCTCCGTATAGCGAGCTCCTTCTACCCTAAGTTGCGACCAAAGATGGGGCGACAATCCAAACGAAAGGTAGATAAGAAGTAAAAAATAGTATCCCTTCTTCATGATAGAATAACGCCTGAGAGATACAAAATAGTATGGCTACAATAGGGAAAAGAGAAGATAAAGAAGCACTCCCTGCTCCCCTAGGAAAGGGGGAGGCAAGGAGTGCCGATACTCAAAATAAGGGAGAAAGATCTTCGATTAGTTCTCCTGCTTGATGGCAGTCATACCAATCTTGATTGCTTCCTCATTCATGGGAATGAGCTTATGATGGCGCTCGGGAAGAGACTTCTTGAGACCAGCCACCACGCTGTCAAGTTTTACCACGGGAACGATCTTGAGAAGACCGCCGAGGATAATCATGTTGAAAGCCTTGTCGTTACCCAACTTGAGAGCTTCTTCGGTAGCGTCTACCGAGTAGATGCGGATATCATCGCGCGTAGTCTTAGTATGGATACCATTGGGTTCATAGATAAGGATACCACCCTTCTTTACTCGGGGAGCAAACTTATCAAGCGAGGGTTGATTGAGCGCAATAACGATGTCGTATTGGTTCACAACCGGAGAGCTAACCTTCTCATCACTTACGATAACGGTAACGTTAGACGTACCACCGCGTTGCTCGGGACCATACGAAGGCATCCAGCTAACTTCCTTGTTCTCCATTAGCCCGGAATAGGCTAGGATCTTACCCAATGAGAGCACGCCTTGACCACCAAAGCCTGCAATTACTATTTCGTGTGTCATCTTACTTATCTCGTGGGATTATTGGTTATCTACATCTTTTAGGTCTCCCAACGTGTACTTAGGAGCCATATTTTCCATCATCCAGTCGTTAGCTTTAGCAGGCGACATCTTCCAACCCGTATTACAGGTAGCAACGATCTCTACTACAGAGCAACCCTTGCCGGCCATTGAGTTTTCGAAAGCCTTAATGAGTGCTTTCTTTGCTTTGCGTACAGCAGGCATAGTGTGTACCGTCTGACGAGTTACATAGCAAGTACCATCCAACTCAGCCAAGAGGTTAGACATAGAGATGGGGTAACCATTGCGCTTTACGTCACGACCATAGGGGCAGGTAGCCGTCTTCATACCTACGAGGGTAGAGGGAGACATCTGACCACCGGTCATACCATAAATACCGTTGTTGATAAAGATAATCACGATATTTTCACCACGGTTGGCGGCATGGATCGTCTCAGCCGTACCGATAGCAGAGAGGTCACCGTCACCTTGATAGGTGAAAACCAATTTGCTGGGATACAATCTCTTGATAGCTGTTGCAAGAGCAGGAGCACGACCGTGAGCAGCTTCTTGCCAGTCGATATCAATGTAGTTGTAGGCAAACACAGAGCAACCTACGGGAGCAATACCCACGCTTTCTTCTGCGAGCCCCATTTCGTCGATTACCTCAGCAACCAACTTGTGCACAACCCCGTGGCTACAACCTGGGCAGTAGTGCATCGTATTATCGTTGAGAAGACGAGGCTTCTCATACACCAAGTTCTCCGGCTTTACGATGTCTTCAAAAGAGAGAACCTTTTCGTCTGTCGTATTCATTGTAATATCTTGTTTATCGGTTTATATGTCTTAGCACATAGCTAGCAACACGCACTACCACCGCAGGGATCGCAGCCCAGAGGAAGGCTAGTCTATTCCCCTCATCGGTGCGGAAGAAAAGGAAGAGGGCGATCATCAGTACGACCAGGGCAAAGAATGCAATGTCGCAGATGGTGATCCATCGTTTGAGGTTCTTCTCTTTCATATTCTCGCTCGCTCTCCGGAGTAGTTTTTTTTGACTTGCTCTCTCTCTTTCTTACAGTGCCTTACCCCATTCTAGGGAGTGGATTGATACTATAAGGTATCTCTCTATTGCCGTTCCCTAAGAGAAAGGAGAGTGCTACATGCCAAGGAATCTCTCGTTACTCTCTTTACTTACGGTTAATGATACGTTCTTTGAGGGCATCAAGTACTTCGTCCGGAGAGAAGAGCATCCCTCCCATACGTCCATAGTGAGCTACAGGCACGCGACCTTCGGCTGCAAGGCGTACATCTTCTACCATCTGACCGGCATTGAGCTCTACAGAGAGGAAGCCCTTTACCTGCTTGCTGAGGCGAGCAATTTCGTCATAAGCAAAAGGCCAAAGAGTAATAGGACGGAGAAGACCGACCTTGATACCGCTCTCACGAGCAATCTGTACCACCTTTTGGCAAATACGAGCGGACGACCCGAAGGCTACGAGCACGTAGTCGGCATCATCTGTCATATATTCTTCGTAGCGAACTTCGTTCTTAGCGATTTCGGCATACTTAGCTTGGAAGCGTTCGTTGTTCTGTTCCATTACAGCAGAGTCGAGCTCTAGTGACGTAATGATGTGACGCTTACCACCTGTAGCACCGGTAGTAGCCCAGGGGCATTGCTCTTTGATTTCAGCATCGGTACGGCGAGGCTTGAAGTCGGGGAGCTCTACTTTTTCCATCATTTGCCCGATGATACCATCAGAAAGCATCATCACGGGGTTGCGGTACTTGAATGCAAGTTCGATACCTTGGTCTACAAAGTCTACCATTTCTTGTACCGAGTTGGGGGCGAGTACAATGAGGTGATAGTCGCCATGACCACCGCCCTTAGTTGCTTGGAAGTAGTCTGCTTGGCTGGGTTGGATGGTACCAAGCCCCGGACCCCCACGCATAACGTTTACAACAAGACAGGGAAGTTCTGCTCCGGCGAGGTAGCTAAGGCCCTCTGCCATAAGGCTAACACCAGGGCTAGAAGAAGAGGTCATCACCTTCTTACCGGCACCGGCACCGCCATAGACCATATTGATAGAAGAGACTTCACTCTCGGCCTGTAGCACCACCATACCGGTAACATCTTCAGGATTTTCTGCAGTGAGGGTCTCAAGTACTTCGGATTGAGGAGTAATAGGATAGCCAAAATAACCATCCATACCTGCACGAATAGCGGCATGAGCTAGTGCCTCATTGCCCTTCATCAGTTTAATTTCTGCTGCCATATCTCTTTGTAGTCCTTAGCTTATTTCTGAGTTACTTTATACACGGAGATGCAACCATCGGGGCATACCATACCGCAACTAGTGCAGCCAATGCAAGCCTCAGGATTGCTCATGTAACAATAGTGATATCCCTTGTCATTCATGTGATCGGGATGCAAGCTAATCGCCTGCGTAGGGCAAGCCACAACGCAGAGATTGCAACCTTTACAACGCTGTTGATTGACTACAACAGCTCCTCTAACTTTCGCCATTATTATCTATCTGTCTATTAGAATTATATGTTCTCTTTCTGTTCTTCCTTTACGTCCTTTCTTACGCATACGACTCTCACTCTGAGAGAGGGGGACAAGAAAGGGAGCTGATCCGCTAGCTGAGAAGCTATGCCGGGGAAGCCCTTTTTCATACATTCTCATCCGCTCTCCAAAGATACAACTAAAATCCGATACATACCTACTTAATGCGATAAAGAATGTTGCTAGATTGCCTCCTTCTAAATAGGGTAATAAGAATTTTCTGAGATTATTTAGTTCCTTATTGGAATAGATTGGTGTAATATAGTAAAAATACAGCAAAATAGAAATGTTGCTCAATTAAAATTTTTCCAGCGTCTTCTTGTGAGAAAATGCCATCTGCACTAAGCAATTCGAACTATTGAGTCGCTATTTATCGCTACTACTCCCCATTTTAAGAGGAGTTGGAGAGGAAAAAGCAAAAGGAGAATAGGTTGGGCTGAAAAAGATACCGCCCCCTTCGATGATTTTTTCCTGGCTAGAAAAGGGGTGCATTACTGCCTGAAAAATACGAGAAAATCAGGTGGAATAATTTTTGTTTTAGGCCTAGATCGGAAAATATTTAGGGCAAGGTTTTGAGCACTTTTCAGCCTAGTATTTCGCATGTGTCTTTCAGTGGTTAAAAAGATTGGAGAAGAGAACTAACAATCGTTCTGAGATTTTGGGGTTGCTCTCCTTGCCCTCGGGTTCTCGCCTCTACGACCAAAGGAGGTAAAGTGTCTACTTACGACTCTTCTTTACAAGCGAGAACAAACTGAGCCACTACAGGCAGATGATCGCTGACTCCTCCCATATAGAAATGGCCTCCATAGGTGCGCTTTGGAGAGAGTTCTCCATCGGCATCCTGTTGCATCCAGCGACGCATCATCACGGAGTGTGCACTTTCCCAAAGGTAGGTAATAGGATTATCCGGAAAAAGCATACTACCACTTACTACAATACGGTCTATTTGCTGCCATACCCCTCGATGTCGATAGCTCCCGGGGATGACTCCGGAGGGAATAAGAGAGGTGAGATCGTACATCAAATCAGCACGATAAGCCGTTCGCCTTGAGGCTAGGGGATGTGCCCAAACGTGCGTGATAGGGTCGCGAGGCGTAGTGTTGAAGTCTCCCATCACTAGGATGGAGGCTCCTGGTTCTTTATTCAATATGCTATCGCACTTGGCTTGCAATAGGGAGACTACATCTTGCCGCTTACGATCTGAGGCTCTCTTTCCCTCTCGTCTAGAGGGGAGGTGTACGACCATAACGTGCAGTGGCACGCCATTGAAAAGATGTCCATGTACGTGTAAAATGTTGCGAGAGAGCGTATGAGGGCTATGGGGGAATTTTACCTGAAACTCCTCTATCTTATCGGGGCGAAATAAATCTTTGATATAGAGTAGGGCGACGTCAATTCCTCGCTCATCCGGACTATGGGTGATGGCATATTCATACCCTCTTGCCCCGAGCGGAGTGCTGTGTAAGAGATCGTCCATGACCACTTCATTTTCCACCTCTACCAAACCGACCAATAGGGGCCATCCAACTCCTCCCACATCACTAATAACCTCGCTCACATTGCGCAGCTTGCGTAGATAACGCTCTCGAGTCCATTCGTTAGCTCCTTCGGGAAGATATTCATAATCATTCTTCCCCTCATCATGCATCGTATCAAAGAGGTTTTCTACGTTAAAGGTCATTACCTTAATCCGTTCTCCTCGTGCTTTTTTTATGGGTCTAGCCATCAGTAATAGTAAACAAAGCACACATACGCGAATCCGCCGTCGGTTCGTATGTATCATAGTCTTTTCCTCATCAAGAAACTTCCCTTTGCTGAAGAGAAGTATATAATAATAGTGTAAAGCTTTTCAGTACCTCCTCCTTTGACGGAGGAATGCAACTGAAAAAGAGAAGCCCTCCCCTTAGTTTTGCAACAAAGGGAGGGCTTGCAGATAGATGAGGGTAGATCTATCATTTTTTTGTTGAGAGGGAGGCAAAGGCTAACCTTTCCTCCCATTCTTTGGACTTATTAGAAGTTCACACGCATACCCATTTGCCAGGTGCGTCCGAAGCCATACCATACAAGAGCGTCTTCGCCCGTGCGGAGGCCTGTAGTTGCATCAACCTTGCTTCCGTCGGTAGCATCTGCAATATACTTGGTATTGAGGAGGTTGTTTACACCACCAAAGATCGTTGCATTCATACCCTTGTAGAGCTCGAAGTTGTAGCTAGCCGAGAGGTCTACGAGAGAGTAGTTAGGCATCTTCCAAGAATCACCTGTGAAGACTTCTACCTCACCACCCTTCTTAGTGAGACGGTTTGTAGGCTCAAAGGCTGCATAGTTCTTGCCATAGTAGTTGTAGTTACCACGTAGATGTAGGCGGGGGAATACTTCCCAATCAAAACCTACAGCAGCGGTTATTTGTGCAGAGTTACCTACGTGTACGCCGTTAAGGTCGATCTGGCCTTCTCCCAAGAACTCTTGAGACTCGTTGTAGATATCGTACTTAGAGATACCACCCCAACGCCAGTCTCCGAGAGAGAACATACCGGTAAGACGTAGTTCCTTCGCAGGACGATATTCCAAATCAAGCTCGATACCCTTGTGGAGAGCTGAGAGGTTGCGGAAGTTCCAGTACTGATTCTTCTCTAGTACACTATTACGACGGAGGAAGCGATCGTCCCACTTTGTGAAGTAACCATTGAGGTTGGCGCGGAACACTTCGTTTTGGAAGCCGTAGCCGAGCTCTACCGTCATGATCTTTTCATTAGTGAGGTGCTTATTTATTTGGGTCGAATAGTTGAGGAATGCTCCGGCAAACTTAGGAGCACGAGTGAAGTACCCTGCGTTAAAGAAGAAGTTATTGTAATCGAGGAACTTGTATGAAGCCCCAGCCTTGATGCTCCAAGGCATGAGATTTACTCGGTCACTTGCGGTACGCTTCACGAAGTCAGGTCCGTAGAGAGGGTTGCTGAGGAAGTTAGCATGATTCGTTGTGCTATAACCTTCGGGCACGAGATAGCGATACCCCTCGTAGGTCAAAGAACCTGACAAGAAAGCGTCGAACATTTCGCTCGTGAACTCTCCTTGGGCAAATAGACCGGCCCAAACAACTTCTCCAATGTTGTGGTAATCATACTTATCTCCCTTATTGAGTGCTGTCTTCCCGCCATCTACCTGAGATTGGAAGAGAAGGCTTTGGAAGTTTTGACCACCAAGCAAGCTATAAACTTCTTTGTAGTGGTCTCCACGATAGTAGCGACCATCAAATCCGGCAGTCAAGGTGAAGTTTTCGTCTAGGCGATTGCGGTAAGAAGAAAGCAATCCGAACCACTTGTGGTTGTTCACGCTATTACCAAGGATTACCTGAGACCCCTTGTCTCCATTAGCAGCATTGGCAGCATACACAGCTTCCCAGTCGATCAATCCATCGGGGGTAGCCTTAAAGTTGGTGGGGTTAGGACCTATAACATTACCTGCATTGTCCTTAATCACTTTGTAAGAACGCTCTCCTTTGTAAGTTTCAATCCAGTTGCTATAATAGCCATTTTTGTCTTTGAGCCCATCTACACGACGACCGCCACCCGAAGCAATAGAGGCATAAAGAGCCGTGCTGAGAGAGGACTTGTCGTTAATTGTCCAATAGTGGTTCAAAGAGAGCTGAGGCTTATGGTAGAAGTTGTAGCGGGGAGTAAGTACCTTACCATCGAGGTAACCATACTCAAGGTTCATACGTGCACCATCAGGGTGGTTATCGTATTGAGATTGGAGATGGCGAGAAGAACGCTGATTGTGCCACTGAGGAGCACCAAAAGCGGTAAACGAAAGGGTGTGTGCCTCATTGATCTTCTTAGAGATGTTGAGGAAGTAGCTATACCCGCGGAAGTCTGTTGCCTTTACGTAACCTTCTCCGTAAGAAGTATTGGCAGAAGCCGTGATAGCCCAACCATTCTCCATCAGGCCGGTAGAGAGGTTGAAACCATACTTCACATAACCATCGTTACCAATACCCATGAAGACGTTGCCGCCTTTCTTAGCATCAGTGTTCTTGGTTACGATGTTAATAGTACCCCCTACAGAAGAAATGCCGAGGCGAGAAGCTCCGAGACCGCGCTGTACTTGTACCATTGAAGATACGTCCGAGAGGCCAACCCAGTTGCTCCAGTATACCTTACCACCTTCCATATCGTTTACAGGTACCCCGTTGATAAGCACCCCGAGGTTATCGGTATCGAAACCACGCATCATAATGCGAGAATCCCCAAAACCACCTCCGGAACGAGTAACGTACACAGAAGGAGAGGACTTAAGAAGCTCAGGGAACTCTGTGTTAAAGGCTTTGGATTCAATTTGTTTGAGGGAAATGTTGCTCACCGGCACGGGCACTTTGCGATCCTTAGGCACCACAGAAGCAATTACTTCTACCTGACCAAGGCTCACAGCATCGGGAGTCAACAAGATTTTCCCAAGCTCCACAGTCTTAGCTCCGGTGCCTACTTTATCCAAAATGATTTGATTGTAACCAATGCTACGAATCGTAATCTTGGCACGATGAGGTACATCTATACGGAACTTACCATCAAGGTCGGAAGTCACCCCTCTAAGGGTAGATCCTTGTCCCGTAGTTACCGATGCTCCAACAATGGGAGCATTATTCTCAGCATCCAACACCTGGCCGGTTACTACCACCTGGGCGAAGGACACTCCTACCCCTGCTATCATAAGCGCGATAGCGAAGAGCAAACGGAATACATTCTGTCTCATAGTTTTTCGTACTTTCTATGCGTTCATATTTTCTATACGAGGGCAAAGATATCCCATTTTTGCCACGTACCACTCATTATCAAGAGAATAAATAAAAATTCCCCGAATCAAGAAAGATGGTTTTCTTTTTAGGAGTTGTCAAAAAGACTTCCCTTTTGATTGAAATCATGCATTGTGTCGGGTCTTTTGTGAGAGAGGTGTGTTTTGTTGATTTTTCTGAGGGGATCCTCTTTAAGGCCACTTGGACAGGAATGCTAAATGCTCTAGAGATTTAAATCTCGTTCTCCAAAGCCTCTTGATCTCTGTTGCCGGCATTGATACGCTTGGTGCTATGGCTTTTCTCGAATGATAGAATCCGTCTAGAATGTTTTTTGTATAGAAAAAAAAACTACCTTTGCAGGCGAGATGAGGGGCCCCTAGGGTAAGTGTACTTGTAGGCTAAGCGCGCGAGTGGGGTTACCTTAGAGGGTGTCTTATTTGTTGTAGAATTAGATTTTACATAAACATATGAAGAAAAGAATTATTATCTCACTTGTTGCGTTGCTTATGCCTTGTGGCCTTTTTGCGCAGAAGGTTGCCCTAAAAACCAACTTGCCGCATCTCGCAACAGTTACCCCCAACCTTGCTCTCGAGATTGGACTCGGTAGTCGTACAACCTTAGATTTGTACGGAGCTTTCAACAACTTTGATCTTATGAAAGACAATACCAAATGGCATCATTGGTTGGCTCAACCAGAGTTGCGTTTTTGGACTTGCGAGAAGTTTGATGGCTTTTTCTTTGGCGTGCACGCCATGGGTGGACAGTTCAATATCGGAGGTCTTAAGCTTCCTCCTTTAGCTTATACCTGGGAAGGTAATATGATAGCCAGCCTTCCGAATTATCGCTATCAAGGTTGGTACCTTGGAGGAGGGATTAGTTTCGGTTATCAGTGGGTCTTAAGTAATCGCTGGAACTTCGAGGCTAGTCTTGGTGGTGGTTACAACCATGTGTGGTACGAGAAGTTTAATAAAGAAAAGTGTGGTCCGAAGTGTGGTGAAGGGGAAGGTAATTACCTCGGGATTACGAAGGCAACCCTCTCGCTAGTGTATCTTTTCGACTAATATTTCTCCTCGTGGGAAGTCCTTTTTATTTACCATAACCCTATAGATAAAAGTAACGACAATGAAACTAAATAGACTATTTCTCGTCCTTTCCTTCTTGTTCCTCGGTATACAAGTGGGGCGTGCCCAAGATAATCTTTCTCATCGCTATCAAAATCTCAAGATTGTTCGTGTGAAGGATTATCTAGGGAAAACAAAGACTGTCAAGATCGATTTTGACTTTGATATTAATACCCTTGTAGACCTCAAATCTACAGAAATGCTCTTTGTTTCACCTCAACTCCTTGGTGCTAATAAGGAGGAGCCGAAGCTTCTTCCTGGTCTTATGCTTGCGGGCAATAATAAGTATCTTACAACGCGTCGTAAGATTGCTTTAGGTAATACTAGCAAGCTTTTTATGCCCCCTGCACAGCTTTACAAGCTCAAAGACCTCAAGGGGAAGACCTTTGTGCATTATTCTCAAGAGATTCCTTTTGAGGATTGGATGCGTGATGCTAGCTTTGGGGTCTCCGAACAGATTTTGGGCTGTGCTAGCTGTCCTAATGTAGGTGCGGCACCTTATGTCTTCGCTCGAGTTTATGAAGATCCTTACAAACCACAATATCAAAATCTTTATGTAAAACCTGCTGTAGAGGCTGTTAAGCAGCGTGCTGATAGACAAGAAGCTCGCTTCAACTATAAGCAAGGTCGTTATGAACTTCTCAGAGATTTTGGCAACAACGCGGCTGAGTTTAAGCGTGTAGATGAGTTTATTAAATCATTTATTAATGATAAGAATCTCAGTGTGAGTGATTTTGCTATTGATGGTTATGCTTCACCAGAGGGTAACTTCCAAAGCAATATCACTCTCTCTAAGAATCGTGCTTACTCTTTTGCTAGCTATTTGAAGACTACCTATAACATCGCCTCTAATCGCATGAAGATCAATTGGTATGGTGAGGACTGGGATGGCCTTCGCAAAGCTGTAGAAGCAAGCTCTCTTACTAATAAGAGTCAGATTGTTGATATCATTGACAAGTACGATACCGATCTTAAGCGTGAAGCAGCTATCTCTGCTCTCGATGGGGGAGTCACCTTTGCTAAATTGCTTAAGGATTTCTATCCACCACTCCGTCGTAACGTATATAGTGTGAGCTATGTAGTTAAGGGCTTTACGCTTGAAGAGGCTCTCAAGGTGTATCGCACCAAGCCTGGCCAGCTCAGTCTTGAAGAACTTTTCCATGTAGCTAATACCTATGAGAAGGGTAGCAAAGAGTTTATTGATGTGTTTGAGACGGCTGTAGCTCTCTTCCCCAATGATCCTGTTGCAAATCTTAATACAGGGTCTGCTCTTCTTGAGAGTGGGCAAAGCGAAAAGGCCATTAGGCATCTTCGTAAGGCTGGTGATACTCCCGAAGCAAATAATAACCTTGGGATTGCTTATTCACAGATGGGAGAGTATAATAAGGCTCGTGCCTATTTTGAAAAGGCACTGAAGCAAGGATGCAAACCTGCTGAACAGAATATTGCAGAACTTGATAAGTTAGAGAAGTCTCTCTGATAACCTATCCTTTGTAGAGAATAACGCTCTACGAGATTAAGGTTTTACTCATCAGGGGTTGTAGCCACAGGGTGGTTGCAACCCCTTTCTTTTGTTTGAATTTGTTTCGAGCCTAGGGTGATAGGGGTGTGACAGTTGGAAGGTTTTACCCGTTTCTCTACTTGCGATAGTGTTGAGAGTGGGTGGTTCTGCTGTGGCATTTGGGTGGTTTCGGATGCTTCCTTGCCTGGATTTGTGTCGAGTATTGGTTGGTTTGGAAAAGACTATAGGGTGGTTATAATTCTTTTCTTGGCTAAAGGGAGGAAAGAGTTGAGGGGGGGGGAGGTTTTTTTACACGAACCTAATATTAGAAAGAGAAAGGCTTCTTGTTTCTACGTAGATTTAGGCTAAGTCTGCTCGTAGAGCGTACGGGTGTGGTGATAGAAAGGTTCTCTTCTCTATGGCTTTGCGGTGTTTTATGCGGAATTTTCTACCTATGGCGAGGAGGTATTCTCCTCCTCTCTTTCAAAAAGAATAGCCTCTCTTTCTGCTCAAGGAGGATCTTTGAGGAAACCTTGTCACCTGAAATCTTTCTCTTTTCTTCTAAGCCTTTGTATCTCTATTCCTTTTTCCCGAGAAGATTTTCCTCGCTTTTGCATTCTCTTACATAGGGCTCTCTTCTTACCTTTTGCATCTTTGTTTTTATTTTTGTTATTCGCAATGTTGCCACTTCTTTCTTGTGGTAATGTTGCTTTTTAGTGGGGGTTGACAAATGTCTGTATTGTCATTCTTCTTGTCTTAGATTGTTTTTTAGATTGAAGATTTATCTGTTTTATAGTCTTGTTCCCATTTCTTTTTCTGTCTATTATTTCTCTCTTTTTCTTTTCTGTATTGCCAAATATCCCTCTCTCTCTTTTCTTTTAATTGTTGAGTTCTATTCTGGTTTTGGTGATATTTGTAAAATGAGCTTTGCAATTTAATGCTCTTCATTAAAAAATAATGCTCTTATGTATTGCACATGTCATCGGATGGTGTATATTTGTATTGCGAAATGATTTTAATGAAGGTGTAGGGCGACATTATAGCCGGTTTTCTCCTCAAAATCTTTCAAAGAGGCAATATGGAGTTGATTTTACAACTTGTAAAAGAACACAACTAGAGGGAAGCGCCCTTTAGTATTCTCCCCACTAAGAAGGTAATAGATAGAATCTAACTTAAATAGTAAGAGTATGAAAAAATTTGTATTGCTGCTAACTACGCTGCTCGTTTCAGTGGGTTTAGCGATGGCTCAGACAAGAGTCGTCAAAGGTACGGTCACGTCTGCTGAAGATGGCTCTCCCGTGATTGGGGCTGCCGTTGTGCTTAAAACGGACATGACTAAGGGTACTACTACCGACTTCGATGGGAAATTTCGCTTAGAAGTGCCTTCGTCTGCAAAAACTCTCTTGGTTAGTTTTATGGGGATGAAGACGGAAGAGGTTACCATTACAGGCGGTGATCTCAAAATTGTGCTTGCCTCGGACTCCAAGGTAATGGAGGAGGTTGTTGTTACAGGTTACACTACCACGAGTAAGAAGGCGTTCACCGGAGCTGCAAGTTCTGTAGGTGCCGAAACGGTAAAGGCTAAGTTTGATGCCAATCCGATTAACGCTCTTAATGGTAATGTGCCCGGTCTCCAGATGAGCCAAGCCAGCGGTCAGCCCGGAGCTCCTACCACTATCTTTGTTCGTGGGCGTAACTCTCTTAATTCGGGTACGCAGCCGCTGTACGTAATTGACGGGGTACCTCTAGAGACGGGTGTGATGGGTACCCGTACTAGAGAAGGGGTGCAGGTTTCTCCTCTTTCTACCTTGAATTCAGACGATATCCAGTCTATCACCGTGCTAAAGGATGCTACGGCGACCTCTATTTATGGAGCTCGTGCTGCTAATGGTGTGATTGTAATTACAACCAAACGCGGCCGTGCCGGATTCAAGATGAACTTCTCGGCTCGCATGGGTTCTAGTATGATGCCTCGTACGATCAATGGTTATCGTCCCGTAGATGCGGCTACTTACAAAGAACTTGTGACAGAGGGGATTCTTAATACCCATAAGTATAGCTCTCTAGGGCTCAATTCTGTCTTTGATATTTACAACAATAAATATTCTCTTGGACTTACTCCGGATGCTGAAGGAGCTGCCAAATTCCTTGAGTGGTATACGGATATCCCTAATATAGCCGGTGCAGGTACCGACTGGGTTAAAGAGGTAACTCGCTCGGGATTCCAACAGAGTTATAATCTCGACCTAAGTGGTGGCGGTGATACACCTCGATCGCCTCGTTACTTCGTTTCGTTCGATTATATGAATGATAAGGGTATTGTACGAGGCAAAGACCTTGAGCGTTATGCTCTTCGTCTTAACTTGGACCAAGCTCCTTTTGAGTTCTTTGCGTACGGTTTGAACACCTCTTTCTCAAAGACAACCACCAATATGGGTACCGGTGGAGGTTACTTCTCAGATCCCATCACACAGGCTTTTATGCAGAGCCCGATGAGCCCTGTCAAAGACGAGAAGGGTAATTGGAATTTCAATACCGTCAATGGATACAACCCGGTTGCTCAACGTAGTAAATATGGGGATAAGAATATGGGGACACAATATCGTGTGCTTTTCTCTCCCTATGCTACACTTAAGTTCAACGACTGGCTCAGCTTTACCTCTCGTTTTGGTCTTGATGCTTACTATCTAGACGACTTCGGTTACTGGTCTTTCTTGCAGCCTCAAGGTCGTGATATGGGAGGTATGGGAGAAAATGGGCACTACCTCAATTTCTATACCACTATCACCAATACGTTCAATATCAATAAGAGCTGGGGTGAGCATCACCTCAACGCCCTAATTGGTCAAGAGGGGCAGCGCACTTATAGTAAGAGCTCGTATCTTGCAGCAAAGAACTATTCTTCGGAAACACTTACTGATATTGTTCTTGCCTCTGTTCCCTCAGATGCAAGTCAGTCTTCTGATGAGCTTCGTCTGCTCAGTTTCCTTTCCAATGCGGAGTACAACTATGCGAGCCGTTACTATCTCTCGGCTAGCTTCCGCTATGATGCTTCCTCTCGCTTCCACAAAAAGAATCGTTGGGCTCCTTTCTGGGCTCTCGGTGCTAAGTGGCGCATGAGCAACGAGGCATTTATGGCAGATACCGAAGATTGGCTCAACGATCTAACCCTCCGTATTAGTTACGGTACATCGGGTAACCAGGCTGTTGGCTCAGGGTGGTATGCAGGACGTTCGCTCTACGACTTTGGCTACTCTTACAACAATCGTCCCGGTAGCCTTTTCCTTCAGTTTGCCAATCCAGACCTCAAATGGGAGCAAACAGGGAAGTTTAACGTAGGGTTTGATACCCGTCTATTTGATCTCTTGAGTATTGGTTTCGACTTCTATAACCACGATACCAAAGACATGGTCTTCGAGGTGCCTATCTCAGGGACTGTAGGGCTACCCACCTACTATTCAGGAGTTGCTTATTACAAAAACATTGGATCTCTCAACAATAAGGGGATTGAGTTTACTGTGGCTGTTGATGCTATCAAAACAAAAGATACACAACTCACCTTTACACTCAATGGGTCGCACAACAAGAATACCCTCACCAAGTTGAGCAATGATAATCCTATCATCGAAGGTTCTCAGATCCGTAAAGTTGGCAACGATATCTATACTTTCTACCTCAAAGAATGGGCAGGGGTTGATCCTCAAACAGGGGTTGGCACTTGGTACAAGGGCAAAGAAGGTAAGGAGGTCACAACTGATTACAACGAAGCGAAAGAGCGTGAGGTAGGAAAGGCAAGCCCCGACTTCCAAGGCGGTTTCAAGACAGACTTCCGATACAAGAACTTCGATGTTTCATTCCAGCTTGGTTGTTCTTTGGGTGGAAAGATCTATGGTAATCACCTTCGTTATGACGAACAGGTTGGGAATGGTTTCGGTAACAACTATATCCAATATGTGGCCGACAATCGTTGGAAGAAGCCCGGGGACAATGCTTTAGTTCCCATGTTGGTAGACGATCCTAAGATCTCTTGGAATAAGAGCTCTACTCGCTTCTTGATGGATGGTAGCTACCTCAAGCTCCAAAATATTATGCTTGGTTATACTTTCCGTGGCAAGTCATTCAAGACAGTCGGTCTTAGCTCAGTACGTGTATTCGTAAGTGGTGAAAACCTATTTACACTCACGGCTAAGAACTACCGTGGTTTCGACCCCGCAAGTGTAGCTGCCGATGGCATTGCTTGGTGGAATTATCCCGTACCTGCTCGCTTTACAGCCGGTGTTTCTCTTGGGTTCTAATGGAGTATTCATAATATAATAGACAGATCATTATGAAAAAGATATTTGTTTCATTTATAGGGGTTATCGCAGCTCTTTTGTTTACAGGTTGCAATATGGATGTACCCCTCACGCACAATACCGATGGTGATAAACCTATGGAAACAGTGCAAGATGTAACCAATGCACTCCATGGAGCTATGCAGCAGTTTGGTGGGCATCGCTTTATGGGGCGTAACTATGTAGCCACAGGAGACTTCTGCGGCGATATTGCCAATGCAAGTGCTTCCACAGGACACTTCCTTAATATGAATGGGTGGACGTTTGACGAAAACACAGGAGACCTTGAGGAAATGTGGCAATCTGGATATGTGATTATTGTAGCTTGTACCCGAGGGATAGAAGGTGCCAATCATGTGATGGCTAAGGTCTCTTCTGATGAAGAAAAGCAGACTCTTACCAATTGCCTCCAGCAATTTTACGGGCTCAAAGCTGCCACCTACTTCTACCTTTCCAATATCTTCTGCAAAGCTTATAGTGCTGAGCATGCTCCCGGTTTGGGTCTTGTCCTTGTAAAAGATGAGATTATAAAGCCGGAGCAAAAAGTGGAGCGTTCTACCCTAGAGGATACATATAAGTACATTCTAGAGCTTATCAATAAGGCGTATACCTACGATAATCAGGAGACTAGCCCCTTCTTTATCAACCCGATCAACCTCAAGGCTATTGAGGCAAAGGTACGTCTCTATATGAGGGACTATGCCGGGGCTTTGGCCGCAGCCGATGCAGTGGTTACCAGTGATCTTTATAAGAAGGTGAACCTAGAGGAGAAGGATTATCTCGCTATGTGGCAGACTGTGGCTACAGTTCCCGAAGATGTCTTCACCATTGTAAAGAGTGATAACGACAACCTTAGTGCCAATGCTCTCAATACGCTCTATGGTAGTTATAAGGGAACGATTGATCTCACTTTTATACAACCTCTGTTTGCAGCAGGGGACTATCGTGCTAAGCTATTTGATGAAGCGAAATCAAGAACCCTCAAATACGAAGGAACTCCTACAGCTCAGGCTGTGAGCAATATCCACGTTATCCGCCTATCTGAGGTATACCTCATCAAGGCCGAGGCTGCTGCCCAGCTTGGTAATGTGGCAGAAGCACAGACCGCTCTCCTCTATACAGCGAAGCGTAACCCTGCCATCACGGCAGTGGCTGATCTGCCTTCTACTAAAGAAGACCTTCTCAAGTTCATTGCAGAAGAGCGTATACGCGAGCTATTTACAGAGGGAAATCGTCTCTATGACCTCCGTCGTACCGAGGCTACTGCAACGATTGCAGGTAAGGCAAACTTTAAGCCTTACAACTCAGTATTCCCCATCCCTGCTAGTGAAATCAATGCCGGTTTTATGACGCAGCAAAACGACGACTGGGCAAGCAATCTTCCTAAGTAATAGTATATGCTACCTCTCGAGAGCGAGGGGTAGCATTTGATATCTCAACAAAAGTTAGAGCCGTGTGTCAATTGTCTTTGTACATTGATGCACGGCTTTTTTATGCTCCAAGACCTCTATTTCTTTTTCTCCAAGCCTGAATTAAATCTTCTCTTTCTCTTGTTTTTCTTTTGAAAAAAGAGTACATTTGCCTCTGAATAAATAACACAAAGGCATTAGTATTTGAGAGGGGTCGAGCATCGATTTGGCTCGTTTAGTCACACCCTTTTATTGTTTAATTTGTGTTTTTGGTGCCTTAGGAAATGTGATGAATAAGAGAGGCGTATTTTTCTTTTGTGTGCGGAGTCTTTTGTTTTTCTCTGCATTGTTTGGAGTTGGTAATGGGTGGCTATTGGCACAGGAGCAGTTCGGTGGACAGCCGAGGGGCGTCGGATCCGTGGTAGCCACACGGGCAAAGGTAAACCTTAGGCAGCTTAATAGGCAGGATACCGAGGCTCTTCTCTCATGGAAAAACCGGCAAGATGGCGTTTTTTACATAGGGCAGACTATACCCCTAGATAAGGAGGCAAGCTTTTGGCAGTACAACCCCGATTTATCGGTTTGGCAACTTGAGATTTCGGCACCTGGAGCCAAAGCTCTTACTTTATATTACGCCTCTTTTGAGATCCCTCAGGGTGCTCGATTGTTTCTCTATACTCCAACAGGGAGTGAGGTGCTGGGGGCTTATACAGAGGTCTCGGCACCCAAGCGATCGGGAGCGCACTTTGCAACGGAGATGCTAATGGGGGATAGGGTTATCCTTGAGTACCAATCCTCCGCCTGTGGAGAAGCCCCAAAGGTGGAAGTTGAATCCCTAGGCTATATCGTCCGTCTCCCTAGAGGTCGTGGGCTTCGTGCGGATGGTTACGACTATGCCGGCGAAGATAATTCCGGCTCTTGCATGGTCAATATCAATTGCGAGGAGGGAGAGGCGTGGCAAAAGGAGAAGAAGAGTGTAGCGTTTATTCAGACGAAAGTAGGTAATGATATAGCCGTATGTACGGGTACTTTGCTTAATAATAGCAAGCAAGATGGTGCCCCCTACCTCATTACGGCAGCGCATTGTGCTATCCCCGGTGAGGGTAGGCAGGCTTCGGCAGAAGACCTTGAGCAATGGATCTTTTACTTCCATTACGAAAAAGAGAAGTGCGGCAACGAGAGTGCGGCCTCGCTACACGCAGTATCCCTTGTGGGGGCGGAGCAATTGGCGGTTAGCTCGCTCAAGGGCGGAACAGATGCTCTCTTCTTGCGGCTAAAGGAGGCGATTCCCCCCTCGTATGATCTCTATTTTAGTGGATGGTCGCGCTCTTCTACGGTTCCTGCTTCGGGTGTCGGGATACATCACCCCTCGGGAGATGCTACTAAGATTTCTACTTATACCGCCACCCCTCGGGTAGATAGATGGGACGAATCCTCTCAAATGGATGCCCATCTCGATGTAACCTACACAGCTACCAAGCATGGGCATGGTGTGACAGAAAAAGGCTCTAGTGGATCGGGTTTATTTGACGCAGAACACCATTTGGTAGGTACCCTAACGGGTGGGACAGCTGCCTGTACTGCACCCGAGGGAACCAACTATTACGGCAGACTCGCAGCGCACTTTGGGAGTATGGGCTTGGCTCAATGGCTTGCCCCTGAGAACTCAGATCTTCTCTCCCTTGCAGGGCATTACCCCTTGGGGGATAGGGCTAGAGTACGCGACTTTGTGGTCTGGCAGGGCCAGCAGGGGGTGCATGCCTCCTGGGTCGCTCCCGATGGGGATTTAGGCTCTCTACAGGGTTATGTATTGTACGTGGATAATCAAAAAGCACTATCGATACCCAAGGATAGGCAAACCGCTCTCCTCGATTACCAGCAAGAGGGCACGCATTATATCTCCATCACCGCCCTCTATACGGATGGTGAGAGTCGCCCCGTGGGTACTCATTTTTCCTCACAGAGTCGGCATATTTCAGTTCCCATAGATGCTCTAGCGGAGGGCAAAGTGCATTGGAAGAAGCCACAACTAAGGCAGGTTTGGTCGTATAATGCAAGAATAACCCCGGAAGAGTTGATTAAGGTGGGCGATATAGAGACGGCCTCTTTCTTCTACGTAGGGGTGCGCTATGGGGCAGACCAATTAAGAAATGCAGTGATGCGCGGCAAGTACATTACCGCCCTTCGCTTTGTCCCTATCAGTGCCAAAGCTATTCCCTACCTATACATAAGGCAGGGGGATCGCACCTATGTGCAGAAGGTCGTTTTGCCTGAGCAACTGGGGCAGTTGCAGGAGGTTGCTCTTACCACTCCTTTTGAACTAACGGAGACTGAGCCCCTATTTGTAGGGCTTCGATTTAGGGGGGACACGAAAGCACCTTTCGTTGCAATGACCCACGAGAGTAGACTGTTGGGGCGTAGTATGCTCGCCTCTCTCAATGGAGAAAACTTCTTCGAATACAAGACTCTGACCCATAGTTTGGCTCTAGAGACTGTGGTCTCGGATAGGAGTTTGACAAGCAAAGTCGTAGAGGTGTATAGGGGAGAGTATCCTAGCGTATTCCCTTCTATTACAGGTTATAATATACTCTATGATGGACAGTCAATAGGGCAAACACAGGAAAAAGGGGACGAGCAGAATAGGTTCGATCTCCCCCCGGAGTGCCAAGACGAAACGAAGCTAAAGATAGAAGCGATTTTGTCTGACGAGAAACCCTCTTATACTCAGCCGTTGGTGGATGGCAACCCCACTCCCCGTCTCTATATTGATGCAGGTGGGCATCCCTATTTGCCGGATTCGGGAGCTGTAGAGCGAGTTCTTTTTTATGATCTATCGGGGCGTTTGTTGGGAGATTTACCCCCGCAGCAATTGAGTGGAATAATCCTCTCACCGGGGCAATACCTCGCCCAAATCGTACTAGAGGGAGGCTCCATTTGCTCGCAGAAGCTACATGTTCATTCAAATTAAAAGCATAAATGGTTTAATTGAAAACAAAGAAAGATTATGAAACACCGCTACATTTTTTCTACTGCTTTAGCTTTTGCCTTTGTGGCATGGCAGGCTCTCTCTCTGAGAGCGAATGCGCAAGAAACGGATAAGTGGACCACCGTACTGCACGAGACTTTCGATTCGTTTACCAAGGGGACTAACAACACGGCCAATGCCCCCTCAGAAGATCTCAAGGTCTCTGCCGACGCAACGCTCAAAGACTTTGACCTCTCTAAGTCGAAGGACTTGTACGAAGCCGGTGGAGCCGTTCTTTTCCATGGTGATAAAGGAGCCTTGCTTATCACTAAACCTATGGACTTCTCAGGAGAGGAGATCAAGATCACGATAAAGGCAAAGTCTTTTGAGACCTCAAAGTATATCTACTTCCGCTTCGATAAGGAAGACTACGACTCGGAGAACGAGACTGTGACAGCTACCTACGAAGAAGATTACGAGGTGCTTGAAATACTGATGCCTGCCGGAGACGAAAATTGTGCCCTCAAGATTTACACGAAGGATATGGGGATCTTTGGTGCTGCACCAAGTATCTACATTGACGAAATCAAGGTAGAAGCAAAAAATCGCATAGAGCCCACTCCCGATCCAACGCTCGTTGTAACGCCCAATAATATCATCTTCGAAGATTGTTCTCCCAACGAAGAGTCTTATGCCAAAGAGATAAATGTCAAAGGGCTTAACCTTGAAAATATCCCGACCTATAAGCTGGATCAAGCGGCCCCCTCCGAGGCGACCTTTACAGTAACAGGTACACTGACCAAAGAGGGTGGCAAACTTAGTGTTGTATTTAAGCCCCTCAAGCCCGGTGTACACGAGGCTAAGATTGAGATTGCAAGTGGCGAACTCAAGGAATCAGTACAGCTCAAAGGGCGCGGATTGGGCGGTAACCCCGTGGCCGGATTGCCCACAGATGCTCCTCTTACCGAGCTTAAAGAGACTTTTGCAACAGAGGGGCTTCCTAAAGGCTGGTCTACCTCTATTGCCGGTGGATATGAGGATTGGAAAATCGTTCCTTCGTCGTTTGATGCAACCAACATGGTGGCAACGATGGATATTTCGTCCACACCTTGGGACTTGGGTATGGCCTATTTGGTAAGTCCTTGCTTGAATAATCCCGAGAAACATATCCCTGAGGTTTCTTTCGATTTTGCTATGCTCAAGGGGAAAGCTCTGTTTACGACCACTTCGTTTATGGCCTATCTCATTGCACCGGACGGCACAATGGGTAATCCTATCTTCGAGATGAATTACGAAAAGCAGGCCGACTATGCAACCCTAAAGAAGGTCACCGTAAAGGCTCCGAATGCGCCCCAGGGAAAATATTTCCTTGCAGTGGCTTACAAAGGGGCATCCACAGCCGCTTATTCTACAGGGGTAGAGGTAGATAATATCGAGGTTAAATCGATGGAAGATACAGCCACGACCGACCTTGCCACAGGCGAAGCAAGGGTATGGCGCACGGCAAACACGATTTATTTCTCGGATATGAAGGGCTGCGAACTCAAGGTATATGCTCTTGATGGCTCCCTCCTCATCTCTTTCCCCAAGGCTCAAGACGGCTCTGTTACTCTCGTAGATCCGGACCAACGAGTAGTTGTTTGTTATGGAGAAAAGAGCCTCTTGCTCTAATTTAGAATAGGTAATATAGATAAGGATACAGAGATTATGAATGCGAATAAGAGAATGCTACAATGGGGAGTTGCCTCCCTACTTTTGATGCTGGCTTGTGCTTGTGGAGGACGCAGCAATATCCCTTTACCTCCAATAGAGAAGAGGGCGGAATACAAACTTCCCATCATTGATTACGATTTCGATGGGGGCGTAAACAAAATTATCAAGTTTGAGGCACAGCAGGGGCATCTCTACAATATGGCGGAGTCGGATGCCACTACGCTAGTTTTCACAACAGGGGACGAAGTTTACCCTCAAACGGTATATCGCCTAGAGAACCAGAGGATTGTAGAAGTGTATCAACCCTGCACTAAGGGTGATACTCTGAAGAAAGATCTCTCCAAGATAGACGAACTGTTGAAAGCGAAAGGATGGTCGGAGTGGGCTAATCCCGTGCAGAGGGGGGAGTGTGAGGCAGCCTATTTGCAAACTCGTACCATCAATGGTCAGAGCGTACAAATAGCCTCAGCGTTGGTCCGTACCACTACGAATCATGTGAAAAAGACAACCCCGGGCGTAACGTTTCTATTTGCAAGAGTGCAAAATGACATAGACTACAACAACGTGCGTATGCCCGAGATTTATTTTGATGCTGTGGGGAAAACCAAAGACGAACTGAAGGCCTACTTTGAGGGTAAAGGGCAGACGGTTAGCTTCTCTTCCTCGTTTTTGCGTGTGAAGGTGGATAACGTGGCTTTCAACAACGAGGTGCTTTACTTTTTCCCGGAGGGAGAAGAAAAGTGTTCGCAGATCATATTGACCTCGGTGAGTTTCGTGCTAAACAAGAGCGAAAACATAACAAACCAACTCAAGGGAAGGGGGTTCGAACTTAATAACGAGACGAATCTTATACGCACGTTCTACAACGAATCTCAAGATCTTTGGGCTATGGTTCGGATCTATCCTGCCAATCAATTCACCCAACCCAACATTGTATTTACTAAGAAGATTCAGCAGTAATTGTTACAAGTAGGGCCTCACTCCCTCCCTCTTGGAGAGAAATACGCTCTCAAGAGAGGGAGAGTGAGGTTCGGCTTTATGGGAGATAAGAATCCTTTATTGCCCCTTTTTGCTCGATTGATGCTAGGGTAGTAGATTCTCTTTCTTAGCTGCCCGAGGGATGATTTTAGTGCCTCTCTCGGGTAGCTCTTCCTTTTTATCCCCAAGCCTGTTCCCTGCTTTTGAAGTCCTTTTTGTGGGGCATTTCTTTGATATGAGGCGTTTAGTCCTTCGGTTTTTTTCCTCCTTTTGCTGCTTTATATTGCTCTTATTCGATCCTTTAATGGGGTGGGGTCAGAGTGACACAACGCGCTATACCCCAAGGGATTCTCTGTTGGATGCAGAAGAGCTCCGCGATGACCTTTTGGAGCAAATGCTAGAGCAAGGCACGTTAGACGAGGCAGAGGCAAGCGAAGTATTGGGGGAATTTGTGAGCGATCCGGCTTTGCGTATTGATGTAAATAGCGTGACCGAGGAGGAGCTTGTAGCAACGGGGCTTCTTACACCCTATGCAGCCCATCAATTCGTGTTGGCGCGTCTGCATCGCGGAGGAGCCTTTCGCTCTCTCCGAGAATTGAAGCAAATCCCGGGATGGGACATCCGTACCCTCCGTCGTGTTTTGCCCTATCTCGCCCTAATCCCCGTACGAGATCCATCGCAAGTTGTGCGCTCTTTGGGGCAGGGATCCTTCTCGGGGCAGCTCTCTTTGGGCGTAGCTCGTGGCGATTTTACCACCAAATCCAAGACTTTGGGCGACCCTTTTTCGCTCGATCTTAGGGCACGGTATCAGGTGCGCCACCGCTTCTCTTTGGGAGTACTAGGTGCGAGCCAACGTGGAGAACCCATCCTGCAACAACGTTACCCCCTGCTCGATAGAGGCGGCTTCCATCTTTCCTTGCAGCTCCCAGAGTACGCTCTTCGCCAACTCATTGTAGGGGATTATCGCCTTAAGATGGGATTGGGGTTGGTAGCCTATCAAGGGTTTATGAGAGGTACAGAGTTGCGCTTGGGGATGCCCCTGCCCACCTCTCCTGTGCAGGCTGCTCTCTCTGCCGATGAGGAGAATACCCTGCGAGGAGTTGCTACCGAACTGGGCTCCTCTGCTCTACGTTTCTCTCTTTTTTACTCGGATAGGAGGCGAGATGGAATATTCCATGAGGGCGACAATAGGGTACAACTCATGGCGACAACAGGCTACCATCGTACCCCTCTGGAGTGGAAGCATCGTCACCAAGTGCGAGAGAGGCTTGTGGGTGGGCGGATTGCCTTTCGTGCGGCACAAGGCTCTTTGGCTTTTAACTATCTCCGTATGGATTGGAGCGGGCGTCTCGTGCAGCAATTACCCCACTATGGATACCTCCGCGAGGCAAATGACTTGTCTTATCTACAGCATTTTTCTTTGGATTATCGAATGACTTCTCTCTCGGGGCAGTGGCTTAGTGCCGGGGAGATGGCACTCTCTACTCGAGGAGGGAAGGCGGCTCTTGCCTATGTAAGGTACCGCGATCCTGATAGGGGAGACTATACGCTTTCGGGTCGATATCTATCCTCCTCTTATATGGCTCCATTGGGTAATGCTCCCAGTCGTTTCGCTTACCCCGGTAATGAGATGGGGTGCTACATGGCGGCGCATTTACCCCTCTTAGACCAACTTGATTTGTTACTAAGTTGGGATGCTTACCGCTCTCTTGTGGTGCGTAAGGGGGAGGAGGCGCTTTCTCGTGGGGGACTTCTTGGGGTGCGTGCGAGGTACGCTTTTTCGCCCCAATGCCTACTTTATACACAATATCGTATGCACTACGAGCAGAACAAAGGGCAACGGCATTCTTTGCATATGCGAGGGGTTGTGCCCCTCTCTCCCGAGTGGAAAGCGACCGTAGGGGCACAAGTCAAGAGAAATCATATACGCCATGCAAAGCGTATGGCTTGGCACAGAGGGTTTTCTACTTCGTTGCAACTCGATTATACCCCCACGGAGCATTTGCGCATCGGCGGATTGGGCGTTTTTTACCAAACGGATTCGTTCAATGAGCGAAGCATCTACTATTCCCCCTATGTGCGTACAACCCATTTGCTTAGTACCTTTTATGGCAAAGGTATTGCCGGCATTGGATATGCGCGTTGGCGTATAGGAGAGCATTGGGCTGTTGAGGCAAAGGTGGTAACTACCCTGCTGATGCAGCCGAATAGGGGCACCTCTCGAGCAACACCGCAGACCACCGAGTTTGCCCTCTCGCTATCCCTATTATAGGCTGTGGGGAGAGTGCCTTTTCTCCTCTGCGTGGTTTCTGAAATTTTCCTGCCCTGCACTTTGAAATTTTCTACCCTGTAATCAAACTTTTTTCTATCAGAAAGAGACTCTCTTTTTGGCTGTCTTTTTTTGCATTTCTACCCTATGTCCAAAAAGGGGAGGGGAGAGGCGGTTGAGAGGAGGGGTGGGGATCGGATAGCCCCCATGGCATCAGGACGTTGTTTTGGGGAGGAGGGACGCCCCTTTGCTGGATTTTCTTCCCCCATGAATAGGGCATTATATCACGATAATAAGCTACCTTTGCGGGAGTGTTTAGATAATTACTAAATCATCTCTAGATATGAACAAAGACAACATCATCTTCAGCCTCATCGAGGAAGAGCATCAGCGCCAAATGAAAGGCATTGAGCTTATTGCCTCTGAGAACTTCGTAAGCGAACAGGTAATGCAGGCTATGGGTAGCTGCATGACCAATAAGTATGCCGAAGGGTATCCCGGTAAGCGTTACTATGGTGGTTGCGAAGTAGTAGACAAAAGTGAGCAAATCGCCATTGATCGCATCAAGCAACTCTTTGATGCAGAGTGGGCAAACGTACAACCTCACTCAGGAGCACAAGCCAACATGGCCGTTCTCCTCGCTTGTCTAGAGGCTGGCGACACCTTTATGGGACTTAACCTCGATCATGGTGGTCACCTTTCTCACGGTTCTCTTGTTAATAGCTCAGGTATCCTCTATAAGCCCGTGGGCTACAACCTCAGCCGCGAGACCGGTATGGTAGACTACGATGAGATGGAGCAACTCGCTCGTCAGCACAAGCCCAAGCTCCTTATCGCCGGTGGTTCGGCTTACTCTCGCGAGTGGGACTACGAACGCATGCGTAAGATTGCCGACGAAGTAGGGGCTATCTTCATGGTGGATATGGCTCACCCTGCCGGGCTTATCGCTGCCGGTCTTCTCAAAAACCCTGTAAAATATGCTCATATCGTAACCTCTACAACGCACAAGACACTCCGTGGTCCTCGTGGAGGTATCATCCTTTTGGGTAAAGACTTTGAGAATCCTTGGGGTAAGAAAACACCTAAGGGCGAGATCAAGAAGATGTCTCAATTGCTCGACTCTGCCGTATTCCCCGGAGTACAAGGTGGTCCGCTTGAGCATGTTATTGCTGCTAAGGCTGTTGCTTTTGGCGAAGCTCTCGACCCCTCATTCAAGGTATATCAAGAGCAGGTAAAGCTCAATGCAGCTACCATTGCTAAGGCCTTTATGGATTGTGGTTACAACGTAATCTCTGGTGGTACGGACAACCACTCAATGCTTATTGACCTCCGCACCAAGTATCCCGATCTTACGGGTAAGGTAGCAGAGAAGGCTCTCGTAGCTGCTGATATTACAGTGAATAAGAACATGGTTCCCTTCGATAGCCGCTCTGCATTCCAGACTTCGGGCTTCCGCGTGGGTACTCCTGCTATTACTACTCGTGGCGTGAAAGAAGACAAGATGCCCCTCATCGTTGAGCTTATCGACCGCGTACTTCGTGACCCGGAAAATGATGCTGTAATCGCTGCCGTTCGTGCCGAAGTAAACAACATGATGCGCGAGTATCCTATCTTCGCTTGGTAATTCCACTATTTGTTAAATAGGATCCCCTCTCTGGCTGCTCAGTGGCAGTGGAGAGGGGATTTTCATATAGATTCTCTTGCTGCTCTGTATGGTAGAAATGGAACGAAATGAACCTACGATTCCCTCCTGCTTTACCTATGAAAAACCACTTTCGACCTCCTTTCTAATTCCTTATAAAAGTCTTTGAGAGAATAATAGTAGTTAAATATCGAAATTCCCTTGATGAAGTGGAATCAAAACCGCCCCAAAATAATTATCTTCGCATTCGTTAATGAGAATGTAAATGAAGCACCACGATTCGAAAACTAAACCTGAAGTTTCCTTCTCTTCGATAGATATCGAAACAGATGTACTCTTCGCTGACCATCCGTTGCAATACTCGGCGGCTGTGGCGTCTTCGCTACGGAAGCCCCCTGCTATTGTATCGCTTACGCACGATGCGCCTCGCCCCTTAGAGACTGAGGATGAGTACGCTATTGTGATGCCTCTTGATGGGGATCTTGTAGTGAGAGAGGCTCCCTATCTTGATAGAGTATTGCGTCAAGATCATATGCTCTTTCTTCCCTATTTTACGAACCTTTCTTTGCATACATTGGCAAAGGAGAGCTCGTTTTTGATTTTCCGTTTCCTCCCTAGTATCCAACTTTGTGCAGGGCGTTGCCCCAATAAAGAGCTTTGTGGTGTAGATTTGGATCATCACCGTCGTTCGGTGGACTCAGATACCCAACTCGTTTCGGGCACTGCCTATCTACAGGTCAATCATCCCACCGATAGTTGGTGTCAAACAGTCGCTTCCTACATTAGAAAGGGCTGTACTACGCTCTCTCTTTATGAGTACAAGTTGCGCGAGTACTTCTATATTTTGCGTAACTTCTACAACCGACAAGAGGTAGATACTTTCCTTGATAACTTCCATTGTCGTAACGTGGGATTCCGAGCTTTTGTCTATCGACACCATCTTGATTGCCGCAACGTGGAGGAATTGGCTCAGATACTTGGGATGTCGCTATCGACCTTTAAGCGTACGTTCAAAGAGGAGTTCAATTGCCCCCCTCTCCAGTGGATGCATAAACAAAAGGCTGTCTATATCTACCGAGATCTCGTCGCAAAGGAATTGACCCTTGCCGAGGTGGCAAAGAAATATCACTTCTCTTCGGTGAGTTATCTTTGCGCTTTCTGTAAGAAAATGCTCAATGCCACCCCGATGAAGATTAGTGGGCAGAAGCTATAGTTTTGCTCTTCCCCTGTTTCATGGTAGAGGGGTGAGGTGTGCGAGCCGGAGCAAAGAATTAAAGGCTAACGAGCATGGATTGTTGCATTATGTAGCCAACAATCGGGGAGAGTTGTTATCTTTGTTATCACGATTCTCGCACTGAAAATAAATCTGAAGTAGCTAATAACTACGATATGATGCAAAACAAAAATAAGCTTCTACTAGCTACAATCCAGGGAACTGATCGCCCCGGCGTAACCGCTTCGCTCATGCAAATCCTCGCGGAGCACGATGCCTTTATCCTCGATATTGGTCAGGCGGACATCCACAGTAACCTTAATCTGGGAATCCTCTTCCAGACGACAGAGGAGGCTTCCGGAAAGATCCTCAAAGATCTTTTGTTCCGTAGTTACGAGATGGGCGTCTCTATTCGCTTCTCTCCCATTACCAACGAAAATTATACGCATTGGGTAGAAGCTCAAGGTAAGAACCGCTACATCATCACAGTGGTAGCCCACAAGATTACCGCTGAGATGCTTGCTGCTCTTACAGAAGAGGCTGCCAGCCAAGGGCTTAATATCGACAATATCCGTCGCCTTACAGGGCGTATTCCTCTAGAGAAAGACGCCCGAGCTCCTATGGCAAGTATCGAGTTCTCAATGCGAGGTACACCTAACGATCTAGATACCCTTAAGGAGTCTCTTTTGCGCATTTCGGCTGATCTCAATATGGATATCTCCTTCCAGAGAGAGTCGATGTTTCGCCGGATGCGTCGTCTCATCTGCTTCGATATGGACTCAACACTTATTCAAACTGAGGTGATAGACGAGCTGGCCATCAAAGCCGGTGTGGGCGACAAAGTAAAGGAAATAACCGAGCGCGCCATGCGTGGCGAGATTGATTTTCGTGAGAGCTTTACCGAGCGAGTGGCTCTACTTAAGGGCTTGGATGTGTCTGTAATGCAGGAGATTGCAGAGAATCTCCCTATGACAGAGGGTATCGATCGTCTCATGAAAGTGCTTAAGTTCATGGGCTATAAAATTGCCATCTTGTCGGGAGGGTTTACCTACTTCGGTCACTATCTCCAGAAAAAATTTGGGATAGATTACGTGTATGCCAATCAGCTGGAAGTGGGCGAAGATGGCAAGCTCACAGGGCGATATGTGGGCGAGATCGTAGATGCTCATCGCAAGGCTGAATTGCTAAAATTGATTGCCCAAGTAGAGAAGGTAGACCTACAACAGACCGTAGCCGTAGGGGATGGAGCCAACGACCTCCTTATGCTGCGAGAGGCAGGGCTGGGTATTGCCTTCCACGCCAAACCCAAGGTGAAGGCAACCGCACGGCAGAGTATCTCGTTTGTGGGGCTCGATGGTATCCTTTACTTCTTGGGGTACAAAGACTCCATGTTCGACGAGACGCTCATCAATCATCAGATTATCTAAGGGTGGTTTTTCCTCTGTTAGTTAAATAAATTCTTCTTGATTATTCACTAGTACAATGGTACGTCACCTCGTTACCTTTACTCTAGGGGGCTTTGATTCGCCCGCTGCTGCTCAATCCCATCTTCAGAAAATAAAAGTAGCTTTGGAGGCTCTCCCCGCTAGGATCCCTGCCCTCAAGGCCATGCGTGTACATCCCAACGAAAACCCTGCCGAAGCTGTGGGCTTTATCCTAGAAGCTGACCTAGATACTTGGCAAGATCTACCCCTCTATGCCGAGCATCCGGAGCATCAGAGTGTGGTAAAAGAGCTCATCGCTCCATACAAAAAAGGGCGTGCGTGTGTCGATTTTGAGATTTAAAAGAAAATCCCGATGAGCACTCTCCGAACCGATAATCTTATCAAGCGTTATCGTAGCCGTACCGTTGTCAATCATGTATCTGTAGAGATCAACCAAGGCGAGATTGTGGGGCTTTTGGGACCTAATGGCGCAGGTAAGACTACCACCTTTTACATGACCGTGGGGCTTGTTGTGCCTAATGAGGGGCGTATTATCCTCGATGACGTTGATATTACAGACTATCCGGTATATAAGCGAGCACGCTTAGGCATCGGATACTTAGCCCAGGAGGACAGTGTATTTCGCAAAATGACGGTGGAAGACAACCTCCGCACGGTACTAGAGATGACCCCCCAGTCGCGAGAGGAGCAGGCCGAGAGCTTGGAGCGACTTATCAAGGAGTTTAGGCTGGAGAAGGTGCGTCGGAATCAGGGGAATCGGCTATCCGGAGGGGAGCGTAGGCGTGTGGAGATTGCTCGCTGTTTGGCCATTAATCCGCGCTTTATTATGCTCGATGAACCTTTTGCCGGCGTCGATCCCATTGCCGTACAAGACATCCAATACATTGTAGCCCACCTCAAAGAGCGCAACATTGGTATCCTTATTACGGATCATAATGTGAATGAAACCCTCTCAATTACCGATAGAGCCTACCTTCTTTTTGAGGGTAAGGTGCTTTTCCAAGGTACGCCGGAGGAGTTGGCAGAGAACGAGATTGTGCGAGAGAAGTACCTCGGAAGAGATTTTCTCCTTCGTCGCAAACAATTTTCTTAGCCCTATTTTTGTTCCTATATTTCTGGTAATCAGGAATAAAAATTCTGTCTATCGATAATCTAAATAGCTAGATAGAAAAAAATATTGCTGCGTACCAATAGCTTGGCTTATCTTCGCGGCGTGATTGATTCAGATAGTGTTTTGGACGGAGTCCCCAATCCCTTAGATGTGTCTTATATACGCGGTATGAGATGTAAGGGAAGGAGAGTTGATTAAACTTCTGCCTAAGGGGGCCGTCTAAATAACGAAAGGCACTAGGGAGAGCGTGAGAGTTCGAACCCTCGATGGTATATCCCTCAGGGGGGTACAGATACCCGAGTAACCAAGGCCTTAACCCATAGTCGGGGTAGGAGGGTCTTCCTTAGGAAGATGCTCCTTTAGTCTTTTGAGTTCTTTGCTCCTTAGTGCCCTCTCTTATTCCCCCTTCGCTTAGTTTTTTAGAGCTGAGCGGAGGGGGAACTTCTTTATCGGACGGTAATAATTCGCTATCTTTGTCGTTAGGACAAAAAATAAATTAGATACAATATCATACGTATGAAGACGACTCCATTTACCGACCTGCACATTGCACTCGGTGCTAAGATGGCAGAATTTGCCGGCTATAATATGCCTATCGAGTACAATGGCATTATCGAAGAACACCTTAATGTTGTGAATAACGTAGGGGTATTCGACGTTTCGCACATGGGCGAGTTTTGGGTAAAAGGTCCCAATGCTTTGGCATTCCTCCAAAAAGTATCGAGCAACGATGCTTCCAAACTTGCTGTAGGTCAAGTACAATACTGCTGTTTCCCCACAGAAGAAGGGGGGATTGTAGACGATTTCCTCCTCTATCGTTACGAGGAAGAAAAGTACATGATGGTACCCAATGCCGCTAATGTGGAAAAAGACTGGGCTTGGTGCCAAAAGCACAATACCATGGGGGCAGAATTGGAAAATGCTTCGGACAACATCGCACAGCTAGCGGTGCAGGGACCCAAGGCTACCGAAGTAATGCAACGCCTTACCAACATCAATCTCTCTGAGATCTCCTACTATACCTTCAAGGTGGGTGAGTTTGCCGGATGTCCCAACGTGATTATTTCGGCTACGGGCTACACAGGTGCCGGTGGTTTTGAGCTCTATTTCTTCCCCGAGTACGCAGAGAAAATCTGGAACGCTCTCTTCGAAGCAGGAAAGCCCGAGGGGATTATGCCCGCAGGTCTTGGTTGCCGCGATACACTCCGCCTAGAGATGTCTTTCTGTCTCTATGGTCATGATATTGATGATACACACTCTCCCATCGAAGCCGGTCTTGGCTGGATTACCAAACTTGTAGAGGGGAAAGAAGAGATGATTGGTCGCAAGCTCCTCGAAGAGCAAAAGGCCGGTGGGCTTACACGCAAGCTCGTTAGCTTCGAGCTCCAAGACAAGGGCGTACCCCGTCAGCACTACGAAATTGCCAACGAAGCCGGCGAAATTATCGGGGAGGTTACCTCGGGTACGATGTCTCCTTGCCTCAAAAAGGGTATCGGGATGGGCTATGTAGCCAAAGAATATGCCAAGGTTGGTACTCCTATTGCCATCGTGGTACGGGGTCGCAAGCTCAAGGCAGAAGTTGTACAAGCACCTTTCCGTAAATAATTCGGAGCTTAATCTTGATGCAATAATAGTTCTAGAGGGTCTTCTCATTTTCGGGTGGGGAGACCCTTGTTTTTAGTCTATGAAAAAGTACTATTTACGCCATAGTTTACGCAGTGCTAGGTCGGCTTATCTCGTGGCAATACTCTATGCCCTCGCCATGATAGCCTTTATTATCGTTATCTTTCATAGTACTACGGCTCCCCTGTGGACGCTGATCCCGCCTGCATTGCTCATCCCAATTGGGGTGGTGCTTTACCTCCGGCACGATACCTATTACTACATAGATGAAAAGACGTATCTGCTCTATGCCGGTAATGACTATGGGCGTAAACCTCACGTCGTATGCAAGTTTACCGACCTTGTAGAGGTCACCTATCTCCCTCACACCAAAGAGGTAAAATTGACCAAGCCCGGGGGAACGGACTATCTCAAACTAGCCGAGGGGAAAGATTTTGTAGACGAGATAACCGAGATATTCGAGCGCATCTATCCTGAGGATACACACCATACGGAGACTACAGAAGAGGGGGATACAACCTCCCCAAAAGAGGACTAATGCCATGGATCTAACACTACAACTCTGCCCCTCTCCTGACCTTATTGGCTGCTATGCTCAGCAAGATTGGGATACTACCCTTGTGGTGATAACGGATGTATTCCGAGCCTCGGCCACTATCTTATCTGCCCTCTATCACGGAGCCATAGAGGTGCGACCGGTAGCTACGATAGAGGAGAGTTTACAACACCAAAACGACCCTGATTACCTCGTGGCTGCCGAGCGCAATGCACGGCGTGTAGAGGGGGCAACTCTAGGCAATGACCCCGAAGAATACACTCGAGATAGGGTAGAGGGCAAACGAGTTGTCCTCACCACCACCAACGGCACCCGAGCTCTTCACCTTGCCCAAGAGGCTGGGGCAAAGCATATTGCTGTGGGGACTTTTGGCAACATCTCTTGCCTCTCCGATTATATCCTTCGTGAGAAATTCAAGAGCGTACTCGTGGTCGCTGCCGGATGGAAGGGGCAGCTTGCCGGCGAAGATTGTCTCTTTTCCGGAGCCTTACTGCACCATATCGGGGAGCGAAATGTAGATGCAAAGGGAATCAACGATGCCCTACTGATGGCGGAGATTTCTTTCCAAAAATATAAGGATGATCTCCTCTCTTTTATCAACCGAGTAGAGCACTACGCTCGTTTGGAGCAACTCGGTTATCTCCCCACCATTGCCGTTTGTCTGGAGCAAGATCGCTATCCCATACTCCCTCTTTTCGACCTAGAGAGGCAAACGCTACTACCACTACAATAGGGGAATAATAGCTCCCTCGAAATCCCCTCTGAGTACTAAAAAGAAATCCTCCCCCTATGGTTTCTCGCCATAGAGAGAGGATTTTTCTTATCTATTGCCTTAGAAAAACTTTCTATCGCACAGCCGTGTTATTTCTTTTCGTCGTAGAGCTGATGCCACCAAGAGGCATCGTCTTTGAGGAAACGTGCGAACCAAGCTTGTATGCTGGCCGTCCATTTCTCGCGGCGTTCGGGTTCGAGGATGAAGTGATCTTGCCCCGTAAATTCGATGAGCTCTACCTCCCGACCGAGTACCTTTAGAGCATTGTAGAGGTTCACACTCTCGCTGGTGGGTACGTTGGTATCGCTATCGCCATGGAGCAAAAGTAGGGGGGTGTGGATTTTGTCGGCATTGAAGAGCGGGCTTCGGTCCACGTAAATATCTTTGCGAGTCCAAGGATAGTTCCCCTCCGCGGCAGTTGCGTTGTAACCGACACCCCAGTAGCCGCTACCCCAATAGTTACTGATACTGCTGATGCCGGCATGGCTTACCGCTGCTGCAAAAGTATCTCCCTTAGTTTGTAGGTATTGGGTCATAAAGCCTCCGTAGCTCGCACCAAAGCAACCGATCTTTTTAGCATCTACAAAGGGATGTTTTTGGCAAAACTCTTTGGTGGCTGCAATGATTTCGGTAGCGGTAGGTTCGCCCCAGGCGTTGAGGTGACGTGCTGAGAACTCTTGTCCATAGCCCGTAGTACCACTCGGATTGAGGGTGTAAACCACATACCCTTGTGCTGCATACATGGCAAGCGAATAGGTTCCCTCTAATCGGCGAGATATGGGAGAAGTCCCCCCATAGTAGTAGATGAGCATGGGGTATTTCTTCGAGGGGTCGAAGTTGGGAGGGAGGTAGTACCAGCCTTCGATAGGAGTACCTTCGGGAGTGGTATAGACGAATTCTTTGATGATAGGACGCTCATAATCTGCCATCTTTTCTGCGTCAAGGTCCCAAATCTTTCGTGCTTTACCCTTGTAGACGGCATAGAGGGCATCGGCCGTAGTTGCACTCTGCCCGAAGTACCAATAATCGCCCGTATTGTAGGCAACTGATAGGTTCGTCACATAGTCTTCTGCCACGGGTAGCGTCTGTACGGCCACTTTCTTCATATCCAAACGATAGATATGACGGCGAGAACCATTCTCTGCAATAAAGTAGTAGTTGCCCTCTTTGTCAAAGGATCCTCCCTCTGCGGAGGGATCAAAGTGTAGGGTAGGGGTTTGTACCTTTCCGCTAGATAGGGAGTAAATGAATATCTCGCCTTCGAAGCTATTGGCCACCTGCTCTTTGGGGAGTTCCTTACCTACGCCGTCGAATGCATTGGGGGAGCTACGGATGAGTAGATAGTCGGGGTGCCCGGGTACGTAGCGTGCCTCGTGCAGATCCACAAACCTACGGAGCAACGTGTCTACCTTGCCCGTTGCCGGATCGAATTGGTATAGGTCGCTAAAGTCGTAGGGTTGCTTTGTCCAATCCGTTGTGTAGCGAGCAAAGAGCAGTTTACCCGAAGGGGCAATATCGAGTAGCCCGATATTCTCTTTCCCTGAGGTGAGCGGAGATTGTACTCCCGTGGCGAGGTCTATGGCAATCCATTGGATAGCGTCTCGCCATGAGGGCATACGGTCGTTGGGGTCTCGCATGCGTATTACTTTTTCGTCCTTAGCATCGCCTTTTACCTCTTTGGCAAGATAGAGCGTTTTAGCGTCGGGAGAGAAACGATATTCCCCTTGAGGTAAATCTCTGAGGAGTATCTTTTCGCTAGCTCCCTCGGGCGATTGCACTACGAGTAGGCGTTTGCTCCCTTCGGTGCGTACGAAGTGGAGTTGGTCGCTTTCGGGGAGCCAATTGGCATAAACTAGTTCTTTGCTTTCGCGGATGAGGCGACCATCGGCATGCATCAGGCGTCCAAAATACTCTGTTTTGCGCTCACGCTGTGAGTAGTAGATCACAAGGGCATACTTACCCGAGGGGGAGAGGCGTACCCTGGAGAGACTATTCCCAGACATCATATGGGCAAGAGAGAGCAATTTCTTCTGCTGTATATTCGTCTCGATGGGGGTAGACTCAGAGGGCTGCTCTAGGGTGAGACGGAAGGCTTGTCGAGCACTATCCGAGGGCTGGGAGAGGCAGCGTATCTCCAATTGATGGCTCCCTGGGATGAGAGATAGGGGGGCGGTAATCAGAGCGGCTGTGTCTGTGGCTGCTCCCTTTAGGGCTTTATCCAACAATACCCCATCCAAATAGATTGCTGTAGGGCGAGTGCCATAAAGGCGGAGGGTGCTCTTAGAGAAATTCGTACAAGAGAGCTGTGCTGTATAGATCTGGAGTGTACGTACTTTGGGTTTTGCCTCGTTGAGGGCAAACCATCCCTTGGCATCGGCTTTGACGATGGGGAGCGTAACGGAAGAAGAGGGGGCTAGAGCCGAAGCGTTGAGGAGTGGCTCTGTAGCCGTTTGGGCTGTTGTATCCGTGAGTCCAAAGCTGTGAGGCAGTGCAATTGCAGCCTTTTGCTGGAGAGAGAGGATAGGGGATTCTACCCCTTTTTTCTCTTGGGCAAAGCTCGCAATGGAGAGCATCGATGCCCCTAATAAAAGGATAAGTTGTTTGATTTGCATAGCTTTTCTTAGATTACCAAATAGTGAGAACGGAGCCATTGGGTGAGGCAGGTGATGCAACACCGATAAGGGCAGATTGAGCTGTATTGGGGTTGTCTTGGAGTCGGCGGAGGAGGTCGGGGGCTTCCTCTTCGGGGAGTGCAATAAGGAGCCCTCCCGAGGTTTGAGCATCACATAGGAGCAAGGTCTCCTCCGGCGAAGCATGGGTGTGGAGATGCTCTTCTACGTAGCGTCTATTGCGCAGTGCTCCACCGGGGATACACCCCTCGTGCAGTAGATCGCGCACGCCGGGCAGTGAAGGTATGGCGGAGGATTCGAAATGAAGTTCTACGGCCGATGCGAGTGCCATTTGCATAGCGTGCCCTACCAATCCAAAGCCGGTAATATCGGTCGCTGCATGGGTGGAGACTTGGGTCATTTGCTCAGCAGCATAGCGGTTGAGTCGTTGCATAGAGAGGAGAGCTTCTTGGTAGTCTTCTTCGCGTGCCATCCCTAAGCGGTGAGCCGCAATCAGTATCCCTGTCCCTAGAGGTTTGGTGAGAATGAGGGCATCGCCGGGCTTGACCCCCTTGTTCGTAATCACTTGCCGGGGGTGTACTCGCCCCACTACCGCCATACCATACTTTACGGGAGAGTCTTCTATTGTATGCCCTCCCACAATGAGCGCACCGGCCTCGTCTGCTGCCGATTGTCCCCCTCGCAGTATCTCACGAAGTACCTTCAAAGGCATTTGGGTGGAGGGGAAGAGGACGATATTGAGGCAGAGGAGAGGAGAGCCTCCCATGGCGTAGACGTCGCTCAGTGCGTTGGTAGCCGATATCCGTCCAAAGGTGTAGGGGTCACTTGCTACGGGGGGGAAGAAGTCGGTCGTGACGATAAGCGCTTCGTTTTCGTTGAGCTGATATACTCCGGCATCGTCGCTGGTATCGGTTCCCACAAGGAGCCGATCGGAGTGAGGAACAGGTAGGTCTGCAAGTATTTTGTGCAGCTCTTTGGGATCGAGTTTGGCGGAGCATCCCCCTTGCTCCTGTCCCTCAAGCAGGTCGATTAAAGGTGGTGGTACTAGTTCCATTGCTTGATAAGATAATAGGGATGAGTGGAGAAAAGTCGTCCTGCGATGCCCTCTTTTTGGAGCAGTTGGCAGGCAGGATCTATCGCGTCTTGGGTGAGCCCAAGGCACATCCCACAGCCTGAAGTAATAGCATCGGGTACGGAGAGTGCCCGCACAGACAGACGTGCCGACTCACAAAGCATGAGTGCTCGGATAAATAGCCGCGTAGAGCTAAATAGGATGAGGGCACTATCTGAGTACATCGTCTAAAGCATGGGCTAGTAGCTCGAGATCTTGGTTCGTATGGAAGGGCGAGAAGCCTATGCGTACACTACCACCCTGGGCTAGAGTGCCTAGGGTTTGGTGGGCAAGTGGAGCACAATGCAACCCGTCTCGTACAATTATCTCATGATCGTATCGTAAGGCATTCGCTATCTCATCGGCTCGTTTTGTCTGATGGACGAGCGAGAATAGGGGGCCTTGGTGCGTAAGATCGAGGGAGCGGAGGAGGCGCACATCGGGGTTCCGCTCTATTTGATCGAAAAGATTTTTCCACTCTTGGCGTGAGGTGTTCCACGCCACAGGGTGCTCCACGGCGGCGGCAAGGGCAGCAAGCCCCAGCATATTGGGGGTACCTGCCGAAAATCTCTCGGGCATCTCGAGAGGAGTATCGGTGTAATTTTCGCTATGTATCCCGTTACCCCCGACGATGAGAGGCTCAATACTTCGCGGATTACGGATGTAAAATCCGCCCGTCCCTGTGGGACCAAGTAACCCTTTATGCCCGGAAAATACGATATAGTCAAACTCGATCCTTTGGGGTATTTGGCTAAATCCTAAGTATTGTGCCGTATCGATGAGTAGGGGAATGCCCAATTCACCCCCTATCACTTGGGCTATCTCTTCGAGGGGTTGTATTACTCCGTTTACATTGCTCTCGGCATTGACAATTGCTAGTGCCGTACCCGGGCGAGCTTCTCTACGCAACCTCTCTATATCAATGCGTCCATCGGGGGCAGAGGGCATTATGCGCAGATTGAATCCGTAGCGCGTCTTGAGGCGTGTGAGGGGGCGCATTACGGCATTATGCTCCAGA
The DNA here is from genome assembly GCF_052173515.1 of Porphyromonas endodontalis. Taxonomy (GTDB): domain Bacteria; phylum Bacteroidota; class Bacteroidia; order Bacteroidales; family Porphyromonadaceae; genus Porphyromonas; species Porphyromonas endodontalis_A. The sequence goes on along the minus strand of NZ_JBQMYL010000003.1, from coordinate 129,311 downwards.
GGAGAAATCCAAAGGGTACGCCCCTCCAGCTGAAGACTGCTGAGGATGGTATTGATGGACTCTGTAGCTCCGCTATTGAAAACGATATGCGTAGGATCTACCCCGCCTAGTAGTACGGCAAGGTGATCCCGTAGCTTCTCGATGGCAGCTGTGGCATGCAGAGTTGCGGGGTCTGTGCTCCTACCATAACTGCCGATGGGGTGTTCGTAGTAATGGGCCAATACCTCTTGTAGCTCGGGACTCTTGGGCCATGAGGTAGTACCACAATCGAAGTAATGTAGGGAGTTTTGGGACATAAACAGGAGGGTTAAGGGGTTACAAGGCGAGAGGCTTGGCGCATATATTCGGCAATAACAAGCATATTGGAGATGGTACCTACCGCTATCTTGTCGCGAAATTCGAAGTAATCTACACAGGTGCCGCAGAGTATCACCTCTACACCATGCTCCTTGTGTAGGCGAGTAAGAGTAGCCCCGGTATCTGTGTCTTTATCCGCTAGGAGTACCCCACGATTGTAGCAAACAATGCGATTGGGTTTGCGCTCTACTCCTTCAAGTGCGTTGACAAAAGCACGAGCCAAGATACGCCCTAGTTCGTCATCGCCTCGCCCCATGGTATCACTGGATAGCACAACGGTATAGTCTTCGCTACCTGATTCTTTTTTCCCTATAGGCCTACAACTTTCTTCTTCTAGGGTAAAACGCAGAGAAGTATAGCCCTGTAATTCTTCTGTTTCTAGCGTGGAGGTGATCTGACGAATGTAGTCTGTGAGATTTTGACATGCCGTAGCGTTATCGGTTAGAACCTGCCATTCACCAGAAAATCCCTCGCCGTTGAGTGCCTTTTTGAGGAGGATGAGCGGCATGGGACAGAGCTTACCGCGTGTGTCTACTGTGTTCATAATGATGGGATTAAGAGAATTATTTTGACAACTTTTCCATGGCTCGTTCCCACTCAATCATTGCTTCGTCGAGTTTTTTGCGAGTCGTATCGTATTTGTTGTATAGAGGGCTGTCGATGGGGATATTGGGGGCAGAAAGTTCGCCCTCGAGACGTGTTAGTTCCTGTTCGAGAGAGGCTACTTTTTTCTCGATCTCTTCGGCCGCTTTCTCCAGATTGCGCTGCTGCCTAGCTCGTTCTTTTTGGGCTTGATAGTCCTCTTTTACAGAGCTTTTTGTAGGAATAGGAGGGGTGGGTTTACTCGTGTTTTTAGGCGTCTCAAGCTCATGCAAACTCTCCATCCTTCGTTTGGCAAGATAGTCGTAAATGCCTCCGAGGTGGGGGATTACCTTCCCGTGTGAGAACTCGTACACTTGCTCTACCAAGCCATCGAGAAAGTCACGATCGTGCGAGACGAGTACCACAGTGCCCTCAAAGTTCTTGATTGCCTCCTTCAAGACATCCTTAGAACGCATATCAAGGTGGTTGGTCGGTTCGTCTAAGATCAACAAGTTGGCAGGCTCAAGTAGGAGTATCAAAATGGCAAGCCTTGCTCTTTCTCCTCCGCTGAGTACGGATACGGGTTTGTCTGCCAGTTCGCCACCAAACATAAAGGCGCCTAGGAGGTTATTGATCTTATCTCGCACAGGACCTCGCGCGGCACGATCTACGGTATCTCGTATGGTTAGGTTGGGGTCAAGCTCTTGGGCTCTATTTTGAGAGAAGTAGGCAATGTGGATGTTGTGCCCTATCTTGAGCGAGCCCGTGTAGTCGTTGATCTGTTGCATGATGCACTTGACCATTGTAGACTTGCCGGCACCATTCTTCCCAACAAAAGCTACCTTGTCTCCACGGCGGAGGGTAAAGGTGGCATGATCGAATACTTGATGCGCCCCATAGGCCTTGCCCACGTCTTCTACAATGATGGGAAAGTCTCCCGAGCGTTCGGCAGGGGGGAAGCGGAAGTGAATGTGCGAGAGATCGAGTTCGTCTAGCTCAATCAGTTCTATTTTCTCTAGCTGCTTGATGCGGCTTTGCACCTGTATCGCTTTGGTCGCCTGATAGCGGAATCGCTCAATAAAAGCCTCAATCTCCTCAATCTCCTTGCGCTGATTCTCGTAGGCACGACGCTGGTACTCAAGTCGTTCTTGGCGTAGGATTACGTATTGAGAGTAGTTGGCTTTGTAGTCGTAGATGCGCCCAAGCTCTATCTCTATGGTGCGTGTGGTGGTGGCATCGAGGAAGGCGCGGTCGTGGGAGACGAGTAGTAGGGTGGCTCCCGAAGTCTTGATGAATTGCTCCAACCACTCTATGGACTCGATGTCGAGGTGATTGGTGGGTTCGTCTAAGAGAAGTATGTCAGGTCTCCTGAGCAATATCTTGGCAAGCTCAATGCGCATGCGCCATCCGCCACTAAACTCGGAGGTGGGGCGCTCAAAATCTGTGCGCTCAAACCCGAGTCCTACAAGGGTGCGCTCTGCCTCGGCTTCGTAGTTGTCTTGCCCCATGAGGTTTAGTCGATCGCTTTCGTGCGAGAAGCGTTCGATGAGATCTTGATACTCGGGCGTATCGTAATCCGTCCGCGTTGCCATCTCGTCGGCAAGTTGGGCTACACGCTCTTTGATGCGGGCTACATCCTCAAAAACAGTCTTTACCTCTTCGATAACGGTGCGCCCATCCGTAAGTTGCATTACTTGTGGTAGGTACCCTATCTGTAGATCTTTGGGATGGGTAACGGATCCGCTGGTTGCCTCTCTAAGCCCGGCAATCAATTTGAGGAGAGTAGACTTCCCTGCTCCGTTTTTCCCCACAAGGGCTACACGCTCTTTGGGGGATACGACAAATGAAACGTCGTTGAAAAGAAGTTGTTTGCCAAAGTCTATTGTGAGGTGTTGCACCGAAATCATAGTTGCTCCTGGATGCGTTTGATGATGTTATATGCTTGGAATATCCCCTGCTCGCCGGCTAGGCTGAGATCGGCTATTGCCTTATCTTTTTGTCCCATAGAGAGGAGTAGAAGCCCGCGATTGAAGTAGGCCTCCGGGAGGAGGGTGCCCCCTAGTGTAATAGCTTGGGAGTAATCTTCGAGAGCTTTTTCCTTCTGTCCCAAAGAGAGATGTACGATGGCTCTGTTGTAGTAAGCGTAGGCAAACTTGGGGGCTAGCTCTATGGCTTTGTCAAGTTCGCCCAAAACGGTATCCATCCCTCGTAGGGTTGGGGAGGCTTGTTCCCTCTGTGTGGGAATGCTTATCCCTAATCCGTTGTGCAACTCTTGAGAGGGAGCACTTAGGGATGGCGTGGGGAGGGTGGTGTGCTGTCGCACCTCAAGGCGTCGAAGCCATGCTGCCGAACGCACGAAGTAAGCTAGTGGATTCTTTTTGTCTAGCAAGAGGGCGTGGTCGAAGTCGTCTATCGCTCTGTCAAAGTCTATGAGAAGTAGAGAGGTAATGCCCCTACGGAGGTAAAAGTTGGCCTCTTCTTTGGGTTGAGCATCGAGGGCGGAGAGGGATTGACGTAGCTCGCCGGTGGCTACACTATCAAGGATACGATTGCTCGGAGCTACCAACAAACGGGGCGTTTGTGTGGGATGGGCTTCGTTATAAGAGGTTACTTCCTGACTGTAATATACTCTAGGAGGAATACCGGGCTGAGGGGTAGCGTGGTAGTAATTGAGCGAGAAGGCTCCAAAAGGCACGATGGCTACATCGGCATCCTGCACCCTCCCGCGGAGCGACTGGGGTAGAGTAGTTGTTCCTCCCATGGTAGAAGCGGAGAGCGAGGTCTCTACAAGTTCGTTGTACCTCTCAATGGCTTCTTCTGTTTCGCTTCGGGTGGATTTGGATGTGCCCGAAGCCTTTTTCTTTATCTGTTTCTTCTGCTGTTGGTAGGCTTGCCAACTATCTCTATCGGCCCCTGCGGCGTCTCCCAAACCTCGTTTTGCATCCGCTCGAGCTAGTAAGCCCATTTGGAAGTTGGGATGTCTCGTGAGCACTTTGTCGAAACTCTTGAGTGCCGTGCGAAAGTCTCCTACCTCAAGACTCAGTAGCCCTCTATTGTAGAGAGCCATGTAGTTATTGGGCTGTACCTCTAGTACTACGGCGAGATCTTCGAGGGCATTGTTGGCATCTCCCACAGTAGCGCGGAGCAAGGCGCGGTTGTAACGTGCTACGGGGTCGGAGGGGGCTAGGTTGATCGCTGCGGTATAATCCTCTATGGCTCCCACATAGTCATTGAGTTGATAGCGAGTGAGACCGCGGTTGATGTAGTTGTTTTTGTCATCGGGAGCAAGCAGGAGGGAGCGGTTAAGATCGAGGAGCGCGCTCTTGTAATCCTCTTTTTTAGACGCGAGCATGGCACGAAAAGCATAGGCTTGTGCCTGTGTGGAGTCAAGGGCGAGAGAACGATTAAGTTCCTCTGTCGCTTGTAGCGTATCTTGCTGATTGAGCAGAATATCGGCACGCAGGAGGTGGGCTATTGCGTGCTTAGGATGTCTTTTGATTAGGGTAGAAATGGTGGTGTCGGCAGCATTGTATTGCTTGTCGGAGAGCTGAGCCGCAGCAAGGTTGAAAGCAATCTCGGCATCGTCCGGAGCTAAATAGAGAGAGTGCTTGAGGTCGGTTATGGCTCCTTTGTATTCGCCCAAAGAGTGGCGTACTACGCCTCGCAGCACATAGGCTCGGGATATAAAAGCATTGCGCTCTAGGGCTAGAGAGGCATCCAATTCTGCTCCGCGATAGTCCCCAAGCATGTACTTAGAGACGGCACGGTGGAAGTAAGGCTCTGCCATCCAAGGGCGTACCTCTATTACCTGATTGAAGTAGCCGATGGATACAATGTAGTCTTTGAAGTAGAGCGCATTCTGCCCAATGGCCATTACTCGGTCTACGTCGAGTTGTGCCTTAGCCCCACACAAGAGACTAAGTAGTGCCCCTAGGGTAATCAGTGTACAGCGTAGCCCTCTCATGTCTTTATGCCCTTTCCCGAAAAAGATATTAGCGGCGCATCCCTTTTTTCTGAGGGGCTGCCACTACAGGATAGCCGGGGTACGCCTTGCCAGAAGCGATGCGTGCCAACTTGTTTTTGATCAGACTTTTGCGGAGTGTGCTCACGTGGTCGGTAAAGAGTTTTCCCTCCAGATGGTCGTACTCGTGCTGAACGACCCGAGCTGCAAAGCCCGTGAGGTGGCGAGTTTGAGGAGTAAATTGTTCGTCGAGATATTCTATTGTAATCTCCTTGGGTCGCTCTACTCGCTCATGGATCCCGGGGAGGCTGAGGCATCCCTCTTCCTCAGAAAGGGTCTCCTCGCTCAGCTCCGTAATGCGAGCATTGATCATTACAGTTTTGAAGTCTTTGCACTCGGGGAAGTATTCTGCCATGGGCGAGGCGTCAATCACAAGAAGGCGGATCGACTTGCCAATTTGGGGGGCAGCCAGTCCGATGCCGTCGCTTTCGTACATACTCTTCCACATCTCGGCAATAAGCCCCGATAGGTTGGGATATTCCGGAGTTATATCTTGTGCCACTTCGCGTAATACCGGGTGACCATAGAGATAGATAGGTAGCATATTATTGGGTGTTTAGTTATTTCTATTTAGGGGATAGGGGGGAGTGGTGCACCGGAGTAGGCAAGAGACTCCATATACGATTGTAGGATAATGATGGCACTCACCTCGTCTACCAACGCTTTGTTGCGCCGTTTTTGTTTCCCTATTCCGCTCTCTAATATCGTTTTTTGGGCAAGGCAGGAGGTGAACCTTTCGTCGTAGTAGACGATGCGGAGCTGAGGAAAGCGTTTTTCTAGCTTCGCAACAAAAGGACGGATGTAGCGCATAGATTCGCTCTCTTCGTTGTTCATTTGCCGAGGGTAGCCCACTACTACAAGGTCCACTCCCTCTCGGGGGATATACTCGGATAGGTACTGAAGTAATTCGGACGAAGCCACCGTCGCAAGGCCTCCCGGAGTGATTCTGAGCGGATCGGTTACGGCTAGTCCCGTACGCTTCTTGCCATAGTCTATTGCTAGTATTCTGCCCATAATGATGCTTACAAAGATACGTTATTCTCCCCAATCTTAGGGGCTAATTTTGTGTATAAATGGGGGAGAAAATGTCGTATTGCAAAATAAAAAGAGCTACTAACTTCCCTCTTTCGGAGGCGAGTCAGCAGCTCTTTTAGAGACAAAACCGCACTGTGAATTGTGAAAACTCCTATAATCAGGATTAAAGCGTGTCGGCACTTTTGTAATCCGTCTCGTGCACACAAGGTGTACCAACGGCCCGCCATTGTTGCCAACAACATCTCGGTAAACACAAAACACTTGATGAGTTTCCCAATTTGACAAGTGCGGTTTTTATTTCGACTTATCAATACTTAAATGAAAGATCGTCTTCTATTCTGTTACCACAAAGATAGTAATTAATCCGATAAAAACAAGGGATAAAGAGAAAGAAAGCCCCCCTTAACTGCAACTTTTCCCCTCCCTGTAATGAAAGGGAGAGGATAGGTTGCAGACTTTATGATATGAGGGAGGTTTTCTCCCCTCTAGGGAGCTTTTTTGCAGATTTATGAGGATGCTTAGCCAACAATGCAGGCGTTGCTATCGAGGGATGCCATGGCGGTGATATTTACAATATCCTTGACAGAGGCGTCGTGGTCGGCAAAATAGATGGGGCGAGCAAGCCCTACCTGTATGGGGCCTACCACCTCGTCTGCATTACCTACGGCTTTGAGGAGTTGGTAGCAGGCGTTCGCTGCCGAGAGTCTTGGGAAGACGAGTACGTTGACCTGCTTGCCTTTGAGCTTGTTTTGAGGGTATTTGGCATCGCGTTGTGCAAGCTGAAGAGCCGTTTGTATCTGCATCTCTCCATCTACGGATAGGTCGGGATAACGCTCGTGTAGGAGGGCAACAGCTCGGCGAGCTTCGCAAGAAGACTCTGCATCGTCACTACCAAAGTCGGAGAAACTGATGAGAGCAATGTTGGGTTGAAGCCCAAAGCAACGTACTTTTTCCGCAGCAAGTACCGAAATATCAACCAGGCTCTCGGCACTGAGATTGCGGTTAATGAGTGTATCGACAAGGAATAGCGGACCCGATTTGAGGGTTACAAGGTGCATGGTAGCAAAGTGATTGTGCCCCGGAGCTAGCCCTACTGTGGAGCGCGCTACCTCGGATAGGTAGGAATAATTGGAGTACAACCCCGTGAGCATGCCATCAGCATCTTGATTTTGCACCATCATCATGCCAAAGTAATTGGGGTCATACATTTTGTCGAGAGCCTCTCTGAAGGTGCCCCCCTTTCGCCAGTTTTGCTCTGCGTAGAGCTGAGCGTAGCGGTGGCGAGTCTCCTTGAATGCGTCGGATCGGTGGTTGATGATTTGGATGCCAGCTAGATCGAGATCGTCATGCTTAGCCATATCCTGAATATGAGATTCGTCGCCTAAGATGATAGGCTTTGCAAGCCCTTGATGGAGTACCTCCACGGCTGCTTTTAGTACTGTGTCGCTCTCTCCTGCGGCATAGACCATCGTGCGAGGAGCTTGGCGAGCAGAGTCGTGCAAGCGGCGCATAAGGTGATTCATCTGCCCCAGACGAGCCATGAGTTCGCCTTCGTATGCCTCCCAGTCTGTAATCTCTTTTTGCGCTACACCCGATGCCATGGCAGCTCGTGCTACGGCAGTGGAGACGCGTACAATCAGTCGGGGGTCTACGGGTTTGGGGATAAAGTAATCGGGCCCGAAGTGTAAGCGCACATTGCCATAGGCTTGACTCACCTCCTCGGGTACAGGCTCCGAAGCTAGTTCGGCAATGGCAAGGGTAGCGGCCTTTTTCATCTCCTCGTTGATGGCAGTAGCTCGTACGTCTAATGCCCCACGGAATATATAGGGGAAGCCAATTACATTATTGATTTGGTTGGGATAGTCCGAGCGCCCCGTAGCCATGAGCACGTCGGGGCGAGCCTCTTTAGCCTTTTCGTAGGTAATCTCGGGGTCTGGGTTGGCAAGGGCAAACACGATGGGGTTGGGAGCCATCTGGCGTACCATCTCTTGGGTGAGTACGCCCGGGCGGGAGAGCCCGACAAAGACGTCTGCCCCTACAATGGAGTCGGCAAGCGTCTTGAGTTCGGTACGATCGGTGGCGAAATAGGCTTTTTCTTCGCTCAGCCCTTCTCTGTCTTTTGTGATTACTCCTTTGGAGTCTATCATCACGATATTGCTGCGCTGTGCCCCAAAAGACTCGTAGAGTTTGGTGCAAGAGAAGGCGGATGCTCCGGCTCCGCTTACAACGATGCGAGCCTCTTCGATGCGCTTACCGGCAATCTTGAGGGCATTGAGAAGCCCTGCCGAAGAGATAATGGCCGTACCGTGTTGGTCGTCGTGCATTACGGGGATAGACAACTCCTTTTTGAGCGTTTGCTCAATGTGGAAGCACTCGGGGGCTTTAATGTCTTCTAGGTTTATCCCCCCAAAGGTGGGAGCAATGGATTTGACAATTTCGATAAACTTATCGGGGTCTTTCTCGTCAATCTCTATGTCGAATACGTCAATCCCGGCATATATCTTGAAGAGAAGTCCCTTCCCCTCCATCACGGGTTTACCGGCAAGTGCCCCTATATCGCCCAATCCCAATACGGCAGTACCATTGGAAATAACGGCTACGAGGTTGCCTTTGGAGGTGAAGTCGTAGGCTTGGGATGGGTTCTTTTGTATATCGAGACAAGGGATGGCTACCCCTGGGCTATAGGCAAGGGTAAGATCGTTTTGTGTACTATAGGGTTTGGTCGGTTTGACCTCTATCTTACCGGGTTGCGGTAAGGCGTGATATTTGCGTGCGGCTTCGGCTAATTTGCTATTCATTATCTTGATTCTTACAAATTCAGTTATGTCGTTTCCCTACAAAGGTAGCGAATAAGAACTTGTTTTACTACCCTTTTGTTCAGAAAAATAGCCGGCTCATTCTCAAAATCAGCCGGCTATTTTGTTTTCTTGTCTAGCTTACTTGTATCGAATCCAGCGGCGAAGCTCTCGCCAGCTTGGTTTCTTTCCGTACATTAGGATACCTACTCGGTATATTTTGGCACTCAGCCAGGTAATCCCTCCAAAGGTGACAAAGAGAATCACAAGGCTGAGAATCTGTTGCCATACAGGCACGTCGTAGGGAAGTCGTATCATCATAACGATGGGCGAGGTGAAGGGGATAAGAGAGCACCAAAGAGCTAGAGGTCCATCGGGGTTACGCATGCTCCCAAAGCCGGCATAGAAGGCAAACATGAGCAGAAGCATTACGGGAGTGATGAATTGGTTGCTGTCTTCTTCGCTAGAGATAGCGGCCCCTACGGCGGCAAAAAGAGAGGCATAGAGGAGGTATCCGCCTACAAAGTAGAGAAGGAACATGAGGAGGAGTTCGCCAAAGTTGATGCCCATCAAGGCTCCAATCCCCATCTGTATCTCACTAAAGCTATCGGGGTTAAGCCCTGCCCCTAGGCCTGTCATATCGCTTTGTTGCATAGAGGCAAGGGAAGCAATGCTTTGCAGGTTTCCTGCCATAAGGCTACTAAAGGCGGTTAGCAGGATGCCTGTAAGTGCTACCCAAAGCACGATTTGCGTGATCCCGACTAGGCCTAAAGCAATGATTTTTCCCATCATCATATCAAAGGGACGTACGCTCGATACCATCACCTCCATGATGCGGTTCTTTTTCTCCTCGAGTACACTGCCCATTACAAGGGAGCCAAAAGTGGTGATAAAGAAGAAGCTAACCCCCGCAAGTATCATCCCTATTATGCTGGCAATACTACCGCTAGAGCGTTCTTCTTCACCATCGGCAGCCCATTTGAAGGTAGGTACATTTATCTCTACTTTGCTGTTGGCTACAATCTCCGTAATACCCTCTACCTCGCTAGCTTCGAGCTTCTTTTGGCTCAGATAGGGTGAGAGTACGTCGTTGATGTGCTCTGCCACCCCGGGAGGTATTTGCTTATAGCCATAGAGGGTAATAGCCGTAGGATCTTGTAAGAGGTCGCTTCTAATCTCTAGCACGGCAGCATATCCCTCCTCATTATCCTTGCCCAGTGTTTTTAGTTCCTCTAGGGATTGCTGAGTTGGGACAAAGGTGTAGGCTTTTGTATTCTCGAAGAGATTGGCATACAAACCGGTTGCATCCAATACGGCAATCTTCGTTTCTGAGACACTCGTCTTCCCTATGATGATGGGGACGGTGAGGAATGCTACAAAAAGAATGGGCATCAAGATGGTCATGACAAAGAACGACTTCTTGTGCACTCGGGTTGCGTACTCGCGCCCTATTACAATGGCAATTTTGCTCTTACTCATGGTCTTCTTGGTGGTTTTGTTGTTGGGTAATGGTTTGAATAAAGATCTCATTCATAGAGGGGATCTCCTCCCGAAGGCTGAGGAGATGGAGCTCTCTTGGGAGCGTTTGTACCAGGTCTCGCAAGTCTTCTCCGGCACGCATCTTAAGGCGCAGGAGCTGTTTCTTCTCACCCGGATAGAAGTTGCTCTCAACAACCGAGAGCTGAGACAATTGCTCTTGAGATAGGGGTGCCGGCATCTCTACCTCTAGGCTTACAATCCCTTGGGCAAAACGCTGACGCACCTCACTCACATTCCCCTGCAATACTACGTGCGACTTATTGAAAAGCGCACACTCATCGCACACCTCCTCTACCGATTGCATATTGTGCGTGGAGAAGATAATGGTGCGCCCCTGGTCGCGTAGGGTCAGAATCTCTCGCTTGAGGAGCTCTGCATTCACGGGGTCGAAGCCGCTGAATGGCTCGTCGAAAATAAGTAGATCCGGCTCGTGTATTACGGTACAAACGAATTGGATCTTTTGTTGCATCCCCTTGCTCAGCTCCTCCACTTTGCGGTTCCACCAAGGCATGATGTCGAACTTCTCAAACCACTCGGTGAGCCGCTTACGAGCTGTCGCCTTATCTATCCCCTTGAGGCGTGCTAAGTAGATGGCTTGCTCGCCGACCTTCATTTTGCGGTACAGACCTCGCTCCTCGGGTAGGTAGCCAATGCGTGCTACATCTGTGGGGGCAAACCTTCTTCCCTCAAAAAGGATCTCGCCACTATCGGGGGCTGTGATGCGGTTGATAATACGTATAAGAGTAGTCTTGCCGGCTCCATTGGGTCCCATAAGACCGAATACAGAGCCTTGAGGTACGGCGATGGAGACATCGTCGAGTGCCAAGTGACGGGCATACCTCTTGACAATATGCTGCGCTTCTAAAAATGCCATAGGATATATGTCTATTCGTTGTTATTGCTTTGGTGATAGGCGCGGAGGGCGGCAAAGCTAGGGACTGAGCTGAGAAATTCGTACTCCCCCGTGTGGTAATCGATTTGGCAGACCATATGTTGTCTGCCGTTGGTAAGTACCAGATGGGCTGCCTTGTAGGTGAGGTTGTATCTACAGATCTGCTGCCACATCTCTCGGGTAAGCTCTAGGTGTGCCGCTTTGTACTCTACTACCATCCAGGGTTTCCCCCCTACGCCGTAAATAATTGTATCGGTTCGTTGTGCCGTATGGGCGGCTGCAACGCGTGTCTCGAGCGCGAAGCTGGCAAGCGGGTAGCCAAGGTGCTCCCTTAGATAGTGTACAAAGTGCTGCCTTACCCACTCCTCGGGGGTTAGGGCAACGCGCTTTCTACGAATATCATCGTAGATTAGTTTTTTCCCATTTTCCTCCTCAATTATGGCTCCATAGGCTGGGAGGTTCAGCACATTCGCGTTATCTTTGCACACAAGCTACCAACTGCTGCTCGTTTGTTTCTCGGCAAAGATACTATATTAGGATATACTATGGCAACCTCTACTCCTTCTCCCTCGCAGAGTTACCACCAGCTTGTAAAGAGCTTCTCTTCGGGCAAAGAGCTTCCTCCTCTTCTCTTTTTGGGAGGGGAAGAATCGTACTATATAGATAGACTTGTAGAGCTACTTGCCGAGCATTACCTGCCTCGTGAGGAGTGGGCTTTGAGTAGGACTATCCTCTACGGATCGGAGCTGTCTCTCCCCGAGCTGAGGGATACCATCCTCTCCTCTTCGCTACTGGGAGGGCGTCGCCTCTACATTATACGAGAGGTGAATGCCATCAAAGGGTTGGATGAGATTGTGGAGGCAATACCTTCGATACAGCCTGAGACCACGGTTGTACTTTGCTATAATGGAGATCCCGAGCGTGCTGCTCGTTCCCTTTTGAAGCGTCTCACCGAGGCTCAAGTGCCCCTATTCTTATCCCCAAAAATGCGGAATAGTCGGGATACAGCATCGCTAATCCGTGATGCTGCTGACCTACTTCATATCACCGTAGAGCCGGATGCTATGGGGGCTCTCTACGACTTTATTGGTACCAATGGTGCTACCCTTTATAGTGAACTACGCAAGCTTGCCGTACTCGCCTCGGGCAGAGGGGGAATGGTAACGCGCGCCATGGTGGAGCAGAATGTGGGGATTAGTCGCGAGTATTCTCCCTATGAGCTCCTCAATGCTCTGGTAGCTAAGCAACGAGCCAAAGCCTACAAATTGGCGCGCTATATGGCGCTTAATGAGAAACGCTACCCCTTGCCCATCATCCTATCTACCCTGTATACCTACTTTGCCAACCTGATGATTGTAATGTACCAACCGCGGAATATCTCTGCTGATGATGTGGCTAAGGTATTGGGTTTACGCAACTCCTACGCTGCGGAGAGTTACATGACGGGGAAGTGGGCTTTTTCTCCCATGCAGGTATTCAATATTGTGCACGAGATCCGTATGACCGATGCACGATTTAAGGGGGCAGAGGGGGGAGCCTATACGAATGATGGTTTGCTTATTGATCTTGTAACCTTTATCCTAGGGTAATGGCTCTTGAGTTTTCCTACTCGCAACGCTTGGCAACGTGTGACTTCTCTACCTACATACAACGCTTTTTCCCCGGAGAGAAGATCCAAAAGATAACGCTGGATGCAGGCTGTTCCTGCCCAAATAGAGATGGAACCATGGGGCGAGGGGGCTGTACCTACTGCAATAATGCCACCTTTAGTCCTTCATTTGCTCTTCAGCCTGGCTCTATTACGCAACAACTAGAGCGTGGAATCGATTTTTTCCGGCACAAGTATCCTCACATGCGTTACTTGGCTTACTTCCAATCCTATACGGCAACCTACGGGGAGGCTGAGCAGTTGATTGCACTCTATGAGGAGGCGGCACGATTTCCCGGAGTGGTAGGTTTGGTAATTGGTACGCGACCCGACTGTATGCCGGAGGTGCTTCTCGATTACTTTTCTGACCTCTCTCGCCGGTGTTTTGTGCTGATAGAGTATGGTATAGAGTCCACTCTCGATCGCTCGCTGGAGTACATCCGCCGAGGGCACTCATGGCAATGCTCTCTAGAGACCATCAAAGCAACGCACGAGGCAGGGCTTCCCGTTGGGGCGCATCTTATCTTAGGGCTCCCCGGAGAGACTCGGCGTGAAATGCTAGACCACGCTTTGCGCCTCAACAACTTACCCCTAAGCCTCGTAAAACTGCACCAATTGCAAATAGTCCGCCATACGATTATGGCACATCAATACCGGACGAATCCTGAGCAATTCCACCTTTTTACGGCAGAGGAATATGCCGAGCTTTGTCTGGACTTCTTAGCCCTCCTAAGAGAAGACATTGTGGTGGATCGCTTTGTGGCACAGTCCCCTCCCTCTTTGCTCCTTGCACCTCAGTGGAATATCAAAAACTATGCTTTTATGGATCTTCTGAGGAAAAAGGCGCAGTTGCGCGATAGCGAGAAGAGCATCTAGAGGAGAATATTCACCCCTTTCTTCGCTCTACAAAAAATGCACCGGAGTAGATCTTACGATCCTCTCCAGTGCATTTCTTTTATGCATTTGCACCTATTGGAGCTTCTACCTTTCTAGGTTAATCCCTCCTTAGGGCTATTAGTTTGCTTGCTCTCCGGGGATAACTTGGAGGAGGGTAACCTCGAATACCAAAGTAGAAAAAGGCTCTATGTCACCTCCGGCACCTTGCTCGCCGTATGCGAGTTCGTAGGGGATAACAACCTTTACTTTTTCACCTTCGGCCATGAGGAGGAGCATCTCTGTCCAGCCTGGGATTACTTGAGTTACACCAAACTCTACAGGTTCTCCGTTGCTAGCGTCGAACTCGGTACCATCAACAAGAGTTCCCTTATATTCAACCTTTACGCGGTCTTGGGGTTGGGGCTTCTTAGCTCCCTCTTTGGCAGGGGTGAGCACCTTGTATGCAAGACCCGTAGCTGTGGTTTGTACGCCGGCTTCTTTCTTAAACTCTTCGATGAACTTGAGTCCCTTTTCCTTATTAGCTCCGAACTTTTCTTCCATCTTCTTAGCTTGGAGTTTCTGTTCGGCTTCTTGCATGTAGGTTTGCATGTCTTCTTGAGACCATCCTTTGAGGAATGCAGTGTCCCCCATGATACCGGCCTCAAAAGCCTTTAGGAAAGGACCGGTAGCGATCTTGTCTTCATTAAGGCTTTGACCGATTTGGAATCCTGTAAGCATACCGGCAAGATAGGCATACTGAGCAGAGTCTGCACTCTTACTCATACCATCTTTTACCCCTTTGAGGAACATGGTGGTATCCATAGCCATCCCTTGCGCATTTGCCATGGCAAGTTGCTGTGCCATTTGCATACCAATCATGTAACCACGAGCCATACCTAGGCTGTCGTTTGCAGGATCAGCGTTTTTGGAGGTACCACCATTGCAGGCAACCATACCCAACATCATTGCCGTACCTAGTACAGCAGAAAAAATCTTTTTCATATTACGTTATCAGAAAGTTTTTATTTCTTCTTGAGTTTTGTTTTTGAGGTCGCTTTGGCCTCTTTGGAGTCTGCTTTTGGGGCAGCTCCCTTATCGTCTACTTTAGAAATATCCGATACAGGTATGGGTTCTCCCTTGATTACATCAAGCATCTCAATCTCGAAAATGAGTACAGAGTGTGGGGGAATCTTGTTGCCGGCACCACGATCGCCATAGGCAAGAGAAGCCGGGATGTATAGCTCCGCTTTGGCACCTTTGCGCAAGAGGCAAAGCCCTTCTGTCCAACCCGGGATTACTTGTAGGGGTGAGAACTTGATAGGCTCACCGTGGCTATAAGAGCTGTCGAACTCGGTGCCATCGATAAGTCGCCCACGATAGTGTACCTGCACGGTATCTTCTACAGTGGGTTTGATACCCTTACCTTCTACCAAGATCTTGTATTGTAGACCACTCTCTGTTACCTTCACTCCCTTTTTCTTCGCATTCTCGGCAAGAAACTTTTCGCCCTCAGCCTTTCTTGCTTCAGCCTCGGCTATTTGTGCAGCTTCAAAGTAACTATTGAGCTGGTTACCGGCATCTTCGGGGGAGAGTTGTGAGTTGCCCGAGAAATATTCGGTAATAGACTTGAGTATGATTGCTTTGTCGAGGTTTTTACCTCCGGGCGCACCCTTGAGGGTCTCTTCGATAGAGCGACCCACCATAGTGCCTAAAGCATACGAGGCCTGCTCTGCAGTTACCTTTTTCCCTTCTGTAGTTGTAGCCGTCTGAGCCCAAGAGTGGGTGTGTACTGCAGCCAAAAGGAGAGCGGCAGTGGACAGCGTACGATAGAGTTTCATAGTCGTTTTATTTTGAGGAGTTACTGTTTGTCTTCGATACGAAGGAGCTGAATTGTGAAGATCAGGGTCATGTTCGGCTCGATCATTTGTCCTGCACCGCGCTCTCCATAGGCGAGTTCGGCTGGGATTACCACACGCCACTTAGAGCCTACCGGCATCATTTGGAGTATTTGCGTCCAACCGGGAATAACGGCGGTAACCGGGAAAGAAGCAGGTTCGCCCCGGCGGATAGAACTATCGAATATCGAACCATCAATAAGGGTTCCTTCGTAGTGAACCTCTACCGTATCGGTGCTCTTGGGGAGAGCGCCTTCGCCCTTCTCTAAGATCTCATATTGCAGCCCGTTGGGGAGGGTCGTTACCCCTGCTTTCTGCTTATTGATCTCTTGGAATTCCTTACCGGCTTTGAGGTTTAGTTCCTTCTTTTCGTTTTGTATTCTCTGGAAAAACTCGTTGAGTACTCCCTGAGCCTCTTCGTAGGTCATCGAGGGTTCTTTCCCTTCAAAAACCGTATTCATAGCTTCGGAGAAATCTTCCATCGAGATGCTGTGAATACCCGTGCTTCTGAAGTTATTGGCCATGCTGAGACCTAGTGCGTAGCTTACTTTATCTTTCATTGCTTTATCCTTTTAGAAAAGTCCTAGGGCTCTTATTGCCCCACAAATCTCTGCAAAGTTACCCATTCTTTGTATATGAGCAACTTGTAGCAGAGTAAAATTGTATCGATTGGTAATTCCCTATCTACAAAACCTCAAAATATTACTGCCTAAATCTTTTTTGATTCTAGGGCTAAATCAAAAATTTTTCCATCCTAAAACTCCGAGAAAATTGCCTGTGGGGGAATAAAAAAGAGGCTGACTTTGAATCCAAAATCAGCCTCTGATTGGTGTGAAAGATGGTGGTGAGCTCTCTAGGCGAATGCTCTCTTTTTATCCGAGAAGTCGCTCTTTTAGCTTTTCGGCTTGCTCTATATATTGGGAGAAGTCACGTTTGAGTTTCCCGACAAAGTCTTGCTTTATAAGGTCTTGTCGCACGGCCAAGAAATCTTCTTCTGCCGCTTTTTTTGCCTCGGGTAGGGGGAGAAGCCCAAAGCCAACAGAGCTACGCGAGGGAGATAGTTCCTTGCGACCATCCGAGAAAACACGCTTTTGCAGGAGCTGCTCTGCCGTGGGGATAGCTTGGATAAATGCGCGAAGAGAATCCTCTAGATCATCTGATAGGAGCTGACGAAGTAGCCGTAAAGCCCATTCCTTCTCCTCCTCTTGGCTTAGGGCATGTTGCTCTAGAGATTGCTTTATTTGAGAGGGAGACATACCTCCCTTAGTAACCTCTTTGCGCCATGCTAAGTAGCCCTTTTCGCTGATGGCAAAGCCCATAAGGTCAAGTACCGGAGAGGGGGATTCTGAGGGATTTATCGCTGATAACTCCTCAAGAAGTTGGGGTAAGGTCAGCGAAGCCTCCGAGTAAAGAAGTCGCCCGATATAGGCGGAGAGCAGGGCTTGGTACAGCTGGATGCCGTAGGTAATATCCCCTTCTGCAATAGCGCATCCTCCCATTAGATGGTGGTAAGATTTGCCTTCCTGGGCGAGATCTTGGGCGAGAGAGAGTTGCTTCCACCCCTGCCATACGCGGTACATGATGGCGGGTTGCCAAAGGCGGAAGACCAGACGATCGTCGGGTAGAGTAGAGGTGCGATTATCCCGTAGGGGCCACTTCTCAAAATCTCTCCAAGTACCGATGTGCCCAATCGTTACGGCAGGTTGTATTTGCATTTCCCCGCCATCGCTTGTGAGTACAGCGAAGGGAAATTCGGCAGTGTCTGGGTGGCGGTAGAATCTCCCCACCAGTTTGCTGAAAGCTCCTACGCGAGCCGGCCAAAGCATATAGGAGTCGCTAGAGCATTTTACGCCTCTCTCCATGAGTCCATGATGTATAGGGCCTAGACGGTATTGATGGTTGCTTTGGTTGGTACCGCTACCTGCATTGAAAAAGGAAAAAGCTCCCCCAATGAGTAGGGTCGAGCGATGCATGGAGACCGTATAGGGGCCGAGGAAAGCAGCCGATGCCTCTCCGTTGCTTAGGTTGCTATTGGCAAAGATGAGGGAATCATGAGCCGAAAACCCGCCATCGAGCCTACATCCCTCCCCTACATAGCAGTGATGTAGCGAGCAATTACCTAGAAGGGTATCATCCTCTACAATAAAATGCTCCGAGACGATGCTCCCTTGCATCTTTACGTTGCAGCCTATGTATCCCTCGGCGAGGTGCTGCACGCCGATAATTGTTGAGGAGTGCTCTGTTGAGATATCCTCCAAAATACCAGATTGGGCAATCAAATTATCTTTGCCAATCACGGCATATCCTCTCTCTTCTACCTCCGAAGTGGCAATCTCTACAGCCTCTTCCCATGCTTGCATCAGGGCTTTATCGGCCTTGCCAAAGACCATACAATAGGCAACGGCTGCCGGTAGATGGCGTACAATACGTAGGGCACGACCCCCCGTCTCGTCGAGTACGGAGACTTTCGTCCCTACGCCACAAGAAGAGCCCTGCCGAGCCGTGAGGGAGAAAACGTGGCTGATAATGCTGCCTTCGCCAATGCTGTAATTTGAGATTTTATTGCCAATATGCCCGATGTAGACCTCGTTGCCTATACGACAATCTTCGATGATGGCATGATATATTCCGGTTGGTCGGGAAGCAAAGTCCGGTCGGGAAGGAGTTGCCCCTAGCGTAGTCCCGAGGTGGCATTCCCCTCTAAACTCTACAAATTGGTAAGCCGTAGGGGTGAATTTTTCGGGTACAAAGATGAGACTCCAATCGGTGGCACTACAATGATTGGCCTCTAGTTGTGCAATTTCTTCTGAGGAAAGATGGCGTAGCGTGCACACTGGGGTATGATCCGAGTTGTGAGGCATGGATATGTCTTAGGATAGCGAAGATGTTAGTTGAGTTTGCCCTCTCGCTTTGAGGCGATGTACTCCAAAGCCTCTTGGCATAGGCGATCGGTGGATTGGGTCCCGTCTAAGTAGTGGAGGGTGTATCCCCGGCGTTCCATTCCTCGGAACCATGTCATTTGACGCTTTGCAAACTGACGAATGGCGATCTCTAGCCGAGCAATCATTTCTTCACGGCTTAGCTCCCCAAGGAGGTGTTGCGTGATAAAGCGGTATTCAAGTCCGTATTGGATGAGTCGCTCGGTGGGTACTCCCGAGGTAATCAATTGCTCTACTTCTTCGATAAGTCCCTCCTCAAGACGCTTCTTGAGACGCTCTCCAATGCGACGGACGCGCTCCTCTCGGGGCAGTTGTATACAGAGGATTAGAGGGGAGTTTTGAGCTTCGTTGCCCTGGGTTTTGACCGTGGCGTTCGATTTTTTCCATGGGTCTTGCTCCGGGTAGCGAGCGTAATAGGCGGCTATCTCAATAGCTCTAATGGTACGACGAACGGAGCCAATATCGGTGCGGGGAGTCCCCCCATATCTTCGTAGAATATCTTTGAGATCTTCGTGCGAGAGGTTGTAGAGTTCCTTGCGTAGTCGCTCGTTTTGTGGCGCATTGGAGAGAGAGTCGCCTCGGAGGGCAGTCTCTACATATAAGCCTGTCCCTCCCACTAGAAGGGGAGTCTTACCACGATTGAGTATGTCTTGGTATGAAGTGCGAAAGGCCGCCAGCCAATGGAAGAGATCGTACACCTCTCCGGGGTTGGCAATGTCAATCAGATGATAGGGAATGGAAGAGCCATCCTGCAGGGTATATTCGCTCAGGTCTTTTCCCGTACCTATATCCATTCGCCGATATACTTGTCGGCTATCGGCACTGATAATCTCACCAGAGAGAGCTGCTGCTATCGCTACCCCTAAAGAGGTTTTCCCCGACGCTGTGGGGCCAACCAAGGTGATAAGGTGATGGGGAACCATGGGCTGCAGCTCTCTCTTGTGATTGAGATGAATGTCTCCGGTAGACTATTCTTTGAGGATAACATCGTGTGCTCCTCCCTCTACAATAGAGGTGGAAGAGACGAGCGTTATCTTGGCATTCCGGCGAAGCTCTGCCAAATTGGAAGTGCCGCAGCTACTCATGGTGGCTTTGATCTTCATCAAGGTTTGGTCGAGATTGCCCTTCATCGGGCCGGCATAGGGCACATAACTATCCACACCTTCTTCGAATTTCATCTCTTCTTTTACATTACCGCCGGTATCATAGCGTTGCCAGTTTTGAGCACGGTTGGAACCTTCGCCCCAATACTCCTTGACTATGTTTGCACCGATCTTTAGCTTGCGAGTGGGGGACTCATCGAAGCGAGCAAAGTAGCGCCCCATCATCAAAAAGTCGGCTCCCATGGCCAATGCGAGTACCATGTGGTAGTCGTGAACGATACCTCCGTCGCTACAGATGGGAATGTAAATGCCGGTCTCTTCGTAGTACTTGTCGCGTTCGCGTGCTACCTCTATTACGGCTGTAGCCTGACCGCGGCCAATCCCTTTTTGTTCGCGAGTGATGCAGATAGAGCCTCCTCCAATACCTACTTTTACAAAGTCGGCACCTGCCTCTACTAAGTAGCGGAAGCCTTCTCCATCGACCACGTTACCTGCTCCCACTACCACGCTATCTCCATATTGTTGGCGGATCCACTTGAGGGTATCTGCCTGCCATACGGAGTAACCATCGGAGGAGTCAATACAAAGCGCATCGGCACCTGCCTCTATAAGAGCAGGAACACGCTCGCGGTAGTCGCGAGAGTTGATACCGGCTCCCACAAGGAGTGTCTTGTCTTCGGGGTGCGATAGCTCTAGAGGGTTCTCTTTGTGACTATCGTAATCTTTGCGGAAAACGAAGTAGAGGAGATTTCCCTTCTCGTCTAGGATGGGTAGGGTGTTGAGTTTGAACTTCCAGATAAGATCGTTGCACTCGCTCAATGTCATGCCCTTAGCTCCCACGTGGAGGCGCTCAATCGGGGTCATAAATTCGCTGATCTTGCGATCGAGACTATCCGTACTCAAACGATAATCTCGCCCGGTAACGATACCCAATAGCTTGCCGTGCGAAGAGCCGTCATGCGTTATCCCAATCGTAGAGTGCCCTGTTTTGTGTGTGAGGGCTACTACATCCGCCAGCGTTTGGTCAGGGCTGAGGTTGGCATCACTCGTTACAAAACCGGCCTTGAACTTCTTGACACGCCGTACCATATCGGCCTCTTCCTCAATCGTCTGCGAACCATAGATAAACGAAAGCCCCCCATTGCGAGCCAATTCGATAGCCAAGGTGTCATTGGATACCGACTGCATAATCGCCGATACGAAGGGGATATTCAGACGGATGCGCGGTGCCTCTCCTCGCTTAAAGCGCGAGAGTGGGGTTTGCAGTACAATCTTATCCGGGGTGCTCTCGGGCGTGGTAAGCCCCGGCACCAAAAGGTATTCACCAAAAGTGTGTGATACGTCTTTGAGGAAAATAGCCATACAGTGGAGTGTCGTTTTTTATTGAGGTGTAGGGATAGGTGCGCTTATTGTGATTGGAGGGGAGACTTAGCGGATGCGGCTACTGATGCGTACGAGGATCTCGTCTTTTCGTACCCCTCGGAAGGCTAGGTAGAGCAAAACGAGGGCGATAAAGGGGAGACCCAAAGCAAACTTGATACTAAAGTCCGCATCGAGAACGGCCTTGAATTGCCATGCTCGTACTGCAAAATCAATGATATAACCTATGGCGAGAAGCATGCTGAACACACACAAACGCATCTGGATTTTCCTCTTCTTAAAGAGGAAAATTGTGGCGAATGATATCATTGTGATAAGGGCGCCGAGGACAAAAAGATCCCATGTAATAAGCCCTTTGCCAATGGAGCCATCAGTGGCGTTCTTTACCCACAGGCTGTACATTTCGAAGTTTTCTGCACCCATAACACTCTGCGTGGAGAATAGTGCAAGGGGCAGGAATAGGGTTAGGGTCATAGCTACCCCCGCAAGGAGCAACCAGAGAGTTTGTATTCTTTGCCACATAATATAGAGAAGGATCCCGAAGCCGGGATAAGATTTAGTTTGAGTTATTCTTCTTTTCCTTTTTCACTTGCCAGACGGAAGTATAGCTCATCGTTGTCGTACTCGGCAGTGGCTATCAAGGTCGGTTTGGGAAGACGTTCGTAGCAGCGAGATACCTCTATCTGCTCTGCGTTTTCGTATACTTCTTCTAGGGTATCTGTGCCCTTATTGAACTCTTCTAGTTTGCTTTTTAGCTCCTCTTGCTGGTCATGCGCAATTTGATTGGCACGCTTAGCAATGACCATAACAGTCTCGTAGAGGTTCCCCGTTTTTTCTGCCATTTGGGCGGTAGAGCGGGTAATAGCTTCGTTGGGTACAGATAGTTTTTTCTTCGATTCCATTCTAGAGTCTCTATAGTTATATCGTTCTTTTTCTTTTGTTTAGGCTTCTTCTGAGAGTAGAGGCTGGATGCGTTTGTAGATGCGATCCGCCTCTTTGGTGTACTTCCCTTGGGGAAATTCGTTTACGTACGCGAAGTATCGATCAATCACATTGCGGTAGCGCTCTTGTTGTTTGGAAACTACACTGTTGATCGCTTCTTGGTAGGTAGCACGTAGGATTAGGATGTAAAAGTCTTCGCGCCACTTGCTATAAGGGTAGTCTTTGAGGGCATTATTGGCGGTTACTACTGCACTTTGGTAGTTATTCCCAAGGTACATACCCATATCGTAGTAGAGTGTTGCACTCTTTAGTTCCTTGTAAGCCAACTTGTCTTGTAGGTCGAAAAGCATGCGCTCGGCATCCTTTCTGTAGTCGCTGGTGGGGTAAAGTTCGATGAATGTTTGCAGCTCTTGGATGGCTGTGTAGGTCACATTCTGATCCAATTGAGCTTCCGGGGAGGATATGTAGAAGGCCTCTCCTGCACGGAATCTGCACTCCTCAGCCTTTGCTCCCTTGGGATAATTCGTATAGTAACGGCGAAAACTCTCTGCGGCGATGTCCCCATGCTCAAGAGCTAGCTCCGAGATCCCGAGCATATAGAGAGCCTGGGCTCCTTCGCTTGTACCCTCATAGGCGGGTACAACGTCCACTAGAAGCTCCGAAGCCTTGCTCCATTTTTTCTGATTAAAGTACTTCTTGGCATAGTCGTACTTAAGGGAGGTATCGTTGCTCTTTTGGATGCGAGCCATCTCTCCACAGCTGCTGATTAGGAGGGAGAAGAGCACTAGCCCCCCCGTTACAAGGAGCTTTACGATTTTATCTTTTGTCATGCACTCTTATATTATAGGTGTACATTCTCTTATATGCTTTGTGGTGACATGAAGACCACTTTCGAAGACGTTCCCATCTCAAGGAGAGGGATATATCCATTGAGATTACTTGGTGTACAAATATCTCAATGTGCAAAGGTACAATTTATTGTGGTAGCCCGTATAGCTTTGTTGCTGCTTTTGTGCTTAGAGGATTCTAGCCATCTCTTCCTAGGGATTGTGGGGAAGTCTATAAAATTTGCTGCCCTATTTCCCGTCCGTTTTTACCCAATAATGGGGGAGCTTGCTGCCTGTGAAATAAAAAAATATAGACCTAAAAGGAGCCGAGAGTTAGGCAGGCTTTTTTTGAGGTTTCACAAGTGAAGAAAAGAACGGAACTCGGGAGATTTTACCCCCTTCCCCGAAACCGAGAGGAGAATTACCTGATTCTCTTATCTATCCAAAATATCTACCTTTGTAAGAAATAGTGTGGGGAGGCATAGAATATCCCCAACGGATGAATGAATTTTATAGTCTATGAATAATTGGTACGAGTGTTCAGTTCGTTATGAAAAGCTAGCAGATACGGGGCTTTCTAAGCGGTCTGCCGAGAGTTATCTGGTAGATGCCATGTCTGTAACAGAGGCAGAAGCACGCCTCGTTGAGGAAATAACCCCTTTCTCCTCCACGGGAGAAATTGTAATTAGCACCATTAAACGTGCCAAAATAGCAGAGCTATTCTTGAACGATAATGACGAGGACGATAAATATTATCGTTGCAAAGTGCTCTTTATCGTACTTGATGAGAAAAACGGAGTGGAGAAGAAAACGCCCGTGACGATGATTGTGAAGGCGAGTTCGCTTGCTAATGCCGTGGCTGTGATAGAGCGAGAGATGTCGCGTACAACTCACGATTACTCCATCGCCGCTGTGGTAGAGACTAATATCATGGACGTGTTTACACTCCGAATTTAAGCCTTGCTCCTTTATCCTATCCCTTAATGGCAACAATTCAAGAACGGCTCGATCAGATTCGTCCACAGATCCCTAGCAATGCAACTCTTGTGGTTGTATCTAAGTATCATACAGTGGAGGAGATAAAAGAGGCATACGAAGCCGGAGTACGAGACTTTGGTGAGAATCGTGTGCAGGAGTTGGTGAGCAAGGTGGATAAGTTGCCGGAGGATATTCGTTGGCATCTTATAGGCTCTTTGCAACGGAATAAGGTTAAGTATATAGCTCCGTTCATTACTTCCATACAGAGTATAGAGTCGCTTGCTCTATACGATGAGGTGGAGCGACGAGCTGCTCAGCACAATCGCACGATAGATTGTCTTGTAGAAGTCTATGTCGCTCAAGAGGAGACCAAGAGTGGGGTTCCTTATGATGAGGTTGAGGCTTTTTTTGCAGCCCTGCTAGATCGGCAGGCTGAGGGGAATGCACACATTCGCCTGCGAGGCTTGATGGGGATGGCTACCCATACCGATAGCGAAGCCGAGATCCGAGCCGAGTTCGCGAAGTTGCGGGACTTGTTTTACCGCTTAAAAGAGGGAATAATGAGTCAATACCCTTGCTTTGATACCCTCTCTATGGGAATGAGTGAAGATTGGTCTATAGCCCTCAGTGAGGGGAGTAATATGGTGCGTATCGGTACCGCTATTATGGGACCACGAGCTTATTAAGAGTCCCTTGTTATGCTATAAATACAGAGAAGAAATAATTTTAGAAAGAGACGAAGATATGTTAGACTTAACTTCAAACTATGCGGGCATCGCTTTGCGCAACCCCATTGTAGTAGGTAGTTCGGGGCTTACCAATAGTGCCCAGAAAATAGAAAAATTAGTAGCTGCCGGTGCTGGTGCCGTTGTGCTCAAGTCCCTCTTTGAGGAGCAAATAGATGCACTCTCAAAGTCTATGACGAGCGAATCGGATTATCCCGAGGCTGCTGACTATATTTCCGGTTACGTAAAAGCCAATGAAATCAATAAGTATCTTGATTTTGTTCGCGACGTGAAAAAGCGTGTGAATGTACCCGTAATCGCTAGTATTAACTGCTATAAGGCCGGTGATTGGACGAACTATGCAAAGCAAATTGCAGAGACGGGAGTAGACGCTTTGGAGGTAAATATTATGCGTCTCGAGGGTAAGGTTTCGGCAGATGCTACTCACTTGGTTAATGACTATGTAGCTATCATTAAGGGAATTACAGGGGCGGTTAAAATCCCCGTACAAGTGAAATTGGCAAAAACATTCTCTTGCCTCCCTGCCATGGTAGACAAACTTCGCCTCGTGGGGGCAGCTGGTGTTACCTTGTTCAATCGTTCTTACCAAATGGATATTGACATAGAGAACGAACGTATTTCAGGTGGCGAAGTATTCACTACTGCTGTTGATCTCTCCGATACACTCCGCTATACGGGTCTTATTGCTGGTCAGATCGCCAACTTCCCTGTGTCGGCATCTACCGGTATTCACACGAGTGAAGGCGTTATTAAGGCTCTTCTCGCAGGAGCTTCTTCCGTACAGATGTGTTCTGCTCTCTATAAGAATGGTGCTCAATACATCCAAGAGGTACTCGCCGGACTTACTGCATGGATGGAGCGTAAGCAGTACAATGCTGTGCATGAGTTCCGTGGTAAGCTCAAGGCCGATCAGGGTGCTGATGCAACGCAGTACACGCGTATGCAGTTTATGAAGTATTTCACATCGCACGAATAAATACAATATTCCAGAGGAGATAGAGACGAGAGTGGTGCGCCCTAATGAGTGCCTCGCTTTCGTCTCCGCCCATCAAAAGAGGGAGATCTCCTCATTCTCTAGGAGTCTAGATCTTTCTTAATTGAGAGATATGTGGTGTTATTGAAGAAAGATATTTCCTATAAAACTAATAGATATGAATAGACGTCGTCTTACACAGATCCTATTATTAGGGCTCTTCTCCATGATGGGGCTTTCATCGTTTGCGAGCTGCCAAAGTTGCAAAAATGGGCATACGATGGAAAAAGACTCATTGGAGTGCGTGGATACCTCTGATATAACACCGGCTTTCCCCTCGCCTACAATCCCCATGACTATCCAGAACGTGGATGAGCGAGCTGCCTATTTTGTTGCTCATTTTTGGGATGAATGTGATTTTAATGACCCTGAACTCACAAAGCGTCCTGCACGAATAGAACAGTCTATGGCGAACTTTCTTGGTATTGCCACTCGCCTCCCTCTCGAGCAGGTAAAGAAGCCTATGCTTCAGCCTTTAGAGTCCTCCCGAGGGGAGCTCTTTTCCCTATTTGTCGATCTATACGAGAAGTACCTTTTTGAGCCTAATTCGCCCTTCTTCAATGAGGAGTATTACTATCCCATTGTAGAGTGGATAACCCATTCGCCTAAGGCTTCTCTCGCCCAGTTGGAACGTGCAAAGCATCGTCTCCTTCTAATGGCACGCAATAGGGTTGGTACGCCTGCCGAGCAATTCTCATTTATCCAGCCTACAGGCGAGGTGGGGCGGCTTAGTGATATGCGAGGAAAGCCTACATTGCTGTTCTTCTATTCGCCTGGTTGTCAAAGTTGTAAACGCGCTGTTGAGGAACTTCAGCAGGATGCTTTTTTCCAAAATAGAGTACAGGCAGGTCGCCTTAATATCCTATTTATAGACTCCGAAACGGACTCAGATGAATGGTCTCGTACCATTGACGAACTCCCTTCTTTTGGGATCAAGGGATTTAACAGTGATGGTAGAATTGTAAATGTTCCCCTCTACGATTTGAAGGCTAGCCCTACACTTCTTTTATTGGATGCCAAGGGAATTGTACTCCTCAAAGATCGTTCCCTTAGTGAGATTAGGGAGTCTCTTGAGGAACTCCCCTAGGGCTTTCAACTTTTGCAAAGTGCATTATTAAATAAGAAAGTACTACTTTTGTATTTAAGAATGGCGATTCTACTTGCGTTATACGTAAGGATTGAGGACGATAGGGCGGCTTATCAAATAGTTCCATGTTGCCCATTTCGAATTAACTCTTACCTTTGCGCAGGAAAACATAGTATAGAGTTGACAAGAAGAACAAAGAAAAATGCTAACAATTTGAATAGTAAAATTATGAAGGTAAAGTACTTACTGCTCTCATTGATGGGAGCTATGGCACTCTCAGCAAGTGCCCAGACTACGGCGCCGGAAAACCAACTTCCTGCTCGTAAGACAGCTTTTGATCGTTCTGGGGGGCACTGGTTTATCACTTTGCAAGGTGGTGTTAGTGCACAATTTATTGCTGGCAACGAAGCCCAAGACATCGTAAAGCGTCTCCACGTTATGCCTACCCTCTCAATCGGTAAATGGCATAATCCTTATTTTGCAACCCGTTTGCAACTTATGGCTGGTCCTACGCCTACATACTATAAGAACGCTGCTAATGATATTGTGACCAACAATACTGCAATGGCTGGTGCTTTCTTTGATTTTATGTTTGACGTAGTAAACTATTATTCTAAGTACAACGCTAAGCGTGTATTCCACCTCATTCCTTTTGCAGGGGTAGGGTACAACTTCAAGTACTACAATGACTTTAAGGATTTCTCTAGCTTCTTCTCTATGAGTGAACCTTATCGTCATTCCGTAGCTGCTAACGTTGGTGCTCAGATGGCTTTCCGTCTTGGCAAGCGTGTAGACTTCGTGCTTGAAGCTCAAGCTATTTACAATAACCTCAATATTGTAAAGAAGGATTTCGATTATGCAGACGCTAGCGCAACTTACATGCCTGTAGGTGTGAAGGCCTACAATGGGCTTCTTGGTGTAGTGACTGCCGGTCTTAACTTCAACCTCGGTAAGGTAGAATGGGAAACTATTACTCCTATGGACATGGATCTTATCAACGATCTTAATGGTCAGATCAATAGCCTCCGTGCAGAAAATGCAGAGCTTGCAAAACGTCCTGTTTCTTGCCCCGAATGCCCCGAGGTTGTAGCTCCTGAAGCAAAGGTTGTTGCTGGATTAAGCGAAAAAGCTATCACCTTCAAGTTTGACTCTGATAAGCTAACTCCTAACCAGGAAATCGTACTTTACGAAATCGCTAAGTTCGTGAAGGAAAGCAATCAACCCATCACTGTAATCGGTTTTGCTGACGTAACGGGTAATGCAAATTACAACCTTGCTCTCTCTGAACGTCGTGCTAAGGCTGTTGCAAACATCCTTACTACTAAGTATGATGTTCCTTCGGACATGATCAATGTAGAATGGCAGGGTGAGACTGAACAGTTCGATACTCGTGCTTGGAACCGCGTAGTTATTGTTCGTTCAAAGTAATAAATCACTAACCAGAAAATTAGAAGAATAGATATGAAAGCTAAAGTATTAATGCTCGCCCTCATGGGTAGCTTCGCACTGTCTCTTGGTGCACAAGCTCAGCAGGAAGTAGCAACTCCCAATAAATCTGGTCACAAGACTGTATTCAATCGTGATAGAGGTTGTGATCACTGGTTCCTCGAAATTCAGGGTGGTGTTGGGATGCTTCCTTTTGGTGAAGCCAACAATAAGGCTTCTCTCACAGATCGTATTTATCCCATCGTTCAGCTTGGTCTAGGCCAATGGCATGAGCCTTGGTTCGCTACTCGTGTACAGCTCGGAGGCTGGAATATGAAGGGTTTTGTTATGGATGCTGCTGGTACAAATCAAGCATACAATAACCTCTTCGCAGTAGCTCACTACGACTTCATGTTTGATGTTGTAAACTACTTTGCAAAGTACAATGCTAAGCGTGTATTCCACCTTGTACCTTACGTAGGTCTTGGTGCTGGTTACAAGCATCATACTACTACTGGTGGTGCCTTCGGCGATGTTTTCGACGCTACTAAGCGTGTTGCTGGTGCTACAACTAACGACTTCGGTGGTGTAGTAGATGCCGGTGTTATCTTCAAGTTCCGTCTTGGTCGTCGTGTAGACCTCAACCTCGAAGCTCAAATGTTGGCAACAAAGACTAACATGATGGGTACTTCTTGGAAGAAGCAAGGTGCTGACCTTATGGCATTCGCTACAGCAGGTCTTGGCTTCAACCTCGGTAAGCCTGAGTGGGATGTTCTTACTCCTATGGATTGGGCTCTCGTAAATGATCTCAATGGTCAGATCAATAACCTCCGTGCAGAAAATGCAGAGCTCGCTAAGCGTCCTGCTTACTGCCCCGAATGCCCCGAGGTTGAACCTTCTCAGACTACAGAAGTGAAGACTGTTGTAAGCAATGTTGTTTACTTCCGCATTGCTAGCGCTAAGATCGATCAGAATCAGTACATCAATATCTACAACACTGCTAGATATGCTCTTGAAAACAATAGCAAGATCTACGTTGTAGGTTATGCTGATGAGGCTACGGGTAACCCTAGCATCAACATGACACTCTCTGAACGTCGTGCTAAGGCTGTAGCTAAGGCTCTTGTAGAAAAGTATGGCGTATCTGAAGATATGATCGAAGTTGACTTCAAGGGTGACACTGTACAACCTTACGAAACCAACGAGTGGAACCGTGTAGTTATCATGACTGCTGAGTAAAACTCCTCTGATAGATTACTCTATCATCACCTAATATAGGGTGCGTCTCAAGTAGGCGCACCCTTTTTTCTTATCTCTTCTACCTTAGTGAATAAAAAATTCTACCTTTGTGCCGAGGTGTTTTTTGCACCTCATATTAGGCGAGAACTCTGGATATAAAAGAGCTCTTGTTGAGAGGAAATGTTAGATATCTCGTCTGATGTACATTAAATAAAGGAGGAGAGACTACTATCAAGACAGCTTGTAACTCTAGGCGGAGCTCTACTGCAAGGAATGAGTAGGTCGTAGGAGATAGCTTTCGAGATCGTTTGCAACTAGAGTATTGGAAAGAGCCTACTTCTTAGAGGATTGTATCCACCTATTGATAGGGGACCTCACTAGATTGTGGTTGTGAGTACAGAGAGACTCATTCGCTCTCGCTCCACTCTCGATAAGAAACTCCTTCGTAGAAAAGAATTAATCAGCAAATAAAATGAATTCAAAAGGACTTCTCAAACTCTTTTCACTTCTTGGTTTTATTGCCTTTGCGGCTGTTAGCTGCTGGGCTACTGCCGAGTCGTTACACCTTTTGTTGCCCAATTGGCCCTCTATTTTATGTTGGATTGTAACCATAGGGTTCTACGTAGTGGCGTCCTACGGCACCAAGATGATTGTGGATAGTTTGAACCAATCTATATATGTGGAGAAACGTAGAGCAAAGTTTGTAGGGGGTATTTTGTTGGCTCTTTTCTTCTGGATTGTATGTAGTTTCCCCACCAATACACATACGTTTTTTTACCGGAGTGCTATTGTGGATGTCGTGATAGATGACATCGCCGCTACTCGTACCTACTTGCAAAATCTCGCGAGTGATGCTAAGGGCGAGAGCGAAGTGAAAAGGGTGCAGGATAGTGTAAGTGCTATTGTGAATGCCCAGCTCATTGCATTGGAAGGCGAGATTGATAATCTTGCAAACCCCGGTTTTGGAGATCGTGCAAAGTTCCACCTTGCCAAGATTGCCCAGACTTTACAGGTAGCTCAGATCCCAACTCTTTCGTATACGGGTAGTACTCCTAGCCAGATTAAGAGCCTCAAAGAGCAGTATCGCAAGACCATTGTAGAAATGCTGGAGAGAAGAAAGATGGAGATTGCTCGCCAGATGACCAATGTACAAGCTCTTGAATATAAGCCGGAAGCTGAGGAACGTCTTCGGGAACTGGAGACAATGTCCGCCAAAATTACGGATATGGCCAATGCCAAGAAGATTGACGAAGATCTCATCAATCAGACGGATATGGAGCTTAAGAAGTCCTATGCTACAATTAAGAACTATCAGCACTTTGTAGAGATAAAGCCCGAGGACAAGGAGGTGTACCTCTCGGAGCGTCCTGTGACAAAGACTTCTCGCATGCTTAGCGTCTTTGATGTTTGGAAAGACTTCTTGGGAGGAAAGTATGCAGGCCGTGGTATTATCTTCTGGGTGATACTCTCGTTCCTTGTCGATATAGCCGCCTTTATCTTTTTCGATCTTGCTTTTAAGAAAAGAGAATCCCTTTAATACACCCTTCACACTATGGCAAATATCAATTTTGATAATAATGAGGAGTTGCAATCTTCACCCTCTTTGCAGCAAGAGGAGGTAGCTACACAGGCTCCCTCGGTAGTGGAGTATTCGCAGCCATCCTCTTACTCGTCTGAGTCGAATATCGGACTTAGCGAGATTGAGATGAACGATGCGAACAAGATAAATGTAACCATTGCCGATACAGAAGCTCCGCTGCTTATGTTGTTTGGTCCCCCCTCGTGCGGAAAAACGATGACGCTCATTCGTCTCACTCGTTACTTGCAGAAGAAGGGCTATACGGTAGCTCCTATCCCCAGTTTCCGCCCAAGTTACGATAAGAATTATCGGGAGTTGTGCGAGAATTTCAATGCCATGATCAATAGTTCTGATGCAGCTAAGGCTACAAGTAACGTGAGTTTTATGCTCGTTGAGGTGCTTAAGGAGGGACGTCGAGTTTGTCAGATCCTAGAGGCTCCCGGGGAGTATTATTTCAATCCGGAGAACCCCATGGCAGACTTCCCGGCCTACTTCAATAAGATCATCAATATGACAAGTCGCAAGATTTGGCTTTTCTTCTTGGAGCCCATTTGGCGAGAAGATCAGGATCGAAGGAACTATGTAAAGCGTATTGAGATGGTCAAGAATAGGAGTCGTGCACACGATAAGGCGATTTTTGTTCTCAATAAGATTGATAAGACGAACTATGTAATTGCTCCGGGGCGAGTGCATCGTCAGCAGGCTCTGCAGCAGGTTAGTTTTCTTTATCCAAATCTATTTGTTCCATTCCGCAATACTAACCCCATAACCTCTTTCTTCCATCAATATAATTTTGATTTTGTCACGATGCACACGGGCGACTATGTGGCGGCTGTTGATGGTACGCTCACCTTTCAGGAGGGACCTGAGGAGTACGTGGCAGAGTTTTGGAAGATCATTCAGCGTCATATTAGAGGATAGTTGATAGCATTATGCAGTTTGAGATATTTGTACACGGTACCCCAAATGGCCAGCAATTGCTGGGTAATTCTTCTGAAGTTTTTGGTCGGTTTGTTCAAACTTTTTACGCTGCAAATACTTCAGAGATAGCTGAAAAGCTACGAGTGGATAGGCTGACTATCGGAGAGAATAGTGCCCTATTTTATTCGTTGGTGATAGCTCGTGGCGTTTTGGGCGATGATGGCCGAGAAGGCGGCTATGTAGCGCTCTCTTTACAGCTCGATTCCCTAGCTCGTAATACAGGTCAGATCTACGATCTACTCAAGGCTCTCTATCTTACCAAGGTGCTCGGGCGCATAGTTCGCACGAAAGAGGGGGGGAAAGTGCAGTTTGTTAGCTCCAAACTCTCTTCTTTAGGAGGGAGTTACATCTCCGAATTAGAGCAGTTTGTTGCTAACTACATCAAAGAAAATATCGGTCTTGCAGGCTTTGCTCCTATCCCTCGGGAAGAAAAGAAGGAAGCTTCTAGGGCAGGTGTCGTGCGGATCAATCGCTTAGATCTTGCAGAAAGTCGTGTAGTGAGTCTTCTTTTACAAGATAATTCGGTTGAGATTTCGGACGAATTCCCTTCCCAAGCGCTAGCGAGTCAGGTGGAAGAATTGCACCATAAACTAGAGGCGTCTGAGTCTGGAGCGAGTAGGAAGCTAGCCGAAATGCAAAAGGCTCATGAGCAGGCTACGACTTCTGTAGAGCAGCAATGGCAGAGCAAAATAGATCAGCTTGCTCAAGAAAATGCTGCCGATAAGAAGAAATCTCAAGAGCAGATACGTACTCTTACGGAGGAAAAGAATAGTCTCGCAAAGCAGGTAGAGCAGATAAAAACAAAGCTCCAGACCCAAGAGGTGCATGAGTATCTAGTCCATAACGAGTCTGACCTAAAGAGACTCGCTCAGGCTATTCTCTCTTTGTTTGGGCTTGGGCACTCTCAGCAATCTTCCGCAACTGGTAGACAAGAGAAATCAACCTCTAAGGCTGCCTCTTTGGGCCGATGGATGCCTATTGCCAACTTAGTTTTAACTCTTATATGCGCCCTGTTGCTCACAGTGGTTTTGGTCTTTTTTCGTCCTAGTAAAGGCGATAATATGCCTACCCCTCTACCTATTCAACATGATACAATCTATTTGGAAAAATCCGTAATAGACTCTGCCGATCTCTCGGCTTGCGATTCTGCTACACTTGTGCACTAGGTCGCTAGCTCCGTTTTTCTCCCTTCCATGATCTAGACTTATACCCCAATGAATTGTTCTGTCTACCTCTTCTCCGGAGCCTCTGCACAGCACGATCAATACCCTAACGACTCGCTAGCACCGCTTTTTAAGCGTTTGGTTGCGCTCTGTACAGAGCCAAGGCAGCTCGTGAT
Source organism: Porphyromonas endodontalis (assembly GCF_052173515.1). Classification (GTDB taxonomy): domain Bacteria; phylum Bacteroidota; class Bacteroidia; order Bacteroidales; family Porphyromonadaceae; genus Porphyromonas; species Porphyromonas endodontalis_A. Next base: position 96,073 of record NZ_JBQMYL010000003.1, on the reverse strand, counting down.
ACATCGGGAGGGCGAACTTGTGTTCTACGCCTATATATGCCTTCTAGAGCCGACATCTAGGGAGTATCTCGGCTTTGCTTTACTTGTAAATGGAGAGCAAGTCACGGGGCATTTTGAGCAGCTTCTTGAGTTTTCGGAGGCTCAGATACAGCGTTTAGCCCTTGAGAAGACATTGCTAACTCTCGATGATTATGGTCGGCTTAGGCGTACAGAGCAGCCCTTCTCTTCCCAAGTTGCTTTGTTGGATAGGGTAGTGCACCACCTGAGGGGGGAGGCGCTTGCCTTGCATATTCCTCTAGAGATGCTTCCGCCTACCAACTATAGTATAGAGGGAAGTAGCTATTGCACGCTACCTCTTGCGGAGGGGGATAATGCGATTCTCTCTGCCACGGCAAGATATGGAGTGGTAGCAGTGGTGCGTAATGAGGTCTATCAAGACTCTTCCCTTAAGCAGTATAGTGAGCAACTTAACCGCCTATCAACGGAGCGAGACGCTGCTCGAGGGGAGCTTTTGACGCTAAAAAGTGAGTATGAAAAGTTGTTGCGCCAAAAGAAACAGTATAAGAAGGTCTCGATTCTAACCCTATGTGTCGTGCTTTTAGTACTCATCGGGTTGGGAGGTTTCTTCTTCTTAGGATACAATTTGCGCTTAGTGCAGCAAGATGCCAAAGAGCAAACTTCCCAAAAAGAAATGCTTGCGAAGAGGAACGAAAAGCTGGAGCAGGATAATCAGGAGCTTGCCTATTCGTATCAGAGGGAGCAGCAAGAGCATCGCGAAGCGCGGTCTTTACTCGAAGGCCTGGCACAAGATATGCCGATTATTATCAAGGGGGCTGGCGTTGCAACTACAAGTCAAACCTCTGATAGACCCAACGATTTTTCTTCGAAAGCGCGGGTAGATCATTGCCTGTGGATTGCTATTGAGTATAAAGAATTGGAGGAAGCTACGATAGATCTAAGGTGTGATGTGTATCGTACGGAAGATCATTACTTAATGGCATCTGTAGAGATTCCATTGCAAACATTGCTTCTCGGAGAGGGGGTTCGTACTGTACTAAGTCCCGGTCTTGTAGCTGATTGGAGAGAGGGTTCCTATCGTATTGAAGTTCTCAAAGGGGAGCAACTCGTTTATTCTAAGCCCTTCCGCCTTATCTAGTTCTACCTTTCTAGCCCCCCTTTTTCGTTTCCCTTTGTTGATTGGGAGGCTTTTGGGGGCGGAGGTTGTAGGGCTAGGCGTCTTTGTCTTTGGCTTTCGTCTCTCTTTTGGGAGGGGTGGGGGTGTGACAGCAGCCCGAGCATCCCGGGCAAGAAGAGCCCTTTGTGCCGTCTTGTTTGTGCCGCGCTGAGAAAATGCGCCATAGGAAGCGAAAAGCTGCAGCTACGGCAATAGCTACAATAACGTATACGAGTATCAGCTGTATAGTCATTCTCTTTAGAGGGGCTTTATCTTCTTACCACAAATCCCTTTAGAACCCTAACCAAGAGCCAATCTGGTAGACCAAAAACGAGGTTACCCATGCGAGGAGGCAGGTGTAAACCATCACAAAAAGACTCCATTTATAGCTCCCTGCCTCACGCCCTACCGCTGTTACTGTAGCGATACAGGGGAAGTAGAGCAAAACAAATACCATGAAAGAAAGGGCGATAAGTGGGGTAAATGCACGGGTTCCATCGGGGCGTACTTCTTGCTTGATGCGCTCAGATAATTGTACGGAAGCCTCGTCACTATCATCGCTATTACCCGTATAGATAACTCCCATTGCACCTACCACTACCTCTTTGGCCGGTAGACCCGATAGGAGTGCGATACTCATCTTCCAATCGAAACCGAGGGGTGCTAGTGCAGGCTCTATGGCCTTACCCATCTGTCCCAAAATAGAGCCCTCTTGTTGCTCAGTATGCCCTACAAGACGGATCGAATCAATGATTCCTTCTCTCTCTTTAGCGGAGAGAACTTCAGCATTGTTTAGTACTTCGGTAATGCGAGCTTCTGTGCGTTTTTCGACCTCGGCGCGCGGGAAGTATCCCAAAAACCATATAATAATGGAGGCTACTAAGATGATGGTCCCCATTTTTTGTAGGTACTCTTTCGCCTTGTCCCATACGTGGATAAGTACGGACTTGTAGGTGGGGATACGGTAGGGAGGCAACTCCATTACAAATGGGATATCCTCTTGTTTGAAAAATAGCTTGCGGAACAATCGTGCCAACAATACGGCAAGGATAATCCCCAATAGATACAATCCAAAAAAGACAATACCTGCATGGCGAGGGAAGAAGGCACCGGCTAGGAGTACATATACCGGTAGGCGTGCATTGCAACTCATCAGGGGAGTTACCAAGATGGTGATGAGTCGGCTTTGGCGGCTCTCTATGGTCCGAGACGACATGATGGCCGGAACGTTACATCCGAAGCCCATAATCAAGGGGATAAACGACTTGCCGTGTAACCCCATCTTGTGCATGAGCTTATCCATCATAAAGGCGGCGCGCGCCATATATCCCGTATCTTCCATTACCGAGATGAATAGATAGAGGATAAGGATCTGCGGTAAGAATACAATAACTCCGCCTACACCGCTTATAATCCCCCCTACAATGAGGTCTTTTAGGGGGCCATCGCTGAGCAGACTCGATACTCCATCACTGATATACTGAACGAGTGTCTCTATCCAACTTTGAGGGTAGGCCCCGAGTATAAAGGTGCACTCAAACATCAAGAAGATGAAGACGAGGAAGATGGGAAATCCTGCAATAGGATTGATGAGCAAGCGGTCTATACGGTCGGTTTTGGTACGTACGATGCTTTTGTGGGGACGTAAGGTCTCTCGCAGTGCTCCGGCTATGTAACCGTAGCGTCTGTCAGTTATAAGAGTTTCCGTATCCTGCTCTCCCAAACTGGTTTTCATCTTATCCAGCTCGTAGCGCACCGCCGAGAGTATGAAGCCTCCCTTCTCCCCAAAATGGGCTGTAGTTTGCTCCATCTCCGGGTCTTTCTCAAGGAGTTTGACTGCAATATAGCGAGCCGGGAGTTGTTTGGCAAGGGGGAGATGCTCCTCGATTTTTTGCGTAAGGCTTTCGATAGAAGGTTCTAGGATGGATCCGTAAGGGATCTTGATGTCTCGATCGGATGTAGAGGGGTTTTCTGCAAGATGTACCACGGCATCAAACAGCTCAGATACCCCACGGGCTACACGACCAACGGTAGGCACCATCGGAATATCAAGCAGTTGAGAGAGGAGTTTGATGTTGAGTTCGCTTTTGCTTTGCTCGAACTCATCAAACATATTGAGGGCTACAACCATGGGGAGTTTCATCTCCTTAATCTGCATGGTTAGGTAGAGATTGCGCTCTAGGTTGCAGGTGTCTACTACATCTATGACGATGTCCGGACGCGTTTCCGGGCTGGAGAGAAATTGACGAATGTAGAGTTCTTCGGGGCTATAGGGCGATAGCGAATAACTCCCGGGAAGGTCTACGATCTCGATGCGGTAGTCGCCGTGGTCGAAGTGTGCCTCTTTGGCATCCACCGTTACTCCACTGTAATTGCCTACATGCTCATGGGCGCCACTGGCAAGGTTGAAAAGTGAGGTCTTGCCGCAGTTGGGGTTTCCCACGAGAGCCACTCGCAGTTTTTTGCGTCGGGAGCTAGAGGGGCTAGAGGAGTGAGCCTGGGAATCGTTATTAGTAGGTATTGGGTTGTCTTGACTTTCATCGGCTAGGACTTCGAGTAGAGGCTCGCTCGCTATTGATTCTTCGGCTACGGTCTCCACTAGTTCCACATCAATGAGGGCAGCATCCTGCCTTCTGAGGGAAACGTTGTAGTCCATAATGCGGTAGTACACAGGGTCTTTGAGGGGGGCGTTCTGTACAACTGTCACACGTTTCCCCGCAATAAAGCCCATTTCGAGTATCCTTTTACGGAATGCTCCACGCCCTCCCACCTTCTGGATAAGGACTGTTTTCCCTGTTTTTACATCAGACAACTTCATAGAGCAAAGTTACCGCACAAATCGCAAAATACTATGCCTCTTGACTACCTACTAATAGGGATTTTTCAGGGTTTTCTAGGTTAATATTCCTTTTATAAAGGGGACGAAAAAGAACCCTTGCAGCACCACAAAGGGAGCGTACTGCAAGGGCTCTTAGGGGAGAAGGGGAGAGCGTTTTTTCGTTGTCTCTCCTCCTAGAGGATTTACCTACCCACTTAGAAACTTAGTTTCATACCAAGGAAAGCGGAGCGAGGCATTGTGGGGCCGTATATATAGCCTGAGTCGCGGTCGGCTCCCTTATCATAGTCCGATTGCATGGCATTGAGTAGGTTGTTCATGCCCGCATAGATCTGGAGACAGGTGCTGGAGAAGAAGTCGAAGTCGTAAGAGAGTTTGAAGCCCATATCGAAGAATGTGGGGGTCTTCTTGAGTTCGTCTATACGGATTTCGGTATCTTTTTCCAGTCCACCGGCAACGAGATAGTTCTGAAGGGCTTCTTCGTCGAAACCCTGGGGATAGCCGGAGTTAGGCTGCTGTGTGCTACCATATTTGATAGCGTGGGGTACGTACATGGGGCCTGTAATAGTACCCGTGAGTGCTATATCGAAGTTTTTGACAGGGGTAATACCCAGTGTAAAGTAGCCATAAGCGGAGGGAGTTCTGGTGATGATGTTGCTCTCTTGCTTCTTGTTTACGGCTTTAATGGGGTTACCGAGTTCATCTGTTGTGTCGAAGATAAGAGGGAATCCCTTATCGTCGAAGTCTGCACGTTGCCCCCATTCTTCGGGCTTGTCGTAGCGATTCTTTGTAAGTGTGAGTCCGCCTTGTAGCTGTAGGATGCTCCATGTTAGTTTCCCTTCTAGGTTGGCACCATACACAGTAGCTCCCTCCCCATTCTTACGATCGTACATCATGATACCATGCTCAACCTTCTTAAGCTCTGTCACAAAGACGTCTTGTAGCTTGTTGTAGAATCCCTCTACAAGTAGGTTTGCTTTTACGGCACCCCATTGTGCATAGAGGTCGGCACTGGCGTTGATAGAGTGGCTGGTCTCGGGGCGGAGATCGGGGATATTGTATACCTTTTGCACTTCGCCATTAACTACGCCCACGTGAAGGTCTTCGTCAAATACCTGAGGAGCACGGAATCCCTTGGCGTAGGAGAGGCGGAAGTTCACGTTCTTAGTTGGGTTGTAACGCAGCGTAGCACGGGGGCTAAAGATAGGCTTACCTACAGCCGAGTTTTCGTCAAGGCGAGCTCCCAAAAGGATGCTAAACATATCGTTTTTCCACTCAATCTGAGCAAGTTGGCTCCAGTTGTTGATTTTCTGATCAATCTTTGGGAATAGCTCAATTAGGTTGCCCTTGCTGTCTTTTTCTGCGAGCCAATTGCGGAGGGGCATTACATCGCTGAGGTGATCGTAGACGTACTCTGCACCAATAAGTACCTGAGCCGGCATGAAGAGGAGGCGATCAAAGTCGTAGCTATACTGCAAGCCTCCCATGTAGGTATTGCCTTTGGATACACCATAGTTGATACCATATTTTTCGGCGGGGATGGGGAATCCTAAACGGCCGAGGCGGTTCCCTTTATCGTCTTCTAGCTCACCAATGCCCCCATAATAGCTTTTGCGGTTTACGATTTGACCGGAAATATAGGTGAGAAGGTGGTGCTTGTAATCGCTAGAGAAAGCATCAAACTTGGCGTTGGAGCTGAAAATGCTATGGTCTACGTGCTCCGAGATAGAGGCAACGTGGTCCGGCCAATCAATATGATCACCCCCGCGGCGGAACTCCTGTATCGTGTGGAACTCTGCCGTTAGCTTGGTATAGTCTGTGGTGCGGAGGAAAGCGCGAGTACCCAGAGAGCGGCTGTTGAGGCGTCCGAGCTCACTATACCCATCATTGTTGGCATCCCATTCTTGGCGGTAGCGGGTTTGCCCAAAAATCATGGCACCTGCTCGGTTGTCGTCGCTTACGAGGGAGGCATTCATGCTGATGTTGTTATCGGGGTTTTTCATGCCCGTAAAGGTGAGGCTCTCTCCAAAAGAAAAACTATTACCCACAGGCTCTTTGGTAATGATATTAACGACACCACCGATAGCCGATGAGCCAAAGAGGGCAGATCCCCCACCGCGTACCACTTCTACGCGATCGATCATGTTGGTAGGGATTTGCTCGATACCATACACGCCGGCTAGGGCACTAAAGATAGGACGGCTGTCGATAAGAATTTGGGTATAACGCCCATCAAGCCCATTGATACGTACTTGGTTAAAACCACAGTTTTGGCAGTTGTTTTCTACACGTACCCCGGGTTGGAAAATAATCCCTTGTGCGAGGTTGTTGGCATTGACGCGGCTAAATACCTCTTCGCCCACTACATTTACAATAGTAGGAGCTAGGCGGCGTAGTGTGGCTTGGCGGTTAGCTGTTACCACTACCTCGTCTATGTTTACGGCATCTTCGTAGGCTTCAAAGTTTACCTCCGTCACCTTATTCTTTTCTACTACCACGGTTTTCTCTTGGCTTAGGTAGCCAACGCCACGCATGATAAGAGTGAGTTTGCCCGGCTTTACATTGCGCAGGAAATAGTGCCCCGTAGCATCGGTACTCGTCCCAAAGTTCGTGCCTTTGATTTGGATGGTAATACCTGGTATATGCTCTTGGGTTACAGCATCTACCACATGGCCTATGATGTTGGCATCGGTAGGTACAGGACGTTTTTTTTCCGGGGGGGCTGCATTGACCCCGGCTACCGTGATCAATAGACACAGTAGCGAAATTGCGAATCTTTTCATTCTTCTATTTTCTGTAGTTTATTCCGTTTCTGGAGATGAATTTGGCCTATACCAAATAATCGGCTGCAAAGTTACAATGTTAAATGCGCCGATAAAATACCTCTAAATAGGTATTTTGAGGGTTCTTTTTACCCCCTATACCCAAAAAGCACTAGCCCATTGCATTACAGCAAGACTAGTGCTTTAAGTTGCAGAGGCTTTTGCCTCTAGTGTGTGGTCTCTTCGGTAAGAAGGGGATGACCCCTCACTTTCCTAGGAGGGAAGTTTAGCGAATGCGCTTGTAGCCATATACGGCACGCTCTCCGAGTTCTTCTTCAATACGGAGGAGCTGATTGTACTTGGCAATGCGGTCGGTACGGCTGAGCGAACCGGTTTTGATTTGCCCAGAGTTGGTGGCAACGGCAATGTCGGCAATAGTGGTATCTTCCGTTTCTCCCGAGCGGTGAGACGTTACCGAGGTATAGCCGTGGCGGTGAGCCATGTCGATAGCATCAAGAGTTTCGGTGAGAGTACCAATCTGATTTACCTTGATCAGGATCGAATTGGCGCAGCCTTCTGCGATACCCTTGCGTAGGAAGTCTACATTGGTCACAAAGAGGTCGTCGCCCACGAGTTGGCACTTAGAGCCGATAGCCTCTGTAAGTTTGCGCCAGCCTTCCCAGTCGTTTTCTGCCATACCATCTTCGATGGAGTCGATGGGGAATTGCTCGGTAAGCCCCTTGAGGTAGGCTACTTGCTCCTCCGGGGTACGTTTAGCTCCATTGGCTCCTTCAAACTTGGTGTAGTCATATACACCCTCTTTGAAGAACTCACTCGAAGCGCAGTCTAGGGCAATGGTAACATCCTTCCCTGGTTCATAACCTGCAGCGCGGATAGCCTCAAGAATGCTATTAAGAGCGTCTTCTGTACCATTGAGTGCAGGAGCAAAGCCACCTTCGTCACCTACGGCTGTGCTAAGACCACGAGCCTTGAGTACTTTTTTGAGGGCATGGAATACTTCGGCACCCATGCGAAGTCCTTCTCGGAAGCAGCAGGCTCCCACGGGGCGAATCATGAACTCTTGGAAAGCAATAGGGGCATCGCTATGCGACCCTCCGTTGATGATATTCATCATAGGAATGGGCAATACATAGGTGTTGGTTCCCCCGATATAGCGATAGAGAGGAATGTCAAGTTCGGCAGCAGCAGCCTTTGCTACAGCGAGAGATACTCCGAGCATGGCATTAGCTCCGAGGTTCGACTTGGTGGGCGTACCATCCAATTCGATGAGCTTTTGGTCAATGGCGCGTTGCTCAAGAGCCGACATACCAAAGAGGGCAGGAGCAATGATTTCGTTTACATTCTGTACTGCCTTTAGTACTCCCTTGCCACCGTAGCGATTCTTGTCGCCATCGCGCAATTCAATTGCTTCGTGTTCACCCGTAGAGGCACCGCTAGGAACGGCAGCACGACCGATGAATCCACTATTGAGTACTACTTCTACTTCTACTGTAGGGTTGCCGCGAGAATCCAATATCTCACGACCCGTAATCTTTACAATCTCCATTTTGATTTACGATACTTCTTGTATTTCTTATCTTCTTGCTACAAAGGTAGCTAAAATACTATTATCTAAGTGATTCTGTTTTTCGGGGAGAGGAGAGAGGTCCCATGCAGGCAAAACTGCAAAAACTCCCGCCCCATAGCTTTTTCATTCTAGGGCTGCAACAAAGTATTTAATAGAGGAGGGTGCCCTCAATATCGGACGGAATTTTTCGCGTTTCCCCTAGGTGGAGAAAAGGTCTAGACCTCCTTTGAGGGGGATGTATAGCCGTCTTATTTTCGGAAATTGCGGCGTGTAAAGTAGAGCACGAACAGCAAATTGAGGATGAGTAGCCCTGCTCCCATAAAAACGTATTGGGTCATATCGCCCGACACTTTGGTTAGCAATATGATGGCTGCTACCACAATGAGTACCGCTAGAGCTAGTACAACCCAAGTGACTAGGTTACGTGCTTTCTTTCTTTGAGTTCCTCCCATTTCTAACTAGAGTTTACTTGTTTATCTGTGAACAAAGATACAAGAGAGCAACCACTCTGCCAACAAACCTCGCAAGAATTGTGATTCAAAGTTCGAATAAACCCTGTTTGATTGCTTAGGATTAAAAAGGGGATATACCCTTTCCTTTTAGCTTTTTAGGAAAGATGTACTAAGGGTAAGATACCAAGAAGTGGGAGGATAAGTCAGGGGATAAATACCTATAACTGGGGGGCTAAAAATATCTTTCTATTTTCTTGTTGAAAGTAATTTTGCAGCGAATATTCTAGCATATTATCCGTTAGTACAGATAGATTTGTTTATATCCTTGCGTATCAGTCGTATCATATATTTCTTTCTTCTCTCTCTCGGTTCTATTTTGCTTCTTAGGGCGCAAGAGGGAGGGACGTCTGTTTTGCACGTAAAAGTAATTGATGCAAGCAGTAGAGAAAGTATTCCGGAGGCTTCTGTCGGATTTCGGTATGATCAGCGTCTATTGGGAGCTACTGCCAACAAAGAAGGTGTAGCGCACCTTAAAGGCATACCTCGGGGGAGTACGGGGCTCCTGCAGGTGCGTTATGTTGGTTATAAGGAGTATAGGCAAAAAATTGAGGTAGAGCGCGAGATGCAAATTACTGTGTCACTACAGCCTGCAACCGAGTTAGGAGAAGTCGTCGTTACGGCACGCGAGTCCTTTAAGCCTACCACAGCCGGAATTATCGGTCGTCAATCGATTAATTTGTTACAACCTTCTACCTTTTCAGATCTTCTGGCTTTGCTTCCCGGAGGGATGACGTCTTCTCCTCACCTTGCAGAGAGGAATACGATTCGATTGCGAGAGGCAGAGGCTCCAATATCAGGGAACTATCGTACTTCCTCAATAGGCACTGCCTTTGAGATTGATGGAGTCCCTCTTAATACCGATGCTAATATGCAGAGTTATTCCAATAGTGTATGGCGTGCTGATAACCAACGCCGTTCGGGAGGGGTGTTCAATATTGGCTCGGGTGTGGATATGCGCGGAATCTCTACTGATGATATAGAGGAGGTAGAAGTTTTGAGGGGTATTCCTTCTGTAGAGCATGGCAACCTAGTTTCGGGGCTTGTTCGTATTAGACGTAAAATGAAAGCAACTCCGCCTAAGGTGCGTATCAAATCAGACCCGAAGAGCAAACTCATATACCTGGGGTCGGGTTTTCAATGGCGAGAACAAAGAAGTGTACTTAATCTATCGGCGGATTATCTTGATAGCAAGATTTCTCCAATCAATAGTTTTGAGAACTTTCGTCGTCTCACCTTGTCGGCCCGTTATGTTCATAAGTTAGAGTCTCCCAATTACCAAGGGTCTTGGATGCAAACCCTAGACTATGGAGGTACTTTTGACAATGAAAAGGTAGACCCTGAGCAGCAAAAAAATGAGCAAGACAAGTTCTTTAGTAGTAATAACCGTTTTGCTCTCTCCGGGGAACTTAGTCTTAAAGCTAGGCAGTCTATGCGCTTAATCAATCAGATTGATGTGCACTACAATCTCGCCGCCCAACGAGATGAGGTCCGAGAGCAACGCTATGTTTCTACGGTGCGCATTAACCCGCTGACTAAGGTGCCGGAGGGAGAGAGTGATGCTTTTTTTGCCCCCAATAGTTACTTAGCTAGTGTCGAAGTCGAGGGGCGTCCTGTAACGGCTTTTCTAAAGTCGGTACTTCGCTTTGCTTCCTGGAGGGGTAATCAAGTGGCCGTGGGGACTGAATACTCATTCTCAAAAAACTATGGGAGAGGTTCTGTTTACGATGTAACTCGGCCAATTGATCTAGGGCTCCCTACACGTTTGCGTCCTTTCTCTTTAGTCCCTTCTGAGCATAAGATGGCTCTGTTTGTAGAGGATAAGGGGCGATGGCGCTTGGGAGAACGTTCCTCGTTGGAGGCTGTGGTAGGGGGGCGTTTGCAGGTGATGTCTGCACCGAGGGCTTATGCCGTAGCATGGAAGCCCTACCTCGACCCGCGGATCAATGTACGTTATGAACAAAAATTTTTCTCTTCGGAGAGCCCTCTCATTATGGGGCTGAATGTAGGCTTAGGTCAGCTATCTATGCTCCCCTCCTCTGCTTACCTTTATCCTGCTCCCGACTACTACGATATTGTTGAACTCAACTATTATGCCGCAGAAGAGAAGTTTCGGAGGATACATTTCCGCACTTATCCCCTAGATCTTGCGAACTATGCTTTAGAGGCCCCTCGTAATCTGAAAATGGAAATTCGTTTGGATGCCTCTTATGCCGGTTATCTTCTCTCTGTTACTGCTTTTAGAGAGGATATGCGCAATGGATATCGCCAAATGGCCCGTATTGCCTCCTTTGCATACAATAAGTACGATGCCACGGGGATAGATCCGAATACCCTAACTGCTCCTCCCGACCTAGGGGCTCTCCCGGTTACTCGCGATACCACCCTTTCCCTCTACGGGGTTACTACCAATGGTAGCCGCACCCTCAAGAGAGGGATAGAATGGCAGATTTCAACTCCTCGTATTCCCTTACTATTCACTCGCTTTACCTGTAATGGGGCTTGGTTTGTTACCCGTTATGAAAATAGTATCCCCTATCTGGATAGACCTGATGTTGTATTTAATGGGGAGGAGTTGCCTGTGATTGGAGTGTATAAAAACGATACTGGTTATACTAGTTCCAGTCTTGCCTCAAGCATTATGATGGATACCTACATTCCAAACCTTGACCTCCTCTTTGCAACTACCTTTGAGGCCATCTTCTTTAGTAAGAGGTTAATTCAGCCACAGGCACGTATTCCTATTAAATACATTGATAAGGAGGGCGTGGAACACCCGTTTACCGAGACGTCTTTGAGCGATCCCATACTAAAGCAACTTGTACGGTCAGGGAGCAAAGAGCCTACACTCATGCATACTCCGTTTGCAGGCTTTGTTAACTTCAAAGCTACGAAGCAATTTTTTTCTCGTAGGCTCGGGATTGCCCTTTTTGTTCATCGTCTTATTTCAATAGAACCGCTTTACGAGAGATCGGGTCGTACGATACGACGCTCTTCCACTCCCTATTTTGGCATGGAACTTAACATACAACTATAGTTGAAAATAACAGCTTAAACAGATAAATCAAAATGAAAAAAACAATTCTTTTTTCCTTACTAGCTCTCTGCTTATTTGCCGTCAGTGCTTGTCAGCAAGAGAGCCCAAAAAATCAATCGAAGGTAACCTTATCCCCTTCTCTCAAAGACTTTAATACCCCTTACCAGCTCGTAGAGCTTACTGTCACCTTCAAAGAAGTAAATACCGGTAAGAGCTATGAAGCAAAACAACAAAATGGGAAAGTGATGATTGACCTCCCTTTTGGCCTCTATAATATCAATGCCATAGGGACTATTACCTATGCCGTAGATGGCAAAGAAAAGCGCGCTTCTGTGGTCGCTACTCGGCCTAATGAAACTATTAATTCTCCCGAGAGTAACATTACTCTAGATCTGTTGTTTTCGGAGCAACCGGATCCCGGAGAGGGTGATATACGCTCTCTTGTCATCGCTGAGATCTTCCCCTCAGGGACTCTTACTCCAAATGGAGATAAATATATTGGCGATCAATACTTCCGTATCTATAATAATTCTGATAAAGTTGTCTATGCCGATAGTCTCCTTATCCTAGAGTCTTCATTTAATACGATACTCGTGCAAGATATAGAGCCTAAACTCACAGAGACTTGCTTCCCCGTGCAAGCTGTGTACATGATTCCCGGGAATGGAAAGGATGTCCCCGTTCAGCCGGGAGGTTATCTTACTATTTGTGACCAAGCTGCCAACCATAAGAGTATCAATAAGAACTCAATAGACCTCAGTAACGCGGATTTTGAGTGGTATGATGAGACTCCTGCAAACTCAAGGGTTAAGGACGTGGATAACCCTGCCAAGAACCTAGAGAAAATTTATTGCTATACGCGTACTATTTGGAGTCTGCACGATCGTGGTGGGTCTTCTTACGCTATTGCAAAGATGAACACTTCTAAGGAGGACTATCTTGCCAAATACAAGGCAAAGTATATTTGGAAGGTCCAAATGCCCGATGGTACTATCAAGAATGTAGATAAAGAGACCTATTTTGTTCCCACTGATTGGGTGATTGATGGGGTAAATTTGAGTATTCTCTCCCTTGATAAATGGCTTGTGATGCCTACGGCTTTAGATCGAGGATTTACCTATATCTCTACAATAGATCGTGACCCACAGCGTTACGGGAAGAGTGTGGTACGCAAAACCGGAGCCATGAAAAATGGTATTCAACAGCTAGTCGATACCAATAATTCAACAGAGGACTTTGCCCCGCAAAGTAAGGCAACTCTTCTCTAAGGGATTCTGAGTAATGACTATGATAGAGAAGTTGCGTACGGCGCTTATTTTACTGCTTTTGCCTCCTATTGTGGGGGTTGAATGGTCTGCGGTAGGGGCGGAGACAAGTCTCTTTCGCTCCCCTCAAGACTCCCTGCAGAGGGCTATTGAGGAGCACCATTGGGCATACCAAAATCTGATAGCTCCCCACTATGAGGTGCCATCTCTTTTGGCTTTGCAGTACGCAACTTCTCTTTCTAGTGTCGAGACCCTTTTTTCTTCTCGCCGTGGTGCCGGTATCTCTCCCCTTGCGGAAGGAACGTCTCGCTCCCAATTTCAGATCAACTGTACCTCGTTGTTTCATCTCGATTCCCTCTCTTCTGTATGGGGGCGTGCTACCTATATGTCCGCCTCTAGCCAAAATGTACAAGGACGTGAGACAGCGCACTATCCTCTTACGGCTCCTTATGCCTCTATCGATACGATCGGTGGTTTCTTCGATGGTGAGTGTTACACCTTCAGTGGAGGCTATAGTCATGCCTTTCCCTCTCGCTGGAGGTGGGGTATTGAGGGAGGCTATGAAGCCTATCAGGAGAGTAGAGATCGGGATCCTCGTGTCCTGAACACCTCAGGAGATCTTACGATCAAAACGGGAGTCTCGTATAAGTTCCCTTCATACTACCTGGGACTTTCTCTGTCGGGGCGCATCTATAAGCAGGTGCATCAGATGAGCTTTATGAATCCTTTAGGAGCTCAGTTTGTTTTTAATCTTCTGGGGTTTGATGAATATTCTCTTCGCTTTTTGGGTAATGCAGAGGCTAAGGCCTTTAATGCTTATGGCTATGGGGCTGAGGGGGATCTGCTGCCGGTTGAGAAAAAACAGGGTCAGCAATTTTTTGCTACCGCTAAGTACTATTACTTGGGGATGGAGTTTACACTCAAAAAACGCAATGAATTGCGTTTGTCATACCTCCATCAGCATCGACTGAATTTGACAGTAAGTTATCTATCAACAACCCCTTTGGGTGTGTGGGCATTGAGTAATAGATTTGACTTGGAGAGGAGGTTCGGCGATGAATCTATATACGGAATGCAGGAGGGCATTTCTTATCCTTTACTCTCTGTGGAGAGCAAAAACTATCGTAGTCTCTACCTGAGAGACGACTTAGAGGGCGTTTTTTCCTTCCAGTCTAGGAGGATTCTTTGGGAGTTGCTTCCCTCAGTTCGTTTCGAGCTTTTTCGGCAAGAACGAAAGTCTTCCGGAGCTTTGGAACAATATTCACACCTTACCCCCGGGGTTTCTCTTCGCTGTCGGCATGCAATAGATCGGCAGCACCGTTTTACTCTTCGTTCCCAGGTCGGTTTGGGACATCGCTTTGGTCTTCGGGATGTTCTTCTTTTCGGGCCTCTTCCCGTAGACGAGTTTTACCATCCTTTTACGAAGAAATTGCGTTCATTGGCAGAGATGAATCACAAAATACAAGTAATGAATCAGACACACATCAGGACCTCTCTAGGGGGGGAATATCTGCTGCCTTCTCGGCAGGCATCCCTCTATGCTCAAACAAGTGCTGCTCTATGCTACTTTAGCAGCAGGGTAACACTTTACAAACTACAGGTCTCTTTAGGTCTTCTATTTTAGCAGAGAAATAAAAACGTATAGAGTAGCGATTCTGTCTATTCTAGTACGTAAGTTAAGTACGTTAAACATAATTCAATCAACAAACAAGTATGCGCAAGAAATTATTTACGTTGCTGTTGAGTTTTATCGCCCTTGCCACATCATTTTCTGTGGCAAAAGCTCAGACTCAACAATCAATCAGTTTAGGAGATTTTTCCTCGACGACAGTACACTTCCAGGGGAGTATAGGGCAGAAAGCTCCTTTCGATTTCGATTATCAGTATAGTCGCTCACAGCAGCTCTATACAGCAGAAGATCTCGTAGGGCTTGAAGGGAAGGAGATTACAGAAATCCACTTCCGAGTTTATAATCAAGAAGGGACTTCTTTCGAGCCTGATTACTCTATTAAGGTGCGTCTCTACCTCTCTAACATAGAGGATACTGAGTTTAAGAAGAAGAGTGGAGAGAGGAACTATCCTTGGAAATCTATTGATGCCGATGCCGATTTGTGTGCAACAGCAACCTTCAATATTGATTTCGATGAAAAACAAGAACAGGATTTTGAACTTCATGTGAAGCTTGACAAACCTTTCCTCTACACCGGGAAAAGCATTCTGATGACTGTTGAGGGGGAGGCAAATATGCCCCTAGCAGCAATGGGACAGACTTATACCGATTTTTATTGCTATCCCAAGAATGTAAAGGGGATGCCTATTCGTACTCTCTATAAAGCAACTGATAACAAAGATCATGATCCGGAAGGAGGTTGGGGAGAGTATTCTGACGGTTCTGGATTAAAGCAAAGAGCTGTACTCAAGATATTCTATAGGACGAAAGAAAACGAGCCTATTGTAGACCCTCTGGATCCCATTAATCCTGTTGTAACCCTGACAGCCCCAGGGAACCTTAGTGAGCAACTCAAGGGAATTGCTGAGCCTCATAAGTGCCAGACTTTGACGATCAAGGGCGAAATGAATGCGACCGATGTCGAATTCGTATCTCTACGCATGGGTGGCTTGACCAAGCTGGATATGAAGGAGGCTTCTATCCAAGAGAATGCCCTGCCTAGGACCGCACTCTCGAAACATCCTAATCTAGAAGAGGTAATCCTCCCCCAGAGTCTAACCCTTATCGGGGAGTCTTCATTGAGTGATATGCCTAAGTTGACTCGCGTGGTAATGGGCGATAATGTAACTGAAATTGGGATGAATGCTTTTGCTTTGAGCAGGGCTTTGTCTGATGTCGTATGGAGCGGAAAACTAGAGATTATTCGCTCTGATGCCTTCCTCGAATGTAAGGGACTCCAGAGAGCTGATCTCCCCGGTAGCGTCACAACAATAGAACAAGGTGCATTTTCTAAGAGTGGCTTGGTGTACTTCAAGACGCCAGAACTTCTTGAGAAAATCGAACGTATGTGTTTCTACTCTTGCAGCGAACTCAAAGAGGTATACCTCACAGAAAAAGTCAATAGCATTAACTTTAAATCTTTTGGAGAGTGCACGGCTCTTACCAAAGTGACTTCAATGAATACGACTCCTCCCACGGTCTATCGTAATGCTTTTGATAAGGTAGCACTGGCAACAGTCATCCTGTATGTTCCTACACAAGATCTTGTGGCTACTTACAAGGAAGCTGCTGTATGGAAGACGTTTGGGAGCATTGTTCCGTTAGTCTCTTCCGACGTATTCCATAAACTTTCGTATAAGAATGAATATGAGGGTGGTACCCTTAAGGTCTACAATGGCGAGGAACTCCTGCCGACCGAAGCTAGCGTGAAGGAGAATGCCTCAGTGCGCCTCGTAGCAGAAGCGAAAGAGGCTTACCTCCTCAAGGGATGGCTTATTAATGGGAGAGAAATCGAAGCTACGGGACTCGAGTACACCTACGAAGTAAAGGCTCCTACTACTGTAGAGGCTATTTTTGCAGAAGCCTACAAGCGTTATAAGGTTGCCTTCCAAGCTAATAACCCCGAGTATGGTAAAGTAACGGCTACTATCGGCGGAGTGGAAATCGAATCAGAAAGCCTGCAAAAGGCCGATCAGGCAGTTGTCTTTACGGCTCATCCCGAAAAGAACTATCACCTTAAGCACTGGATCGTAAATGGGGCAATGACTCCGAAGCAGGGCGAGGCTACCCTGGAAATTGTGCTTAATAGACAGACACTTGTGGAAGCAGTTTTTGAGCGTGACGAGATATACTATCAGTTGAGCATCTCTATTGCTGATAATAATGGGGGTGTATCAGCCTCTATAAATCATGGGACTATCCCTTTGAATTCCAAAGTGAAGGAAGGGTCTGTTGTGGAGATTTTGGCAGAACCCAACGATGGTTACGAGTTCGCTTTTTGGACCATCAATGGTAAAGTGGTAGAGGATACAAGCAATCCGATCTCAATTACAATTGACAAAGACTATCGCGTCCAAGCTTCTTTCAAGGAGGAGACCGCCCTCAATCAAGTCGCATCTACCGGCAACCTGAAGTGTCAGGTCGTGAACGGAATGCTCCGTGTAGTCTATCCGATGGAAGGAGCTACTGCTATTGTCTACAATCTTAGAGGCTCTGTACTCGCTAAACGTGTAGTGCGAGATGGCGAAGTATGCTTCTCCCTTGCAGAGGGCGTTTACCTTGTACAGATAGAAGGTACTCAAGAGGTTGTTAAGGTGCTCGTTCGCTGAACTTAGAGTATCATCCCTCCCTCTTGGGGGAAGGAATGGATATGCAAGGGTGTTCCCAATTTGTTTTGGGGCACCCTCTTTCTTTTTCTCAAGGCGAAGATGGGGAATTCCTTGTCTGTTGGAGCCGGATGGATGGGGGTAAATTGCATCCCTGATGGCGGACTTGTTAATTCGTTGTCCTTGAGTTGGTTATAAGTTCTCCTCTCTTGCTGAGATTTTCTTCCGCATGAAAAATAATTTGCGTCCGCACGAAAATAAATTTCCTTCCGCACAAAAATAAATTTTCTTCCGAACGAAAATATTTTTTCTTCCGAACGAAAAATAATTTGTGTCCGCACAAAAAATAATTTTCTTCCGCACGAAAGATTCCGAGTGGCTGCGAGATGGCTCGGTATCTTTTGCTTGCTGTGTCGTGTGGGCATTCACCCCGTATCAGAGCCACAAGCACGCACTTAGACAAATTCGGGAGGAATGGTAGGTTTGTGTTTGTTCATTTACCAGTAGAGGAATAGGGTGAGCATAATTTATCACTCTTCAGAATAAAGAACCACCCGAAACAGCTTGGCTTGTTTTGGGTGGTTCAATAGTTTGTTGCTTACTATTTAGCTCGATTAGAAGCTCATCTCTTTTTTAAAAATGTCCCTATAACAAGCAGGGCATAAACAACCATTCCACCTACGGTGATCCCAAAGAGGAGAGTATCCTTATTAAAGGAAAGATAGAGCGAAATTAAAAAGTACATCAAAAACAATACAGCCCTTACACTTTCCAAGAGAAGCGGTTCTCTCTTCTTCCTATTGGATAGAAATAGTTGAAATAGATTCATGGCAAAGTCGTCTCCCAATACTTGAAACTATAAGCGGCAACAGAAAGACTCGAGTAAATTAACTCTTTCTGTACCAATTCGCTACTTTCGATTTTTTCTTCTGGCAGTTTAAGCGAGTTGTCTTTAGAGCAAGAAGAACTCATAACAAACAACATTGTACAAAGGGTGACAACACATGAAAAACAGATTCTTTTCATAATACCATACTACTAATTTGGTACTAAATCATATCGGGAAATACACTATTAAATTCCCTTGTGCCAAAGGTATAAAATCAAATTGAAATACAAGGGGCGCATCTCTACTGCAGGAGAGGGGCAAGGAAGGGTGAGGTCTTACCCTCGGGGTAACGGGCTACCATCTCTTCGGGGGTGCCGGCAAAGAGCAGCCTGCCGCCCCCACGACCGCCCTCGGGCCCCATCTCGATCAGATGGTCCGCACTCTTGATTACATCCAAGTCATGCTCAATAATCAGCACGGTATTCCCTTTGTCCACAAGTTGATTCACGAGAGATAGCAGTACCCTAATATCCTCAAAGTGTAGCCCCGTAGTCGGTTCGTCTAGGATATACAACGTATTGCCGGTATCCTTTTTGGTGAGTTCCTCGGATAGCTTTACACGCTGACTTTCGCCCCCCGAAAGGGTTGTGGAGGGCTGCCCTAGCTTGATGTACCCTAGCCCCACCTTGCGCATAACCTCCAGACGGCGGTGCAATTGGGGAATATTCTCAAAGAATTCGGCGGCTTGGTTTATGGTCATCTCCAGCACATCGGCAATGGTTTTGCCCCTATAGCGTACCTCCAGTGTTTCTCGAGTATAACGCTTGCCATGGCACACTTCGCAGGGGATAGTCACGTTGGGTAAGAAGTTCATTTCGAGGGTACGATAGCCATTCCCTTTGCAGGCTTCGCATCTCCCGCCGGCTACATTGAAGGAGAATCTCCCCGGTTTGTAGCCGCGCGCTTTGCTCTCCGGTAGGGCAACAAATATCTTGCGAATCTCGGTAAATAGCCCCGTATAAGTAGCCGGATTGCTACGAGGGGTGCGCCCAAGAGGGGATTGATCTACTACTACCAGTTTGTCGATATTCTTCACCCCTTCGATAGATTGATAGGGGAGGGGTTCGCGTTTGGAGTGGTAGAGTTGCCTCGAAAGTAGGGGCACGAGGGTACTATTGATGAGTGAACTTTTGCCGCTGCCCGATACTCCCGTCACGCAAATGAAGGTGCCAAGGGGGATTTGCGCCGTTACATTCTTTAGGTTATTACCTGTGGCCCCTTGTAGGGTAATGCTCTTGCCATTCCCTTTTCGCCGTGTGGAGGGCACCTCAATTCGCTTTATTCCATTCAGATAGTCGGCCGTGAAGGAGTGGGCATGGGGTAGTTGTTGGGGTACTCCCGAGAATACGACGTTGCCTCCCAGGCGTCCTGCTCCAGGGCCCATGTCGATTAAGTAATCGGCAGCCAGCATCATCTCTCGGTCGTGCTCCACTACCACTACGGTATTCTCTCCGTCTCGTAGTTTCTTTAGTGAGGTAATGAGCCGCTGATTGTCGCTGGGGTGCAGCCCGATGCCCGGCTCGTCTAGGAGGTAGAGGACCTCCACCAGTCCGGTACCAATTTGAGTGGCTAGTCGGATGCGCTGGCTCTCTCCGCCCGAGAGGGAGGAGGCAGAACGGCCTAAGCTCAGGTAGTATAACCCCACATCGAGGAGGAAGCGAATGCGCACCTCTATTTCCTTTATGATCTCATGCCCTACGGGTTGTAATTTTTCGGGAATGGCTTCGTGGATTTGGGGCAAGAGGTCGAGTAGCTCGTTGAGGTCGAGGTTGGATAGCTCGTGTATGGCCCACTTGCCAATGCGGTAATGCTGAGCAATGGTATTGAGCCTCTTGCCGTGGCACAGGGGGCAGGGGGCTGTTACGAGGAATTGCTCCGCCCATCGGCGAGTCAGTTCGGTAGCTTCGTCACGACTGGCTTCCATGATGATAGCATCAATTACGCCCTCAAATCGGTCGCTCTTGCTGCCTCTCTCTTCGTGCGACTCGCCATAGAGTAGCGTGTCCATTACCTCCTCGGGGATCTCTCCCACAGGACTATTGAGATCAAGTTCGTGGGGTTCTAAGATGCGTTTGAGTGCTTCGTTATAGTATTTAACGGCTGCCGGTGTGAGGGGTTTTATTCCCCCTTTGAGGATACTCAGCTTGGGATCGGGCACTAACTTGCTGTTATCTATGCTACTTACATGCCCTAGTCCTCGGCAGGTGGGGCAGCACCCTTGGGGGGAGTTGAAGGAGAATGTGGCAGGGCTTACCTCGGGATAGGCGATACCACTCTCCGTATCCATCAGTTTGGTGGAGAGGTGCCGCAGTTGCTCGTCCCCCCGTTGGCGAATGTCGAGCATACCATCACCCTGCCTTAGGGCTAGTGAAACGGCTTGACTCAGTCGGTCCCGTGCCTCCTTCTTTACCACGAATTTATCAATGAGTACGGCAATATAGTGCTTGCTGTAGCGGTCAAGTTTTAACCCGGGGTAAAGCTCAATTAGTTCGCCATCGGCATAGACATGTACGAAGCCTTTTTTGCGAAGATCTTCGAATAACTCTCGGTAATGCCCCTTGCGATCTTTCACTACGGGGGCAAGAATCTCTACCGCTTTGCCGGCAAAATCTTGCATTACGAAGTCGATGAGTTCGGCTTCGCTGTACTTCTGCATGGGCTTCTCTGTGATGTAGCTGTAGGGTGTGGCCACTCGGGCGTAGAGAAGACGGAGAAAATCGTAGATTTCGGTAACAGTCCCCACCGTGGAGCGAGGGTTATTGGATGCTGTCTTTTGCTCAATGGAGACTACGGGACTGAGTCCATCAATGCTCTCTACTTCGGGTCGGCTGGAGGAGCCAATAAAGCTACGTGCATAGGCCGAAAAGGTATCGATATATCGGCGTTGCCCCTCGGCAAGAAGTACGTCAAATACAAGAGAACTTTTACCACTACCACTCAGCCCCGTGACAACAGAAAGTTTGTGACGGGGTATGTCTACGTCTATGTCTTTTAGGTTGTGTACACGTGCTCCTCGTATGCGGATAGCTCCGGCTTCAAATACATCGTCTTGCGGTTGAGCGGTCTCCGATGGGGAGGCCGAGGGGCTTGGGAGGGTCTGATTCTTCATCTCTTGCGTTTAGCTTTCCCACAAAGATACTCAAAAAAGCCTGCTTGATTTCCAATCCGAAACCAGCCGAAAAGAGGAGGCATTTTCAGCTGATTTGGGATGCGACTTTTGGGTGGAAAATGTTTTGATTTTAGGCAGGAAGTTTTTTGTTTTAGCCCTAGGATTTTCGAGAGGTAGCCCTCCTTGGCAGAATCACCCCCCTAGAGAGGGGTTTGGCTCTCGAGAGGGGTCGCTTTAGAAGGGGGCAGAAATAGTATCGCTCCAACGAGGAAGCTACTCCGAAGGGGGCTTGGGATGAAGGTTAGTAGTAGTGGGTTTGTTGCAGGATTTTGACTACCTCTTGGGCGAAGAAGAGCAGGAAAAAGAGGTATCCTACCAGTACCCCTCGCCAAATAGGCAGGGTTGCCCGAAAGGTTTCGTGGGGAGCGC
Source organism: Porphyromonas endodontalis (assembly GCF_052173515.1). Lineage (GTDB taxonomy): Bacteria > Bacteroidota > Bacteroidia > Bacteroidales > Porphyromonadaceae > Porphyromonas > Porphyromonas endodontalis_A. The sequence continues at coordinate 74,200 of NZ_JBQMYL010000003.1, read as the reverse complement.
GTGGGTGAGGCCGCGGCATCCACTTAGCACGTACCCAGCGGTACAACAAAAAGAAAATCCATCCATTAAGCAACCCAATAAGGCTACCCGGCACTACATCCGTGATAAAGTGCATCCCCAAATAAATGCGACTATAGACTACAATTACCGCGAGGGAAAAGACGATAATAGAGTACCAACGATCGCGAAAGGCGAGAGCGGTGAATAGCGCAATAGCCATAAAATTGGCCGCATGACCCGAGACGAATCCAAATCCGCCGCCTAGGTTCCCATACGCATTCAGCACCAAATCCTTTGTATAGGGGTGATGGGTGGGGCGTAAGCGGGCGCAGAGCGGTTTGATTAAACTAGAGGTCTCTTGATCTGTAAAGGCGATCATCAGTACTACAATGCCGATGAAAAAGAGAGCCTCTTTGGCAGGGCGTTTGTAGAATAGCCAAGCAATGAGGGCAACGATTACTGCCGTCCAAGTCCATCGAGCCGAGATGAGGTGAAAGAAAGCATCTAGGTAGGGGGTGTGGGGACTATTGAGGGCAAGAAAAAGCTCACGCTCCCAGAGGACCAATTGATCAAGCATAGTAGGTAGTGGGGTTAGGGATTTAGAGAGAAGGGATAGATGGCTAGTAGAGCCTTAGAAGAGACCCATCCGAGCGTCCCATCAGGTAGCGTAATGGCTACTTGTCCGTTCTCTTCGGGGAGGTCTTCGAGCTTTATTTTACTTCCCTCGTGCAGTACAAATAGAGTAGTCGCAGCCCCCGTTGGAGCACTTTTAGCAGCCACTTGCCCCTCTATGACGATAGCTTCGCTTCCATCCCGATAGTTGTGTACAAGGCTTCGGGTCACGAATCCACAAAAAATAAATAGCACCAGACTTGCCAAACTCGTATAGAACGCTACCTGCCGTATCACCTTCTTGCACATGAAAATAAAGGCGAGGGTGGCAACTGCCAAGAGGATAAAAAGGAAGAGCGAGATCACCATCCAGGCTGTGGGCGGTAGGGCATAGCAGATAGAGTGCCATACGCTTTGCGAATAGGAGGTATAGTACTCCAGACGGTCGCTGGTTTGGCTTGCGGCAATTTGTAGGTTGTGCTGTACGTATTTGTCTCTAGGGGCAAGTCGGAGGGCTCGCTCGTAAGAGAGGATAGCCCAGCCCAGCTCCCCATTGCGGTAATAGGCGTTGCCCAAATTGTAGTATAGGGCAGCGGATGGAGTAGTCTTGGAGGCTAAGAGCAACTCTCGGTAGCCCTCTATCGCTTGGGTGTATTGCTCTTTGTCGTATTGCGCCTTTATGTCCGCTTCGTTGGGGACTACGCCGGCGGTGTTTTGTGCGTGGGCAAGCGCGGAGACAAATAGGCAGATGAGGAGGAGAAATCTTTTCATCGGATGGTACATTTAACGCTTTCTATTGCTTCTATTGCCTCGTGAGCTTTGTGTAGTATTTCTTGCCGTTGTAGAGAGGAGGCGTCGGGTGCAAAGCGAGCAAACTCGGCCTGCGAGAGCGTCTCCAATAGCGAGTTGATGGTCGCTTGTGGGTAGTGTGCCGCCTGTAGTTTAGCGGCAATCTGTTGCCGGCTGAGTTGACTTTGATCCAAGAGTAACTTATCTGCAATATAACCTTGGAGTGCTGCTAGGATCGCTTGATAGAAGTCCGCATCCACCCCCCCAGTCAGCAATGTTTGGGCTTTGGCAAGATGTTTCTGTGCCACTTTGGCAGCTCCGCGAAGTCTCTTGCCCACGACATCTTTTTGTTTTACTAAGTAACGGCGGTACCCCCAAGCAAAGAGTATCGAGAGCAGGGCGATAAGCAAATAGAACGCAAGGTACCACACACTACCGATAAAGCGTAGGATGCTCCCCGAGTCACCCTCCTTTAGGTTTTTGAGGCGAGCAATGTCGTTACTGAGAAGCTCCACATCGGTGTGGCTATTTTGGTCGTACAGCCCCGTGCTTTCTCCCTTTGCTACTTTGAGTGTGACAGGGGAGGTGGCTATGGTTTCGTACTTGCTGGTTTGAGGGTCGAAGTAGACAAGTCGGATGGCAGGCAGGGTGAAATCCCCAACATTGCGAGGCACGGCATAGTAATCTATCGTGCGAGTACCTACCACTCCGTCGGTTGTAGCTTGTAGGTTTGCTTCGCTCTTGGGGTCGAAGGCTTCGAAGCTATCGGGCCATTGTATCGTGGGCGACGTGATTAGTTTTAGGTTCCCGCGCCCCGATATGGTGAGCCTCACGGTCATCTGTTCGTTGGTCTTGATCTCGTTGCGATCGGGTACTTCCACTTTGATGGAGAAGTTGCCCACAGCTCCGTCGAAGCCCTCGGGGGCAGGCTGAGGTAGCTCTCGTATGTTGAGGGGAATGGCAGGACTGAGTATTTTCTTGCGTACCTGACTGATGGAGGAGATGCCAAAGTAGTCGTCCTCATTGTCTATTTTTTGCTCCACCGCAGCTATGAGATCGAACTCCCCTTGGGGGATATTGAGCGAACCACTGCGCTGTGGGAAGATGAGGGTTTGGTGCAAGACGGCACTATAATAGTTCTTACCGTTGACCTGCTCTAGGGAGAGTTGTACGTTGCGACTGCGCTCGATAGGTTGTTCTATGAAGCCGTCGTATTCGGGGAATTTGACATTCTCGAAGTCGATATTCGCGTTGCGTGTATAGAGTTTGTAGGTAACAAGTATCGCCTCTTGTTCGTAAGCCGTGGTCTTGGAGGGAGTGGCACGGATGAACATATCCGTAGCTTTCGATACTTGGCTTTGGCTTTTCCCTCCGTTTTTGTCATCGGATAAGATACGGATATTGAGGGGTTGTGTGTAGTAGGTTTTGCCTTTCACCTTGATGGAGGCTTTCCCTATGCGAACGGTGCCGGTGCGCTCTGCAAGATAGGTGCCGGTGTAGGTGACGCTTATCTTTCCGTTGATGTTGGCTCTAGATACGGCGTTATTGGGGGGGAATAGTACCGAAGCTCCCTCTACTTCGGGAGCTGTAAAGTCGGTTCCATCTCCATTGCGGAGAACGAATTGCACACGGATTTTTTCCGACAGAGAGACGGCACTGGGAGCTTCTGCTCGAAAGGTCGTTTGAGCTAAAACACTCTGTGGCACCCAACTCAAAAGCACAATGAGCGGAAGCCAAAAGCACAATAGCTTGGTACGTATGGGGCGAAGTGGGGTTACCATCTTTTCTTATTCTTGTCTTGGCGTTGCTGTTGCCCCTGCTGGCGTCTTGCCTCGTAGCGTTTCCTGCTTTCGTCTTCGTCTTGCTGGTACGCATCGAGGATTTTTTCTGCCGTTTTGGGGTCTATTTTTTCATTCTTCTGCGGCTGCTCGGGTTTCCCCTGCTCCTTGTTTTGTTCTTTTTGGGGCTGAGGCTTTTGCTCCTGCGGCTGCGGTTGAGGTTGATTTTGTGCGCCTCCTCCCTTGTTTTTGTCCTCGGGGGGAATCTGCTTGAGAGCTAGAGCGAGGTTGTAACGCGTCTCATCATCCGTAGGATTGAGGCGCAGAGATTGTTTGAAACTCTCGGCCGCCTCGGCAAATTTCTTCTGCTGGAGCTGGGCGTTGCCGATGTTGTGGAAAAGCTGTGCCGCTTGATTCACATCCTCCAGATGCTCCGGTTGGATACGACCATACTCCTCAAGAGCCTCTTTGTACTTGCCCTGTTTGTAGAGGGCATTGCCGAGAGAATAGTGACCAATGGCAAGGGTGGAGTCTTGGGCTAATGCCTTGCGGTAGGCAGTCTCGGCAGTGGCATACTCCTCTTTTTTGAGAGCACTATGTCCCTTACGGATGGTCGAACGAACCTTCTGTTGCCCCTCTGCCGGGAGGGCAAGCACTAGTAGGGCAGCTATGTAGAAAATACGGAACAACTTTTTCATGTTCGATCAAAGAGTCTAAGTCTGGCAAGGAATCTATTTTTGCGTAATTGGATGCACTCCATAGCGACAAGGAGCAGCAATGCGGCAAAAACAAACCATCCGAATAGCTCGTGTTTGGTCTCTGTAGAGGCGTTTACTACGGCTTGTGGGAGCTTTTTTAGCTCGTCGTATATTTTGGAGGAGAGCGAGGAAACGCTCTTGCCTACGAGCATCCCGCCATCGCCGGCTTGTGCTATCTCTTTGCACATCTCGGGATTACTCTTCGAGAGTACCATCTTTCCTTCTTCGTCCATTAGGTAGCCATTGTCTTGAGGAATGGGGGCTCCCTCTTCGCTACCAACGGCAATGGTATATACCTTTACGCCTTGGCTCTTGGCTTTTTTGGCCGCCTCTAGAGCATCGCCCTCGTGGTTTTCGCCATCGGTAAATAGGATGATGGCTTTGCCCACATCGTGGCGGTCTGAGAAGGAGCCTAGCGAGAGATCTATGGCAGAAGCAATGGCGGTTCCTTGGTTTGATAACATGTCGGGATTGGCATCGTCGACCATCTTTTTTGCCATAGCTAGGTCAGTAGTGATGGGGAGCTGCATATAAGCATTGCCGGCAAATACTACGACTCCCACTTTGCTCTCGGCCAGGTAGTCGAGGAGTCGATGGATGGTTAGTTTGGCAAATTGTAGTCGATTGGGCGAAAGATCCTCCGCTAGCATGGAGTTGGAGATGTCCAGAGCAATCATGGCTTCTATGCCTTTCGCTTCTCCCGGATTTTCCTTGCGTTCTTGCAATTGAGGGCGTGCCAGTGCGGCTACGAGGCAGGCTATGGATAGAAGCATAAGCCCGTTGCGAACAATACGGCGCAGGGTAGATGCCTCGGGCTTGAGGGCTTTGAGTAGGGGCACTTGGGCAAATTGACGCTGAGACCTTCGTCGCGAGCGGTATCCCCATTGTGCCAGCAAGACAAGGGGTATCAGTACAAAGAGTAAATAGAAATACTCGGGTTGGACAAAGTACATAGCGATAATACTTGGGGCGACTAGGGATTAGTACGGAGATAGGTACAGCGAAGTACAAAGGACAAGAGGAGAAAGAGGAGGGTAGCTACAACCCAGCCAAAGTAACGCTCCTCGTAGGCTTTGAAGTTTTGGGTCATCAGTTTGCTTTTCTCCAGAGAGTCAATTTCGTCGTAGATCTGATTGAGACTTTCGTTGTCGGTAGCGCGGAAGTAGGAGCCGCCCGTAGTCTGGGCAATCTCTTTGAGGGAGGCTTCGTCAATCTCCACTTTTACGTTGTCAATAACGGTACCAAAGGCGGTTGCGTGGGGGTAGGGAGCCTCGCCACGAGTGCCGACAGCCACTGTGTAGATGCGTATCCCTAGGCTTTCTGCCAAAGAGGCTGCCATAGATGGGGCAATGCTACCTGCATTGTTGGTACCATCGGTGAGGAGTACAATTATTTTGCTCTTGGCATGACTCTCTTTGAGCCGGTTGCATGCCGTGGCAATCCCCAGCCCTATGGCGGTACCATCTTCGAGGTAACCGATCTCTACCTCGGATAGGCGATTGAGAAGGGTTGCGTGGTCGGTGGTAAGGGGGCATTGGGTGAAGCTCTCTCCGGCAAACATCACAAGTCCGATATTGTCGTTGGGGCGATTGCCAATGAATTTCTGAGCTACCTCCACAGCCGCAACAAAGCGATTGGGTTGCAAGTCCATGGCCATCATACTGCCGGATGCATCTATGGCGAGCATAATATCTATCCCCTCCACATTGTCTTTTTGCCAACTATTGGTGTTTTGTGGGCGTGCTAGGGCAATGATTAGAGCCGCTAGAGCCAGCATTTCTAAGGCGAAGGGGAGATGCCTTATGTGGGTGCGGATTCCTCCCGATTTGAGTCTGTAAAACGCCGATAGTACGAGGGTTGCGTGGCGCTTTTGCAACAATAGAATGTAAGCGGCCGTGAGTAACGGAATGAGCAGTAGCGCCCAAAGAAAAGACGGATGGACAAAAGTCATGCGTTGCCTCCCTTCTTTTCTTTCTCCGTTGTGTCTGTCTTCTCTTGCGATGCTTGGTAGAGGGCTTGCGCCACACGGAGCCAATGTTTACTATCGTTTTCGGCTTCGCTAGGGGTGTAGACTACCTTGGCAAACTTGGCGAGATCCACTCTTTCTGTAAGTTCATCGAGCTTCTGTTCGTTTACAAGAGAGTGGAATCCGGCTTGGGAGAGCGCTCGGAGCAATTGTCGTGAGGTCATCTCCAGGGTATCTATCCCGGTGGTTGTTCGCACGAATGTACGGGAGAGTATATCAAGCTCTGTATAGTACTCTCGTTGCAATCCCTGCTCCGGTAAGTGCCGAGCATTGAGGGCCTCGAGAGCCATTTCGTAGCGTTGTAATTCCGAGAGGGAGGGAGTGGGCGATGGTGGAGCAGGGCGTAGCGCAAGTTTTTCTTTGCGGCGGCGGTAGTATTTGTAACCCAAAAAGCCTCCGATCAAGACGAGCAGGCCTAGCAACCAAGGTAGAGCCATGAGGAATATTTCGCCCCAAGTGTAGGGGAGTGCCCATACCCCTTTGATGTCGTTGAACTGATCGGGATGCTCCATATCCACCTTGGGCAGATTGACTTTGAGGGTGAGAGGATTCGCAAAAGACTCCTGATCTCCTACCCGTACCCCAAAGGCCGGGATTACCACAAGGGTTGAGTCAAACGAAGTAACAGCCATACGAGCATGGAGCTCCTTTGTGGTATTGTCTACGTCGATGGTGTCTGTGATCTCAAACGAGAGCGCTTCGGCACGGAGTTGAGCTGTGTCTATTGGGTTTATAAAATAGGTGTTCTCTAGATCGCTTGTGCGTATTACAATATCGATAATAGCGACCTCTCCTATTTGTATTTCATCGGGAGCAATGCTTGTTGTAATCTTCGCTTCTTGGCTATGTAGAGCTTGAGGGAGAAGCGTAAAGAGCAGTAGTACAACTCCCCAAAGATGCTTAGATAGGTTGTGTGCGTGTCTATTCATAAACCAATAACCTCGATACTCCGTATTCATCTTGCCTCTAGCGGTGCGAGAATATTTTGAGCAAAGCGCGTACAAAATCCTCTCCGGTGGCAACTTCGGCATAGTCTATGCCGTAGAGTTTCATGGAGTTCCTACGTTCCTCTTGTGCCATGGAAAAACCCTCGGCATAGGCACGACGCACTTTTTTCGAATGGGTGTCAATCCAGCGTGTAGCCCCAGTCTCGGGGTCTTCAAACTGTACCAATCCCATTTTGGGCAGTGCCTCTTCTCGGGGATCTCGCACTACAATGGCGATTAAATCATGCTTACGTGCAGCAAAACGCAGGGCATTACGGTAGCTTTCTGCCTTGCCGTCGGTCATGAAGTCACTAATAATGAAAGTGGTGGAGCGCTTTTTGACAATGCGACTGAGGTACGTTAGCGGGATCTCTAGGTTGGTACCACGACCTTGGGGGCTAAAAAGCAGTATCTCGCGTATGATGTAAAGAATATGTTTTTTGCCCTTACCAGGGGGTATATACTTCTCTACCGTATCAGTAAAGAGGAGGACGCCCACTTTGTCGTTGTTCTCAATAGCCGAGAACGCGAGGGTAGCGGCAATCTCGGCAACCAACTCGCGTTTGGTCTCCTCTTGCGTCCCAAAGTTGAGACTCGCGGACATGTCGATGGCGAGCATCACAGTCAGTTCGCGTTCCTCTTCGAAGATTTTGATGTAGGGATCTCCGAGGCGAGCCGTTACGTTCCAGTCAATGTCGCGTATATCATCGCCCACTTGGTACTCGCGCACCTCACTAAATGCCATACCCCGACCGCGGAATGCCGAGTGGTATTCTCCTGCAAAAAGCTCTTGTGACAAGCCACGCGCCTTGATTTCCACACGGCGCACACGTTGCAATATATCGCTCTGGAGCAACTGTGATTGGGTACTATTTGTGGGCATAATGCCTATCCTCGCCTCTTAGGGCACTACTACCTTATTTATAATCTCCGTAACGATGGTATCGCTGGAGAGTTCGTTGGCTTCGGCTTCGTAGCTCAGGGCAATGCGGTGGCGGAGTACATCGTGTGCCACGGCTCGTACATCCTCGGGGAGTACATAGCCTCTGCCATCTATAAAGGCATAGGCGCGAGCTGCGAGAGATAGGTTGATGGAGGCTCTTGGAGAAGCCCCACAAAGTATCATAGGACGGAGGTTCGCCAAACCTACTTGCTCGGGTTCACGTGTTGCAAAAACAAGGTCTACGATGTAGCGAAGTATCTTATCGTCTACATAGACCTTGCGCACGACTTCGCGCGCGTGGAGTATATCGTCGGTCGTCACTACGGGGCTGATCTTGGGGAGAGAGCCCTGCATATTGAGGAGAATAACGCGCTGCTCCTCTTCTCGGCTTGGGTAGTCAATGTGTACCTTGAGCATAAAACGATCCACCTGAGCCTCGGGGAGGGGATAAGTACCCTCTTGCTCCAATGGATTTTGGGTAGCCATTACGAGGAATGGCTTAGGAAGGGGGTAGGTAGTATCTCCGATGGTTACCTGACGCTCTTGCATCGACTCGAGTAGCGCACTTTGCACTTTGGCAGGGGCGCGATTGATCTCATCTGCCAAAACGAAATTGGCAAATACAGGACCTTTCTTTACCACAAACTCCTCTTTATTACGGCTGTACATCATCGTGCCCACTACGTCCGCAGGGAGAAGGTCCGGCGTAAATTGGATACGACTATAATCGGCACGAATAAGGTCGCTTAGCGTCTTAATTGCAAGGGTTTTGGCAAGCCCGGGTACACCCTCTAGCAGGATATGCCCATCGGCAAGTAGCCCAATAAGGAGGGCGCGCACAAGATGATCCTGACCAACGATGGTCTGTCCCATACCTGTGATTATCTTTTCTACAAAGCGGCTCTCAGCCTTTATTTCGGCATTGAGTTGCTGCAAGTCTTGTTGTTCCATAATCAGAGTCTGGCTGTATTTTACAGAGAATGACAACTTCCGAAGAGGCAATGCTCACTGGTTACCACCCACAATCGTCTCTCCGAGAGGGGAGGTAGGAATGCCTCTTTCCGGATACAAAAGTACAAAAGTTATTGTGACTCTTGGGGCTTCGCTAGGGGAGACTTCCGAGAGGGGGAAGGGGTGCCGTTAATACTTCCAAGGGCAGGAGAGAAGCGATATTCTCTCTCCCAGTTCATTGTAATAGGGGGATTCTCCTCTTTGGGTACAAAAAAACTCCAAGGGAAATCCCTTGAAGTTTCTCTCTTGTGAACCGCCTGGGGCTCGAACCCAGGACCCCAACATTAAAAGTGTTGTGCTCTACCTACTGAGCTAGCGATTCAACCCTAAAAAGTGACTCTCGGGGCTGCATCGTAAGAGCTCTTACAGCACTATCTGCCGCCCAATCACCGTGCAAAGGTACTACTTAATTTGTAACTTACAACACCTTTTCCCCTGCTTTTTCGTGATTTCTCTTCCTATCCTTTTGCCTTTTTGGACTGTAAGGGTTTGTCCTCTAGGTTGTTATTTGTCTCTTTTGGGGCGAAAGAAGCAGTGTGGTTGTAATAGAAAAAAGAGAGGAAGTATGGTTGCCTCCCTCTCTTTCTATCTTTAGTGGAGCTAATTTCCCCCCTCTTGCCGGACTATTCTCTAGCAACCTAGAGAGACAGGAGTAGAGGAGAAAAGCTCATTGCATTACCTTAGTCGTGATGGTTTTCGTTGCGATCTTCGCGTGGACGACGGTCTTCGCGGCGAGGACGATCCTCACGACGGGGGCGACGCTCAGGCTCTACATACCCTTCCGGTTTGGGGAGGAGTACACGATGCGATAGCTTAAACTTGCCCGTTTTGGGGTCGATCTCTAGAAGTTGGATGCGGATATTATCCCCTTCGTGGAGGTTGGTATCTTCGATCTTTTCGAAGCGACGCCACTCTATTTCGCTGATGTGGAGCAAACCTTCCTTACCGGGGAGGAACTCAACGAAGCAGCCGTAGGGCATAACGGAGGTAACCTTACCATCGTACACTTCTCCTACTTCGGGCATAGCCACAATACCGCGTACCATAGCCAAAGCTGCATCAAGAGATTCTTTGTTGGCAGAGGAGATTTCTACATGACCTTCACCATCGATTTCTTCAATGCTCACCACAGCACCACTCTTTTCTTGGATGCCTTGGATGATCTTACCACCAGGGCCAATGATAGCTCCAATAAACTCTTTGGGTACACGGAGCTTCTCGATGCGTGGAGCTTGGGGCTTGAGGTCGGGACGAACGGCAGGCATAGCCTCCTCTATCTTGCCGAGGATGTGCATACGACCCTCACGAGCTTGTGCCAAAGCACGCTCCAAGATTTCGTAGCTCAAGCCGTCTACCTTGATGTCCATTTGGGTAGCGGTGATACCATCGCGGGTACCTGTTACTTTGAAGTCCATATCTCCGAGGTGGTCTTCATCCCCGAGGATATCGGAGAGAACGGCATAATTTGTTCCCTTATTTTCACTGATAAGCCCCATGGCAATACCCGAAACAGGCTTCTTGATCTGCACCCCAGCATCCATCAAAGCGAGTGTACCGGCACAAACCGTTGCCATAGACGACGAACCATTGGACTCGAGAATGTCGCTGATTACACGTACTACGTAGGGGTAATCAGTGGGGATCATACGCTTGAGGGCTCGGAACGCGAGGTTACCATGACCGATCTCGCGGCGGCCTGTAGCACGTTGAGGACGAGCCTCTCCCGTAGAGAAGGGAGGGAAGTTGTAGTGGAGGAGGAAACGCTCTTTGCAGCGGCAGAGTACGTCGTCTACCAATTTTTCGTCGGCCTTGGTACCGAGGGTTACTGTTGTGAGCGACTGAGTTTCTCCACGAGTGAAGATAGCTGAGCCGTGAGGCATGGGCAAGCAGTCGGTCTCAATCCAGATGGGGCGGATCTCCGTTGTCTTACGACCATCGAGACGCTTACCCTCATCGAGGATGGCGCGGCGCATTGCTTCCTTTTCTACATCGTGGTAGTAGCGAGCAATCATGGACTTTTTAGCCGCCAATTCCTCTTCTGTAAACTGAGCCTTGTATTCTTCTACAAGAGCTTCGAATGAGGCGGCACGCTCATGTTTGTTTGTGCCACTGGTGGCAATGGCATACGCCTTGGTATAGCACTTATCGTGTACGTCTTGGCGGAGGGCATCGTCGTTTTCTTCGTGGCAGTAGGTGCGCTTAACGAGTTTACCTACAGCTTCGGATAGCTCAAGTTGGGCCTGGCATTGCTTCTTGATCGCTTCGTGGGCTACCTTAATAGCCTCGAGCATGTCTGCCTCTTGTACTTCGTCCATCTCGCCCTCTACCATCATGATATTATCAATGGTAGCTGCCACCATCATATCGATATCGGCATTGGCTACTTGCTCATAGGTAGGATTGATGAGGAACTCTCCATTGACGCGAGCTACACGAACTTCGCTGATAGGCCCTTCGAAAGGAATGTCCGATACGGCAAGAGCAGACGAAGCGGCCAATCCTGCAAGGGCATCGGGCATATCAACGCCATCGGCGGAGAACAACGTTATATTAACAAATACTTCTGCGTGATAGTCTGCAGGGAATAGGGGGCGTAGTGCACGGTCTACAAGGCGGCTGGTAAGGATTTCGTAATCAGAAGCCTTGCCTTCGCGACGGGTGAACCCGCCCGGGAAGCGACCCACAGCAGAATATTTTTCTTTGTAGTCTACTTGTAAGGGCATAAAGTCGCAATCGGGGGCAGCATCAGCAGCTGCACAAACAGTTGCGAGCAATACGGTATTGCCCATGGTTACGGTAACGGCACCGTCGGCCTGTTTGGCCAATTTTCCCGTTTCAACCTTGATCGTACGTCCATCACCAAGGTCAATCGTCTTAGATACGGGTGTAATCATAATCTTTTTCTTTTATCTTGCATCTTAAATATATCCTAGGCAAAGGTACGCAAAATGCCCTATCCGTAGTATCTTTTCTCGGACTTATTCGCTGGATATGACATGTGGCATGAAGTGCAACGGCGTTGCAGAGGGGAGGCGTGGGGGCTGCTTGTCTCTCCTTTCTCCGTAAAAAACAGAAAAAGTGGAGGCTGAATTTTTTTTCGTTGCAGCCCAAGAAATATTTTCTTTTCACCTAAGAATGGGAAGCTTTTCTGCCCTAGAGTTTTTTGTCTTAGGGCAGTAACTCTGAGGCTTTATGGCCTGGGTGGAAAGTTCTTTTGGAGGTGGGGAAGTTTTGGAGAGGGGTTCCCTTCTTCTTGCCCCTCGTAGTTTTAGAAGGGGCTGTAGGAGAGTGAGAGGAAAATACTCGCTAGAGTGAGAGGAGCCCTCGGGTGATCTCTGCATCCTTCCGTAGGGCTTGTGATAGCTCTTCGTAGGAAGAAAAACGGGCTTCGCCTCGCGTATGGGCGATGAGCTCCACGGCGATCTTTTTGTCGTAGAGATTACCTTGGAAATTGAATAGATTTACCTCAATGGTGCGTTCCAACCCGTCGGCAATGGTGGGGCGATTGCCGATATAGAGCATCCCTCCGTAGCGAGCTTCGCCCAAATGTGCCCACACGGCGTACACTCCGAGAGGGGGGATTAGCTTATGAGCATCCTCCGGTTGGATATTTGCCGTGGGGAATCCTAGCGTTTTTCCTATGCCTAAGCCTCCCTTTACCTCCCCTGTGATGCGGTAGTTATACCCCAAGAGTTGATTGGCAAGAGAGAGATTATCGGCTCGTAGGAGCTTGCGTATCCGGCTCGAACTGTAGGGCTTCCCCTCCTTTTCGTCGAAAAAAGGCTCTTGAGGGAGCACGCGCACGCCCCATTTCTCCCCCAGACTTTTGTAGTCCGTTGGTGGATCTCCTGCCTTGGGAGGGCGACCGAAGTGATGGTCGTAGCCCATGAGGAGAGTATGAACGTGAAGTTGCCGGGTGATGATATGCCGGAAAAACTCTTCGGCAGAGAGGGCTGCCAATGCCCAATCGAAGGGGAGCAGGAATAGGAAATCTACTCCTGTTTTGGCAAGGAGTTGCTCTCGCTCGGTATTGCTATTGAGTTTCTCAAAGGGATGATCGGGGCGAACCACCATAACCGGTGGGGTATCGAAGGTAATCACGGCAGAGGGGAGCCGGAGCCGTTGTGCCTCGTGCTTGAGTTGCTCTATAAGGAAGCGATGCCCCCCATGTACCCCATCAAAAACTCCAATGGTGGCTACAACTTGCTCGGGAAGAAGCTGAGGGGATTCGCAAGATAGCTCCCCCGAAGGCAGGCGAACGAACTTTATCGTATCCATGCTTGGGGGTTTTGTTTGCTACGCTCGTGCCATACTTGGAAGTTGAGTATGGCCTTATTGCTAAAGCTATCGATAGCCACCTTACCTAAAACCTGATGCGCCTTTACTTGTTGTCCCTTGCGCACCGTTACGCCTGTAATGTTGGAGTAGACGGTGAGGTAATTACCATGACGGATAATAATGGCAGCCTTATTCCCTTCGATTACGAATACACTGGTGACCTTCCCCTCGAAGACGGCACGTGCACTCGTGCCCTGAGGAACCTCTAGGTCTATACCGTTGTTGTTGGTTTGTACTCGGCTCAATTCGTTGTGTTGCTGCACACCAAAGGTGCCGATGATGCGGTAGTTGTTATTGACGGGTGCGGGAAGATTCCCCTTGTTTTGGGCAAAGCTCCCCCCGAGGCGACGCTCTTCGGCAGTCATGGGATAGCCTCCCTTGGTGGCTGCTTTGCGCTCTTCCGGGACGGGTTCTTTTCCTGTAGCCGTGTCTTTACCCTCGGCTAAGCGTTTGCGTCGCTCCTCTTCTTCGCGAGCTTTGCGCTCTGCTTCGGCTATTTCTGCCGCAATTTGTTGCTCAATCTTGCGGTTGAGGGCTGCTACTTGCTGCTGTTGTTTCTTGCGTTGCTGTTGTAGATCTTTTTCCTGTCCCTGTAGCTGAGTCACCTCTCCTATGCGTTGCTTGCGCTCCTTCTCGAGCTGAGCCTTCTCTTGCTCGCGCTGTACGAGTAGTTGCGATTTACTCTTTCGGTTTACCTCAATGGCTTGGCGAGTATGCTCAAGGGCGGTACGCGTCTCTTTTAGCTCTTGGGCTGCGCGTTTGTGCGCATTGGCATATTGCGAGACAAATCTCATGCGCCTGATGGCTTCGTCGAAGGCAGATGCCGACAAAACAAAGAGCATCCTGTCGGTGCTGCTCTTCCTCTTCTGTAGGGCGAGTACAGAGCGTTCGTAGGCTGCTTTACGCTCTTCCTCCTCTGTGCGTAACACTTGCTCCTGACGTGCGAGAGAGTCAATATCCGAACTAAGCTCCTTGATTTCGTTATCAAGAGCCACTACTAATTCTTGGCGTTGAGCTACCTTCTTTTTGAGGAGTGCCGCCTCTTGCTGTTTTTTATTCTTGTCGTTTTTTACGCGGCTGAGCTCTCGGTCGGTCTTTTCGATGGCCTTGATGACCTCTTTGCGTTGCTGCTCTAGTTGTTGAACTTTCTTCGACTTCTGCTGCGCCACCATGGGGAGCGACGCCAGAAGCGTGAGCATGAGGAGTAGGGTATAGCGGAGTTTCATTGATGAGAAATACTACTGGAATAGGCTAGAGATAAGCTGTAAAGCTTCTTTTATAGTAAGTTGACGATACCCCGAGGGGATAGTCACAATAAGATGCTCGCGCGCCTGCTCGCTACGGCGATGAGAAGAGCCTTCGATCTCCAAAGAGAGCGTACTGGTACCATCTTGCAGTACTCGGTAGGAGCAGCGGTCGGGTAAAAGTCCTTTTTCGTGTGAGGTGTAGTGGGTGTACGTTGCTTTTAGTACCCCTCCATTAACCGGCGAACTCTCCAGGGCATTGGGGCGCATATTCTCTCCTATGTTATAGAGAAGAGAGAGCTTATTTTGGGGGAGTTTTACCAAGGCTTGATGGGGCGTCACCATCTTTTCCACCTCTAGATCTTGAGGGAGATAGCCGAGAAGTAACCCTTCTAGGAGAGGGTAAGATAGGGGGAGGGGGAATTGATCTTGGCAGGCGGCATTGAGCTGCTGATAAGAGGTGCGCAGGTAGGTTTTGTTGTGTTTGTCGATAACAACAATCTCCTCGGGGAGCAGATATACTCGGGCAATCTCGAACAAAACGAAGGGGCGAAGAGAGGCATATATTCCCTCTCCTACCACTACAGAAGCATTGGCATCGAGGGAGATAGAGGAGCCTTCTACCTCTAAAGTAAGATTGGCTTTGACTTGCCAAGGTGCTGCTATGGGGCGTGCTGAGGAAAAAGCCATGGCCTCTCGGGTTTGTCTTGCGGAGGCATTGGAAGTTACGCCCGGGCGACGACTACCGCAGCCCCAGAGGAGCGCGACAAGTGCCAAAAAGCTCAAAACGGATGGGATGGAGAGCGATTGCTTCATGATGGATAGTTACTTAGAAGACTCCATACGTCGCTTTATTTCTTCGATAGCGAGGTCAATCTCGTCTGTGGAGACAAGCTGTTTTACTTTCTGAAGATAGAGAAGACTTGTTTGTAGGTTGCCCACCTCCTCTTGCACCTTTGCATAGTGGTAGTAATAATCTGCAAGGCTACTGATACTGATGCTTGAGGGATCCTCTTTGAGGGCAGCCTCAGCTCTTTCAATAGCTTGGCGCAAATAGATCTCGGCTTGTAGGTAATCTCCTTGCAAGAATAGGGCAAAGCCATAGGTGTCTAGGTACCGAAATTCTCCGGGTTGCAGGGCTACCGCTTTAGAGGCCATCCGCACGGCTTTTTCTATCACAGCGGGTTGCTCTAGCCCGAGTAGGAAGTAGGCGTAGTTATTGAGTACGTTAGGATTTTTTCCGTTGAGCTTGATAGACTCTTCGTAGGCAGCTATCGCCTCGGTATACTTCTCCTGCATGGCGCAGATGTCGCCTACCTGGCCGTAAAGGTCGCCTATCACCTCGGTTTCAGTCGTATCGGTCTGGGCGATCCCTTGGAGGGCCGTCTCTCTGGCTCGTTCTAGCTCTCCGGCAGTCTCCTCTGCCAGGCTCTTGAAAAGGTATAAACTCCCCTCCTTTGGATATTGTTTGATGGCTTGAGGGAAATATTTGTAGACCTCGTCGAACTTCTCTCTTGAGATAAAGTTTTGGAATAATGCATTCCAAAGCTCTGGGTGCCCTGTGGGGAATAGCTCGGTCATTCGCACCAGTTGCGCCTGACGCTCGGAGGGTTTATCCAGCATGTATAGCAGAGACTGGAGATCGAGGTGCGCGTCAAAGTTGGTGGGGTAAGCCGCAAGAAACTCTTTGTAAATGGGGAGGAAAGGGGCTAGGTCTAGGCCTTTGCTAACAAACTCTGAGAGGAAAGCATGGAGTGCTTCTTGCGAAAATTCGGGTGTCATGCCATCTGCTTTCCAAATCCGTTGTAGAACGCTAAATACCTCCGGGTAGCGGTTCAAATCTAAGAGAATGGAGGCCTCGGCATAGCTGATACTGCCCGATGTGCGTTGCGATTGGGGTATCTTTTGCAAGAGATTATAAGCGATCTCTGCACTCAGATTCTGTTTGACATTAAAGAGCAAACTCGTTAGGTCGCTCAGGGAATTTCCGTTGTACTCTAGGGCTGCATCCAGGTAGCGATTCATCGCGTCTGTATCGTGCGTTTCGAAGGCAACTCGCTGTGCTACCTGTAGGGCATGGGCGTAGTATGGAGTGCCGCGTGAGGCCTCTAGTAGTGCCGGTAGCCGCTGCGAAACTTGATCGTACTGCCGCTCCTCCAGTAGTACTCCTAGGGCAAGGAGCTGATTGCGGCTATCGGAGGGCGATAGTTGTATGTGCCTATCCAGCATGCGGAGCAGCTCGTCGGTCTCTCCTTTGCTAGCGAGGGTATAGCCGTATTGGAAGGTGTATTCATCGTGACTTGGGTCTGCTTCGAATGCTTTGCGGTACCATTCGGCCGCTTGTTCTACCGAGATGGGGCGCAATAAGTTCCCCAACGCAAAAGCCGAGGCTCCCGAGGGATCCAACTGATACGACGCAAGGATTTGATAGTAGGCAAGGAGTGGTTTTTCGGATAATAGAGAGGAAGCCCCCTCTGCAAAGAGCCTATCGGATAATGCCTTTTGCGCGCTGATCTCTTGGGCTGAGACTGCTCCCAAGGAGCAAAGGAGCAAAAGAAGGGTGTAGAGATGCTTCATAAACGGGGCGTCTGTAGGGCTTTACTTTGTTATTTGCATGCCGGTATGACCAAAACCGCCTTCGCCTCGTTCGCTCTCCGATAGGGTCTCTACTTCGTGCCAATCGGCTGTTTCGTAGCGAGCAATTACCATCTGGGCAATGCGGTCTCCCGAGGAGATTTGTACCGGCTCCTGTCCCAAATTGATCAAGATAACCCCGATTTCGCCGCGGTAATCGGCATCGATTGTACCGGGGCTATTGAGTGTCGTTACTCCCGATTTGAGGGCCCAACCGCTGCGAGGACGGATTTGCGCTTCGTAGCCTGCAGGCAGCTCTATGTGTAATCCCGTGGGGACAAGGCAACGTGCTCCCGGCTCCAATTGGATCGGTTGGGGCAGGTATGCACAGAGATCCATACCTGCAGATTGGGGAGTCGCGTAGCGAGGTAGGGGGTTATCGGATCGGTTGATTATGGCTATCTTCATACTCATATAGACATCTCAAAAAAGGGCGTGGCAAAACTCGCGTTCTGCTCCGCACTCGGCACGAAGTTACTTATTTTCTGCCATTTGCCGGTCCTTTCCCTGTTCGGGCTCCACCCAGTCTCCATTCTCTCGGATGAGGGCAATAAGGGCATCTACGGCGTCTTCCTCTGCAATTCCCCGCCGCATGCACTTTTGTCCTTTGTAGAGATCGATTTTGTGCGGCGCGCCTCCTACATAGCCATAATCAGCGTCGGCCATCTCTCCAGGGCCATTCACAATACATCCCATGATGCCTATTTTGAGGTTGGGAAGGTGGCTTGTCGCTTTTTTGATGCGGGCAATTGTTCCCTCCAAATTATAGAGCGTACGCCCACATCCCGGGCAGCTGATGTACTCGGTGTGGGAGAATCGAAGACGAGTCGCTTGTAGAATGCCTAGAGCCAGTGCCTGTAGAGAGGAAAGGGGAAGGTGTGGGGCTGTGAGCATAATGGCGGAGCCGGCTCCCTCTAGGAGGAGCGTTCCCAAGTCTGTTGCAGCTGCAATCTGCACTTTTTCTAGGGATTCGTGCGGCGCAAATTGGGCTTCTAGGGCGATGGGCGCAGTTACCCCCATTTCGGCAAGGAGGGCAATCGTTCTACGCCATAGCCCAACGCGATTGGTTCCGTTTGCCCTCAATATCAAGAGCCTATTGGGCTGGTGTGTGAGATTGAGAGCTTCTGCTTTCTCTCGAGAGAAACTATCTGTTTCGATCAAAATAGCAGGGAGAGAGGAGAGATCTAGTGCCTCTACCGAAGTGCCTAGCCTGTCGCCTCCTGCTAGGGGGAGCTGAGGAGTGCCATCATCTTTCCCTACAATAAGGACAGAGGGTAAGAGGTTGCCTCCGTAGAGTTCCCCGGCAATAGAAGAGGCATTGCGTGGGAGCATTTGTGCTCGGTAGGGCAGGGAGCATAGGGGGGATAGTTGGGGGGCAGCAGCTCGCTCGGCAATGTGCTCCACAAGGAGGCGTGCAACGGGGAGCTCTGCCTCGGGGGCTTCGCTGAGGGAGACACGCAGCGTATCTCCCAACCCATCGGTGAGAAGGGAGCCAATGCCTACGGCACTTTTGATTCGTCCATCTTCGCCCTCTCCGGCCTCGGTTACGCCAATATGCAAAGGATAATGCACCCCTATTTCGTCCATACGCTCTACCAAAAGGCGCACGGCCTGGGTCATTACCTGCACGTTGGAGCTCTTCATCGAGATAACAATATCCTCAAAGTCCAGACTACGAGCTACGCGGAGATACTCTAGACAACTCTCTACCATTCCCTCGGGAGTGTCGCCATAACGCCGGAGCATCCGCTCACTAAGGGAGCCATGATTCACTCCCAGTCGGATGGCTCTTTTCAGTCGTTTGGCTTCGCGTAAGAAGTCGCCAAAAAGTTGCTCTACACGCTCTTCGCCACGAGCAAAGTCTACCTCAGAGATACTCTCTCCACTCCATTCTCCTTTGCGATCGGCAAAGTTGCCGGGGTTGATACGCACTTTTTCTACATGCTTTAGAGCCTCATAAGCGGCCTGTGGATTGAAGTGAATATCGGCGATGAGTGGGATGGAGTATCCTTTCTTGTCGAGTGTTGCTCGGATGGTTTGTAGGCATTCGGCCTCGCGTACCCCCTGCGCCGTAAAACGCATATAGTCCGCTCCTGCCAGGGCTACTCGCTCTGTTTGGGCTATGCCGGCCTCGGTATCCGGAGTGGAGACGTTGGCCATGGTCTGAATGCGCAAAGGGTACTCAGAACCTAGGGGTACAGAGCCTATTGAGACGCTACACGTGCGACGCCTGCGATAATTGAGCGCATCAAGAGGGTCGTGAAGAGGGGGGGAACTGAGGGGGGGCATAGGGTTATAAATCTATCGTGTGTACCATATAGAGGTGCACTACGGACTGCTATTTATTTCGATTTCTCTCTAGGGCTTGTCTTGTATTATGTGCAGTATCAGGGGGCTTTTACCGCCATGGAGGCAATCCTTTAGTTGGTCTTGAAGCGGTACTTAACCTCCTTGAGGTCCGCATTGGCGCGCACTACCTTTTCCTTTAGCCCCTCTTTGAAGGCTTTGAGACGCTCCATAAGATCGGCGTCGCCCAGCGAGAGCATTTGTACTGCCAGAAGAGCCGCATTCTGAGCTCCATTGATTCCCACAGTGGCAACAGGTATCCCCGGAGGCATTTGTACGATAGCGAGGAGGGCATCCATACCATCGAGTGTCGCCTTGATGGGCACCCCGATAACAGGTAGGGGCGTCATGGAGGCAATTACGCCACAGAGATGAGCAGCCATCCCGGCTCCTGCGATAATAACGCGTACCCCTCTCGCCTCGGCTTCACGGGCAAATTGAGCCACCTCATCAGGGGTGCGGTGAGCCGATAGAGCCAAAATTTCAAAAGGAATCGCGAGTTCGTCTAATTGGCGTGCAGCCTTCTCCATTACGGGAAGATCGGAGGTGCTGCCCATGATGATACTTACAAGCGGAGTCATATGTGATACAATCGTATTGTGTGATAGATCCAAATATCGTTTTGTCTAGGACAATGCAAGCGAGGGCGAATCAAAAGAATCCTCTTGACGCGCCCTCTATGTTTTAGCCAAACATACAACCCGCCCCTCTTTTGTGTTGAGAGAGGTGGGGTGTATTAGCTTAGCTTTTGATTGTGCCTCTATTAGCCGAGGAATGAGCTGTAAGCAGCCGCATCCATAAGGGTTTCCACCTTAGCAGGGTCTGCCATCTTTACCTTAATAATCCAGCCTTCGCCGTAGGGATCGTTGTTTACAAGCTCGGGTTGATCTTCAAGGGCAGCGTTGAGTTCTACCACTTCTCCCTCTACGGGCATAAGTAGGTCAGCCACAGTCTTAACGGCTTCGATAGAACCGAAAACTTCGCCGGCAGCTACAGTTTCGCCTTCCGTAGGTACGTCTACATAAACGATTTCACCCAATTCGCCTTGAGCATAATCGGTAATACCGATAAACGCCATATCGCCTTCGATGCGTACCCACTCGTGGTCTGTCGTGTACTTAAGTTGTGCAGGAATATTCATACTTCCGTATCTCTATAATTAATGTATTACTATTGTCTTTTCTCTTTTGGGGCGGTGCCTTTAGCATTCTATGGCAATGGCTTTGCATTCTCCCCGAATACAAAGGTAATAGTTACCCCACAATATGCAGCATGTTTGTTGCTACAATCTCTATTCTTTCTTATTGTACGATAAAACAAAAAGAGCCCCGGCGCATTGCCGAGGCTCTCTCCGGAATTATTCATCTTAGGAAACAAAGTGCCCGGAGCCGGGATCGAACCGGCACGGGTGTTACCCCATTGGTGTTTGAGACCAACGCGTCTACCAATTCCGCCATCCGGGCTGTAGACATTTCGTTCCCCCGACAAACCGAGTACAAAGGTAATGAAAGACCTCGGAATGTACAATACTTAGATTACACATTTGTTCTAACTTGCTACTGGCTAGGATCCTATTTCTTTTTTTCGTTGCACTCCGATATGGAGAGCCCTCCGAGAGTTTTCTTTTCGGCTCAAAAGGGGAGGAGGAAAAAATGACTGACCAGTTTCTCACTTTTTCTCGGGCAGAAAGTACTCCCTCTTCTGCCCAGAACTTTTTTATTTTTCAGCCAAGAATAGAGACACATTCTAGGCAGGAACGAAATTTATTTCACCCTGTAAACTTCTGTCTTTTTTCTAGAGGAAACGGACTGATAGCCTCTCTCCAAAACAAAATCCCCCTATTCCTCTTCGAGGGTAGGGGGGTGATAAGGTGTGTACTCAGATTCTTGAGGGGGAGCTGTACACTAGTCCAGCATTAGGTCGATGTAGAAGGGGTTATCCGCAAATAGCTGCTCCAGCAGGAGCGAAGGGGTGAGAATATTTTTTTGTAGAGACCTCAGGGGAAGAAGCGTGAAGAGGCATTTCCCCTTCTCTAATCGGTACCGACCTGTATTGGGGCGGAGCATTGCATCGAAGAGATCGAACTGCCATTCTACATTCGGGTGCTTCTTGGCGTAGAGAGCGAGGAGCTGCGGAATTTTGACTAACCGCATCATACCGTGCGGTTCGAACCCTTCTCCGAGAGGGGGCATCACTACTTGATGGTAAGCTAATCCCTCCTTTATGGGGAGTTGTGTGGCTACGAATTGTGAGCATTCGCCCCCTTGTAGTAATCGGACTACCCCCTCTTGCGTGTAGCCGCCCCCACTGAGTAGGGCATCTTCTATTACACATTTCCACTGAGGGTAGGTGTGCTCTAGATGCCCCATAGGCCACCGCTGACGTTGCCGGATATAGTGTATATATCCTTCTGTGCTAGCTTGCCTGCAAAGTTGAGGTAGGGGAATGAGGTGAGGGGAGTTCGGTTGGGATACGCTACGATAACAGACTTTGGCGTAGCCGAATTTGCGTTGATAGTAGTCGTAGAGCCAGGGCTCGGCAGGGATAAGAAAGGCGAGCAGTTTGCCCGTTTGGTACATCCTAGTATGAGCAGAACGCAGCAGGGCTGGCATCAGTCCTCGCCCTCGCTCGGTGGAGAGGGTGGCGGCTCCGGATATATAGGCGGCCTCTATTCGCTCTCCCCACACTCTAAAGGCATAGGAGACTCGGCCTGTGTGTGCAATGGCTTTGGGGGTAGAGGCGTAGTCAACTAGGAGATCGGTCTCGCTGTCTTGGTACACGCGTCCAAAGTAAAGGTCGAGGAATCTGTCGTCATCTCCAAATACCTCTTGCCAAATCTCCCGAGAGAGCTGTCGCCTATTGAGGGGGTTCATACCTGTGCGTGCCGCCTTAGCAGGGCCGTTCCCTTGTAGAGCCGCAACTCCGGTTGATAGGATTCTTTGGCAAAACGTAGTCCGGCAATCCCCAAATCCTCTTCTCTATCGATATAGATATACTGCTCGGGGATTTGTTTGGCGAACTCGTTGTTGATCACTGTATAGGCACCCTCGATAGACGGATTAGCCTTCTCTACATGCACATCAAACGTGTTGTGGTTGATAGGCGAGCCCAGGGTCATGGCGACGATTTGCCCCTCAATCCAAAGGGCTCCTCCCTGCAACTCCAAGGATTCGCAAGCATCAAGGATGCGGTGTACCATCCTATTTTCCTCTTGGATGCCATCGCGCTGCGTGGTGTCATCAAGCCATTGATCGGCAAAATCTTTGTACAGCTCCTTCTGGTCGGGGGTAAAAGGTCGGTAGGTATAGTCCGGATAGAGCTTCTTGAATTTATTGATGTGGTTGCGTTTGGATTGTAGTTTCTTGCCCGACAGCGAGACGAGTCTCTCCCGCAGGTAGACGTAGTCGGCATAGTCTTCGTCCCAAAAGAACTGGAAGTCCTGCCCAAAGTCTTGCTCGAGACTCTTGGCACAACCCTCGGTTACGCCCATGCAAACGAGAGGGAATCCCTCCTTCTCCGCGTAATGGATAAGTTCGTTGATAGCCCCTTGCCAGAGAGCACGCTCTGTACAATAGGGGAGCAGAAAAACGGGATGAGAGCGCAGAGGGGAGCGAAATCGGATGATGAGCACCCGCTCTTGGTAGATAGTCCAGGAGGTTTCATAGCGTTCGCTCCATCCGTAAAGGTTGGTAAACGAGAGATCGCAGATCGCTTTGTCGTCTTTGTAAATAAGGGGAAAGATGGTGTCTCTATCCTCTAGCGAGATAGGGCGAAAGCGTAGTTGGCACATGTTTTATCGGGATAGATAGGTGCGTGCCGAACGATGGATTTGCTCAATCATGGCTACTAGTCCATTGCTACGTGTAGGAGATAAATGCTCACGAAGCCCCATTTGATCGATAAAGTATAGTTCATGCGACACAATATCTTCGGGTCGTTGCCCATCGTACACACGGAGCAGTAGAGCTGCAATCCCCTTGACAATGAGGGCGTCACTATCCCCTCGGAGGGCTAGAGTGCCGTCTTCGTTGGGGGTAATTACAATCCATACACGGCTTTGGCATCCCTCAATTATATGTTCAGGGGTCTTCTCAGAATCCTCGAGGGGAAGCAGTGTATTCCCCATGTCGATGAGGAGGGAGTATTTGTCCATCCAATCATCAAAGGGCTCGAATTCTTCTAGTATTTCGTCTTGTATCTCGTTGATTGACTTGCTGTTCATTGCCTTTTATTTACGTTCGTTTTCTCTCTCTTCGAGGTAAGCTATAAGGGTCTCGCCTACTGCTTTTAGAACCTCTTTGTCAATTACGTCCATATTATCTCCGTGTGTGTGCCAGTGCGCACCAAAGCCATTGCTCCGGGCAGGATCGTAGTTTACTATATCTATAGTGGGGATGGCAAGGTTGTCTATAATGGGTTTGTGGTCGTCTGTAAGAGCAGCCCCATCTGCCTGAATAAAATAGTGTCCATAACCAAGACTTGCAGCCTTATCCCATAGCGAGGAGACAATGCTTGGAGCGTGAACTTTGGAGAAATACTCCCATCGGAATTTGGCGTCGTGCGCCCCTACCATATCGAGGAGGATGCCAAACTCAGCACGATAGTGCTCTACATGGGGATGCTTACTCCAGTAGGTGGAGCCAAGGCACCAAGAGTCTTCCTGTTCGCTAACCCCCATGTCTTCTGCGTCGACAAAGAGGAAATCTACTCCCAACGTGCTGTTGTGGTCAGCTAGTTGGCGTGCCACCTCAAGCAATACTCCTACGCCACTTGCTGCGTCGTCAGCACCCAAGATCGGTTCGCTTTTGCGGCTAGGGTTGGGGTCGTTATCCGCTGTGGGGCGAGTATCCCAATGCGCTAAGAGCAGGATGCGATGCTCTGCCGAGGGGTTGAGGCGACCTATTATATTTGTAATAGGGAGGGAAGCGCCCTCGTGGGTTGATACGTTGGCTTGCTGCAATACGACCTCCAGACCAAACTCCTTAAGCTTGCCGGCAATCCACTCGCCACACTCTTGGTGAGTAGGAGTGTTGGGGACGCGCGTCCCGAAAGCTACCTGCTGAGCAATGTAACTATAGGCACTATCTGCATTGAATAGGTTGAGTGCCTCGTTGGGTTGTGCCGCTGTGGTATCATCAGTTGTGCTCTCTTTCTTACCTCCCTTACAGCCGGTGGCTGAGACGATGAGGAGGGAAATGGAGAGGGATACGAGTAGAGCCCTTACTAGGTTGGGGGTTGTCTTCATACTTTTATAGAGTAATGGATATAGTTATCTAGAGGAGGAGACTTGGGGGAAGGAGGGTAGTGGAGAACGCCCTAGAGGGGACGCGAAAAGGCCGCTGCGCACCCCAAAAAGGAACAACAGCGGCCCAACACACCAACACATGAAACATGAAAAGCCCTTTCACAAGGGGATAGGGCAAATTTCTCTATCCTAGGAGCAATTACGACTGTTGGAGGGCGGCAATTGCTCGATCGTAATCAGGTTCATGGGTAATGTCGTCTACAAGCTCTGTGTAAACTACCTTACCATCCTTGTCTATTACCACAACGGCGCGTGCGAGTAAGCCCTGAAGGGGACCATCCGTCATCAAAAGACCATAGCCTTTTTCGAAGGAATCTCCACGGAATGCCGAGAGTGTTTCTACATTTTCAAGCCCCTCTGCTCCACAGAAGCGAGCTTGAGCAAATGGAAGATCCTTGGATATACATAGAACGGCAGTGTCTGCCATCTCCGATGCAACCTTGTTGAAGCGACGCACACTTGCGGCACAAACCCCTGTGTCAATGCTTGGGAAGATATTGAGTACTACCTTTTTTCCTCTATACTCCTCGAGCTTTGCTTCTGCGAGAGAAGCCTTGACTGCTGTAAAATCGGGAGCTATAACTCCCACTTGAGGCATCTCTCCTAGGAGGTTAATCGTAAGATCGCCTTTGAGTTTAGTCGTTGCCATATTTACAAATCCTACGCGAATCTTCTAAATTCGCGGCTAAGTTACATATTAATTTTTATACTACAAACTCTCGTGGAGTTATTCTTTGCTTTTTGAGATTATTTCTTGTATGTACTCATTGATTGTACCCTCGGGGATATTGCCCAACGTTTGTATGGGCATCCCTTTTGTGGGGACAAAGAGTACCATTGGGATGCTTTTTACACCAAAGTGCGCAGCCAATACTTCGTCCTTATCTACATTGACTTTATAGAGGAGAACTTTGCCTTCGCTCTCTGCCACAATGCGCTCTAGCTTGGGAGCGAGCTGACGGCAGGGACCGCACCAATCGGCGTAAAAATCGATGATAGCAGGCTTATCGCCTTTATAAACGAACTCTGTGGGATTTTTTTCAAAGTCGTAGATATGTTCCTTCATGTACTTGGCATCAATCACCATTACATGGAGGTGGGAAGCCTCTTGAGTTATCTGTTTCTTGCTTTTTGATTGGCAGGAGGCCTGAGTGGCAACGCCTACAAACATGGTTGCTGATAGGAGTAGCACTCGGAATAAAGAGTGGCGGAGAAGTTTCATAGTCTTCGTCTATTTGTTTTCTTTCTTATAGGTGAGAGGAGTCTTGGCTATCCTCTACTCTCCAAGAATAGTGAGAATGGGCAAAGAGTTCACTCCGGATCAATTTTTTTCTGTGTTACGATAGGATGGCGCACCCCTCGCAACGATCCCGAATCTGCTGGAAGAAGTCGTTGCCTTTGTCATCTACGAGTATAAAGGCGGGGAAGTCTTCTACTTCGATTTTCCAAATGGCTTCCATGCCCAACTCCGGGTATTCGAGGCACTCCACTTTCTTGATACTGTTTTGTGCCAAGATGGCGGCCGGCCCTCCGATGCTGCCCAGATAGAAGCCCCCGTGTGCCTTGCACGAAGCCGTGACTTCTGCGCTTCGGTTGCCTTTGGCGATCATGATAAGGCTTGCTCCATGCTCCTGGAAGAGCTGTACATAACTATCCATACGCCCTGCCGTTGTGGGACCAAAACTGCCACTTGGTAGGCCTTCGGGAGTTTTGGCAGGGCCTGCATAGTATATGGGATGTTGCTTGATGTAGTCGGGGAGATTCTCGCCACGGTCGAGACGCTCTTTGAGCTTGGCATGGGCAATATCTCGCCCTACTACGATGGTTCCCGAGAGGGAAAGGCGCGTAGATACGGGGTATTTGGATAGCTCCGCACGGATCTCGTCCATGGGGCGATTGAGGTCGATTTTTACAGACTCTCCCTCTGTCTTCCCCCTCAAGGCCGGCGGAATGAGCCGTGCCGGATGGGTCTCGAGCTTCTCGAGCCAGATGCCTTCACGATTGATTTTTGCCTTTATGTTGCGGTCTGCAGAGCAGCTTACACCCATGCCAATGGGGCAGGAGGCTCCATGCCGTGGCAAGCGAATAACCCGAATGTCGTGGGCGTAGTATTTCCCCCCAAATTGCGCTCCAAAGCCTATCTTATAGGCCTCTTCGAGGAGTTGCGCTTCTAGCTCTGTATCACGGAAAGCATGCCCGAGTTCGTTCCCTTGGGTGGGGAGGTTGTCGTAGTACTTTGCGGAGGCTAGCTTTACGGTTTTGAGGTTCATCTCGGCAGAAGTTCCCCCAATTACAAAAGCAATATGGTAGGGAGGGCATGCCGCGGTGCCTAGAGTGCGCATCTTCTCTACCAGATAGGGGAGAAGTTTTTCGGGCGTAATGAGAGCCTTTGTCTCTTGGTAGAGGTAGGTCTTGTTGGCGGAACCTCCTCCCTTGGCAATGCAGAGGAATTTGTACTCATCGCCATCTACGGCCATCAAATCGATCTGAGCCGGCAGATTGCAACCCGTATTAACCTCCCGATACATGTCGAGGGGGGCATTTTGCGAGTAGCGCAGGTTTTCTTGTGTATAGGTGTCGTACACTCCGTGGGAGAGAGCCTCTTCGTCCCCTCCGCCTGTGTATACATTTTGTCCCTTCTTGCCTAGGATGATGGCCGTACCCGTATCTTGACAAAAGGGGAGCTGCCCCAAGGCTGCCACTTCTGCATTCCTCAAAAACGTGAGGGCGACGAAGCGGTCGTTGTCGCTTGCCTCCGGATCGGAGAGTATCTTAGCCACCTGCTCCTGATGCTCGGGGCGTAGGTAAAAGGCTATATCGTGGAAGGCTTGGCGTGCCAGTGTGCGTAGGGCTTCCGGCTCTACGACGAGCATTTTGCGCCCGCCAAAGTCTTCTTCGTGTACATATTCACTTGTTAGGTGGTAGTATTCTGTGGTATCTTCCCTTAGGGGGAACATCTCTTGGTATTTGAATTCTTTCGTTGCCATTATTCTCTCTTTCCTTTTCTAAACTGCCCTCTAAGATACAAAAAGCAGATGAGCTTACACTTATGCTACATCTATAATAGAGGGTAGGGGAGAGAGCCTAGCTGGAGTAGTCTTTGATTTTTCCTCTCTGTACTTCTTTGCCGGAGAGGGAGAGCTCTAAGAATGAGAAGGGCTGACTCCATCATGTGAAGCCAGCCCTTTACTCGAAAATCAGAGCGAAACGAAACGCTTTTAAAAGTGTTTGCGTTCCCTTTTTCCTAGGAGGATCGTATTACTACTGTACCCCACAGGATATAGATATGTAGTGAAAAAGCTATTTAGCGCATGTCTCGAAGAGCCTTTTGTAGCTCTTTGCGGGCAAAGAAAATTCGACTTTTAACCGTGCCCTCAGGGATTCCCATCTTTTCGGCAATCTCACTATACTTGTATCCACTCAAGAACATCTTGAAGGGGGTACGTGTATGCTCGCTGAGTTTTTCGATTTCGGAGTAGATCTCGCGAATATTCATGGCGCCATCGGGGGTGCTATACCCACCCTCTGTCACTAGGGGAATATTCAGTATATCCACGGTTGTATCGAATATTTTACGACGACGCTCTACCCGATCTTGATTGTTGAGGAAGATGTTGTACATGATGGTCATCATCCATCCTTTGAAGTTGATGTCGCTTACAAACTTGTCTCTGTGGGTTAGAGCGCGAAGCGAAGTATCTTGTACGAGATCGTCTGCATCGTTGGTATCTTGCGTTAGTTTGAGAGCATAACGACGGAGATTCTCCTGCACCTCTTGGAGGTTACTCTGGAATTGCGTTCTGGTCATACTGTCACTCCTATTATTTTGATCCTTACTATCTTTATTTTATACTAGGGGAGGTTGCTAAAGCGGTCTCTCCCTTTTTCTTGTAAGCAAAGATAGCCTATACTTGATTTCTTCTTGATAGATGAAATCATCTAGCATTATTGATATTTTCTATATAGACCTGTTTCGGATAGGATTCTGCCTAGAAACAAATAATTTGTAGGACAAGATTTTTTCAAAAACCAGCTGATTCCCAAGTGCATTTCTAGCTAGATTCTTTTTTTATTTCAGCTGCAGTTTCTGACGCATGGGACCACATAAAAAAACTTCGCCCACCAACACCCCAAAAGAGGAGAGCTGCGAGCGAAGTTGTAGGGCGAGGGGATAAGAGGGGAGACCTTAGCGGAAGCTCCACTTGAGAGCCAGCGTAGGAGTTACGATCCATTGAGGAGCATCTACATTGCGTGAGATGCGGATCTCGGAGCCGATGCTAAGGTTAATATCGTTGGGTATAGCCTCCAATTTATTGAGGTTGCACCAAAACTGGGGTTGCATCATTAGCTTAAAGCGAGTGTTCCATCCGGGTCTTTTGTCGGCTTGTTGCCAAAAGCTGATGAATCCAGTAGCCGAGAAAAGCCCATCCCCGGGAGCATACTTCCATACCGTACAAAGTTCGAAATTGTGGGGCTGAGGCGTGAGGCGGATATACTTATAGAGTAGGGCGGCACTGAGCATTAGGCGTCGGTCGCCTCTGAGGTAGGTGTACGAGCCTCCGGTCATAAAGGCGTCGTTCATGGAGATGGCTGCATTACTTTGGTTGGCATTGACGAAGCGGAGCCCCCCATCGTAGCGTACGTGCCAAGCAACAGGGGCCTGCCAAAAGCGAAGGTTGCGCATGAACTTCCAATTGGCACTTACAGCACCCTGCTGCAAAAAACTCATGTCGACAAAGTAAAAGGTATCGCCAAAGCGATCTATACTTTGTTGCTCAATAGTCGCCGTAATGGTGGGGCGAGCCATTTGCGTCTCGGGGTATAGATACCGCCCGAGGTCGTAGTGGAATTGTAGGTTTTGAGCATTTACAAGCCCGGTACTGCACCAAGCAAGTATTGCGAGAAGACTATATAGTAGATGTCTTTTCATCGGAATGATTGTAAGTTGTGCGTAATAGAAGTTTGTGATACGGATAAAAAAAAAGGTACATCCCTCCCTCTCGGGAGAGATGTATCTTTCTCTCTTAAAGGCCTTGTGAGGCTTATTGCATGAATTCGAAGCTACCCGTAATGTTGATTTTTACATTCACCATGGTGCCTTGTGCTGCCATAGTACCTGATAGAGGGAGGGTGAGAAGTCCATAGATGGGAGCTCCGGTAGCTTTGTGAATCTCGTAGTTGAAGAGACCGCTACCCGAGAGGGTTATGCCCTGCATAGACTGCTCAGCTTCGAGCTTCGAGTCAATTACGTAGGAGTTATCGCCTATAAGGGTAAGCGTAGATTTGGCTTTATTGTCACCGAATACCGTATCCTCCCAAGTGTCGCCTTGGGCTACGGCTTGTTTGGGATATAAGCCGGAGAGTGTGCTCGAAACAGCTTCGAATACTTTCTTTGCTGTCTCAGGAGATACGCTCTCGTCTAGAGCTTTAGGCTCCCCTACAAGCTCGAAGTAAGGGGTTACTTCTGCTCGTACTACCTTACCGGTAACGGCCTTCAGCTCTTTGTTATACTGGGTATCTGTGTCATCGGAAGAGCTTGCAGTAATATTGCCTTGATCGCCTTTTACCTCTAGATCTGAGCGGTTGACGATCGCATCAATGATAAGGTTTTCGCCATTGAGGGATACGACAGAGAAAGCAAATTCGGAGCGAATCGTTGTTTTCGATTTCATGGTTTGTCCACCAAATGCCACCTCTTGATCCATTACTTGTTGGTAGCGGAGGGGGATCTTTTGTCCGGGTTGAAGCTTCAGACGAATATCCTCCTTCTGAGCATGCAACATGGCAATTGCTGCTACCATTGTAGCGAGAGTGATAATTAGTTTGCGCATAACGTTGATATTTTAATCAGTATTTATAGAGTTGTCTTTGCTTACTTTATGTTGTGCAATTTATGCCCCATTCGCTCTTTTTTGGTGCGAAGATAGGTCGTATTGTAGGGGTTGGGTTCGATTTCGATAGGAACATTCTCTACCACCTCTAGCCCATAGCTTTCGATCCCCACACGCTTAACGGGGTTGTTGGTGATAAGCCGCATTTTACCCACCCCTAGCTCGCGCAAGATCTGTGCTCCCACGCCATAGTCGCGCTCGTCGGCAGCGTGCCCGAGGTGTAGATTGGCATCAACCGTATCCATCCCATTCTCTTGTAGTTTGTAGGCTTTCATCTTCTCCATGAGGCCAATGCCACGCCCCTCTTGGTTGAGGTATACGACCATACCTTTCCCCTCTTTCTCTATGAGTTGCATGGCACGATGGAGCTGCTCTCCACAGTCGCAACGCTTAGAACCAAATATATCGCCCGTAGCGCACGAGGAGTGCATACGTACAAGTATCGGTTCGTCTTTGCTCCACTCGCCTTTGAATAGGGCAACGTGTTCCATGCCATTAGACTTCTGACGGAATGGGATGAGACGGAAGTCCCCATACTCCGTAGGCATATGTACTTCCACTCCACGCTCCACGAGCGACTCCTTTTGTAGTCGGTAGGCAATGAGATCTTTGATGGTGATGATCTTCATATCCCATTGCTTGGCTACCTCCACGAGCTGAGGGAGACGAGCCATTGTACCATCTTCGTTGATGATTTCTATGAGGGCTGCTACAGGTTGCATGCCCGAGAGGCGAGCGAGGTCTATGGCAGCCTCGGTATGCCCGGCACGGCGAAGTACCCCACGAGAGCGCGCACGAAGAGGATTCACATGCCCGGGGCGAGCCAAATCTGTAGGTTGAGTCTTGGGGTCGGCTAGAGCTAGGATGGTTTGTGCTCTGTCGTACATCGAAACCCCCGTAGTGCAGCCATGCCCGATAAGATCTACTGTAACGGTAAAGGGTGTCTCGTGTAGGCTTGTATTGTCGTGTACCTGCATATCAAGCTCAAGGTGCGAAGCTACCTCTTCGCTGATGGGTGTGCAGAGTACTCCCCGTCCGTAACGCATCATAAAGTTTACCTTTTCGGGGGTTATGGTTTCGGCTGCAGTGATGAAGTCGCCTTCGTTTTCACGATCTTCGTCATCCACTACAATCACAAACTTTCCTTCCTTAAAGTCTGCGAGAGCCTCCTCAATTGTGTTCAATTTATAGCTATCCATAGATGTGGTTTATTATTCTTCTTTATTTGTGGTTTCGTATATATTGGCAAGTTCGTCTAGGGTACGCCTGCATAGCTCCCATTGCTCCAAAAGCACTTTGCGTCGCCTTAATAAATACCAAACGTAAGGCAAAGATAAGGGTAAGATGCCCAATAAAACAATATATATTGCTTTTTTCTTGGGGAGTAGAGGGGCGAAAAGGCGAGGCAATTGCGGTAGATCCATTAGTTTGGCCAAGACCAATCTATTGTCTGTGTCTACGAGACGATCTACCAAGCGATCGAGGCTTCGTGAGGTCTGACCATAGTCTCTATTGAGTTGAGACAAGGTCGAAAACCCAATACGGCGATGGGTAAAGAACGGATTCTTTGCCACCTCTTGCATTTTGTCTTGAGCCGTTGAGATCAGTTTTTTTGCCTCCTCGGTGGAGACGTAGTTGAGGATAAGTTCTTTGGGAATGATATTGCGGATACGCTCCGGACGCAGAAACTTTTTGAGTCGGAACATCAGCTCGTCAAGGTTGAGAGCCACGGAGTCTCGGGAGGCTTCGTAGGTGAGGAAGGCTCCGATGGGTAGGAGTATAAAGGTAGAAAACCACATCCCCAACCAAGTGGGCCAAGTGCCGTTGTAGCTCAGGTTGAAGCCCAGAGTGTCTATCATATAATAGACAACAAAGAGCAAGATGCTAGCTACCATAGGCATTCCAATGCCCCCTTTGCGAATGAGTGCTCCTAGGGGAACTCCAATGAAAAAGAACACAATACACGCCACAGGGAACGTGAACTTGCGGTGGCGCTCTTGGCTGTGTGAACGGAAGTTGTACGCCTCGGCTTGATAGGCACCATCCCAGAAGGTGGCAAGTTCTGTCATGTTGTGCAGCTTTTCGGAGGCGTTTTTGAGAGCCGTCTCTAGCTGCTCGGGGCTTGCCATGCGGTAGAGACTATCGAGCGTTATTTGCTGCCGCTTTGCTCCTTGCTCCAAGGCTTGCAAATGTTGCTTCGCCTCCGGAGAGGGATCTAAGGGGCGGATACTTGTTTGGGTGTACCTATCGGCCAACGAACCGGAGAGTGCCTCTCGGGCATTGCTGCGGCCTACACTATCGAGGTTGTATATGGCAGTATCTCGGATATAGCGATTGAGTTGCAAAAGGTTTTTCCCTACGAATTGACTGCGCAGCCCTTCATCGTCAATCATTTTGAAGTTGGTATCAAACCAAATAACAATGCGTTTATGCGAAAAATGCTCCTTGAGGTAGGAG
Source organism: Porphyromonas endodontalis (assembly GCF_052173515.1). Classification (GTDB taxonomy): domain Bacteria; phylum Bacteroidota; class Bacteroidia; order Bacteroidales; family Porphyromonadaceae; genus Porphyromonas; species Porphyromonas endodontalis_A. The sequence goes on along the minus strand of NZ_JBQMYL010000003.1, from coordinate 41,082 downwards.
GCGGGCAGGTCTCTGTCGAAAGAGGAGGCGCTACCAGAGCCTTCGAAGAATGAGCCTTGAGAAAGTTGCTCAAAGCTCTCTCCCTGGTAGAGATCAAGGGTAAGGAAGGTTTTGGAGGCGTCCATTTGCAATTTCCCTGAGTCTGCCAGTACGATCCGTGGTTGGCTGCTCCCTCTGGAGAAATCATAGATCATGAGTTCGTGTAGAGTGCGATTTTCATGATCTTTTTTCTTGACAAATAGACTATATCCGGGTATCTGATTGTAGAAAACTCCTTGGGGAATTTCCAAATCGGGGCGTGATTGTTGTGCCGAAAAGATGATCTGGAAGAACTTTACTTGGGCGTCCATCATGGCCGTATTGAGGTAGACAAAAAGAGCTAACCCAATAGTAATACCCACAACAAAGAGGGGAGACATGATGCGATATAGGGGGACGCCTGCGCTTTTCATAGCAAGCAGTTCGAGACGCTCGCCCAAGCCTCCAAAAGTCATCACGGAGGCGAGCAAAATCCCTAGCGGAGTTGCCGTGGGGAGTGCCATTACGGCAGCATGGAAAAGCAACTGGATAAGAACCCAAGTATCGAGCCCTCGCCCTACGATTTCGTCGGCACGAGACCAAAGCATTTGCATCAGTACGACAAACCAGCAGATTACAAAAGTCATAACCAGCAAGGGCATGAACTGCTGGATTATGTACGTGTACATCCGCTTGGGGGGGGCTATCTTCATCTTGTTCTAATTCCAATACGTCCTACAAAAGTACAACAAATGCTGACCACCTCTTACTATCGTATGTCTCTAAAAACCATAGTCTTGAGGTGTGGTATGGGGATTAGATATTCATCTCAAACCCAAAACTCAAGAGCTGATTAACCTGTATGCGCGACATTAAATCCGCTCCGTGAGATGCAGCATCATCGAAGCGAAGATGTAGATTCACTCGTGTTGAGAAAAATTTGGAGAAGGCAAAGATGAGGGCATTCTCCCATTCTGTTTCTACACGCTTGTAACTTGTATTGTAGTAGAAGCGAGACTGCCAACGGAAGCTCTGCGAGATGTCCCAGGTGAGGTCGGCTCGGAGCATTGAACCAATGGCGGAGTAGAGCGTCTTTCCGTCCTTAAAACCGTGGCGAGCTAGGTCTATATCACGGCGTTGTGTCCAGCGGAAGTCGTAGGCAATAGGGGCTAGATTAACTTCGAAGCGAGCCTTACGGCCATAGTGAGTGCTCGACTTATGGTCGTAGACATACTTGAGACCAAGCCCCACTGTTGCAACGATGGGAGAGAGGGGGCCGCTTAGAGCCAGTGTTTTATTCTCCTCTCGCATGTTAAATGCTTGCGTACGTATTTCGGCATCTAGGGTATAGAAGAGATTCTTTACGGCTTGGATACCAAGGTTGCTATGGAGGCGGACAAGATCGTCTGCTATGCGGTAGCGTCCCACTGTATCCGAGGGACTCGTGAAAATACTCAGCCGCCACTCCAGTTCATTATTCCAAGAGAGTTTTTCCTTCTTGTAGTCGAGTTTGAAGAATTGACGACTATAGAGGTTGAGATTGCTGCTCCCCCCTTTATGCCAATTGCTGGAGATATAGTTTTGAGAGAACTGAATAACACTATTCCATCCCGGGGTCCAATACTTGCGCGGAGCCATAAAACGTCTCAGACCGGATAGGGGATCTTTGTCTAATACTCCTACGCTAGGGGTTTCTCCAATGGCTACACTTGCTACCGCAATCTTCTCTGCTGTTATGCGGTGTGACTCCAAGTCTGTATGCGTCTCGCGGAAAATTCGAGGGTAGCGAGATTGGATCTGTTGAAAGAGTTCTTCATCAAGATTATGCCCTTCGACCATAGACTCTATCCCTCTAGGTTGTTTTAGGGGATTGGCTACAGAGAGATGGGTAAAAGGGATGGGCTGTAGGCGTGTCGTGTACTCATGCCGGAGCTGAGCCGGACGTGTGGAGGGAGACATGGAAAACCAGCCTGCAAGCCAGGATCGGTAGGGCGGTTTCGGAATGGGAATGACCCTACTTTCTTCCGTATCTTCCTCTATTTGGGGCGATTGCTCCGGTCGTTGGTAGAGAGAATCTGATGTTACAGGCTCTTGTGCATAAGCAAGGGAGGGAGTGGTGAAGGTCAGTATCGTTGTTCCAAAAAATGCAGTACAAAGGAGCAACGAGCGCAATATATTTCGTTTCATTGGGTGAGAAAATTTTCCTTTCTAGAGTAGTCTGAATAAGTAAGAAACCTTGGCAACGCCTGCCGTTTCGCTTGCTTTGCTGTAGGGGTCGGATACGGTGGTATTGAAAATATCGTTGAATCCGTAGTAAAAACGTCCCTCTAGTTCGATGCGGTGCTGACCAATAGTAAGAGCGACAAGAGGCCCTCCTATCACCCCCCAAGCAAAGCGGTGGGAGGTTGCTATAGAGTGTCGTAATGTTTCGCCTTCGGTGAATGAGTCTCCTTGGGCATGACTTTTCTCCCCCAGCATATACCCGATTTGTGGCCCCACTTTAAGCCCTAGACGTACCCTGCCTATGGGGTAAAAAAGTTGGCATAGGAGAGGCATCTCGACAAAGTGTAACCGGCGTGTATAGGCAGTGCCTGCACGTGATGCGGAGTAACGTTCTGTCCAACCTCTTTGTGCGTAGTTAAGCTCAAGAGATAGGGCTGTATAGGGACTATTCTCTACTGAAACAGAGGCCCCAATTGTTGGTCCCATGCAGATGCCTTGGAGCACATTAGGCATAAAAGCGACCTGAGAGAAGGTCATACCCAAAGAGCCGCCAAGGTGTAAGGAGGGATCTACAATGCTCGGGGTTTGAGTTTGAGCTGAGAGAGAAAAAAACGTACCTAGGGCAAAGACCCCGATGCGAATTGTGCGAAATAGAGACATATCTCGGCTCTTGGGCTGGGGCTAGAATATAACCTTATGGCGTGTACCTACGCCATTGGCAGAGTAATTGATAAAGAAAAGTCCCACGCTCGTGAAGTGATTTTCTCCATCGGCTTTGCGGAATACAAAGTCACTCTGCAAGCCATCATGAGGGATTTCTCCGAAGGCTTGAGGTATCTGTATGCCGTGCCAAGTCCAAGCTTGTACAAAGTATCGTGCTACATCATAGCCCAAAACGGCATACTTGGGGTAGCCGTCGAGGCGAGTCCCATTGAACCATTTTCCATACTCTTTGGCAAACTGCATGTTTTCTGTTTGGGTCTCGTCGAAGTAGAAAGAGGAGTAAATAGAGCTCTCTAGGGCTCCTATTTTTTTCAGGAAGTCAGATCCGTACGATTGCCACTCTGGGTAACCGAAAAGATGAATATGAGAAGAGCCCCCAAAGGTTTTTTCAATGGATTTGATCACCATCTGAGTCGGCTCTAGACGCCCATCATTGAGCATAATGATGGTTTCTTTATTGTCTTTTTCAAAGTTCCAATTGCCTGATTTGGCATCATAGAAGCTACATACTTTGTAGGGGACATTCTCTTTGTCTAGACGTCGTTTGAGGGCGTTGATAACGGGGATGTGGTTGCCCGATGGGTGCTCCACAAATACAATCCTACGGCCATGCGCCTTGTCGGCAAAGGCAAGGGATAGGTAGGGGTAGAGATCTTTCTGGTCGGGATTGAGTTGATATACCGTATTGGGGTATTGGTTAGAATGGCTTTGGGCAATAAAGGGGGAGATGTAAATGGCATTCCGTCCTCCTACATAGCGACCTAGAAGTCGGGTAGTGCCGTCTGTGTGCCCCCCTATGATGATGTTGCAGGGATCGAGCTTCCCTTCATCAATAAGCTGCTGTATGGCTTGCTCGTTTTCGGCATGATACGTATCAACGCGAGCGGAGAGCCCTCCCTCTTTGAGTTTCAGAAGCCCCATCAAAAAGCCTTCGTAGAAGTGGATATAGCGTGCCGGACCATTCTTGCCAATAGGTAGCAATAGGGCAATGTGAGCCTTGTTAGTTTGGGTTTGCTCCTGGGTTTTTGTAGGAGTAGTTTGCTTTTGAATTGTTTTATTTCCGGAGGTGGAAGGGGCAATATTGATTACTCTACCCACGGCAATTTGATCCGCTTCCAATCCCGGATTTAGTTTTAGGAGGGCAGGTACTGTAGTGCCATACCGGCGAGCAATAGCGTAAAGAGTGTCCCCACTCTGCACTACATGTTGGTTTGCTTGTGCGCCGGAGGTGGTAGAAGGTTGCTTTTGTGTTTTCTCCGATTCGGTCTTTTGTGGAGAAGGTATTTGTAAGCGTTCTCCGATACGAATACCATACTCAGAACCGGGGTTGAGTCTATATATATCCTCTTCGGAGACTTTATATCGGCGAGAGATAGAGTATACCGTCTCTTTTTCTTGTACTATATGGACGTATGTTTTTGCTGTTTGGGCAGAAAGCCACGTGCACGAGAAAGAAAGTGTCACAAAGAAGGTTAGGAGGAAAAGTGACTGCCTGACACCTCTCAGTAGGGTTGTTTTCATATCTAGTTTACTCTAGTTACCTATACGATTTGGCAAAGATACTAATCACTGAGCAAAGAGCCTTCTTTTCCCCTTTTAGTTGAGTCTGTTCCCGCTTTTTGATTCTTTGTTGATATTTCTCTAGTCCGCTGATGGATAGGGATTTATCCATGCTGTGTGGGCGAGGTGGTTAGAGGAATAGAAAAATGTAGGGAGAAATGAAAAATAAATAGGGCAGAAATAAAAAGGTTTCTGCCCTAGAATTATTTCTTTTTTGGCTGAAAATGGAGCGCGTTTCTGCCCTGTACTTTTTGAGAAATTAGGCAATACTTTTGTGTTGCTGAGAGAGAAGAATATCTCAGGTCGCGCGGGCTCCCTCCTTTCACTTCCCCTTTATCTCCTCTTGTCTCTTGGGGTGGTGGATAAAAGGGGAGGTGTCGAAAACAATCGTCTACAGACTAGAATTCACATCCTTTTTGTAGTCGGAGGGAGTAATACCACAGACATTCTTGAAAGCCCGTACAAAGTTAGAATAGTTGTTGAAGCCACATTGATCTGCCACTTCCGAAAAACTTATGTTCGGATCTCCGTCTAGTAGGATCTTCGCTTTTTTGATCTTGATACGTTGGATATAAGCGGCGGGTGTATAGCCTGTAAGAGCTACCAGTTTACGATAGAACTGACTGCTACTCATGCACATGTTTGAGGCGATGAGCGAAACATTGACCTCCTTGTGGCGGTTGAGTTGCAGGTAGACAGTATCTGTTATCTTGGTAAGGAATCGGAGGTCGGATTCATCGGGTTGGGTAGTCTTCTCCTCTCTATTTTCCTTAGATTCTATCACAGTTTGCATGAATTTCTCCTGCAAGAGACGTCGTCCCTCGAGTAGTTTTTCCACTCGGGTGCGTAGCTCGTCGCTGTTGAATGGCTTGGCGAGGTAGGCATCTGCTCCGGCTTCTATCCCTTTGATACGCTCCTCTTCTGATATCTTAGCCGTTACTACAATGATAGGTATGTGGCTAATAATTTCATTTTTGCGCACTTGCCGGCATAGCTCCAGCCCATCCATTTCGGGCATCATTAGGTCGGTAATGATTAGGTCGGGCACCAGTTCTTGTGCCTTTTCTAAGCCTTCTAACCCATTGGCGGCATAGGATATGGCATAATGGTTTGCAAGCTGAGAGCCGATGTAGGCAGCGATATCGCGGTTGTCTTCAACGATGAGTAGATGGCAGCGGCTGTCCTCTGGAGCGCTATCCTCAAGGGGTTCTGTGCCTTCGGGCAGAAAGGGCCGATTGTATTCCATCTCGTCAGATAGATGCTGCTGGCAATAGTTGTGAATGGGCACACTGATATAGAAAGTAGTACCCTTCCCCTGTGCGCTTTCTACCGTTATCTTGCCATCTATGGCATCCATTATTTGCTTGACAAGGGCTAATCCTACGCCTGTACCTATATGGTGTACGTCGCTTTCTGCTTGATAAAATGGCTCGAAGATGTAAGCCAATGCCTCTGGGTCAATTCCTTTTCCTGTATCCGATACTTCGATTTGCAACAGATCTCCTTCGCGCCATACGACCACACTCACCTTCCCATATTCGGGGGTGAATTTGAAGGCATTGGACAGAAGATTGTTCATAACCTTCACCACATAGTCGGGGACAAAGTCCATCTCTACATCGTCGTCTTTCGAGAAAAATTGTAGATCAATGTTGCGGCTGAGGGCGAAGTCGTGATAGCTTTCCGCAATCATACTGAGGAAGGCCGAGATATTGCCACAGCGCCAGTCGGGGTTGCCTACCGACGATTTGATCTTGGAGATGTCGAGGAGTTGGTTGATGAGTGTGAGCAATCCGTTGCCTTGTCGCTCAATAACTTTTGCCTTTTCAGTAATCTCTGTGGGAGAATCTGCACACTCTTGGAGATCGTGGCTTAGCCCAAGTATGACGGTGAGTGGAGTACGAAACTCATGGGTGATATTAGTGAAGAACACCTCACGCAATGCGGATATTCTTTTCAAAGTCAGGTGGTTGCGACGGCGTAGTCGGTTGGTGTAAAGTAGCATCGCCAGCAGTCCTGCTAAGATAAGTAGTATAAGCCCCAGGATGGCGAAGCCAACGTAACGCATGGTGCGTTCCTGCTCCAACTTCTGCCGTGCCTCGCCCATCTGCCTCGTTTGGCGGTTGCGCTCAATCTTTAGACTTGTGTTTTGGATTCGGTTCATCTTCTCCATATCCAACACGCTGTCTTGCATAGCAACGGCCTGTTCGTAGGATGCCAACGCCGATCGGTAGTCTCCGACATGTTTGTAGTGCTTATAGTATAGGGTATGTATCCTTGCTTGATGCTCCGGAGACTTGATGCGATCGGCCATTGCCTTAGCTTTGCTGAGGAACTCCATCTCTTTTTCTTCCTTGCCGGTGGCATAACAAAGTCCGGCAAGGGCTATGAGGGAGTTGATTGCATGCCATTCGTCCTTCGAGTCTTTCATCAGTTCGTAGGCAGCTTCGTACTCTTTCATGGCCTCGTCGTACTGCTGTGTTTTTTCGTAAAGTGATCCGAAGTAGGTATGGCAGAGCGATATACCGAGTTCGTTGTTCACCTCTTTGTTGAGAGCCATTGACTTTTGGTAGTAGAGTAAGGCAGAGTCAGTCTCTCCGCGGCGCTCGAAGATGGAGCCGAGATTGGAGTAGTTAATGGCTTGCCCCACCGCACTCTGTAATGCTCGTTCCCCCGCTAATGCCAGGCGTAGTACACTATCGGCACGATCGTAATTGCCTAAGGTCATGTAGATATTGCCCAGCCCATTGAGGGATACTACTTGGTTTTTTTTAGCAACAGAGGAGGTGTCTGAGCTCTCCTTGCTCAGTATCCATGCGCTGTAATGGTATTCTTGTGCTACGTCAAGTACTCCCATTCTACGATAGTCTGTAGCGGTATTGTTCAGAGCTTGTATCCACTCTAGTGTGTCCCCGATAGCCTCCGCTTGGCGTAGTCCCTCGCTATGGGCACTTAGAGCCTCGTCAAAACGACTTTCCCTACGTAGAGCCTTGCCCAACTCCCTAAGGGCAACGATGCTGCCGAGCCGGTTGCCTTCGTTTTGTAGTTTCTTCTGTAGAAGGATGAGCGAATCAACACTATGTGTAGAGAGAACGAGCTTGTCTACCTCCTCTCGTTCCTCGGGAGTAAAAGATATAGCTTCCTTTTTACAGGAGACAATGGAGAAAGAAATGAGAATAAGTAACCCGAGTATGTTTGTTGCTAATTGGTTGATTTTCTTCTGTTTCTTTATGAATGTGAGTGGCTTGTGAAGGGGGATTTGTATTTTTTCATAGCCGAGCTCATCAAGTCTTTCTCTTTCCATAGATGCCTCTGTGGGATTAAAATCTTCTGCAAAGATGCATGTTTAATATCGAATAGCAAAACGTTTTCTGGATTTTTCTTAGTCTGAAGACGATGTTTTATACGTCCTTTTCTTTCTCATTTTTCGGCGAAAGGATTGTGCTTTTTAGGTCGAAAGGGTGGAGGTTCGTTCTCTTTCTTCTCTTCTACCAAGAGGAAAATCATCCTACGAAACTCTCGAAAAAGAACGATTGTCAAGAGGAGTAAATCTGTCACTGCTAACTCTCTTGTATATAGATGTTTGAGGTGTACGTTATGCACGATTTTGTAAGATCTTTTACATGAAGAATGCACGATATCGCAAGATTTTTGATTGATTTTGCAATGTTTCTTCTTTGTCAAATATGTAACTTTGTGGGCAGAGATATGATGATAAAACACGAGTCGGTCGGCAGCTTTCTTTTCTTTGAGCGTCGGTTGACGTAAGTAAGAGAAAAGAAAAATGAAGCAGCAATCAGATGACAACCTTAGTCGGCGACAACAAGAGGGCTTGCAGCATATGGAAGATCGTATGCAGTTGCTTGATATGGTGCGTGAGATGATAGATGCCGAATTCGACCGCCGTAATCAGTGCCAGAGAAATTGTCTTCGTCCTGAGATCCAGGCTCCCAAATCATTGCGAAAGCCCACATTATGGCAGCGCATTCGTACGTTTTTCCATCGTTCAGGGGGAGGACGAAAGAAGGCATAGAGTATAAGACATTAATTTATCACCCCCAACGCCCAAGCCTCTGATACGGCGTTCCCCTTAATTTAGGAGTAAAGGAGAGGTACCATGACAAGATGAAGAAAAACAGAATCATTGCACTTTCGGCATCCATTGCATTGGCATGTGCTTTCGGCGTGCCAGCTGAGGCACAAATCGGAGGCATTCTTAAGAATGCTAAGAAGAACGTGGAGCAGAAAGTGAAGAACAAAGTGGAGTCTACAGCTAATGATGCGGTGGATAAAGCAGAAGAAAAGGGTAAAAAGAAGGCCGAGGAGAAGGTGGAAGAAAAAACAGGAATCTCCACATCGAAATCCTCAAGTAATAGCGGAGGTAGTAGCCTTGAGACCCTTTATAAGCAAAATTATAAGCCTTCGGAAGAGGCTCTTGCCGCCGACCCCGACGCTTCGAATGATGAAGTGTGGCGTCGTTCTACCCGCTCTTTTGCACAGATACACGCTGCCTATGAGCATCTTGACCCGAAGTACTTCCCGTTGCAGCCCTACTATAAATATCCGATGATGTATGGGCTAGGCAACGATGTGCTCATTGGATATAACGTCAATCTTGACATGATACGTAAGGTTCTTAGCAAGAGACCGGGGGCCAGCGTCGATTTCTCGCCTTTTATTTATGACGAGAAAGAGAACGCCGAGCTCCTTACTCCCGCGGGCGAGAAGATGGGTATCTACTGCGATGATGCTTTCCGCTATCCCTTTGCGGCAGCCTTCTTTGCAGATCCCAATAGCGACATTGCCGTGGATAAACTTGCTCTACTACTAGCTTATTTAAGTCCGATAATGAGGGCGAGTGTGGGGGTAAAGCCCGAAACTTGCGATGACTATAAAGGTATACTTGATGCCAAGCTTGGTATCGTGCTCCCAGCAATGGAGTACGAAAAGCTGCGCTTCGAGCGTGAGCGAATCATGTTTAACATGGCTTGCAATGTGGTGGACTTCGATCTCATTGCCGACCGTGTTATTGATTGCTTCAACAAGGTAGAGGAGAACGATGCCTTCTGTCAGAAAGATCCCGCTCTTCGTGCCCAGTACTATCTGATGGGTACGGAGCTCTATAATCAGATCCTTACTCAGCACAAGGATTGGGATAAGAAGGAATCCTCCGATCCTAAGGCACGCAAAGCAACTATGCTCTACACGCGCTGGACGGCAGACGGAGAGGTTGGCAAGATAATGGGTGCTGTACGCATGGGCAATGTACCGGCTGTGTCTATGCCTAAGGGCGTGAGCGTCTCTGCAGAGATCAAGAATGGGGGCGATGCTGCTGGGCGTGAACTGGCCGGGCACCGAGGTGATGAGTTTGTAAAAGTAATCTACCATAGTAATAAATGGGAGGAAGTAAAGGAAAAGGCATGGCCTTATAAGACCATCAAGTTTGTCATCAAAGCCGACCTTATTACTAAGGTTGGAGGTAAGACTATGCTCACCCACTGCTACCTTCAAAAGAGTGCTAACGGGCAGAAGTATGTCATGGTTGTAGGTAGCGACCCAGAGCGCCACCCTGTGAAGTAAAATAGGCTCCTCCCTCTCCACTTTAGGCAGGAGAGGGGGGATTCCTCTAATGAGGGAGGCGAAATCCTATTCACTCACCTCTCTTGATCGTGTATACATTGTGGATAGAGAGAGGGTGCTGAAGAGGTGATCAGCCCCCAGATAGAAAAGTATCATAAAGCCACCGAAGCCGAAAAACCAAATGCCGGTTGATCAAGGTTTCGGTGGCTTTTGGCATGGTCGAGGGCAACGCATAAGCTGGAGGAGACCGACCCACGGAGCGACGGCTCTTGCCTAGGTCGGAAAATCAGCCTAATTTTGTACTTATGAATTGGCAACGAATCATTACCATTTTGGCATTTGCTCTTGCCTTGATTGTAGGTGGGAGCGCCTCGCTTGCTCAGCGTGTAGCCTATTCTCCTTCGCTATTATCCAACGTCGCACAAGGGGGCGGAGAGCGGGAAGTAGAGGAGAGGATGCGTAGCATGAGCCTAGAAGAGCAAATCGGGCAACTTATTATCCCCATTATATATCCCTCTAGTGGAGCTTCACAGATGGCGGAGGCTACGCGCGTTGTAGCTCGGTGCCACGCCGGGGGGATACTCTTCCAAAAGGGCGAAGTGTACGACCAATGGTTAATGACTCAGCACCTCAACAAGACCTCTAAGCTCCCTTTGCTTATCACCGCAGACGCTGAGTGGGGACTTGCCATGCGCCTATCCAATACCATTCGTTACCCACGCAATCGCGCTCTTGCCAATGTACGAGATCTCGGTCTCATCACAGAGTGGGGGCGGAGTATGGCAGAGCAATGCAAAACTGTAGGTATACACGTAAGCTTTGCTCCCGTGGTGGATGTCAATAACAATCCTAGGAATCCCGTTATTGGCACTCGAAGTTTTGGAGAAAAGACTCAAGATGTAATTGACTATAGCCTCGCCTACTCTCGTGGGCTGGAGGAGGGGAGGGTGCTCTCCGTGGCAAAGCACTTCCCGGGGCACGGCAATACGGCTCTTGACTCCCATAAGACGCTCCCCACGATCAAAGGCTCTCGCTCGGAGCTTGAGAAGACTGAGCTAGCCCCCTTTGCTGCTTACTTTCGTGCCGGTTTGGGCGGAGTAATGGTGGGGCATCTCAATGTCCCTGCCCTCGATAAGTCGGGTACTCCGGCTTCTCTTAGCTATGCCATTACAACCCAACTCTTGCAGCAAGAAATGGGCTTCTCGGGGCTTATCTTTACTGACGGAATGCAGATGCAGGGGATGCAGCAACGTGGGGCAACCCCGATTAGTGTACGCGCCCTACTTGCCGGCAATGACCTCCTATTGGGTCCCACCGACCCCGTAAAGGCTCATGCGGAAATACTGGCAGCCGTGCAGCAAGGTGTGCTCTCTCGCAAGCAAATAGAGCAGCATTGCCGCAAAGTACTCCTTTATAAGTGGGCACTGATGGGGCAGTCTCTACAGCAACCTCAGCTTCCTAACCTATCCCGAGACGCCTTTTATGCCTCCCTCAATACCCCAAAAGCCCTCCATCTTGCTAATGAATTATGGTATCAATCCATATCTATTGAGCGAGATGATGAGCAGCTAATCCCACAGAGTCGTAAAGGTGATATTTCCATAGGGGTGCTGGATCTTAACAGCTCCTCCAAACCGGCATTTGTTTCAGCACTCCACAAGATGGGCATCACCCCGAAGGCTCACTATACGCTGGCAGATAAGAACGGAAAAACGTACTCTGAGGCTCTGGATGCTCTCTCCAAGTGCTCTTTGGTCTATGTCAATTGCTATACAAAACATAGTAGCACGTTGGCTCAACTTGTGGAGCAACTCTCCGCAAAGACGCGCGTCGTTTTTACTCTTTTTGCTTCTCCCTATCAGCTCCCCTCTTGGCACTCCGCTCTCAAAAAAGCCAAGGTGGTAGCCGTAGCCTATGAGTCGAACGACGAAGCTCTGCGCGCCGTGGTGGCTCGGTACTATAATATAGAGCCCGATGATTTGGAGATTTGTCGCCCTCCTAGAGGAAAGAAAGAGGGGCAGACCGCTTCAAATGCGGAGGTCGTAAAGCCCATTCGTACCTTTGCGTCGCTCGATAGTATTGTAGAGGATGCCCTTAGGCGAAAAGCCTTCCCCGGTTGCCAAGTTGTGGTGCTTCATAAGGGAGAGACAGTCTACAATCGCGCTTTTGGTACCCTAGACGGGTCGGCTCGTTCCCCTCGTGTTACCGAGAATACACTCTTTGATATAGCCTCCGTAACCAAGGCTTTTGGTACTACGCCGCTGATTATGGATCTCGTGGGCAAAGGAAAAATAAAGCTGACAGATAGGGTAGACAAGCATCTCCCGGAGATGGCAGATTCTCGTGTCGGTTCCATTTCCATCAAAGATCTACTGCTCCACCAAGCTGGGCTGACCCCTACCATCAACTTTTATCTCCAGCTCATCGAGCCAAGTAGCCTCACCACGGGTTCCTATTTCTCTTACGCTTATAGCCCGGATTGGGTGCAGATTGACGAAAATATATGGGTAGATCCAAATGCCAAATGGCGTGATAACCTTGTACGTGATGAGAAGGGGAATGGATTTACCCTGCGCTTTGGGCGTCAGTTTATACATCAATCATTTCGTGATACGGTACTGCAAAAAGTCGCTCAAACACCCCTCAAGACGCCCGGGGTATATCGCTACTCCGATGTGAGTTTTATTCTCCTTGGGATGATTGCAGAGAGAGTATCGGGCTCTTCGCTCGATAGTTACCTCTCCCAATTGATAGCGAAGCCGATGCACCTAGAGCACTACACCTACGATCCTCTTGCGCATGGGGTGGATATACAAGAGATTGCTCCCACACAAGCCAAATGCCCCCTTAGAGGCGTTGTGCGCGGTAGTGTAGACGACGAGTCCGCAGCCGTATTAGGGGGGATTGCGGGCAATGCCGGGGTATTCGCCACCGCCACAGACCTTGCTCAAGTGGCAGAGATGATTCGCTGCAATGGCTCCTATCGGGGTAAAGAGATACTTCCTCACAAAGTAGTACGGCAGTTTGTAACCACTCTAGGGCGGCAGGGGAGACGATCTCTCGGCTTCGACCACAATACAAAAAATAACGCACAAATCCCCTCCAATGCCTCTGCCGGTACCTATGGTCATACCGGCTTTACGGGTTGCTCTGTATGGATAGATCCCAAACGAGAGATGGTGTGTGTATTCCTATCCAACCGCACCTATCCCACTCGGCTCAATAAGAAGTTAATTTCGCTCAAGGTGCGCCCTCGTTTACTGGAGGCTGCCATCAACGCCATCGATGCCCAAAGCATCCCTACAACATAGCATAGTAGATACCTATTTTCCCCTTTTAGATCGAGAAATAAGATGATCAACGGACACGGAGACGAACGCCTAAACGACGGCAAAAAGCCCTTCCTCAACTTTAGCAACACCGTATGGTACGGTGCGGATCACACACTGCTTGGCGAGCATCTATCCCGCTCGTTGGTAGATTGTATGAGACATTACCCCGAGCCGGATGCGGCTACGCTGCGTAAAATGATCGCTCGGCGCCATGGGCTTAATGAGGAATCCATCATCGTAACCAACGGCCCCACTCAAGCTATCTATTTGCTTGCAGAAGCTTTTGCCGAGAAGCGCATCTTGATTCCCTCTCCGGCCTTCGCCGAGTATGAGGATGCAGCTCGTCTATACCGCTCGGAGGTGCGACTGATTGCCGGTAATACGCCTATCTCCGAATGGCCTTTGGACGAGGTGGATGTCTGCTATATAGCCACTCCTAATAACCCCGATGGGCATATTATATCGCATGCCGAGCTTATGCTCATCATTGATAAGTACCCCAAGGTCACCTTTATACTTGACCAGTGCTATGCCAATTACACAACGGTAAACAAGATAAAACCAAGTGATAGTAAGTCGCATCCCAATTTGATCTCCTTCTGGAGTTTCAGTCATGCCTACGGTATTCCGGGGTTGCGTATTGGCTATATTGTAGCTCCCAGTCAGTACTCGGAGGTGATTCGTAGATTGGTCGTTCCCTGGTCTGTCAATAGCATTGCCATAGAGGCTGCCAAGTACATCCTCATTCATCCGGCGCAATTCACGCTCCCCATCCGTAAGTGGCAACGCTCTGCCCAAGAGCTTATGACCAAACTCAGCGCCTTCAATGAGATTGATGTCCTCCCCAGCACTACTACATTCTTCCTCATTAAACTGAAGAAAGGCACAGCGGCTGCACTCAAGGAGTATCTAGCCACGGAACACAATATGCTCATACGGGATGCGAGTAATTTTGCAGGACTAGACGCTAGCTACGCTCGTATCACCTCACTAGACGAGGCGAGCAACAATCAACTAGTCAACGCTATTGCCCTCTGGTTGGAGCAACAAGCCTAAGGAATCCTTCTGGTGTGAGTCGCTTTCATGCTCATATCCACTCGCGCTATCGTACTTACCACAAGGGCGTACAACGATAAGTTTGCCATCGCACACCTCCTCACAGAAGAGGAGGGGATGGTAGCTTATAAGATACCCAAACCCTCTCCCTCTAATCGTCGATCTTCGGCTACGGCTCGGCTACAGCGGATGGTACACCCGCTTTCCGAACTTTCCATTGTGGCAGATCATCGCCTCCAAAGAGGCCTGCAACAGATAGACGACGCCGAGTACTACCGGCTGAGTCTGAACCTCATGCTGTATGACCAAATTAAGGTAAATATTGCGTACTTCTTAGCTGAGGCTCTCTATCATATTTTGCGCAGCGCTCCTCCCGATCCCGAGGTGTATCGTTACATAAGTCGTAGTATAGAGGCCCTAGAGGAGAGCGAGAAGAGTTGTGCCAACTTCCCCATTACCTTCTTATTTGGACTATTGGAACCCCTGGGAGTTCTCCCCCCTGATGTACTGGAGCAGGAGCCTAAAGGTTACTTCGATCTAGTAGAGGCCTCCTATACAATGCACCCCTTGCGTAGTAGTCACGTCATTCCGATTCATGAGACAAAGGCGCTGCGTTACTTCCGCCGCATTAACTATCAAAATATGCACCTCTTCCGCTTCCATCGGGAGGAGAGGCAGCGAATCCTAACCTATCTTCTCGATTACCTTCGTCTGCATTATGCCCCTATCGGAGAACTAAGCTCCCCCACCATCCTCTCCCTCCTTCACTCGTAAGCCTCTGCCTCCTGCCACGAAACCTCGAGGGAATACCGCCTCGGCTCGTTGTTGCTAAGGCTCGTTATCTCCTACTAGAGGTGAGATTGAGGAACGCCCTTGTAGGAGAGGTCCCCTCTTGAATTATCGCCCTTAAAACTAACCTAAGGCCAAGCCCTTTTAGCCTCTTAGCAAAGGCCGAAAAAGGTGCAGGCCTATTTTCGTTTCTTCTCTGCCTAATTTCTGTTGGGGTTACTGCCCTAAAAATTTTTTGCTCCTGCCCATGAAACTTTATTTTTCTACCCTATAAGGAAAAAACTCTAGGGCAGGGTTTTTCCGACGTTTCACAGCGAGGCCTTCTCAGCTTTAGAACAATATTGTTTTTTACAAGCCTCTATTGCTCAGAAAAAGGGCTCTTAGTCCTGCATTACTTTATTATAGAGAGTTTCGTAGTTTGTGACTACATCGAACTTAAGAGTGCAGTCGGAGATAGAGGAGAAGTGACGGCGAGCACACTCGATCTTTGCCTGTTCCACGGTTCGGAGCTGAGTGATCTCTTCAGAGCCTTTCGTTTCTGCAACGAAGTAGATGTGCTTGACTTCGCCTTCTCGGAACACAATCGCCCAGTCCGGATTGTACTTGCCTACGGGTGTATTGATGTAGAAGCCGCGAGGAAGTTTGGTGTAGACTTCCACGGCCTCTTGCTGCTCTAGCTGTTCGGCAAAACCCTTTTCTACCCCTTGGCTATCGACTACCACGAGGTCGTAAAGCGACTTCTCACTCCGTATGGCGTCAATGCCGATACGCCCACGAAGTGCCTGTTTGGAGAAGATATCCACCTCGTGGCATTGCTCCATTTTATGGTACGTGATATGCTCTATCACCGCAACAGCCTTTTGCTCATTGATGATATTGCCTGCACGGATGATGAATTCTTCGGGATTCTTGCGGTACATCCCAAAAGTCTCCTGCTTGATACCGGTGAGTATGTTGGCAATGGTACTACGCTTCAATCCTGTGCGTTGTACAAGTTCTCCGATGAGGTCGTAGCGCACTCCACTTGCCACTACTTCGTTTACTTTGATGTTGTGACTCTTACTGACCTGCATTGCCTGCCCGGCTTCGAGTTCCTCTTTCGAGTTTACGTTTGCCAGAGTACCGGCTGTGATGGCAATGTGTATTTCTGTGACATGGAGCGACTTGTCCAGACTGAAGATGGCTTCTCGAATTAGCTCCTCTGTCTCAAAGTCCACCTCGTAGTAGCTCTTGCTATTGATGCGTTTCCATAGGGCTTGAAACTCCTTTTTGGCAAATCGATCAGCTTGGAATTTGGCAGTATCTTTCCCTCTCCCATTCGCAGCTTTGAGCACCTCTGGGTCGAATACCTTATCCAGTTCTTTGATGATAGCGTCTTGTTCTCCTTGCCATTCGTCAAGCTCCAACTTGCCCGCCTTTTTGTCTTCAAAGTATTTCTCCGTGAGCTTCCGTTTCTTTACGTAGCCAGCTGCGATAAGCTCCTCTATGATGATGGCTGCTTGCGGCTCGCTGAGTGTTTGCTTTTCGCCATTGGCTTTGAGGATGGTTTTGCCTGTAAACAACGCTGCTGTGACCAGCACTGCACGAGAGGTGATGCTTTCGGCAAGCTCCTTTTGTAGAGCCTCAGAGAAATCTTTATAACTCTCGCTGGCTACAATAGTGAGGATATTTGTGTCATACACACTATCTCCTAAGAGGTCGCTATCTTGGCGCTCTCCCTCTTGATTGACGCATAGACGCATGCCACGCCCTACCTCTTGACGCTTCTTTACCTCGCTATCGCTCTGCTTGAGTACACAAATTTGAAAGACATTAGGGTTATCCCATCCCTCCTTGAGGGCAGAGTGAGAGAAGATAAAGCGTGTAGGCTCATCAAACGAGAGTAACCGCTCTTTATCGCGCATAATTAGTTGATAGGCATTGGGGTCGTTAGCTGTTGTCTCACCTCGCTTCACTTTCGAGTCTATCATCTTGCCCTTTTTATCTTGGGAGAAGTAGCCTGCGTGGGTACTCTCGGTCTGTATCTTCTGGAGGTATTGTTTGTAATTTTCGTCTATAAAGAGGTCTAAAAGCTTGTTACGAAGAGCCTGATTATACTCTTCCTCAAAGATCTGCGCCCAGAGGCCCTTCTGGGTCTCGCCTTTGTCTCCGTAGATGCGGTACTTCTCTACCGAATCAATAAAGAATAGGCTCAGTACCTTGATACCTTGCTTGTAGAGTAGACTCTCACGCTCGAAGTGCTTTTCTATTGTGGTGCGGATCTGTATGCGACGAATAATGTCTTCGGTAATTGCTCCAATGGCTTGCCCCTCATAAACTTCTTGTCCACTACTGAGGCGAATACACCCTTTGACTCCATCGATGCGCTCAATGATATAGCCATTGTGGTAGGCTTCGAGTTCTCCACTCTCTGCGTAGAGGTCAAAGCCCTCATCAACCAAACGCATAGCCGTGCGCAGACCTACTCTGCTGGTAGCATCGAAGCTGATACGAGCTCGGGGGGCTTCGCCTTTCTTTTTTGAGAGTACAATAGCATCGAGGTAGAGATAACCATTAGTACCCGTTGTGCCTATCTGCTCTACGCCCATTACCTCAATCTTTTTGACGAGGCGTTTATTGAAGGCATCAATTGCATCTAAGCGATACACTTGGTTGTAAATGTCGTCTTTGCGGTGTGTGGCACTATAAAGAAGGGAAAATAGAGGCTTGAACTGCTGTAGACCTAGGCGGGTTTTATTCTGTTTGTCCGCCCCCAGCACGCTTTGAGGTTCGTCGATAATCAGAATAGGACGTGTCTCACTAATCACATCGATAGGGCGACGCCAAGCAAAATCCTCCAACTTCATGGTTATGCGTCGGGCATCTGCCCCTGTGGCGTTGAAGGCTTGCGTATTGATGACCATGACCTGTATCTTAGAGTCAGAGGCAAACTGATCAATTGCTGTAAGTCGGGCACTGTCGTAGACAAAGTGCTGCATACGCTCGCCGTACTCCTCGGCAAAATGGTCGGCCATCGTCTCAAGGCTCTTGATGACCCCCTCGCGAATAGCCACACTGGGCACCACGATGATAAACTTTGTCCATCCGTAGTGCTTGTATAGCTCATACATCGTCTTGATGTAGGTGTAGGTTTTGCCCGTACCTGTCTCCATCTCGATGCTCAGAGCCAGCGTGCCGTTGGTGTCACGAAGCACTCGATTGACGGGTTGCAAGTCTTGATTGATTTGGATTTCACGGATATTCCGAGTCAGCTCTTCGTCGTTGAGTACAATGTCATGGTTTCGGAAGCCCTGAATTGTTACGTCCAACTTATTCGTACCTATGTCCATACGATAAGCGGAGCCTTCTTGCAAGGGCTGCCCACGAAAAACCTCCACAACGGCTTGTGCGGCTTCTTGTTGGAAGCCCTGGTGTTTGAATTGCAGGTTCATATACTGCCCCTCTTATCAAATAACATGGATACGCTTGTAGGCTTCGTCGTCACTCCAGCCACAGAGCTGTTTGAGTTGTTCGTAGATATTGAGTTTGTCGGCATCGGTGGCGAAGCAGGACTCTCGGAAGATTGTGCGCTGCGGTTTCATGGAGGCGATATAGCGAATAGCCTCAAGATTGATATCCTTGTCGAAGCAAGCTACGAGGGATCCCTCGTTTACGATGTGCAGAAGCTTGCCTACCACCTCCTCTTTGCGAAGGGGATAGCTCAGCTTTACGCCCCAGTCAACCATACAACCAAAGAGCAAGTCAAGCTCGGTGCGATCGTACTTCACACTCTCCTCCTGCGTCAACAGGTCTTGCTGCATCAATTCTACTGGTTCAAAGTAGACTTCCTCCATGTTGGACGAGTCCACACGAAGCACACGGAAACCTGTGTCCAAGTCTTTATTCTTGTTCTCAGGATCTTCTTTGATTTTCTTTCCAGCTCTACGGATACGCTCTTTGCCTATCTCGCAAATCGTGTTGTAACCCGCCTTGCGGGCTTCGCCACCCTCGGGCGTCTCCTCAGGCAACTGCACCATAATGTACTTACGCTTACCGCCATCCTCTGCATTCAGCTGCATCACTGCGTGGGCGGTAGTGGCAGACCCAGAGAAAAAGTCGAGGATAATGGAGTCGTCAGGAGTAGGGCAACCCAAACTAAGAAGATTGTTTATTAATTTGATTGGCTTTGAAAAATCAAAGACCCTTTTCCCAAAAAACAACGCCTTAATTTCATCCGCAGAGTTTTTGTTGTTTCCGTACTCACTTCCCCAAAAGTCACAAGCTATTTGTCCTGATTTGAAAGCATCTACTAAATACATCTTCTGCATTGGATTACCACCATTCTGAGGCCAATGTATAAGTCCCTCCTTATCTAGAGCCTCAAATTTCGCTTGGGTAATAGTCCAGTTGTCCTTCAAAATAGAACCATTAGGCAAGAGAACCTCAAAACTATGACAGCCCCTTACGCTGTCGATACAAGGTCGCCTAGCATAAACTCCGCGTTCATCTCGGTATTGATATTCTTTTTTAGCTTTTTCCGTCAAAGGTATTCTTCCAAACCTAACATCCTTAATACTCCGTGCATATATGAATATGGTATCCTTCACTTTAGCGAAGATTCCAACGTTAGCTTGAGAGTTGAATCTCCTCCAAGCAATTGCCCCGATGAAATTCTCAGCCCCGAATACCTCATCACAGATCTTGCGAAGGTGATGCACTTCGTTATCGTCAATGGAAATAAAGATCACGCCATCATTAGAGAGGAGGGTGCGGGCCACGAGCAGACGGCTATACATCATAGAGCACCAGTCGGAGTGATAACGGGGGTTGGTGTCAAGGTTGCGACGCAGGCGGTTGCCCTCTTCGTCAAGGTTACCCATCGCTTCGTCCATTTCTTCGCCACTCATCGCAAAGTCGTCTTGATAGACAAAGTCGTTGCCCGTGTTGTAAGGAGGGTCAATGTAAATCATCTTCACCTTGCCGAGGTAGGCACGCTGTAGGAGCTTCAAGACCTCGAGGTTGTCGCCTTCTATGTAGAGATTCTCCGTCGTGTCCCAGTCCACACTATCCTCAACAATGGGGCGTAGCGTCTGGCGTGTAGGCTCAGCAGCCGCCCGCTTTGCCGCCTGCTTTCCCACCCAGTGGAAGCCGAAGCACTCTTCGTTCGCATCGAGAATGGCATCGCCCAGCAATTCGCGCAGTACATCGAAGTCCACTTTGTGCGTCAGTTCTCCGTCTGTCCCACGCACTTCCGTAAAGGCAGAGGGGGCTATTTGTCTCAGAGCCTCGAGCGTAAAGTCGCTATGGGATGCCGAGGTCAATGCTTGTTTCTTTAGTTCCATTATCTCGTTGTTTGCGGTCTCTCTTTAATATCTAATCGTTGTAAAATACACTTCTCATAGGAACCTATTCTCGATTTAGAAGTGGGAGTTGTCGCCGTTCTTTATTTGTCTTATTAGCAATAAATAAAGGGAGATGTAAGGCAAAATATAACCCCTTAATAGATTCAAATTCTTCCTCTATATCGGTGTAAAGGTACTGCTTTTAGGGTGAAAAATGGGAAATGTCGGGAAGGAATTAGTTTGTAAGATTGTGTCTTTCTCTTTATTTTCTTAGCCCCTTGAGTTGGGGATTAGTCAAGTTTTAGGGGGCGATATAAACTTTTTACCTTAACTTCGTGTCCTGTTAGTAGCATGAAAGTAGATAAAAGACTATGAAAACCATATTAACGAGTGTATTCTCCGTCATGGCCATGTGTACGCTTGTCGCATGCAGTGCGGGAAAGAACAAAGAGAATAATCAGGAGAAGGATTCTCTTGAAGTGGGAGCACCATCGTATAATTATACTAATTTCACTTCCTCGAATGTGATTGCTTATCAGGATAGTCTCCTCTTCTTCTATAATGTAGATGAGGATATGACCATCCCATTCCATCTACTGGAGCCGGATGAGATTTTTAATTTTGTTTTTGATCCCGATGGCAAGACCCTATACTATATCGTGCTGCGTGATGGGATACTTTGGTTGCGTCAAGCGACCTTTGGAGGAGAGGAACCCCAACTTGAGGATTTGGTCAATCTCTATGTTACCGAGTCGCCTTCTATTGGAGAACCGGATATGAATCGTAGTTGCTTAGTCTACAAGGATGGCGAGCTATTCTTCTATAGTGGCTTTGGTTGGGGTTCTTTCTTCTACAATACCCGCCATATCTATACGATTGAAAGCCGTAAGCTCCAGATGGAGACTGTAGATTGGTATAACGACTTTTCGTTTCCGGATCCGGCTAAAGAGCAACAACCACAGATGGTCTCGCTATTTAGCACCAAGTCTGATCAATTGTATTACCGCAATGGGGGTCAGCTCGTGTGTGTGACCGATCAACTCAATCTCTGGGAAAAGTGTGATAGGGAATCAATCGAATATATCCAATGCAGCATTAGTCCAGACCATAGTAAGGTGGCTTTTCTGGCTTTGCTAACGCTTTACGGTCATATGCTTCATGGCCCGCTCTGTATTTCCAATGCCGATGGTTCGCAGCAAGAGTCCCTTACAGAGCTGAGTGTCGAAGATGGGCAACCGCCACTTTGGATTGGCAATCGCTTGTTCTTTATCGATGTGGATGATGAACTTACTTCTGAGAACGATAACGGCTGTATAACTTCTTTATTCACCATCGATCCCTCGACCAATAAACGCACGCGTATGTTCGATAGAGTTAGACGCTTTGCTATCAAGCAACCTGCTAAGTAATCAAAAGCCTATTTCCTCTTTAGCCTTTTGAGAATGTATTTATCAAGTTTTGAGGGGGATAATATGAACTTTTTACCTTAACTTCGTGCCCTGTTAGTAGCATGAAAGTAGATAAAAGACTATGAAAACCATATTAACGAGTGTATTCTCCGTCATGGCCATGTGTACGCTTGTCGCATGCAGTGCGGGAAAGAACAAAGAGAATAATCAGGAGAAGGATTCTCTTGAAGTGGGAGCACCATCGTATAATTATACTAATTTCACTTCCTCGAATGTGATTGCTTATCAGGATAGTCTCCTCTTCTTTTACAATGTAGATGAGGATATGACCATCCCATTCCATCTATTGGAGCCGGATGAGATCTTCAATTTTGTCTTTGCTCCCGATGGTAAGACTATGTACTATACTGTGGTGCGTGATGGGATGCTCTGGTTACGCCAAGCTACCTTTGGAGGTGAGGAGCCCCAACTTGAGGATCTGGTCAATCTCAATATTCCCAAGGAGTCCTCTATCTCAGAAACCAGTGTGGAGCATAGCCGCCTCATGTACAAGGATGGCAAGCTACTCATCCCTAATGGCTTCAGTTGGGAGGCCTATTGTTTCACCTCCTTCCGTGTCTATACCATTGCAAGTCGCAAGCTCCAGGATGCAGATTGGGATAAGTACGTCTCTCTTATGGGGCTAGGGGAAGAACCGAACTCCCACCTCTTTAGTACAAAGTCGGATCAATTGTATTACCGCAATGGGGGTAAACTCGTGTGTGTGACTAATAAACTCAATCTTGAGGAGCAGAAGGAAGAGGAATCAATCGAATATATGCAATACAGCATTAGTCCCGACCGTAGTAAGGTGGCTTTTGGAGCTATGCTAATGTTTGGCGACGTTGCCCATGGTCCGCTCTGCATTGCCAATGCCGATGGTTCACAGCAACAGATCCTTGTTGAAGACGGCGTCTCGGACGAGCAGCCGCCACTTTGGATTGGCAATCGCTTGTTCTTCATCGATGTGGATCATGAACTTACTTCTGAAAACGATGGAGACTGTGGATTTTCTCTATTCACCATCGATCCCTCGACCAATAAACGCACGCGTATGTTCGATAGAGTTAGACGCTTCGACATCAAGCAACCTGCTAAGTAATCAAGATTTTATAATCATATAACGCAAATGAATTCATACTTCAATTCTATGAAACCAATCTTTTCTCTATTGCTGTTTGGAGTTGTACTATTGACAGCCTGCCAATCCTCAAAACAATCTGAAGGAGCAGCCCCCAACATCGATAGCTTGGAACAAGCTCTTGCCCAATCGACCGATCCCCTAGAACGTATTTACCTCAAACGGCAGATCCTAGACCTCACGATGGAAGCTGCAACGCCGGAAGAGCGATGCCGAATATTTGAGGAGTTCGCTACTCTAGTGGAAGAAGAGGTGGGTATGCTCAATCAGCGTGAGAGCGACTATCTAGAGCATTACTACGAGTATCGTTACGATGATGAAGGTAATCCGATAGAGCCTCATGATTCCATCAAACAGAAAGAACAGGGCTACATACAGCGAGGACTACAGTTTGATGAGGTAGGAGAGGGGATTGTTCTGCTAGCCCCAGCCCCTACGTTGTTTGCCAAATACCTCAGCCAGCTACCCACCTACTATCAAGAGTACTGGCAGCTTTTAAGGGATAGTGAAAACATCGCTCCGGATGCTTGCCTCGTGCTAACTTGGCGCGAACTGGGGGATTTAATCGCTCGATACGAGGCCTATGCCGAGTCCAACCCCGAGCAGAAAGAGCTATTCGTTAGACTTAGTGATAACTACCAATACCTGCAGATGGTCTATATGACCGGTACGGACAATACACCTATTGCCAACGAATCTGGGACGATAGATCCCGAGCTCAAGAGCGAGTGGCAGCGGTTTATGAAGGCTTATCCCAATAGTCTAACCTCAGAGCTTATCAAGGATTTTCTCCAACTGAAGAACTATGGGGATACACTCCCTCTGCAAGAGCGAGTAGAAAGGGTTCAGAAGGCCTCAAACCATCCCTTGCTCTCAGCATCCTCATCCCTATAATTAAGATTACCATTGATTACTGTACATATTATGAAATATAAGACTTTAAGCCTAGGCGTTGCCCTAGCATTCTCTCTCCTATGCACAGCATGCGGAGGAAAGAAAAACGACCAAACGACCTCAAACGATAGCGCGCAAATAGAGGCTATTCCTCTTCCTGAACTTGCAGAAGGGGAGGAAGTGGTTTTCGAGAATGACGATGTGCGTATTGTCGAGAGAGACATCTCCACAGACGATATTCCCATGTACAATAACTTTGAGATCCAACCTAAGCACACCGGTATCGAAGGCTTCGAGATTTCGGGTAGTGTGCTGGATTTTGAGGGGGTAGCCGGTAACGTTTTAATTACTAGTGAAGGTACGGGCGTGGTGAGTACTCTTTGGTTACACGATATGACTACGGGGGAGGTTCTAGTACCGGTAGATATGCCATTCTTGTCCGGTACTCTAGAGATACAAGGAGAGGATGCTGTTTTCTTTTATTCCCCAGAGGATAATCTCCCCAGAGTGCAATGGAATGAGAAAAAAGGGGCATGGGTGGATGCTAATGAAGTCCCCGACTTCCTACGCAATGAGCAGCTAAAGGAGGCTCAGCAAGAGGTTAAAGACTCGCTCTTTGAGGGCCTCACTCTAATGGCTTTGCAGAAAGTAAAGATCGACCTTAAGGGGCGTAAAGTCACTCCTCTCCAAGAGTTCCAGTGGAGCTATATTGAGTAAATACGTACATCACTTTATGTATGCGATGAAATCTAAGACACTAAGCCTAGGCATTGCCCTAGCATTTACTCTCCTATGCACAGCGTGCGGAGGACAGAAAAACGACCAAGCAGGCTCAAGCGATAGTACTCAAATGGGGGCTATTGCCCTGCCTGAGTTGGCAGAAGGGGATGAAGTGGTTTTCGAAAACGAAGACATGCGCATCGTCAAGGGCGAGACCATCGAGACAGAGGGTGGAGTCTACAATATCATTGAGGTACAACCCAAGCGTTCGGATATCAAGAACTTTAAGGTCGAAGGGACTGTGCTCGACTTTGAGGGAGTAGTGGGGCATACATTGCTCACGAGTGAAGGTACAGATGTAGTGGGGGCACTCTATCTACACGACTTGACTACGGGCAAAGAGGTGATGCCTATTGACCTGCCTTTCGACTCTAGCTTAGGGGTTGAGGTTGCAGACGACAATATGTTTTTCTTCTACACCAACGACTCCGAGTTCCCTACGATGAGTTGGAATGAGCGAAAAGGTGTGTGGGTAGATCAGAACGATGTCCACGACTTCCTCCGCAACAATCAGCTTAAGGAGATGCAAGAGAAGGTCAAGGAGTACATTTTTGACGGCTTCACTTTGAGAGCTCTACAGATGGTAGAGGTCAAGATCGATGAGCGCTTGGTCAATCCTCTTTCGGAGTATAAATGGAGCCCTATTGAGTAGCTCCCAAAAGTATAACTTAAGTACATCAATCCTATGAGAAGACTTATTCTTATCATGCTATGTTCCCTCTCGCTTTTTAGTCTAGAGGCACAGAAGAATAACCAAGGGGCCAAGAAGATCAATATACGAGATATCTTCTTGATGCTCCCCGAGAAGGCTGTAGATAATCGCTGGTCCGTAGAGGAGCGCAAAAAACTTCTCACACATGTTGGGCTACCCGCCGAAGGGCAGGAGTGGATAGAGCCCTATGTGGAGGTCTGCGACGAGCGCAATGGCTATCTACGAGCTTATCTTTCCTATCCGGATCCTACGCTAGAGGTTTGCTATTGGAACCTCAAAGATGGGCGTAAGTTGGTCGGTGTCAATAATGCATTTGGGTATAGTGATCTCAAATTTTACATCTACGACCGAGGTCGCTTGCGTGAAGATCGATCGTTGGCACCGAAGGTCTCTGAGGTGAAGGTCGAGGATTTCTACGAAACTTCGCAGCTCTCTCCTAAGCAACGAGCCAATCTGACTGATGCTTTTAAGCACCGTCTTGTCTTTCTTTTCAAATTGCCACAAAAGGGTACTTCAATAGAGATGTATGTTGGCGCAAGAGAGCAGGATGCGGAGTACGATACGATGTTTGACGATCTTGGTCTAGGGGATCTTGTTGATACCAAGTATGTTGTTTTCCGTTGGGTCAATGAGCGATGGGTCAAAGAGGTCAAGCGTATTCCCCGAGAGGACTAGACTAAACACTTCTAGGATGATACAATAAGTTGGATACACAATAAGCATTAATAATCTCCATGAAACTAAAGCGAATTTTATTGGCACTACTGTGCCTATTTTCCGGTGTATCTACCGGGTTTGCACAAGACCTACCCGCAGTTTGCTATGTCTATCGGATTGGGGAAATCAATGTTGTCTTGTACTATGATGCAGAACATCGTGAGCCTTTTGATGTGCATCTCGAGTATCCCGAAAACTTCACAGATACATTATTCTGTACCACTTTTGATAAGCAACGAGCTCGGTATGAATTCAAGAGTAAACAGACCGATAGCTTTGCCACTCTCCCGGCTAGCTCTGAGAAGGATCCTCAGCAGCTAGAGCTCACCCTCACGATCAAGGGTAAGACCCGTAAGCTCCTGCTCGATAACTTTGAGAATACTCTCTTTGTTTATGTCTACGATGAGACAAAAGGGGATACCAACATCCGTAATGCGCCCAAGGGTACTGTGGTGCATAAGCTAGATAAGGATGGCTCGCATATGCTCAATCTCGGCAATAATAAGGATGGGTGGTGGCGTATCTGTGGCAATTTTGTTGCTTCCTATGGCGAAGTTTACGAGGGCGAATTGCCTATTCGTCAAGACGGAGAGAGTTGGATACACTACTCAGTCGTGGCCGTAGGTACACGCAACTATGGGGGGCAAACTCTCAAGCTTAGAGAGCAACCCTCCGGGCAGGCTCGAGCCGTCTACACTTTCTCAAAAGAGATCGCTTTGCGCCCTCTAGACAAGCGGGGGAAGTGGGTCAAAGTGCAGACTCTTGACAAAAAGCATCAGGGTTGGATAGAGGAAGAGTGGCTTTGCGGCAATGCTCTTACAACCTGTCCATGAGCCTATTCGTGTAATAACACAAACTACTGAAGAAGTCAAATATGAAGAACATCTATTATCTTTCTATCGTGCTAGGGCTAAGTGCATGGCTACCGGCACAGGCTCGGCAACTTAATGGCTCCACCCAAAACGCCCTCAGCCGAATGATCTACGAGGGAACAAACGACTCTGAGCACACCTCCGACAGAGAGGGAAAAACGGCGGCTAACCCTACCTCTGCGGCTAAAACCTACTATGTGAGTGCCAACGGCAAGACGCGTGCCGATGGCTTGAGCAAAGAATCTCCCCTAAAGGATTTGCAAAAAGCTATCGATCTCGCAGAGGATGGTTCGACCATCCTCGTGGCAGAAGGTAACTATCTGGGCAATATGGACCGAGGCTATATCGAGTGCGGACGCTTCGGCAATGGTGCAGACAACGGCAAGTTCCTCAAGTTCTATGGCGGCTACTCGTCCGACTTCTCAGAGCGTAACCCTCTTAAGTACATCACCAAGATCCAACCCAATGAGAAGTCGCCCCGCGTTCTCGGTTCGGCACTCTTTCACATTACGGCACGCCGTGCTTACGGGGATAAAACCCCTGCCGGTGAAGTAGTGGTGGATGGCTTTACTTTCGATGGAGGGGAGCTTATCATCTACAACAAAGCCGACGTGAAAGACCCACGCACGGGTACGCCTAATACGGAGCTACTCACGGGTATGTTGGTACATCCCGATGGCAGCCCCATACAGCCCTCTGGCTACTCCAAGGCCGATTGGCGTGCACTGCACCTAACGGTTGAGGGGAAAGTGCGTGTCTCCAACTGTGTTTTCGTCAATTGTCGCTTCTTTGGATTGCAGGCGGCCATGGGTGCCGGGCATATTGAGGTCAGCAACAATGTATTCGTGGCCAATCGTTATGCCGCTTGTGAGATTTGGGGCACTCTAGCCGCAGGGCGTGAGGGCGAAATTTCATTAGACTTCCACCATAATACCGTGCTATTCACTTGGCCTATCACCAAGGAGTTTGAGTCGATGGGGCAGGGCTTCCGCTTTATGAATGGTATCCGCACCATCAATGTTTACAAGAATATATTCGGCTTCAATTCACGCTGTGGTGTAGAGCGTTGTCGCTATGAGGCAAGGCAAGAGTATGAGAAGTTAAAGCAAAGCAATCTCTATGATAATTATTTCATTGGTAATAAGTACGACCTAGAGATCTGTACCAAGTCTAATCCCCTTAACGTACCCGCCTCTCGCATTGAAGAAGCCGAAGAGATCGGGCCCAAGTACGAAGGAAATAAGGAGATGCCCCTTGATAAACGATTTATCGGAGCCATTGATGCGGCCTACCTTAAGGGCTTCATGAGTCTCAAGATTGTATCTTCGGAGGACTACGACCGTAACTCAACGGCGAATCAGGTCAACCGCTACCTCGGACAGAATCAGCAGGCTACGCAGACTACCCGCGTGACCATGTTTGCCAATAAATACCCCTGGGAGAAAGCGCGCAAACTCTTTGGCGCAGTACCCGGGTATGGTGCCCAGATCCCCAAGAAATAACGCGATATAACACCCACGAAAAAGGCAGTGCAGAGGAAACTTCTACACTGCCTTTCTTTTTCTTTGAGGGGGTGGATTAGAGCTTAAACTCCGCCCATAGGGGATAGTGGTCAGATAGCATAAAGGAGAGTTTTTGCTTTGTCAGGCCTCTGTTTTTGAGCGCAGTAGCAACAAAGTTGTAGCTGCCTCCACGTACAAACTCCAGGGAGAGTTTGGGCTGGCCATTCAAGCCGTTGAACCACGCAATCTGATCGTAGAACTTTGTATCGTTGAAGATGGAGCGACTCACTTCTTTGCTTTGCAAACCCTCAGGAATGTATAGCCCCTCAGAGAGGAAGGTCTCAGCCAGTAGGTCTCCTCGTGCCTCAATGTTGAAGTCGCCAAGGATAATCAGATTTTGGTGATAGGCGTTGATGTCTTTCGCCCAAGACGATAGCCATTGGGCAATCCCCTTGAGCTCTTTGATGCGGTCGCTCGACTTCTTGCCGTAGAGTACGTGTAGTGTGACAAGAATAAAGGTCTGATGCTTAGAGCGGAAGCTCACGGCATAAGGTGAGCGAACGAATTGTTCTTGCATTACGTTCTTGGATACTCCGCTGCGCCATTCGTCCGGCACGACTAGCTCCCCCGCTAGCCCCGAGAGATTAACTCGGCGCGTATCGAATAGATAGGCCATGCGTTCGCCATTGCCGGCACTTCCTTGGTTTACGTCGGTTAGAATCATAGACCATTCGTCTCCTAGTATCTTGAGTGTGTCTCTCAAGGCCCTGATGTTGGATTTGACTTCTTGTATAGCGATAACGTCGAATCGCCTTAGAATCTCGGCAATACAATGCACTGAGTGGAGGTCGCGTCGGGGGCTGTCGCCCTCTTTACTCATCCAGCTGCGTGTAAGGTCGCCAAAGCCTCGGATATTCCATGTGGCGATAAGGAGGTTGCGGTCGAGTTGTTTGGGAGGCACCTTTTCGTCCAAATCCCTAAGTAGCTCCCCAAGGTTCTCTTTTACTTCTTGAGGTTGTGGGTCTAATGTTTTCATAATCCTTTTATTTTGAGGTTGGTAGATGATTGCTCTTGTATACCCTTACTATATCTAACGCAAATGTAAGGGATTGCGACTAATAAACAATCCATAGAGCTTTTGTGGCTGTGTAGACCCATGCTCAAAATGGGCGCTGCGGTTGTCTCTTGCTTCGGAGGGCTTATGCGATGATTTAAGAGGTTATCCTAAGCCTTGCATTCCAACCGAAAAAAGGGATAAAGCCCGAGTCCTTTTCCCCTCTTGGCTGATTTCCTCCCAGAATCGAGGCTGGATTTTTTTATTTTTAGGCTGATAATGGGGAAACATTCTGCCTGAATTCCTTTCGAATTTAGGCCTAAATCCTACGAAATCTTAGGCACCATATTTTGCCCTCCCTCTAGAGAGCCCCCCTTCGCATGCCCCTTGCTGCAGAATACGCCCTCCTCAAAGCCTCGCATTTTACTTTTAGATTTCCTAACTTTGCTGCCGAACCAAGCGGATTAGATGGCAGTGTCCATAACATCGTGGTGCAATGTATGAGAACCTCGAGAGCGTTTCTTATCACTTCTAAATATCAAGATGCAGATCAAAAAAGAGATGAAATATTCTTGTATTTTTACTTTTCTCGCATTCCTTTTTACTATACAAATGTCAGCGCAAGAGGGGCGCTATGAATTGAAGGGCTCCATTTCTACTAAAGATCAAATTGCTGTACTAGCGGCAACTATTACATTACAGCGAGATACTACAGATCGTGCTTTTACAGGAGCTGTCAGCCAAGCCGACGGGAGTTATGCCTTAGAAGTGGCAACTCCAGGAACCTATTTCGTAGAAATCCGTTGTATAGGTTACAAAACTTTGCGTCGAACTCTCATAATAGACCAGCCTGCTACTCAGTACAATTTTGAGCTGTCGGAGAATCCTGAGGAGCTTTCGGAGCTTGAGGTTATGGCCAAGTATACTAGATTGAGTCCCGGTGGTGCTACTCGAATTGAGTTTAAGGGAAATCCAATTACTCGTGGGAAATCAATGGCAGAGGCGCTTCGCTTTGTGCGAGGAGTAGAAGTTTTTGGAGACAACTTGCTTATAAATGGGGACGAGGAGAGTCTGATCGTACTAAACGGGGAGCCCATTACATTACAACAGCTGAATGCAATTCTCCCTTCTATGATTGACCATATTGATGTTATCCCAAGTCGAGTAGTGCCAATGGCATGTAAGATAAAAGGGGGTGCAATTCTTGTAACGCTGCGATAGAGGAGGAGCGTCTATAAGTCTACCGGCGATAGAGACAATCGCGATAAGGGGGGCAGCGCTTTCAATGCCCTATATACTCGAGGGGTAAGTCCACGCCTCAAAAGCAATGCGGTATCCCTCTCAATAATGCCAATCTAGGAGAGATGTCGTTTATTCTAATTCTCTTTTTATTCGTACCTTTCGCCAAGAAAACAAATGTAAAACGCTGAAAATAAATATATGAAACGTATATTGTCAATCTTAATCTTGGGCATCACGCTCTTCTCGTGTAGTCAAAGTGCT
Source organism: Porphyromonas endodontalis (assembly GCF_052173515.1). Classification (GTDB taxonomy): domain Bacteria; phylum Bacteroidota; class Bacteroidia; order Bacteroidales; family Porphyromonadaceae; genus Porphyromonas; species Porphyromonas endodontalis_A. Next base: position 9,857 of record NZ_JBQMYL010000003.1, on the reverse strand, counting down.
CCCACGGGTGGTCAGAAAGAAGCTAACAAAGAGCAACAAGATCCAACCAAAAACAATGAAGGGGAGAACAATGGGAACACTGAAGTCCCTAACACTCCACCTTGTGATGAATATATCTGTTCAGGGCATCAGATAAACCGCTACTATAAGATTAGCGATCTCTCTATCAGAGAGGATGCTCTCAAAAAAGATAATCATGGAAACTATCTTATGACTGTGGAGTTTGTTACTAAGAACTTCTATGGCTATAGAAAGCCGGTAACAGAAGTGAGCAAATTTGTACAGTGTGCCAATAAGTTTGGAGACAACGCTTCTAAAATGACTTTCCCGGATGACATAGATGAAGGCTTTGCCCTATCAGCCTTTGTGAAGAATGTGACAATCACTACTTCTGAGGACTTTGATGCAACTCATCCGGCAGCCTCTTCTCTCTCAGACATTGTAGAGATTGAATATCTGACTGCCTATCCGAGCATCAAGCGTCACTATGACCCGACAAATTTAGACGGACTAATCGAACCAAATGTAGGCTACACTGATCCTCGATACGGCGTGCAGCGAATTAGCAAGATTCTTGATAAAGTATCACAAGAGGAGCTTGCGATGGTCTATTTAGAACCAGGCAATGCGGTGATAGAACCGAAAAATCCGCAAGACAAGAATACCCTCTATCGCATACGATTCTCTAAAGCTCCGTCCAATAGCGTCCAGACAGTGACTATAACCCTTACAACGGACGAAGGAGTCTACACCGCAACGAAGAAGGTAGCTTTCTTGTAAGCTTACCTACCGAATACTTTTATCATTCTAGTAGGTCATGTAGCCCTAAAATGAGATTGTCGACTAAATCTTCGTTTCGTCGAAATTTAGAGCTACAAGTCAGATTCTTCAAATGTAAAACGGAGATCTAAGTGTACTATTAGCTCTCCGTTTTGTCTCTTTTATTCTCTCCGGAAAGTCTTTAATCTCTCAGAGGAGTGCCTTGTTCCTGACCATGTTTGCCTATGATGTGGGGCTGGGAAGAGGAGCCTCCACAAAAGAGGATTTAGAAGGAAGACAGGGATAATGTGCAGAAAAGGCAAAAAGAAAGGCGCTCATTACGAACGCCTTTTTGATCGCCTATATTTATGGGTTGCAATCAAGAATTGCTTGCTGATGTAGATTCTCTAGAGGATTCTATCTGCAAAGCACTGAGAGAGGGATAGGGCAGGCTTATGCACTCAAGAGCAAGCTGAAAGCTCAAAAGAAATACAGTATCACTCCCGATAAAGCGAACTTAAGAGGGATAAGAATTCTTTCTCATTCTCTCCTTCTTCCTCAACGAGGCGTTGTATCATCCGTAGGTATGGACGCTTATGCCTTGTGCTGAGGGTAAGAAGTTGACTCCGTACCAGCAAATCTGGAGGCACAAGAACGAGAAAAAGAGCAACCAAAGTGCGGTCGATATCTTGCGAGGTCTACTCAGACGGTAGTGGATGTAGAGTAGATACGAAAGCATCGTTACCGCAGCCCACGTCTCTTTGGGGTCCCAACTCCAGTAGTGCCCCCAGGCGAGCTTTGCCCAAAAGGCCCCCAAGAGAAGTCCGATCATCAAGAAGGCAAGCCCCGTGTAAGCCAATCCGTCCGAAATAGACATAAGGTGGAGGGCCTGACCCTCATCTCCCTTTTTCTTTTGCAACCACAGGGCATAGAAAGCCATCAGTAGCCCTGCTCCCAACATCCCATACGAAAACATATAGGAGATTACATGCGGTACGAAAAAGGGGCTCTCGAGAGCCGGCATCATACTCTTATTGTGAATCTCGGGGCGGACAAGGTTGATGATGATAAAGACAGAGGCTAAGATAGTGGAGAAGCCCAATATCCACTTGTAGTGCCAGCGTAAGTAAACGATAACTCCGGCCACCAAGGCGAAGAAAGAGTACCACAATCGGGTTTCGCCCATGGTACGCATCGGAGGACGCTCAAGAGAGTGCCACATGAGCCCTATATAGGTGCCGAATACTACAAATGCGAGTAGGAAAAGGGCGAGAGCGATACTCCGCTTATCTCGGAAAGCCATCCACGCTCCACATCCCGAGAGGAGTATGGTGGGGACGGCGTAATAGATCATATCGTTCCAAGTAGTCATAGCTTTTTCTCTTCTGAGGGTGATGGAATGCGAGCGGGACGAGGCAAAACAAAAAGAGATATTGCCCCAAGTAACATAAGCAGGAGACCTACATAAACTGCAGGTAACCAAGGGTCGCGCACAATCTCGAACACAGAGACGGTACTCCACCTCCCCATCTCTTGATCGTAATTGAGCTGATAGATGTCCCAGCCGTCGAACTTAATGGGCTTATTTACCGTGATCTTGCCCTTTACAAACTTATCATTCGGGCTATAGATGGAGACGAACGAACGGAATTGCTTCGGCTCCGGATCGGGCATGACAATGCTTGTGCTGTCCGGCAGGGATAGAGCTCTGAAAGGGATAAGGTAGCTACCGGAGGTTACCCAGCCGTTCACTACTTGCCCCGTCTCTTGGTTGGTTGCACGTACTTCGATACCATGTACTGCTCCTGTACTGCCAAACTCTACAAAATGCATGCTATCCCGGGAGACTACCGGAGCACTCAGGGGCAAGTGTTGTAAGACCTCTATCTTCCATGCTTTGTAGGTGCCCATAATGGGTGTCTTCTCTACAGAGAGTTGCCAGGGATGCCCTGCGGGAAGGGTCTCTCCACTGCGGCTGTCTATAATCATCAGCTTAGGCGGGTACTCTTCTAGTTCGAAACGTTCCAATTCGATAGCGAGAGGGAGCTCATATAGTTCGGTAGAGAAATCTTTGGTTGCTCGCCACTCGGGACGGTTCTCGCTAGCATCTACCTGCATGCGGTATCTCTGCAAGTCGTGAGCCCCCAGTAGTCCCGCAAAGAGGGCAATGTAGAGCCCTAAGTGATTCAGAAGAAAGGCAATGTACCTACTCCAAGGCATGTTGCGTCGTCGCCCCCTTAGGATAAAGGTAAAGGTGGTGCCGCCCAGCACGACAAGGAGAAGGAGATAACTCATGAGGAAATACCACGTAGAGAGCATATAACTGAAGCCCACGGCATGTATCGGCTCTTGCAGATTGGATCCATGGGGTGCAGCGAGTTCTATTTGTCGGGTAAGGCCCATGATGATGGAGAGGCCCATAAGTATCGCCATAGCAGCGATAGACATTTTGTATCCGGCTAGAAAGGTAGCTATCCTATTGCCTCGCCGTGCAAGGATGGCGAGTAGGAGAGAAAGGAGTAGAATCCCAACCCCTCCGATAATATTTAGAGGATAGGCAAACCCATGAAAAGGAATGGGGCCGAGGGTGAAGTGCAGTAGGATTCCAACGACCAGAATAGCCGATGCAATGACAAATGCTTCAACGAAGCTCCAGGGGTCTCTCCACATTGTATTTGTATATCTGTAAGCTGTCTTTCTTCGAAAATCGGAGCTTATAAGTGAGCCGGAAAGCCTTATCCCACATACAAGCTCCGTTGATAAGCAAAAAGAGTGGCCCCATACCCGAAGTACGAGGCCACCTCTATGGTTAGTTTTAGATGCGCTGTTTCTGTTTGGCCTGCTCTACCCACTTAGGTACTACAACATCGAGGAATTTCTTCTTATTGGCCTGAAGCTCTTCCGGATTAAGCCCAATGTAACGCTGAGCTTTTTCCTTGGTAGAAATGTCCGGCATAGGTACATCGCCGGTAAAGCCAAGCTTGGCAAGCACTTTGGAGATGGCAAGTCTTGCTTGTAGGGCTCGCTCGAGACCATTGGAGAGAATCCGTGTAACCTCTTGGGGCGCGTGGAACGAGGCTCCGTGAGAGGCAACGCCATAGTCCCAACGCCACTGTGCCTGACGTATGTAGCGCAAGACTGGTTTCATGGCAGCTTCTGTGGCGCCCTTATCCCAGGCGAACTTAGCTTCTATGTGTGCTGCGGCAAGCTCTTTCTCAAGTTTGTTGCGAATCTCGTTGGCCATACGCTGGCGGTCGTAAACATTCTTACGGAGCACCTCTTCGCTTTCTCGGTGGCAAACCTGGCAAGTGCGATCAATATAGTTGAGCGGACTCTGTATGTGGTGATCGCTAAACTTCATGCCGCCCTGGCTCATATAAGGCATATGACAATCGGCACAAGCCACACCCCTCTGGGCATGTATACCCAGTTGTGCAATCTCAAAGTCGGGATGCTGAGCCTTGAGGATAGGCGTTTTGCTGATGGCATGGATGTAGTCGTAGTAGTCCATTTCGTCGTAGTACTTCTCTACATCTTCCATAGAAGTGCCCTTATCCCAAGGGAATGTGAGGTATTTATTCTCTTTACGGAAGTAGTATTCTACGTGGCACTGCGCACAGACCAAAGAGCGCATCTCCTGATGAGTTGCCTTGGTAATGTCTTTCCCCATTCTCCCAAAAGCCTCGATGAGAGCGGGGCGAGAGATACGGAGATCCATTGTTTCGGTATCATGGCAGTCTGCGCATCCGATGGGATTGACAATCTCGCTACCCATAGCACTCCACTTTTGGTTGTAGAAGGCTTCTACTCCCATTGCCTGCATCATTCTGGGCACATCGGGGCTCTTACAGGTCCAACAAGTAGCGGGTTGTATGTCGTCCATCCCATCTACACCGGGTGAGCCTGTGCGTAGCGTGTGCAGCATATCTTGTATGGCATAGTAGTGACCGCGAGGCGCACTATAGTCTTTCGAAAAGGCGTATCCGGCCCAGAATATTACCATCTCGGGGCGTTGCGCCAAGACATCTGCGGGTTTGTTGCCATTAAACTCCGAAGAAAAAGAGGTGTCCGCCGTCTGCAGCCAGGTCTCATATTCTTTGGGATAGTTGGATTGGAAAATCGCGTTTCGGGCCTCCTGTGGAGCGATCTCTACCTTTTTATTGGCAAAGATAGAGGCAACCTCTGCACGGCGTTGCATAATAGACGAGGCCAAAAGACCTAGACAAAAAACTACTACCATAGTAGCTACAAACAGCGCCCAGCCCTGCCATCTCTTCAGCTTTCTTTTTTCTTTCATAGGAGTCTCTTTTTTATTCTAACCATACTATCATTATCTCTTTTCTTTCCCCGCCTTTAGCTGGTCTCTAAGCCAATCCGGAACGGGAGACTTGGGATACGGGACAATCGCACCGGGAGTAGACGATAGACTATTCTTGCCACCATGGGGCACGTCTCTATGACAATCCCAGCAGGCTCGTCCCTCTCCGTGAGTAAGTTGCTTGTGTGTCATTTTTCCTGTCTTCACAAACTCCTGATTCAGTTGGGAGTGGCAGCGAACACAATTGTCGTATATCACCTCTTGGCTTGCCGCAATAGCCTGCATCGCCTGGGGCTCCTTTCTCATCGTGAATATATAGGAGTGCCTCAAGCCATCTTTGGCTTTGAAAAAGTATTTGTTTAGGATGTTATTGTGGGGTACATGGCAATCGTTGCACGTCGCCACCATCTTATGAGACGAGTGCTGCCACGTTGCATAGTAGGGACCCATCACGTGACAATTGACGCAGACCTTAGGATCATCCGAAAGGTAGCTGTAGGCTTTAGACACATATACGAGGTAGGCTCCCAACCCAAATATGATGCCGGTCAAGAGCACCGCCCCCACTTGAGCACCATAAGAGGGGAGCAAACGCCGCTTCAGAGAGCTTATGCGGGAAGAAAAAGAATGGAACCGTTTGTTGCCCATAAGCCATTATTTTTGAATCCTACAATATAGTGGTGACCTACGCTTTGGTTATCCTCCAAATAGGTTCACATCACTTAGCGCAACAAAGATACGCACTGATGATCTAATTTCCAACTAAAATTCCTCCGAGTAGACTGTGCAGATTACAGTATCAAGTGTAATGGTATTAAAAAGTAGAGGCCGATACCTGTCTCTACGTTGCGGTAAGCCTTCCTAATGGGTAGAGTTAGAATCGTATTATAAATGAGACGATAAGCAGTATTTGTGCCAATCTTTGGAGCGATATTGCAATTGGGGATCAACGACTCTCCCCAATGTGCAGATTTAAAATAACCGTTGAGTTTTGCTTGACGGATAGCGGTGGTTGTAAGTCCTATCGTTATAATCGTTTAGGCGGTACTTGACGATTATTGATAGGAAACGCTTGATGCTTCGGCTAAAGGCGTGAAGTGGACGCATTGGGAGTCTCGGGAGTTCCCTCTTTTCAATTCCATAGAACAGTCCCAATGTAGCAAACATGATGAGATTCTCTTTGTTTGCCACTCGCCATTGTGGCCGAAGTCCAGTTTAAATTTTGTGCGCGAATACATAGGTAAGAACATGTATCATACATGTTCTCACCTTGCTATATTACGGAGTCTATTGGTTATCCACGAATTCAATTTTTTTGTTCGATTCGTCGATCTTTTTTTGTAGCTTGGCAATTTTCTTTTCCATCTTAGCTAAAGTCTTTTGGCTCCTCTTTAACTTCTTATTGATGGACTTGACCTTCTTCAATTTTTTGATCGTACTATCCGCATCCTTTACTGTGTTTGACGCGTTTGCTGTATTGAATTCAGCGGTGGCAACATCAGCTTCTGAGTTGATATCAGCTACTTTCTTTTTAAGTTCAATATTGGTGCTTTTCTCCTTTTCGTACTCCAATTGTAGCTTATTCAGTTCTGTTGTAAGCTTGAGAAGCTTTTGCTGTTCCTTTAGTTTGTCTATTTTAGTATTATTCTGTGCAAGGCCTGCAACTGCAGACAGGAGCATTATAGCTATTAAAAATAATCTCTTCATATATAACTAACTTACTTTCTTACGACAAAGATATGCAATAGAATACTTATTGCTAAGACTTGCCCCGTGAATTAGATTTGTTTATACTTGGTTTATTTCTATAAAGAAACGGGAGGTGTTATTCTAGATTGACCAGGATTATCTTGTTCGGAGTCGTTTGAAGGTGTGATTTTGAAAGCAAATCAAGTTGTCTGTATAATACATTTCTTCAAATCTCTCCAGAGACTTGTACTAGTCGCTACTCTAATAGCTTATGCAATGAATAAGACTTGCCTTGCTTCAGAGAAACCGATCAATTGTGTGTTTTTCCTTCGGCTCAGATGGAGTGTGTTTTTTATAGCACTATGTCGAGCAGAATATGCCCGAAAGACGATTGTCAAACCTTATTCGAAGAACTATGGATCTTAAAGAAGAAATTTTAGCTCGCACCAATAGAGGATTGGAAGTTTTCTACTTCTATATGCCGATTGCCTTTGTTCCGAAACGCAATTTCCGCAATCCTTTGTATAATGGCACAATATTATTTAGGACAGCATTGGATAAAACCAGTAAAACTCGGCATAAAACCTAAGAAGTAAGTATTTGTTGTCTTTGATTTGGTTTAAAAGAGAGACTATCTATAAGCTAGATAGTCTCTCTTTTCGGGTTGTTGGTATCACTCGTCTTTTTTCAAACGTTTGATAGTGTCTGTAAATAAGATAGTTGTATGAAATCAGGATACTACCTCAGGGGTTAGGTTTGCCTTCGAGCTATGAAGAGTCTCGGTTTAGGCCTTGAACGACTCCAGAATGCGCTCTACGGCTAGCTCCGCACTGATAATCGCCATAGGAAGCCCTGCTCCTGGGATCGTAGAAGCGCCGACGTAGAAGAGGTTTTCTAATTTTTCGTCGAAGTTTGCCGGTCTGAATCCTCCGATCTGCATCATCTTGTGTGATAGCCCCAGTCCACTCCCCTTGTAGAGGTTAAACTGTGCCTCCCACTCCTGTGGCGTATATATGGTTCGGGAGAGTATCTTGGGGCGTATATCTACCCCAATACGCTCGGAGAAGTCGGCTAGGATACTATCAACGATCTCATCCCTATCACTCCAGTCGGTTTTATACTGTAGGTTTGGAACGGGGCATACGAAGAATAGGCTCTCACATCCCTCGGGGGCGCAACTGGGGTTGCATTTGGAGAGGGCATTGACGTAGTAGTAGGGCTTCTGTAGCGTGTCGGGACTCTTGAGCACATTGAGGGCATACTCCTCGTAGTTTGTACCTAGGTAGTAGTTGTGCAGGTTCAGCTGAGGGAGCTTCTCGCCGACCCCGATATAGCAGGTGAGGTATCCCATGGTCCATTCCATGCGATTGAGATGCTCCTCATCGTACTTCTTTCTTCGCAGGACGCGTCCTCTGAATAGTGCTGCATCGGCATTTGAGAGGAAGATCTCCCCTGCATATTTCCGTCCTTGTCGGTCAATTACTGCTGAGATTTTTTGTCCCTCTCGCACTACGTCTACGATCTCGGCATTGTAGTGAAATTTTGCTCCACATCGCACAAGCTCCTCTACGATACTCTCGACGATGGTGTACATCCCTCCTGCTACATTGTGGTAACCATCGTGTTGGAACTCTGTGTACGAGAGCAGGCTATACACAGCCATCGTATCGAAGGGTGTGCGACCAAGGAAGAAGGCCACTAGAGAGATGATCTGCCGCACCTCGGAGGAGGAGAAGTAACCATGCACATGCTCCCAAAAGGTTTTGAAGAGGACGGGCAGATGCCTAGGATTGACCCGAATAAGAGCAGAGATATAGTCAAAGAGGTTGTCGAAATTGTTTCTAATCACAATGTCGAAGGTATCCTCGAAGAGTCTTTTGGACTTGGCCAGATACACCTTCATCTTGCGTTCAAAGTCAGGCTCTAAGTCTCGAAATTGCTCGGCGAGACGCCCGAGATCCTTATACAGGTGGTAGGTCTTGGTGCTACCCTTGAAGTTTACGGAGTAGAGAGGGTCGAGGGGGACGAATTCGAATGGTAGCTCGATGCCACAGCGTTGCATGAATTCCTCAAAGACATAGGACATGCTGAAAAAGCTAGGCCCTGTATCGAAGGTAAAGCCATCTTTTTTGATCTGATTGAGCCTCCCTCCTGGTCGATCATTTTTTTCGATGAACTCGACTTCATACCCCTTCTTGATGAGGAGTAGTCCACTGGCTAGGCCTCCGAGGCCTGTACCGATGATCGTTACTTTCTTTTTCATCGTAGCTTCTTTTTCTTGAGGTTCGTATATAATTCATCTCTTACCCATTTGAACTGTGGTTCGGCATTCAGGGCTTTTCGATAATAGAGCTCAGCTTTTTGTGGGTTATCGAGTTCTTCATAGGTTAGCCCGATCTGCGCCCAGAGCGATAGGAGATTCCAATCTCGGTCTATCCCATTTTTGAGCAAGAATTGCTCAGCCTTGAGGTAGTACTTGAGGGCTTCTTCTTTTGAACCTCCAAATATAGGTGGCTTATAGAACTCGATATTGCCCAGCTGTAAATAGCCCAACCAGCCTTTAGGGTTCGCTTCGACAGATTGCTCTGCCTCTCTAGTGCTCTTGGGACCAAGGAACGGCGCTTTGACCTTGTTGAGTCCGATTTCGAAGCCATAGTACGCTGAGCGGTATGCCGAGCGTATGCCTCGCGCCTGTTCGCTTGTGAGCCTTGAGAGTCGAGCATCGTATCGCTCCAGGTACGTTCTTGCCTCCTGTTTCTTCTTCTGGCTAAGACACCAGCCGATGTAGCCGTACTCGTAGTTGAGGAGCTCAAGCTCTTGTTCTAGAGTCTTATTCGCCTTGGCATGTAGGTTGTCTATGACCGTACGCCAAAGTTGCATGTCTGCACTGATATAGGCCTTATAAATAATTTCCTTGGGGGACATGGCCCAAGACGAGAAGCCCGTTAGGAGCAGGCTTACTAAAAGGATTGTTCGTTTGATTTTAAACATATCGTTGCATTATTTTTAGATTGATCGCCCCTTCCATGTAAAACCCAGCTTGCGCCGACTATTCACCCAAGACTTGATGATGAATAGCCCGAGGAGGAGT
>NZ_JBQMYL010000002.1:0-225765 GCF_052173515.1 Porphyromonas endodontalis | reverse complement strand
AATGCACCGCTTTACGGTACTTCAAATTATACGAATGTATGGATCTAGAGAAGATAATCCCTCCTCTCGAAGAGAATGACTGCTGCGAGATGCTATCCATACAATACACTCCCCTCCAGAGCTTAGACCTCTCCAGCTTTAAAAAGCTACTCGTACTGGTAGCCTCTTTCAACAAGCAACTAGAGAGCGTTAAGCTAGCCGAATGCCCCGAGATGTTTGATCTAGACTGCTCCTTTACCAAGATCTCTAAGATCGATCTCAGCAAGGTACCGGCTCTCACAGGCCTCTACCTATGCATGACTCAGCATCAAAACATAGATCTCTCCCTCACACCCAATCTAAAGCTCCTTTCTATTGGTGGTAATTATCTGAAGAACATAGACCTCAGTAAGACCCCTAAACTCACCAATCTGAGCCTCTTCGACAACGAACTTACAACGATAGATGTCAGCATGCTCCCCAATCTAGAAATACTAGAATTGGAGCAAAACAACCTCAAGACTGTTGATGTTAGCAAGAATAAGGAACTCAAAGAGCTGACCATGCACATCAACAATATCTCTGATCTAGATCTATCCATGCTCCCCAATCTGCACCTAATCACGCTCTCCGACAACAACATATCGGAAGAAGCAATGGGTAAGATCGTCTCCAAGATTCCTCAATGCAAGGAGTTCAACGAAGAGGGAGAAGAAGAAAAGGCAGACCTCTGGGGGCACTGCTATATCGTAAACACTCCCTCTCCTACGAGCAACGTCTGCAATACCCTACAAGTTGCAGAACTAAAGAAAAAGGGATGGACACCATACGATGTCAATGGAGCAGCAGACCCCCAAGGCTTTATGACCAATGCCGTAGAATATGCAGGATCTACCCCTACCGGCATTTGCGCACCCATCAATGAAGACGGGGTAAAAATCTCCCAAACAGCTACAGGAGTACAGATACAGGGGCTTAATGCAAACACCCATGTATACCTCTTCAATACGAGTGGAGAGATGCTACAGAGATACAACTCCCTCAGATCTAGCGAAGTCAATATCGCGACCGAAGGATATCCTGCAGGCACTTACTTCGTAGCCATAGGCAATAAGAGCTACAAAGTAATCTTCCACTAAGATCTAGAAAGACGAGACTATAACCGGCAGAAAGGCTGTTTGCAGGAGCAAAAGCCTTTACTATGTGGTCAGAGAGAAGATACGTTAGAGTTTTTACTTTGGCGTATCTTCTTGTTTTGGTAGTAGAACTCGGGGAAACTTCCTCTGTCTCCCACCTTTCCAACAAAAGAAAAGTATAGGTTTTACCCGACAATCTTCCAAAAAATCACATATTAGTTGCCTAAACACTAAAAATATAGTATTTTTGCTCTGCAAAAAAAGGAATGAAGAGCTTTCTCTCCGGAACGAGGAAGAGGCTTTAGTTCCCAATCAGAAACTAAATGATAAAATAGTTGTACGATGAAACAAATTCTCCTTACAGCCGTTATCCTCGCGATGGGCATCGCTCCGGCTTTTGGACAAAAACATGTTCAGAACGAAAAAAAACACTCTGTCACACACAACGAAAGACGCTTCACTGTTGAGAACCGAAGAAATCGCCCTACACGCGTACACTTGTATGCCGGTCTAGGGTCTTCTAATGTAAACCTCCTCACAAAGGGACTCAAGGTAGAGTCTGAAAGAGCCCTTCTAAGCCCCACGGTGGGTGTAGACGTCCGTATCCCTATCGGTAGACTATTAGACCTCACCCCCGGGTTTAGCTACAACCAGCGTGGTATACGCATTGTATCTCAAAACCCCATTGTAGGAGTAACAACGGTACGTACTCCCATACACACGCTCTCCGGGAGCCTTCTTTTGGGCACGAGTTTGGGCGATAATGATTTTAGACTTCGATTCAATTATGGACTCTATGCCGGCTATGCTATCGGAGGCTCTGCCATCAAGAAAGTAAGCAAAGGAGGCGGAAATGTAGAAGTCTACGAGGTGGACCTATTCAAAGGGGATGAGACTCTTCCTTCGGGAGGCATCTCTTTCGAAGGGTTCAATAATGGCAAGGTACTCCCCGCTCTTAAGCGTTTCGACCTTGGGACACGCGTTTCTTGGAGCTTTGAGTTTGGCGGTCACTACAACCTCTCCTTCAACTTCGACCATAGCATTCTCAACCAGAGCAACGACGAAACAGTCAAGCTCTACCACAGAAGTGCCTTCACCACTATCGGCTATACATTCTAAGAGAAAGACTAATAGAGAGGTATCCACTCTCTAATTCTCTACCCGATACGAATGCTCTCGACCTCTAAGGTTGGGGGCATTTCTTTTTATATGCATATCAACATAAAAAAGCGACCCGAGCCCTCCCCAAAAGAGGAAACTCTTTAGGTCGCTTCTCACCCTTTCTCAAAGGTCTAGAGAGCTAAATAACGGCGAATGTCAAGCTCTCTTATTGTACAGAGAAGGTATCCTCTACTTAAGGAAAGGATAGGTATAGTCCGTAGGCGGCGCATAGGTCTCTTTGATGCAACGAGGGCTGCACCACTTTAGAAGATTGATCGGGCCTCCGGCCTTGTCGTTGGTACCCGATGCTCTCGAACCACCAAAAGGCTGCTGCCCAACAACGGCGCCGGTAGGTTTGTCGTTGATGTAGAAGTTGCCGGCAGCATGCTCCAGAGTTTGTAGCGCGAGCTCCGTGGCGTATCGGTCGTAGGAGAAGATAGAGCCCGTAAGGCCGTACTTAGCCGTGCGATCAACGAGCTGTAATGTCTCAGCATACTCGCCATCGGGATACACATAGACCGTGAGAACGGGACCAAAAAGCTCGTCACACATAGTTTCGTAATTGGGCGTTTTGGCGAGTATTACAGTGGGTTGTACATAGTAACCTACGCTCTTATCGCAAGCACCTCCGAAGACAATTTCGGCATCGTTGCTCTGCTTTGCTCTATGGATATAGGCAGCTAGGTTATCGAAAGAGGATTCGTCAATCACCGCATTGAGAAAGTTGTCAAACTCGCGCACATCGCCCATTTTTACCGTTGCAAGCATATCGCCAAGGCGACTCTTCACATCCGCCCACATGCTCCGGGGGATATAGGCTCTACTTGCTGCCGAGCACTTCTGCCCTTGATACTCAAAAGCTCCGCGCAATAGAGCCACAGCCACCTCTTGGGCGTCGGAAGAAGGGTGTACCATAACAAAGTTTTTTCCTCCGGTCTCACCCACAATACGTGGATAAGTGCGGTAGCGGTCTATACCCGAGGCAATGCTCTTCCAAATAGAATTGAATGTAGCCGTAGAGCCCGTGAAGTGGAATCCGGCAAGCGACTCACTCGCAGTTACTACCTTGCCGATGGTGCTCCCTTGCCCGGGCACAAAGTTCACAACCCCATCGGGTAGCCCGGCCTCCTTAAATATCTTCATAAGGAGGTAATTGCTGTAGAGCGATGTAGAAGAGGGCTTCCACACCGTTGTATTCCCCATCATAGCAGGGGCGAGGTTGAGATTGGAGGCAATACTTGTGAAGTTGAAAGGCGTTACGGCAAAGACAAACCCTTCCAATCCTCTGTACTCCATACGGTTAAGCATGGTAGCATCGCTCAAGGGCTGCTCACTATAGATTTGCCCTGCATAGTAGGCGCTAAAGGTAAGGAAGTCGATAAGCTCACAGGGGGCATCAATCTCCGCCTGCATGGGGTTTTTACTCTGCCCCAGCATGAGAGAGGCATTGAGTTCGTAGCGATACTTTGTGGCAATAAGGCGCGCAATACGCATCATAATGGAGGCTCTCTCCGTCCAGGGTAGGCGGCTCCAGTCGTGCCGTGCCTTGAGGGCGGTATCGATGGCGAGTTGCACCTCTTTCTCCGTTGCCTTATGATAAGTACCAAGGCGGTGCTTGTGATCGTGGGGCATCACCACGTTGCCAATATCTCCTGTGCGATACTCTTTCCCTCCTATGATTATCGGGATCTCCACCTCTTGGGCGGCTTGGCGACCCAATGCGGCTTTGAGGGCTTCTCGCTCGGGCGTACCGGGGGCATAACTATATACGGGTTCGTTTTTGGGTTTCTCGAAGAGATATACAGAGTTGTTCATATGTATTCTTGGGATTTTACTAGATGAATATTTCGGCTACCATGCAGCGAGCACTCCCCCCGCCTATTGTTTCTATAGTGGTGAGGTCGGGCGCTAAGATGCGGCTATAGCGTTGTAATGTGCGTAGTTGATCGGGGGTGAGGGAGGCTTTGGCAGCGGCAGACATCAGCAGTAGGGACTGCCCTTTGTCGTCGAGCACCTCCAGCATATTGCCGGCAAAGTGGCACACTTGCTCCAGCGTGATGGGCACAATCTCGTGCCCACTCGCCTCCAGGCTCTCCACCACACGCCGCCGCTCCTCTTCGTCTCGGATGCTTTCGAGACAAACCACGGCGTACTCCGTGGCAATCGTCATCATCACATTGGTATGATAGATGGGCTGCCCTTGGCTATCGTAGGAGTGAAAGAAAAGACTTGTATAGTCCAATTCGCTGCAATACTCCTCTACCACCTTTTCACTTGATCGCTCACTGGCGCAGTAGTAAACCTTCTTGTGGACGCGGTCGAGACACATGCTCCCGGTACCCTCAAGATAGAGGTGTTCCTTTTCGAAGCCGGAGAGATTCACAATCTTGGTCACCCCCTCCAGCATCCCCACCGTGGCAAGAGCGGATAATTTTCTCTCCTTTTGTCTGTTGGGAGCAAACATGGGATAGAGAATAAGCTCGCCCGTGATATGGGTACTAAACCAATTATTGGGAAAAATTGAATCGGGGGTATAGGGTTGGGGCGTATCCTGTATTACCCACACATCCACCCCATTGCGCCGCAAAAGATCCACATAGTCATCAAATTCGCGTCGGGCACGCACGGCGGTGTCATTACTCTGAGCCTCAGCCTTTTGGAAGTAATTATTTGCCGCAGTCTCGCTATTAAACCCAAAAGACGCAGGGCGCACCATCAGTACTTTGTTCGTTGCTTGCCGTCTCTCCATAGTCCTATTTTCGTTGGAGGATTATCTATTTCTTCAGGCTTCTCTCTAGGCAAGCTCTTCGAGAGAACGACGGATAATGGCAACGGCCTCCATGAGCTGCTCTCGAGTAATGGGGAGCGGCGGAGCCAAACGGATGATATGACGATGGGTAGGCTTGGCAAGGAGTCCATTTTGGGCAAATTGCTCACATACATTCCATGCTTCTATCCCATTTCGAGGTTTAATCACGATGGCATTGAGCAATCCCTTCCCTCGAATCAATTCGATAAACGGACTATCAATCTTGGCAAGTTCTGAGCGGAAAAGCTGCCCCAACTCTTCGGCATGCTCTGCCAGATGCTCGTCTCTCACCACCTCGAGAGCCGCTATAGCGACCTTGCAAGCTAGGGGGAAACCGCCAAAGGTAGAGCCGTGCTCACCCGGACCAATCGTAAGCATTACCTCATCATCGGCAAGCACAGCACTCACGGGCAATACACCCCCCGAGATGGCTTTCCCCAAGACGAGAATATCGGGACGTACGCCCTCATGATCACAAGCCAAGAGGCGACCCGTACGGGCAATACCCGTCTGCACTTCATCGGCCACAAAGAGTACACGATGCTTGTGGCAGAGGTCGCAACAAGCCTTCAGATACCCCTCATCCGGCACCATTACACCGGCCTCGCCCTGTATCGGCTCGAGCAAGAAAGCAGCAACACGGTACCCCTCGCACTCCAAAACCTCCCTCAGCTGCTCTATATTATTGTACTCTATCTTAGCAAACCCAGGTGTAAAGGGGCCATAGTCGGTATAGCTGGAGGGGTCGCTACTCATAGATATAATACTAATGGTGCGTCCGTGGAAGTTGCCATTACAAACCACTACAATAGATTCGTCTTCGGGCACTCCCTTTACCCGATAAGCCCAGCGGCGTGCTAACTTGAGGGCGGTCTCTACGGCCTCTGCACCCGTATTCATGGGCAGAACCTTGTCATAACCAAAATAATGGTGCATAAACTCCTCATACTCCCCAAGGCAATCATTGTAGAAAGCGCGAGAAGTGAGGCATATTTTTGCCGCTTGATCAGTAAGTGCCTTTACTATCTTAGGGTGACAATGCCCCTGATTAACGGCACTGTACGAAGAGAGAAAGTCAAAGTACTTTTTACCATCTACGTCCCAAACAAACGGGCCTTCACCACGTGACAATACCACCTCTAGAGGATGGTAATTATGCGCCCCAAACCGGTGCTCTAGATCGATGTAATGTTGTGCGTTTTTACTGATCTGCATAGTACTACTCTATTATAATGTTATTACTTATCAGCTACGGAGGTGAGGTAAAGTCACTTGAACTAGTACTCAACCATCCTACTACCAAAAGTATAGAATTACAATAATAACACTATCAAAATGTGCTATGTAAATTATTTACAGCACCTATTTGTTTTACAAATAAGCAGACTAAATATTCATTTAAGGCAAAGAAAGGGCGACCAGTATAGAAGCTATACTACTGGAAATAAAAGACTTACAACTATATTCAGAAGTAGCCTATTTTTATCCATTCATAGAGTTTTTTGCTTTCCTTTTTGCCTCCTCAAAAGGATCCGTACCGGTGTATCCTGCCGCTAGGCGCACACTCTTATAGCGAGCCACAATGTAGGTAAGGATGCCGTACATCCCCAGCAAAAAGGCGGTAAGACCTAGGGCACCGGCTCCACTCAGCCGCAGAGAGAGGACCCCACCCTCCACCGAGTCGAAAAGCGAGGCTGCCTGATAGAGCCCATTCGTAAGCGCCTCAACCCCCTGAGAAAGAAGAGGAAAGGCAACTCCCAAACTTGCCAGAATGGCGTACAACAGAGCCAGTGGGATAAGCAAAGTTGCCAGCAACATGAGAGGAAGATTGCTCCAAAGGAAAAGCGCAGAGGAGCTCCCAAAGTGATAGAGAACAAGGGGGAGCGTGAGTATCTGTGCCGAAAGGCAAACCGACAACGAGAGGTAAATATAGCGTGCCAGTGGATGCGAAAGCCGCCGAGCATAGAGCGCAAAGAAAGGCTCATAGAGTAGGATGGAGAGGAGAGCTGCGTAACTGAGCTGAAAGCCGACATCAAAAACATACCCCGGATGATAGAGCAATAACAGGATGGCACTAAGGGCCAATGTATTGAGTTTGTTTTGAGGGAGAAGAAGCAAAACGCCCACACTATAGAGCGTATACATGGTAGCGGCTCGCACCGTGGGAGCAGCAAGCCCTGTAAGAAGAGCAAAAAGCCATGCTATCATGATAAGGAAGAGCCCCCGAGCGATACGCCCCCTCCGATGGCGAGTGGGTGGGATAAGGAACGCAAACACACCCACCACCACTACTAGATGAAAGCCACTTACCGAAAGCAAATGCGCAGCTCCTGCGTGACGAAAAGAGGCATCTACCCCACTCGATCCATCTCGCATCCCCAGGCTAATAGTGCGTATCAAATCCGCCTCCTCGGGCGAGAGATGGAGCTGCTCAAAGGTTCGCACGAGGGTTATACGAAGGTCTTCTGCCCACTCTCTTAGGCTGGTACACCGAGAGCGCAGCACCACTCGATAGCTACGAGGATAGAGAGCCGCAGAGGCGCCACGCGCTACAAGATAGTGTTGGTACGATGGGTTTTCGATGGCTCCGAGGGGAGTAGACGACAAAATGCACCCCTCGGTAGGATAGAGATAGAGGGTATCCCCGTAAGAGATAATAGGTGCAGCCTCCGAGGGAGGGAGGTAGACGAGCAGATCCCTCTCCGCCCCTTCATGGAGAGGAGAGACCTCTACACGCCAATAGCCTCGGTCAGTTCGTCGGGGTGTGCCGTGAGCAATAGCACACACATTTTCCCTAGGCGTAGGGGCTCCATCCAAGCGACTATAATCAACCTGCGCAAGGATAAAACCAAGAGCGAATGTAGTGGTACCTAGCGCAATATGCCTTAGTAGAGGGGTAACCCTCCGAAAGGCGAGAGCGGAAAGATAGGTCAGAAGAAAAAGAGAGACAGCCCCTAAGAGAATGAAAACAGGGGAATAAAACGTGGGATAACGATAGCCACACAAAAGCCCTATCACAAGGAGAACCGCTTGCAATAGGGCAGGATGGCGCCTAAAAATAATCCGTTGGGGAATCTCTTCCCTCAGCGGCATAGGGCTTTTAGTCCATCTATCGCTTCAAAGGGATTGGCATGACCAAAAACATAACTCCCGGCAACGAGTGCATCAGCCCCTGCCTCCACAAGGAGCGGTGCCGTGGTAGCGTTTACTCCCCCATCCACCTCAAGGATGGTCTCGAGCCCCCTCTCGTCGATCATGCGACGTAGGCGGCGTGTCTTCTCCAACGTGCGATGGATGAATTTTTGCCCTCCAAAACCGGGATTGACACTCATAAGAAGCACAAGGTCGCACTCCTCAAGTACATCCTCTAGTACTTCCACGGGAGTATGGGGATTGAGGGTAACCCCCGACTTCATCCCTGCGGCACGAATGGCCGTGAGTGAGCGATGAAGATGCGGACTCACCTCGTAGTGAATGTTCATGATATGCGTCCCCACTTTGGCAAGCGGCTCAATGAATTTCAAAGGATCCACAATCATAAGGTGGACATCCAGCGGCTTCCGGCATATCGGACTAATAGCCTCAAGGATAGGGAAACCAAACGAAAGATTAGGAACAAAGACCCCATCCATCACGTCTATATGCAGCCAATCGGCATTACTTTGGTTAATCATCTTCACGGATTCCTCAAGGTGCAAGAAGTCTGCACTCAGTAGCGAAGGGGATACAATGGGGGACATAAATGCTCTCTATTTAGTTACTTATTTTGCTGTTGCTATCGCACCTCTGCAAAGGTATAGATTATAGGGGAGATCGCCCCCATTTACTCAAATAAAACCACCCCACTCCTCGGGGAGAAGTGAGGTGGATAGCGTGGACTGTATAACCCAATACAGCCCTATTTATGGAAACACATTGCCGAGTTAGAAGGCGAGCTTTAGCGTAGATCCATTGATGGAGAGAAGGTAGTTGCCTCGCTCAAGGGAGAGCGTGAGCGTACCATGGGCAATAGTGCCCTGTGCCAACAAAGCGCCCTCTACCGAGTAGAGCGAGTAGGTAGCACCCGTGGGGAGATTGCCCAATTGATACCCCTCTGCTACACGAGCCACGGAAATGGCACTTGCGAAAACATCATCGAGAGCCGTATCCTCTGCGAAGGTGTAGAAGAGGCGACTATTATGCTCAAGCTTGAAGGAGAACTCATTCGGGTTGCTGCTACTTGCGCTCTCTTCTCTTCCATTGAAGCGGAGACCCGACACCTTGTATCCCTGCTTGGGAGTGAGCACAGCCACGAGAGGGCTATTCTTGGCAATAGGCGTTTCAAATGCCACTTCGGTGCCCGAGACAAGGAGCTTGGCAGACCCATTCTCTCTATTGGAGAGGTCGAATACTTTGGCGGTAGCACAGCCGGTGCCATCGCCCTCTACATCCGACTTCCAGGTGAGACCTCCATCCCCTTTTGCCACAGGGAGAAGAGCCTTATCGTACGTAGTAGAGCCGGGATTACCTGCCAACTTTACAACATTATTAGGACCGGCATTTTCTGCTGTTAGAGCCTCGGGGAGCAGCATCAAATAGTCGTTGATCGAGCAAGCATCGAGATTATTCTTACCTAGGTCTAGAGCATACAATTTGGGAGCCTCGGTACCCTCAAAAGCAATTGAGGCGAGGAGGTTGTTATTAAGTAGCACTCGCTGCAGCTCCTTCGTCCCAAGTTTTAGCTCGGTGAGTTTATTGTTCATCAGGTCAATCGAGCGGAGCTTTTTGTTGGCGCTTAGGTCGAGAGAGGAAAGAGTATTGTCGCTAGCGACAAGGATCTCTAGTTGCGGTAACACCTTTGTGTCTAGAGAAGAGAACCCATTGTTATTGATATTGAGAACGGATAGTAGGGGCACCTTATCAAGGTCTAGCGAGGAAATCGTGTTATAACCACAATACAACTCCGAGAGCGCGGGTGTAAACGCAAGGTCCAGCGATGTAAGTTTATTGTCGGTCACGCTCAACTCCTCGAGATTGGGAGCTCTCTTTAGATTGATAGATTCAATCTTATTTTGGGCAAGACGTAGGGTTTTGAGTTTGCTTGCATTCGACTGCAATTTAACCCCTACGAGGTGCGTTTGAGAGGCATCTAAGAGGGTAACATCTCCATAGATACGTACCACGCTACCCAAATCTACCGTAGCACTTACCTGCTGAGCCTCAGAGGAGGTAATGGTATAATCTTTGCGCTCGCCATCGCCCCAGTCGATCTGGATATTGGTATTGGGCGCCCCGCCTATCTGCATCGTCATGTCGAAATCGGTGAGATCCTCATCATCCTCATCCTTACCGATAGACTCCTTAGTAACCGTGAGCTCTAGCAGAAGACTAGGATCTGTGAGCGTAATATTATAGGAGAGAAGCCCTGTATTGGTATTATTGGCAAGACCGGGATAGCCCGCATTCTCCACCTTACAACGCACCGTGGCCTTACCACTTGCATCAAGGATAGAGGGGTCGAACGTAAAGATGCCCTCCTTCTCCGTTACCTTGGTATTGTCTAGAGGCTCTTTGACCCAAGTGCCATCTACTTTTTGGAACCATGTAAATTTGGTTTCTATGGGCGTCTCTGAAATCCCCTTTTGGAATTTGAGATTTTTGAAGTCTACCGTAAGAGCATTTACGCGCTCCATCTTTACATAATGCCAATACATCTTGCCAATCTTGAAGTTATCGAGCTGCATTTCGTTCAGATCGGGCAAGTCGTCCATTCCTATGGCGCATTGGGATATATTGACCAAGGTGAGTTTTTTGAGATCTTTTCCCCCGAGAAGCACTGTGGGATATTCCTTATTGCTTACGCCTCTAATGGTCAGTTGCTTGAGGGTTTCTCTGCATGCACGCACGTCGATAGTGCGTACAGCCACTCCCTGCAAACCAAGGGTCTCTAGCTGGCTACACACACTCAAGTCTAGCGTTTTTATCGCTTTTTGAGAGAAAGGAGCCGGGCTGGCAATAAAGGTTTTTAGCTTAGGATTATTAGGAAGAATTACGTCCGTAACATCTGCTCCGCCAAGGGTAATTTCCTCGATATTGGGACAGTTGGAAAAGTCCAATTCGGGAGTTTCTGTTAGTTTAGTTTCGTCCAGATTCAGGCGAACGAGTGACTTCGATTGCAAACTTTTTACCCCATTCACACATTTGCTCGCAGTAATGCATAGGGTCACAAGTTTGTCGGCTTCTATGGTCAGATCGTAGTCTTCCGCCTTAGGAGTGAGCTCTAGCACACAAGTCTCCAGCTCTTTTCCCTCTTTCTTTTGCTCTAGCGTTAGAGTCTGCCCATTACCTAGAGTAACCTCTGCTTTATCGCCCACATTCGCTAGACGATAGAGCATCTTTAGTTGGGTAGAGCCTCCTTTTACATTAAACTTGAGTTCTTCTTTCTGCGCCGAGGCTTGCCAAGAAAAAGCAAACAATAGCGAGAAAATAATGAGTAAATGTCGTCTCATTTTCTTCCGTTTTTATGTGAATATTCCGTTGCTCCATATCTTTTTTGGGGTGGAGCTCCCCGGTAGATGTCCGACAATGTCGCTCTCCAAAAAATTCTCTACGAACGAGATCAACTTACCCCTACAAAGCTAAGAAAAAAAGAAACAGGGTAGAATTCGACAGATTCTCCGGGTGAAATAAATTCCGAAATCCCCCAGAAATGCTCCCCATAATAGGCTGAAAAATAAAAATATTCTACCCTAAAAACTTTTCCGTTTTGGGCAGCAATTTTTCGTCTCTCGCCTCAGTGGGGAAAATCCGCTAGAAAGGAGCCGTGGTAGAACACTCGCCCGTCCTCTTTCTCTAATCAGAAGACATTTTGTCCCATCTTAGGGCAAACTAAACACGCAACAGGCCAAAAATAAACCGAAATAGAGGGGAGCAAAAAAGGAGTGGCACGGTAGTTGTATGAATGGGGGTGTGCGCTTTCACACAATGTGAGAGCCGACCAAAGAAAGAGAAAACAAAAGAAAAGGATATATACTATGTCTAAGATTATCGGAATTGACCTTGGGACCACTAATTCGTGCGTCTCTGTACTCGAAGGGAACGAACCCGTCGTTATTGCCAACAGCGAAGGCAAGCGCACCACTCCCTCTATCGTTGCTTTTGTAGATGGTGGAGAGCGCAAAGTGGGCGATCCTGCCAAGCGTCAAGCTATCACCAACCCTACCAAAACCATCTATTCGATCAAGCGCTTTATGGGCGAGACTTTTGAGCAAGCCCAAAAAGAAATTGACCGCGTCCCCTTCAAAGTTGTGAAGGGAGACAACAATACTCCTCGTGTGGATATCGATGGCCGCCTCTATACGCCTCAAGAAATCTCGGCTATGATCTTGCAGAAGATGAAGAAAACGGCTGAGGACTATCTCGGGCAAGAAGTGACCGAAGCGGTGATCACCGTACCTGCCTACTTCAACGATGCGCAACGCCAAGCTACCAAAGAAGCCGGGGAAATTGCCGGGCTCAAAGTACGTCGTATCGTAAACGAACCTACAGCAGCATCACTTGCTTACGGGCTTGACAAAGCCAATAAGGATATGAAGATTGCCGTCTTCGACTTGGGTGGGGGTACGTTCGATATTTCTATCCTCGAACTAGGCGATGGAGTATTTGAAGTGAAGTCTACCAACGGTGATACACACCTCGGTGGAGACGACTTCGACCACGTTATCATCGACTGGCTTGCAGAAGAGTTTAAGGCCGACGAAGGTATCGACCTACGTCAAGACCCTATGGCTCTCCAACGCCTCAAAGAAGCCGCCGAAAAAGCCAAGATAGAACTTTCGTCAAGCACCTCTACGGACATCAACCTTCCCTACATCATGCCCGTCAATGGTATCCCCAAGCACCTTGTACGTACCCTCTCTCGTGCTAAGTTCGAACAGCTCAGCGACAAACTGATCCAAGCATGTGAAGCCCCTTGCTTGCAGGCGCTCAAAGATGCCAACCTCAGCCCCTCGCAGATCGACGAAGTAATCCTTGTTGGAGGTTCTACTCGTATCCCGGCTATCCAAGAAAAGGTACAAAAGATCTTCGGTAAGGCTCCTTCTAAGGGGGTTAATCCGGACGAAGTAGTAGCCGTAGGTGCTGCCATCCAAGGAGGTGTGCTCACCGGAGAAGTAAAAGATGTATTGCTCCTCGACGTTACTCCCCTCTCTTTGGGTCTCGAAACCCTAGGTGGTGTAATGACGCATCTTATCGAAGCCAATACAACGATCCCAACCCGCAAGAGCCAGGTTTTCTCCACAGCCGCAGACAATCAGCCCTCTGTAGAGATCCACGTATTGCAGGGCGAACGCTCCATGGCTAAGGACAATAAGAGCATTGGTCGCTTCAATCTCGATGGCATTACGCCTGCTCCTCGTGGGGTACCTCAGATCGAAGTTACCTTCGACATCGACGCAAACGGTATCCTCAACGTATCGGCAGTAGACAAAGCTACGGGCAAGGAACAGAAGATTCGTATCGAAGCCTCCAGCGGTCTTAGCGAAGAAGAAATCAACCGCATGAAGGCAGATGCTCAGGCCAATGCCGATGCCGACCGTCAGAATAAGGAGCGTATCGAAAAGATAAATCAAGCCGATACGATGATCTTCACGACCGAGAAGCAACTAAAAGAGCTAGGAGATAAACTCCCTGCCGACAAGAAAGCTCCGATCGAAGCCGCCCTCGAAGACCTCAAGAAGGCACACAAGGCCGAAGATCTCCCCGCTATCGACAAGGCTATGGAAGCCCTCAACACAGCGTTCCATGCAGCAAGCGAAGAAATGTACCGCGCAACCGGTGGTAACCCCGAAGGGGCACAACCCGGAGCCGACGGAGGCAACCCCTCGCAAGACAATGGAAGCAACGCTCAAGATGTGACCGATGCCGACTTTGAAGAAGTGAAGTAATTTCGCTCTTGGCATCTCACACACGACAAATCGCAGTAAGCCCCCCTCGCTTGCTGCGATTTCTCTTTTCTCTTAAAATAAATACAGCAGTAATCCAGACTTAGTTCCCTAGCCGACTACAATATGAATGATTCCTTTTTTCAAATCCTATCCATTGTTCTCACTCTAATCATTGCCATTCTGGGCTGGAAAATGCATAGAAAGACCGAGGAAATAAAGATAATGAAAGAACAACTATCGGATAAGAAATATAAATCTTACAGGGATATTATATCCATATTCTTCGATACAATAAAAAGTACAAAATCCGGAAAGAAAATTATCTGCAACCTTACAATGGATCAATTCATAGATATCAAGAAAGACATTTTTATGTACGGTTCAGACTCTGTCTTTTTCGCTTTCAACTCATGTCTCACAGGCTTATCCGAAGATATAGGTAATCAAAAAAAATATGTAGACTCTATTTTAGGTTTAATGTTAACGATACGTCAAGACATGTGTGGTAAGAAATCAAAGGTGTCAAAGGAAGATATTCTGATTAACCTCATGCAAAATAAAGCAGAAGTTAAAAAATTTCTTTCCTCTTTAGACTAACAGAGGGGAAAGAATCTAACAATACAACACCCTCTCTATTGAGGACTTCAGCCACTCGCAGGCCCTATCGGGTCCTCAATATGGAGCGGTGAGTGGTGCTCACGAGTTCAATACCTTCTTGCTTCAATCGCCTTTTCAGACATTGCCAGTAATTACCAACTTTTGTATAGTCAGGCTCGTTATTAATAGCACGAACGATGTCCGTTGCAAAAATCCAGCAACAGTTTTCATTCTCGTTCCACACAGTCCTCACTTCACGATTACCGAAGGGGCGGATTCAGCTCTTCATGTATTTCGCATGCAGCAATACTGCAGTTTTATCAACAGTTAGGATAGCTAATCCTATTTTTACTATCTTTGAAGGCGTAAATAAGCTGTATTGACAAAATCCACTGCGAGGATTTCGATGCAATACTGCGCAAATGTACTTTTATAAATAGTGTTATGAAGAAATCATTTTTGCCCATCTTTTGGGGAGTATTAGTGCTTATTACTTCCCTGAAGGCTAATGCCCAAAATGTAATTGTAAGCGAAGACTTTGCCAAATTCACAGAAGGCTCTATCGAAAATCCTTCCCCAAAAGATGTTGCAGATGAGTACACAACCTATATACCGGCTGAGCTAATGCAAAAAGAGGGGTGGACAGGAGCAGCAATCCATCAAGCCGGAGGCTGCTGTTTTGTCTCCAACTACACCTCTGAATGGGATATTGAGGACGGCTATCTCAACACTCCTCTAGGAGATTATAGTGGCAAGATCACAATAAAATTCCGTGCCAGAAGCCAAAAGAAATACGACACCCCGGCACATATCTATGTCAATGTAGCATTTCGCTCTGAGACCCTCGGGGGGAACAATTTTGAGTTATCAGACGAATGGAAGACCTATACCACCACCCTCAATATTGAGGCCAACGACAAATCGCAACAAGCCATTGTTCAATTCTCGGCAACGGAAGAGATCAAGTTTTTTATCGATGATATTGAGATCTCGAGGCAAAAAGCGCTCATCCCCTACCCCAAAGTGGATGGGTATGAAGGTCTAAAGGCTAATGGATTTACAGCCAAGTGGCTTCCCTTAGAAGGGATAGACACCTACCTTGTAAGCGTATATTCGAAGGCAGAATACCAAGAAAAAGACTCCATTGCAGAGTATTTTGACCATCTGAATTTAGATAGTGACAACAAACCCGTTTCTAACGATTTTGGCAGGTTTTCTACTTCTCTATCTAGTGAGCATCCCGTTTATATAGGCTCCGAAAACTCGAGGTCGGGCAATCAGGCATTACACTTTATAAATGGAGATTGGCTCGAACTAAAAGCCTCAAATAAGCCTCTAGTACATGCTAGCTTTTGGGCAAAATCTCCTAGTAACAGTCTCAAAGGAAGTATTATAGTAGAGCAATACCTGGGTACGGAATGGATGGAAGTAGTCGAAATTGACAGTAAGGGGATGCCCGAGTTTAAGTTTGTAGACTTAACCAAACACCTCAATTTCAATGCTACTGCTATACGAATCTCCTACAAAGGCGAGGGGGAAATGTACTTTGACGACCTCAAAGTTTACTATGAGCCAGACCATCAATATGCCAAAAATTATCAAGACAGAGAAGTAAAAAATAGTATTCAAATAGAGGTCGAAGGGCTTGATCCCGAGACAGATTACTTCTTCTCTGTCAAATCGAAAAAAGAGCAAGAAATTTCACTCCCCTCCGAAGAAGTTTTTGTGTACGGCTTAATACCCCCCACTTCTCTAGAGGCAACAGATATAGATACAGATCGATTTACAGCTCAATGGGGAGCCACACCTAAGGCACAAGGGTACGTACTCGAGAACTACAATCTCATAAAAGCGACAGAAGCTACGGAGTATGTGATTTACGACGAGAAGTTCGACAAAGTAAAGGTGGGAGAGACAAATCCCGAAAAGGCAAAAGCCGGCAAACAGGAGAATTCATATCTCGATGAATATACTCAATACCCGGGCTGGATGGGTGCAAACCTCATCATGGCAGATGGAATGATGGGGACAAAAGGATTTTCTGCAGCTATTACTACCCCCAATATTATACTACAACCTAGGGGGAATAGTCGAAAGGTAAAAGTAAACCTCACGGTTTGGGCAGAGAAGGGAACCGATCTCGCAATTCAAGTGAACGGGAAAAGACCCGAAGAGCTGGCTCCTATTCACTTCGATGAAACAGGATTTTTAGAAAGAGAAGTTACTTTCAATTACTCCGACAAAGCGGATATGCATCTGAGTTTCTTGTCGTGGTCGGGAGAACCATTCCTCTTAGATGCCGTAAAAGTAAGTGTAGCATTAGAGACCAATGACTCCATCTCCTTTATCAACAACCGCATAAACATCAAAAACAAACAGACAACATATCCCATACAGGGCCTAATTAACGAGAAGAATCACACCTACTTCTATCATGTTAGAGCCTTCCGGATTATTGGAAAGAATGTAATATTCTCAGAATTCTCTAGCGACACAAATGTAACTCTCAAGGAAAAAGAAACATCCCTGATAACGAATAGAGACTCTCAAGAGGATATTATATTTTCTGATGGACTTCTCATTTCCTCAAAAGATCAGCCTATAAGCATCTACAATATAGAAGGGAAACTTATACTCAAGCAATATCTACACATAGGAGAGTCGCTCTCACTCAGAGAATATTCTCAAGATTTACTAATCATACAAACTCAGCAGAAGGTCTATAAGATTACACTCCTATAGAAATGCTGTGAAAAAGTGAAGTAAGTCCGCTTGACATCTCTCTCACGACAAATCGCAGTAAGCATCCCTCGCTTGCTGCGATTTCCCTTTTTTCAGGCTCTCCTCTCCCTAAATGTTTTTGATATTTATAGTATATTTGCGCTGCAACTCAATTAAGAGATGAGCAGGAGGACTGCAAAATCAGCAAACTGAATAGAACGTTATTTTGGCATGAGAGCTTGGAATAAAACCGATTCCTCCATCCTAGTAATCCTCCTTTTAGCTGCCGTTGCCCTCGGCTGGTACTACCCCTCTATCCCCACAGAGGTGCCCAGCCACTACGGTTTGGATGGGAAAGTGGATGCCTTCTCTCCCAAAGTATTTCTGTGGGAGATTTATGGTATTCTCGTCTCACTCCAACTTATACTCTACTTTGTGGGTAAAACAAATCCTCGATTTTACAATTACCCATTCAAGATTCAAGAAGAGAATCGCGAGCGAGTCCTCCGAGCAACCTTCCGCCTTCTCAACGAGCTAAGGATATTCATTTTACTCCTCTTCTTATTGATTATTGGGTTTTCTCTATTTTCGATGGAGAGGATACCAATCTGGTTCCTTTTAGTGACAGTCCTCGTGCCAATCCTCCTCACCATAAAGGGGATCATCCTCATCTACAAAGCAAACAAACCGAATTAGGACATACCCTCTAACTATATTCGACCTATGACAACTGCAGGGAATTTTAAGCGAATCATTCTCCTAACTCTCCTTTTTCTGTTGGAGAGCTCTGCTCTTTTCGGGCAAATCAATTTGCATCTTGACATAAAAACCTGGGATCATCACCCACTAGAGAGCGGCGAGTTACTTGTACAAGAAGGCGATTCTGTGGTACACTTTTCGATAATCAAGGCACAAACGACCGACCTCATACTCCCCAAAGCCGGACTTTATAGCGTTCAACTAGCAAGCTCTAGCTACGAAACATTCGAAGTGGAGCGGTTCTTCTCTACAGACAGCACCCTCAACATCTTTTTGGACAAACCTGCGGTAGCATTGGGAGAGGTGGTAGTTACGGGGAAAGTAAGTCCCAAAGTAACTGCCACAGGAGAGATATTCAAACTATCGAAAAAGGCAAAAGCATCGGGAGATCCTTTTAGAGCTCTCTCAGAAATACCCTTACTACAAGTTGACATCAGCTCTCAGAGTGTCAAGATGCGCACCGGCGAGTCCCCTCTAATATTGGTAGACGGTCATCTTGTAAACTCTGGGATACAACCGATACATCCCGAGAATATCGAATCCGTAGAGGTCTCCGAAGTGGTAAGTGCTCGTTACCTGCAGATGGGTGTTACCAAAATTGTAAACATTCGTCTCCGCAAGGATATTCCTTTTTACTCGTATGTAGATCTTCGCACAAGGCACGACATTCCTCCGAGAGAGGGCTTCGCAGGAGCCAACTTTGAACTTGGAAAGAAGACCTTTGCTGTAGCAGGAGGGGCTTTTGTAGACTACCTTACCAACGATCGTATTCGCTACGTAAGTAAAGAGCAGATGGGGCAAGAAGAGAAAAGCCTATCGGGTATCTCAAATGCAAAATCAAGGGGAATAGATGGGCATTTATTGCTCAAATGGGTCCCCTCTCCTTCTGATTATTTCTCAGCACTCATCAAGGCCAAAACATCAAGAAAGCGCACAGAGGGGAAGCAAGAGGGTACATATACAGCATTGGGAAAAGCTTCTTCTCTCAAAACTACAGACAACAATAGTGTATTGGATGGGGGAATGCTAGCTTCTCTTTTCCACGAGCATACATTTCAGAACCAGAGTACACTCTCCACATTTTTCAATTACAACTATGGATTCTATGACCAATATCAAAACTATCAAGAGAGCTACGACAAAGACCAAGCCTCCTACCTTGTAGACCTTGCAACGCTGCGCAATCAGTACGCTCTCTCTATCGACTATGAGTCGGGAGAGCAATCATTTGGATCCTTGGCTATTGGGAATAACCTAGAATACACCCAAGACAAGGTAACAAACCAAGGCATATCGCCCGCTCTAACAGCCCACGTAGGGCTTTGGAGCAACTACACTCACGCAACCTATAGCAATCAGTGGGGGAAATTATACTACATGGCCTCTCTCGGGCTACAAGGCTTAGCTGTGAAGGCAGCTGATAAGAATCACTCCTATTGGAGACCACGTGCTGCTGTAAGTCTAACCCTTAAATTGCCACACTATCAATCACTACGAGGGAGTTACTACCTCACCAACGTCCTTCCCCAAAGCCGCAATCTTATCTCCTTTAATCTATCGACCAATCCCTGGTTTAAGGAGGAGGGGAACCCGTTCCTTGTACCGATGCAAATTCATCAGTTCAATTTAGGATATGATTGCACTTTTGAGGATTTTCGTATTTGGCTCTTTGGCGATCACAATCGCTATAACAAAATGATAGAGCCCTATGTACGCCAAGAAGGACAATATCAAATAAAATCGTATCGCAACAACGGCACCTATACAAGTACAGAAGGAGGAATAGGAGCTAACTACTCGGGTGAAAACTTCCAAATTTCCGCTACAACCTACTACACATCAGAGGTCTTTAATGGACAATCTCCCAAAGGTTCGTTTGGAGTAAAAGGGTATTTTCGTTGGGATTTTGGCGACTTCTTCATCTATTCTTCTCTATCATGGCGCAATCGCAACTACACAGCCATCAGCCAAACCATCTATAAAAATCCGCTAGAAGCCCATATACAAATTGCTTGGCAGGCGACCAATCGGCTCTATCTATCCCTCGGACTTCCCTACTTTTGGGGCACGAAAAGTGACATAACCGACATAAAGCAGGGCTCTTATACCAGCCACCAACAGACATTCTACGAAAGTGCAAGTTTACGCCCTTGGCTTCTAATTTCTTGGACATTCCGTAAGAATCCCAAGCTTGCGATCCCTAGAAAAATTCCCGATATGTAACCTCAAAAAACATCCGAAACCGCAGGTATGCTCCCCCTATATTTACCATATTGAGTCAAAGGGGGAGGTCTCATGTTGGCGAGGCATGAGGTCGGGGCCTTCTCTCCTGAGGGCTAAATATGGAGAGAAGTTAGGGAGAAAACAAGGGACCTTCTACCACAAAATCATTTTTCTTTACAGCGAAAGCTTATGAGCTTTCGCTAGATTGGTAGTGAGCAATTACCAAGTTACTCATTACTAATCGGCGTATTCGTAATGAGCTTTCGTCTAATTCTTAATACACTTTTCCGAAAATCTTAATACACTTTTCCGAAAATCTTAATACACTTTTGTGAGATTCTTAATACACTTCTGTTAGATTGGTAATTAGCTTTCGACGGATTCGTAATTGGTAATCATCGAATTACTCATAAGCTTTACAATAGAAAAATGCGTTGTGCTCGCCGAGGGCGAATGCCGCACTTTCCTTGCCAACACCACACAATAGAGTATCTTTGCGGTACGTTTAAGCTAGAAAGGAATCTTCGATCACCTCGTGTCTGCCACCGATAGAGCCTCCAATAGTCTGCGCAATGCCCGCTATGCCACTTTGTTTTACATGGTTGGGCTTATTGCCGCCTTCTTCTTTCGTCGCTATTTTATTCAGGTACTGGGGGATGAACTTCTCGGGTTAAACTCTACCTTGGTGAGCATCTTAGGCTTCCTCAATATCGCAGAACTGGGATTATCTTCGGCGATAGCCTTTGCTCTCTACCAGCCCCTGGCTCAAAACGATCGGCAACAAGTCAGCGAGATTATATCCATACAAGCGTGGTTTTACCGCTGGGTCGCTCGCATTGTACTCGTTGCATCGGGCATCTTACTCCTCTTCTTCCCCCTTATTTTTGAGGATAAAGGCATCCCTCTTTGGTATGCCTACGCCACGTATGTAGTCCTGCTTTTCAACGCGCTGTGGGGATATTTTTTCAATTTCCGGCAGATTATCTTCTCTAGCGACCAGCAGGAGTATAAAATGACGCTTGCCATACAGCTGCCCAGAGTACTCAAACAGGTATTGCAAATCTTAGCGATTCTCTATCTCCCAGCTCCCTACATATGGTGGCTCGGCATCGAGTTCCTATTTGGTGTAGTGGGGGCTCTTTTTATTGAATGGCTCATCCATAAGGATTACCCCTGGCTCAAGGCGAACGCCAAACAGGGGAATCGTGTTCGGCGTAATTACCCCGAAATCATACGCCGTACGAAGCAACTTTTCTATCACAAAATAGCCACCTTTGTACTGCAGCAGAGCACCCCTATCATAATATTTGCCGTATTTGCGAGTGCCCAAGGGCTTGCCGTCGTTACGATTTATCAGAACTATCTCGTTATCTACGCAGGGATTAGCGGGGTAATTTACGCTATATTCAATGGACTTACGGCCAGTGTTGGGAACCTCATCACAGAGGGCGACAACAATCGCGTAGAGGTCGTTTTCCGCAAACTTTATGCCCTCCGTCTCTGGATGGCTCTCGTAATTGCAGGGGGGATGCTGTGGTATTCTGAAGGATTCATGGAGCTATGGATTGGTGGGGGACGTAGCTTTCAGCAGATTGATTTGCTGCTCTTTGTGCTTTATATGCTGCTGCAACTCTCTCGCCTTCCCGATCAATTCATATACGCCTATGGTATGTATCAGGATATTTACGCCCCTATGATTGAAGCCATTCTCAATCTTGGGCTATCTATCCTCCTCGGCTCCATGTGGGGAATTACAGGTATTCTACTCGGCATCAACATAAGCCTTATTGTCGTGATTTACGGCTGGAAACCCTACTTCCTCTACTCCCGAGCCTTCAAAAAGTCGGTCTGGGGGTATCACCTACGCCAAGGAGCGGAGCTTCTTCTCGTAGTGGGCGCAGGGTGGGCTCTCTCCTATTTCTTGCCGAGTCTCACCTCCTTTGCGTCTACTCCCTCTTGGCTCGGATGGCTCAAGACGGCACTCTCGGGCACTTGCCTATTTGCCCTCATCTCCAGCATCCTGCTCTATCTTTTACATCCCGACTTTAGGCAAGGGTTCTCTATGCTCATCTCTAAAATACGTCGCAAACACACATGACCCCCTCGGTATCCGTACTCATCCCCGTCTACAACGTAGAGGCGTTTATAGAAAAGTGTCTCCGCTCAGTTCTCCGACAGGACTACCCCAATATGGAGGTTATTTTGGTCAATGACTGCTCTACTGATCGCAGCATCGCCCTAGCAGAAGAGGTTATTACACATGAGAACCCTCAGCGACATAAAATACAGATCGCACACCACGAGCAGAATAGAGGCATCGCTGCAACGCGCGCCACTGCTCTCAGTCTAGCAACGGGAGAATACCTGCTTTTTCTTGATAGTGACGACTATTGGGATAATGATTCGGTAGTAAGCCATTGGGTAGCCACAGCCCTACAAACGGATAGCCCCATAGTAATTAGTGATTACGTTGTAGACTACCACAAACAAAAAATACATCAATCAGTTTTAGAAATAAAGACTGGGCGAGAATACATACAAGCGATACTATCGGGGAGGCAACCCGCCTTCCTTTGGAATAAACTCATCCGCCGCAAGGAATGGGAAGAGTGGAATGGAGGTTTTGTAGAAGGGTTGGCACTTCTCGAAGATTATCGTGCCCTTATCCCCTTTCTTTACCATGTAGATAGGATAGGTTACCTGCATACCCCCACCGTGCATTACGTGCAGCAGCATCTAAATTCTCTCATCCATAAAATAAACATGAAGCAAAAGAGGGATTTGGAGGCTGTGCTCGAATATCTATCCCACTACCTACTGGTGGAGCAGAAGGAGGAGGATTTTGCCCCCTATATAGGTAGAGCCTACATCAATATTAAGATGATGCTATTCAACCGAATACAGGTGCGTGACTACCCCATAGTACGTAGCATCCACCCTGAGTATGACCGCCTCCTCTCTAGCCTTCCGCAGAGTACTCTAAATAAATGTATCTACAAACTCCAAAGCACCAGCCCCTGGGGACGCCTCGGGTGGCTCCTACTAAAGGTGCGCGAAGGAGTGAAAAAAGTTATCCGATAGTAGAATATGCCTACACCTCTAGCCATTGTTGTTAGCTCTATTGTAGACAAAGGTCCTCTCAAAGTGGTGGCAGCTCTAGTGCATTACCTGCCTAGAGACGTATACCGCCCCCTCATAGTCGAACTCCAATCCCCTACAAAAAAGGGGGATGAATTGCGCCAAAAATTTGTATCGTGGGGGTGCAAAGTTGTCTCCCTCTACGCGAGTCTTTGGCGTCTCGAATTGGGTACCTTCCGAGTGGCAAAGGAGCTACAAGATCTCCTCGACAAAGAGCAAATTCGCTTGGTTCATAGCCATACTTACCACCCCGATTTGGTGGTAGCACGGCTTCCCGAGAGGTTCATAAAGCTAAGTACTCTGCACAATCGTGCCCAAGAAGACTTCTCTTCTAACAAGGGTGCTCTAGTCGGAGGGTATATGTGGCGTAGGCTAAAGCGTGCCCTCATTCACTTCGATCATCTTATAGGGATCTCCAACGCTACTACCGACTATTACAACGAAAATCTTTCCCTCCCGAGGCTGGCAACAAGCATAGCCAACGGCATTGACCTAGAGGGCAGAGAGTTAGCAAAGTGCGAAGACAAGGCATCCCTTCGCAAAGAATTGGCTCTACCGGTAGACCCGGAAGCCCCTTTAATCCTCGCCATTGGGCTACAATCCCCCCTCAAAAACCATGGGCTACTACTACGTGCACTAGCCCAACTTGCCTCAAAAGAAGAGTACTGGCAAAAAGCCTCTGTCCTATTTTTGGGAGAAGGGGAGGAGCAAAAAGACTACCAAACGCTGGCACAATCGCTCGGTATTAACGCTATCTTTTGGGGTAATGTGCCAGACGTTGTCCCCTATATGCAGGCTGCAACCGTTTACGTGTCGGCCTCTCAATCTGAGGGATTCGGGCTTACCGTGGTAGAAGCCGTACTGGCTCAATGCCCGATGGCACTCTCGGATATTGCCTCTTTTCGTGAGTTTGCTCGTACTTTCCCGGCTCTCGAAAAAACACTCTTCCCCCCTAACAGCGTCGAGCGGTGCGCCCAAAGTATCGCCTGCGCCGCAAAAATACAGTACACCGAGAGTGACCTGAAACGATTTATCCGCTACTACTCCGCCCCTCGCATGAGCGAAGAGTATCATCTGATCTACCAATCTCTCCTTGCTGAATCAAACTCATAATCCTAGGCTATGCCGCCCTATTCCGCCCTATTCTTTGCCCTATTCTCCCTACTCGCATTCTTCTTGATTTGGACGATTGATAGGGACAAATATGCCTCGCAAATACCCATAGTTGCCCTAGGGGTACTGCTCATCCTTTTCCTAGGGTTGCGCTTTGAGGTAGGGAGAGACTACCCCATCTACAAAGATGCTTTTGAGAATGTTTTTTCCTCTCACTCCCAACATATGTCCAGAATTTGGAAGACTTACAACGAAGTTCTTCGCTTCTTGCATCTCGACTTCTCGGTATGGACCCTGGGCGTGGCAGCACTATTCATTCCCCTCTCTCTCTGGGGATACAAAAAACAGAGCTATCGCTTTGCCATAGCCGCACTTACATTTATACTGGTTTGGAAGCTCTATTTCGAATCCTTCAATACCGTACGCCAATGTATGGCTCAGGCTATCTGCCTCTTCTCGATCCCGCTTTTTAGAGATAGACGCTACCTAGAGACGCTTATCGTACTGCTACTCGCCTACCTCACCCACTCCTCTGCCATAATAATGTTTGTGCTGGTGCCTCTATTCTTTGTCCGCTTCAATAGGGTATTTATGGGCATTCTGTTTGCACTCTCACTCACCCTGCTGCCTATCATTACCAAAGCTATACTGCAATTCTCCATCCCCTATTTGCCATTTGACACCATGTACATTGAGCAAATGTACGACACACAAGAGGGACTGGGGTCGGGCGTCATGTACTACTTCAATACACTGATAGCCTTCTATTTACTATGGAGACAAAAAGATTTACTCGATCGAGATCGCAATCTCCTCCCCTACATCAATACCTTTTTCTTCGCTACTATAATCACAAATACCTTTGTGTTTTTCCAGGTTGCCGATCGCTTTATGTACTTTCCCTTTTTCTTCCTTCCGATACTCATATCCAACCTCTACGAAAAGGGGAACCAATACGATCGCTGGGTGATCATTACTCTACTAGTGGTACAATCGCTCATCACGATGCGTAATATCATGAATACAGACGAAAGTTACTACAACTACAAAATCATTATTCATGATAGGGAAGCTCCCAACGACTTCTGGATAAATCAGGCCAATAATCGAACTTATTCGTTATCTTTGTTTAGAGAAAACGATCAACCAAATGAACCTAAAGGAAATGAAGAAAAACGAAGAGAACAAATCTGCTTTGGACTTTTTCCATGCCAAGCCCAATAACTGGAATTGCGCCCAAACCATTGCTAAAGCCTATCAAGGGATCACTCGGGCAACAGACGACGATATAGAGGCAACTCTCCGCTCAAAGGGCGGTGGAAAAGCCGAAGGAGGCCTATGTGGAGCTCTCTATAGTGCCA
The DNA here is from genome assembly GCF_052173515.1 of Porphyromonas endodontalis. Lineage (GTDB taxonomy): Bacteria > Bacteroidota > Bacteroidia > Bacteroidales > Porphyromonadaceae > Porphyromonas > Porphyromonas endodontalis_A. The sequence continues at coordinate 199,844 of NZ_JBQMYL010000002.1, read as the reverse complement.
CACAAATACTCGGAGCGGACTCCCCCGAAGCTAAAGCTCTACTCGAAGAGTTTAAATCGCGCCTCGGAGCCACCCAATGCCACTCCCTAAAGGCTGAGCTACACATCCCCTGCAACGATACCGTAAGCCTAGCGGACGAACTACTCGAGAAGTACCTATCGCAGCAACAAGAGAGACTGCAATAATTCCTTCCACTCCCACTTGATAGAGAGTTTTGGGATTAACATAGGTACTCACATTACCACGGATAGAAATAACCCCCGTCAAGCTAGTTTGATGGGGGTTTTTATTTAGGATATAAGAGGGAAAAGCTATTTGGATTTCTTTTTTCTTCGGAAGGGATTCAACCGAGAGAAGCTTTTTCTCAACACACTGCGCCCTAAAGCAAGAGCCGTAGTCACTAGCATGGGGCGAACAAGGTCGAACAACTCCACTGCAAGGGGAGCGTACCTCATCCATGAAGCAGGCAACATCTTTCCGAGAAGGCTACCAGAGAAAAGATCCACTGTGCTTAGAGTACGAGCCGTTGTATCCTTGCCATGCGTTCCTCTATCTTTGGAGAATACCCTAAAGATCCACTGAGCCAACGAGCCTTGGGGTAGCACATCACGACGGACACTCTCCCAGATGGCATCTTTTCCTTCCGGGCTGCTGATCCAACGCCACTCACTCTGCACGCGAGCACGAGAGACGGAGAGGTCGCGCGCCGCCTCAGCTTGTAGCATCTTGAGTTCTTCGTCTACACTACGCTTCTTCATCGCCATCAAAAGAATCTTCTAAGGGATCTAATTCATCCCAATCTTTCCCCAACTCATCTTCAAAATTGGAGGACTTACAATGATTTGCTGCATCAATAAAAAGAGCTTTTACTCGGTCTCGTATAGGACGGGTAAGGGGCTTATACCACACCTTTACCACTACAATTATACCGATCAACAGCAATAAGGTGAGCAGTACTCCTAGGGTAATGTTACCCCCAAGTAGGTCGCTTATCAGATAGGCAATAAGGAATGCCACAAGTACCATACAGACAGGAACTATGAGCAATATAATAAGTAGAGCTACCAACTTGGCAACGAGCAGCGAAGCCCCCTCGGCACTATCCAATACGGACTTCCGCAAGAGAGCCATTGCGTACACCATCAAGTGGCGAACAAATGAGCGCAAACTAAAAGTCGATTCCATCAATCAAATTAAGCAGAAGCCATTCATACCCCTCCGCTCCTTCCCTTTGAGACGCTCCGTCTCCTCCAGGAAAAGAAAGAAACAGCACACACGAAGCTACATCCTTCAAGAACAATTCTCAAAAATGCACCCCGAGTAACCCTGCTAAGCTATAAGAAGCACTTCCCCCAAGACCTAGATGCCTAAGAGGGGAGTGCCCGGCTACAGCTCTATATTAGTCAAGATCTCCGGCAGAGAGGTCGATATTCTCTTCTACTTCTTGGATCTCTTTTTTCAGTTTATTGCGGTACTGGTTATACTTTGCCTTTGCTTCGTAATACCCTTCTACCACACTATCGCGAGCCTTGTCTGCTGTTGTCATTACATCATCGACAAAGCTATTGCGCTTTTCTTTGTCAGAGAAATAAGCTATTGCAGCACCCAAGGCTACACCAATAGCAATACCTAATCCAAACTTTACTTCACTCTTCATAACTTCAATTCTCCAATTAATAAGGTGATACTTACACTTTGTGCTAACAAACCGAAAGTTGAGGCCACCAACTCTTTCGTGAGCCCCACCTCTCTAGGGGTAAAGATACAAATAGTTTCTGATATAATGCAAATAGAACAAAAGGGACAGAATAGAGCAAGAGGGGCCTTTCGACGATGGAATGAGAGAAAATCCACAACCCAATAAAAGGAAGACAAACGATTTCTTTCATCGCCTCTGTCTTTTATCTAAGGAAAAACACAAGTACGGTAAGAAAACATTGAACCCAAGGTGGCAAATCAAAATCATTGGTTATCTTCGTAGAAGCAAAACGACTAAAAGCACAACTAAATTGAAAGATCGAATATGAAACGACATTTTCTCCTCTCCATCTACACCCTACTGCTATTATTTATGGGTGTTGCCTGTATGAATGCTCAGGCGCCTCTCATTACTATGACCACTATAGATGCGGACAATTATGAGGGGTCTATTGCTTTCTCACTTTCGGGATCTGAAGAAGATTTCAAGAGCCTCCTGATTGACGCGGGTTACGGCAAGAAGCCTGCCAACGAGGTAGATAGTGAGGGGAAAATACCTATCAAGGGAAACGTTGTTAAGATCTACGGCACCTGCCAAGGGTTTGTAGCACCTATGGAGCGGGTCAAAAACCTAGAGTTTGCAGAGAACGAATGCATCAAGCAACTCTCTCTTATGCTCAACGAATTCCCCCAGGGGTTGGATCTCTCCGCCAATAAAGCGCTAGAGAATGTCAGCTTTATGAGTTGCGAGATGCAGTCTCTTGATTTCAGCAAGCTCCCCGCCACGCTCAAGCAGCTATACCTATCCTCTAACGAATTGACAAGTGTAGATCTATCGGGGCTTCCACGGCTAGAGACAATCTACATTGACGAAAATCCTAAAATCCAATCCGTTGACTTCAGTAAAAACCCTCACCTCAACCGCATCAACATCTCGGGCAATCCCCTTATCAAAAGTGTGGACCTAGCGGCCAACAAAGAGCTTGTGGTCTTCGAGGCTTGGGATTGCAATCTATCGGATCTCGATCTATCCCATACCGATCTTTTGGAGAATATCGCCATAAAGAACAGCAAGGTAAAGAATCTCAAACTTGGGAAAACCGACAAAATTCAGGTTCTCGACATCTCAGACAACTCCATTAAAACAATCCGTACGGAGGAGATGCCCGAACTACTATCGCTCTCTGTGGCTGGTAATAAGGAGATGACCACCCTAGACGTTACCAAGTGTCCCGATCTCATAAGCCTAAGCATCGATAGTACGAAAATCGCAGAAATAGATCTTTCGAAATCGCTTGCGCTTGAGACACTGACAGCCTCTAAGAGTGCACTCAAGAGCCTGGATCTCTCCAACAACCCGCTGCTCAACCAACTCTCAATTGAGGATTGCCAATCTTTTACGGCTCTCGACATCTCTAAAAATCCTAAGCTGAGAATCCTTATCATTGCAGGCAATAAACTAGGATTTGATGCAACTAAGGAGATCGCAAATAACCTCTCCGACCTACTCGACACGGAGGACATTGGTGTATGGGGTGTGTTCTTAGAAAAGACTCCCGAAGATCAAAATAAAGTTTCCGATAAGACTGTAGTAGTAGCCTTGAAAAAGAAGTGGGAAGTAGTAGCACGCAATGTCTATGGGGATTTCTATGACTATACCGGAATTGACACCGGATTAAAAACGATAGAAAAGCAACCTAAGGGAGTACTAAACATTAGCGTTAAGGGGAATGGCATTGAAGTAAATAACCTCCCTCAAGGCTACCAGAAGAGGGTCAACATTTTCGATGAAAATGGGCATCTCATTCTCTCCGGACTTACCAACAGCAACTCCATTCTCTTTGATGGCGTAGAAAACCTACAAGGAGTTTTCATTGTAGAGTGCAATGGAGCCATAGGTAAGGGTATCATTCGTTGATAGACACTTATATAAAATCATAGCATAAAGGACAGAGTCTTCTACTCGCGGGTAGGAGACTCTTTTTCCTTTATCCGGGACAAGGGGCGTCAGCATGGCACAAAAAATCCATGCCTAAAACTTTTCTCGTTCCTGCCCTAAAAAGAAATATTTCTTAGTCAGAAAGTGGATGCATTTCCGGCTGGTTTTTCTTTTGTTTTAGGGCAAGAAATTTTTCGCAATTAGCCTAGAGGGAAAAAGAGAGAGGGCAACGGGGAGAGAATTTGTACCTTTGAGGGCATAAAAAACAAACTATAATTACCCCATGCCCTCAGATTATCGTCCTCGTCTTGTAGCCGACCAATCCCTCCCCTACCTCGCAGGATTACTTGATGCCGTGGCCGACGTTACCTACCTTCCGTCCCAAGAGATCACCCGCGAGCGACTTATCGAAGAAAAAACCGAGGGGCTTCTCATCCGCAGTGTCACACGTTGCAACCAAAGTCTACTTGAGGGCACTATGGTTCGCTCCATAGCGACCGCCACCGCCGGATTTGACCATATTGATAGAGATTACTGCTCTTCCCATGGTATCCTGTGGCGCAACTCCCCGGGCTGCAATGCGCGATCCGTAGCTCACTGGGTAATGGGGGTACTTGCCGAGCGTGCCCTACGCCTCAAAAGACCTCTAGCGCAAGAAACCCTCGCTATTATAGGGGTAGGTCATGTGGGAGGCAATGTACAGCAAATGGCTGAGGCACTAGGCGTCAAAACTCTTCTAGTGGATCCCCCTAGGGCAGAACAAGAGGGACAGCAAGGCTTCTCTTCCCTAGAGGAAGCAGCCCACGAAGCTACCATCATAACCTTTCACACCCCACTCACCAAAGAGGGAAAGCATCTCACCTATCATCTTTTGGGAGAGGACTTCCTCCGCCAGTGCCGCAAAAAGCCTCTTATACTGAATGCAGCCCGAGGAGCCATTGCCGATAGCGATGCTCTCCTCCAAGCCCTAAACTCCGAGAAGATAGAGGGGTTTTATCTCGATTGCTGGGAGGGAGAGCCCAATATCCGACTCGATGTTTTGGCGCGAGCAGAGCGTGCGACCCCTCATATCGCAGGTTTTTCTGCCGATGGCAAAGCCCGAGGCACGCGCATGGCAGTAGAGACTACGCTGGAGCATTTCGGGCTCAATCCCTCTCTCATTCCCTTTGACCAAATAACCCTCCCCTCGCCTGAAAATGCCACAATAGACCTCAGCTTGATAGGCTCATTGCGCCCGGAGTGGGTGCTTGCACATACCATGAAAGCTCTCTCCCAAATAGAGCTGGCTCTACGCCAAACTCCCGACCAATTCGAATCCCTTAGGGTGCATTACAACTATCCCCGTGAGGCTCCTGCCTATCGGTTGCTGGGCGTTCTCCCGGAAGAAAAGCAACTATTCCGCGCCCTTGGTTACGGCATTGCGTAGGCAGAAAATTAGAAACTCTATACTAAAGCATACACTTTGTGCGTTAAGCTAGCAGGACGTCTCTCCCCTCAAAGGAGGCTACCCGCACCAAAAGGGCTGAGACAGAATGCGAATAAGAAGAATAGCAGATGACAAAAAGATATCACCTCCTTGCACCGGCTTTTGGTGGTTTGGTAACTCTGGTGCTCCTCGCAGCTTGTGCCTCGCGCCCTCGCTCAACATCAGGTGGCGAATTGGTAGGAGCTTCACTTGCTTCGTGGCAAGAGCCATCGCCCTATGGCATGGTACTTATCCCTCGCGGTTCGATTGTGCTTGGGCATACTCAGGCGGATAGCCTTTGGGGCTTCCCGGCAGAATCGAAGGCAATATCGGTAGATGCCTTTTGGATGGATAGGACGGAAATTACCAATGCGCAGTACCGTCAGTTTGTCTATTTTGTACGCGACTCTATCATAAGGGAACGCCTAGCCGATCCTGCCTATGGAGGGAACCCCGACTACAAAATCACTACCGATAAGTACGACAATCCCATTGAGCCGCACCTCGATTGGTCTCGCCCCATCCCCAATCAAAAGCGTGCCACAGAGGAAGAACTCAACGCCATCAATAGTGTTTATTACACTAATCCCGTAACCCACGAGCGGGGGTTGGATCCCTCTCAAATGGTCTATCGTTACGAGCGCTACGACTATCACGCCGCAGCCCTGTATCGTACACAGATGCTCGCCTTGCGCAATCCCTCCATCACCCCTGCGGAGATCGAGGCTCTCCAGCTACCGACCATTGCCAAAGACACAGCCTATATCGACGATAACGGCCGCGTTATGCGCCAAACCATTACGCGCCGACTTGCTAGCGAATACGACTTCCTTAATACGTATATAGTGCCCATTTACCCGGACGAGGCCTGCTGGGTACGAGACTTCCCCAACTCGACCAATGCCGAGTATGCACACCTCTATTTCAATCACCCGGGCTACGATAATTATCCCGTCGTAGGGGTGTCTTGGGAGCAAGCTCAAGCCTTCTGCGCTTGGCGCTCAGCCTCTTTCCGTCAAGGGCTCAACATCCCCGAAGGGATGATCCTCGAAGATTTCCGTCTGCCCACCGAGGCTGAATGGGAGTACGCCGCACGAGTGGGCGATAGCAACCGACGCTACCCATGGAGCGCTCAAGACCTACAAAGCGATAAGGGTTGCTACCTAGGCAACTTCAAACCTGGGGAAGGCGATTACACCGCAGACGGGCACCTTATCACAAGTCAGGTGGGATCGTTCTCGCCCAACGACTTCGGATTGTACGACATGGCAGGCAATGTTGCCGAGTGGACCGAGTCCGCCTACTCAGCCTCTAGCTACAAAGATGTAGACGACATAAACCCGGAGCTGGACTATCATGCCGACCTACGTGACCCCGAGATACTCCGCCGCAAAGTAGTACGTGGGGGTTCGTGGAAAGATGTCGTACGCTTTATACAATCCGCCACCCGCAGCTACGAATCTCAAGGCAAAGCTCGCTCGTACATTGGCTTCCGCTGTGTGCGCAGAGCCATCAGCTTTACTCCTCAAAAAAGAAGCAACAAGAAAAAATAGCAAAAGAGTCCTATGGAAACAAATAAAAAAGCCGGTAAACTCAGTCTTTTTTTGGCGAGCCGCCGTGGAAAAAAGATCCTCAACGTAGCTTACAGTTGGGGGGCAGCCGTAGTAATTGTAGGGGCTCTTTTTAAGCTCTTACACTGGTCTTTTGGGGATCAAATGCTCTTCGTTGGGATGATGACAGAGTTCCTTGTATTCTTCATCTCAGGCTTTGAACAACCCGAAGAAACCTACAAATGGGAGCAAGTATTCCCCGAACTCAATGCAGGCCTAGAGGGAAGAAACCCACAAGACATGGAGCAGCAACGCGACTATCTCACCCAAAGGGCAGAAGCAGCACGGCAGCGTGCAGAGAGTTTCGAGCCCTCCTCTCCTTCACACCTCGGAGCCGCAGCCCCCGAGGTTTCACTCGCCGGAGTACTCTCCCAAGAGGAGCTTGATCACCTTCGTGGCAGCATACAGAGACTAAGCGGAGCTATCGACCAGCTCTCCCGACTCGGGGAAGTAACCAGCGGGATGACCCATCAGTGGCAGAGCATCAACCTACAGACGCTCAACGAACATACGGCACAATATAACGAACAGATAGCAGCCCTCGGCAAGAACATTACGGGGCTCAACGCCGCCTACGAGGCACAGTTGCGTGATGTAAATCAGCAAATTGCAGCCATCGAAGGGATCAATGCCGGTCTCGATCGTATGCGCGAGATGTATGAGGGGAGCCTCGGAGACAGCAACGCATTCCGTATGGAGAATGCCCACATGGCTCGCCAATTGCAAGACTTAAACCGCATATATGCACGCTTGTTGGATGCTATGACCATCAATATGGGAGGCTCCATGATGTCTCGCAATGCCTATCCGGACCCCTATCGTCAGGGCTATACTCCATCGTATGATGCCTATCCGCCCTCACGAGAAGAGCAGTACCCCAACCACCGTCAAACCCAACAATAAATCCTTAGTTCAATATGGCTTCGGGAGGATCTTCGGGCAATCGCAACCGGCAGAAGATGATCAATCTAATGTATCTCGTCTTCATTGCCATGGTAGCCCTCAATGTGTCTTCGGATGTACTGGCAGGCTTTGACAAAGTGGGAGAAGGTCTCGCCCAGATGCTTGCTACCACTACCGAGCGAAACGATCGCACCGGTATGGAGCTACAGCTAGCCTACAACCACAATCCGGACAAGGCAGCCACGGCTTTTGCTCGGGGCAAACAGATACAAAGTGCAGCCGACTCGCTCTACCAATTTATAGACGAACTCAAACAACTTATCGTTGTAAAAACGGACGGAAAGGATGGAGATGTAAATAATATCGACCGCAAGGATGATATGAATGCCTCCGCTGCCATTATGCTCAATCCGCTAGATCCCAAGGGAGCACAGCTACGCTCTCGTATTGAGCACTTCCGCAAAATGGCCGGGAGTATGATGCTCGACAGCGGTAAGCGTCGCGCTATGGAAAATATCCTTTCCACGTCTCCGAAAGGGATTCAGCCCTGGGAAAATTCTCTTTTTGAGGGGATGCCTACCATTGCTGCAGTGACTCTCCTCACACAAATTCAGACGGATCTACGCAACGTGGAGGGCGAAGTTTTGAGCGAACTTATCCGAAGCATTGATATTGGTGACTTCCGTGTCAATAAAATAGAGGCACAAGTAGTGCCGGAAAGTCAGATCGTAATGAGTGGGGGAACCTACCGCGCCCAAATCGTACTGAGCAGTGTAGACTCTACCCAGCAGCCCCGTATCGTGGTCAATGGTAAGGAACTTCCCGCATCAAGCCGTGGGGTATATAGTGTACCAACCGGCACTTCGGGCACTTTCCCCATCAAAGGATTCATCGAAATGCGGCGCGGAGATGGCACGCTCGAGAAGCATGAGTTTAACTCCGAATACACGGTCACAGCTCCCATGGCCTCCATTGCTCCTACCTTGATGAACGTACTATACGCAGGGATAGACAACCCCATCAACATAGCCGTGCCCGGTGTTGCCGGCGAAGCGATATCGGCAACGATGAGCAATGGAAGTCTCACCAAACGAGGGAATCAGTGGGTAGCACGCCCTGCCAAAGTAGGTACAGAAGCCGTCATAAGTGTATCGGCACGAGGGATGGATGGTAGTGTAAAGAAAGTAGCCGAACAGCGATTGAGAGTTCGCTCTCTGCCCGATCCTCTCCCCTACATTGAGTATAAGGATGCCAACGGAGCACCCAAACGCTTCCGTGGAGGGAGCCTCGCCAAACGCGATCTCCTAGAGGCCGGTGGAATCAAAGCTGCCATCGACGACGACATATTGGAGGTCTCCTACTCAGTAGTTCGCTTCCAGCTCACCTTCTTCGACCAGATGGGAAATGCCATGCCCGAAGTGGGGCAAGGAGATCGATTCTCGGAGCGACAACTCTCACGCATACGCTCCCTCTCCCGTGGCAAACGCTTCTACATCAGTGAAGTGATAGCCCGTGGTCCCGACGGCGTAGAGCGCAAAATTCCTCCCATTGAAGTAATAGTTAAGTAGATAAGCATGAAGTTCTATAATCATATAGCCTGCCACCTCTCCGCAGCTCTATTAGCTCTCTCTTTGAGCCTCACCTATAGTTGGGCTCAAAACGACTCCATACAAGCCGCCCCTGTGCGCAAAAGCACTACCTCTCGTCGCGCCCAACAAGAGAAACAAGAGGCCCAGCAAGATGGTCTGAGTGCACGTGCATCTGAACTAAACCAACGGCTAGAGAAGAATAGCAGCAACGCCCCTTGGAAGCGGGTCATCTACCGAGAAGTCAACCTCGATAGTGCCGAGAATGCTGCTCTCTACTACCCTCCTCGCCCCACCGAGACTGAGCAGAACCTCTTCTCTACACTCTTTAGACTTGTGAACAAAGGGGCTATCGAAGTTTTCGATTATACGGACGGATACGAAGCCTTCGACGCTAAACACAAACTCAACTTCTCCGACTTTCTAGATCGATTTGGTATCCTATTCGAAGAAGATGCCAGCCGAGAAGGGAATGCGCGCTACGTGGTAGCCGAAGCCGATATACCCTCCGAACTTGTAAAAAGCTACTTCTTGAAAGAAGAATATTACTTCGATCCCATCCGGAGCACCATCGATACCAAAGTAATTGCCCTCTGCCCTGTAATGCACGATACGGGCGACGCCGAGGAGCCGCTTAAGTATCCCCTCTTTTGGGTTACCTACGAAAGCATCCGCCCCTACCTGGCCATGCAGCCTGTAATGCTGAGCGACATCAATAACGCCACCACCTCTACACTCGACAATTACTTCCGCATGAGGCTATACAACGGAGGTATCTACAAAACACAAAACAGGCTTGGTAAGGCTCTCGCTCAATACTGCCCCACGCCGGACTCTCTCCGCAGCGAGCAGCAACGCATTGAGCAGGAGCTAAAAAGTTTTGAGGTAGGTCTTTGGATGCAAACGCCCCAAACTGATGCTCCCGAAGAGGTAACGACAGAGAGGAAAGACAACACTCAAACCACTACAGTACAAGATAATACGGCACGAGCTCGCCGCCAAAAAAGCAAGGAGAAAACACCCAAGGCTCCAAAGGCTGCCAAAGCAGCAAAACCGGCTAAGGCAACGAGCAGCAGCAAGCGAAGTGCGCGAGGACGCTTCTAGCCTCGCCCTCTATGCGTTCTCTTCTCCTCTCCCTCTTCACTACCTTTTTGCGTATAGGTAGCTTCACCTTTGGGGGAGGGTACGCCATGTTGCCCCTCATAGAGAGGGATGTAGTAGAGCGGCACAAATGGCTCTCTCACGAAGAGTTCATCGACCTATTTGCCGTTGCCCAATCGCTCCCCGGGGTATTTGCAGTCAATATATCCATCTTTGTGGGCTACCGCCTTGCGGGAAAGCGGGGTGGCACCATTGCCGCTCTCGGGACTATTCTCCCCTCTTTTGTCATTATTCTACTACTTGCTTTTACCTTCGAGAGTGCTAAGAGCAATCCCCATATTGCGGCTATAATGCAAGGGATTCGCCCTGCGGTTGTCGCCCTTATTGCTGTACCGGTTTATACCACTTGGCGTACCATGCGCCTATCCAACAGGTGGCTCATTGTGCCTATTCTTACGGCTCTCTTGGTTTGGTTTTTTGGAGTTTCTCCTATCTTAATTATCCTAGTATCGGGAGGGTTGGGGATACTTTATCGAGAAGGGCTCAAGCGCAAACTAAAGCAACAGAAGTAAGGTTGAGCCTAGCAAAAGAGTATGACTACCCTACTTCTCTACCTACAGCTTTTTTGGACTTATACCAAAATTGGACTCTTCGGCTTCGGAGGGGGCTACGCCATGCTCTCTCTTGTACAAGACGAAGTAGTGGTAAAGCAAGGCTGGATCACGGAGCAACAATTCACGGATATAGTGGCGCTGAGCCAAGTTACACCGGGTCCCATCGGCATCAACAGTGCCACCTATATTGGCTACACGGCTACGGGTTCTATCCTCGGGGCTATTGTGGCCACCTTGGCCGTCTCACTCCCCTCCTTTATTTTGGTGATGCTCATCTCCATGGCGTTCTCACGTTTTCGACAAAACCGATGGGTGGAAGCGGCTTTTGTGGGTATCCGCCCCGCCTCTGTTGGGCTTATTGCCTCAGCAGCTCTGCTACTCTCTATTCACGCAGAGGGCGTTTGGCAATGGATAAACCATGGGAATAGAGAGGCGATTGTAGTGCGAGACAATTTCCCTGATTTGCGTAGTCTTTTACTATTTGCTGTTACCTTTGTAGTCGCACTCAGGCGATGGGTACACCCGATCCTCCTCATCTTACTTGCAGGAGGTGCAGGGTGGTTGCTTTACTACGCCCTCGCTTAGTCTTGACTCTACAATAAAATAAAACTAACAACACACTAACTATCAAAACAATGATGAACAAAAAACACCATTGGCTCTACCACGCAATCCTTTGCGGAGCCGCCCTTTTTGCCTCTATCGCACCTAGCCTTGCACAACAAAAAAGTGACACAAAAGGCGAGGGACCTCTAGTCCTTGTAAGTACGGCACCTCAGCACCTTCTTTTTGGATTTGACCTAGGGCTCGAACGCTCCCTCTCTCCCAAACTTTCTCTAGGTGCCGATCTCACAGCTCACTTATGGCTTTTGGAAATGCCCAACATAGCGATCTCTCCCATGGCTAAATACTACTTCACGGGCACTGTAGGCTCGGGGATTTACGCTCGGGCAAAGGCTGTGGCGGGCTACTTCTTTGGCACTACAGCATTAGACGCTCCCTATTATGCGGGTCTGGGAGTAGGCTTCGGATTTTTACTCCCCATAGGGAAAACCAAGCGTTGGCACCTGGGCATCGATGGCGGGGTCAAGCTAGCCCTTCCCTTTGGTTACGAAGAAAACCGGCCAGCCGTAAGAACAGAATGGGGGTTGCCCTACTATACTCTGCTAAGCCCTGCATCCATTCCGGAACTATCTATTAGGATCGCCTACCGTCTCTAGTCCGGCAATTTAGTTCTCTATACCAAGCAATAAGCAACCATTGTATAGCCGATATTCATTGCTGTACTACGCCTAGCTGGTCTCGGATCTACAACAAAAAAAACACCAACAACACACTAATTATCAAAGTAATGATGAACAGAAAATGCCATTGGTTCTACCATACAATCCTTTGTGGAGCCGCCCTTTTGGCCGCTATCGCTCCCAGTCTTGCACAAGAAAAAAGTGACACAAAAGGCAAGGGACCTCTAGTCCTTGTAAGTACGGCACCTCAGCACCTTCTTTTTGGATTTGACCTAGGGCTCGAACGCTCCCTCTCTCCCAAACTTTCTCTAGGTGCCGATCTCACAGCTCACTTATGGCTTTTGGAAATGCCCAACATAGCGATCTCTCCCATGGCTAAATACTACTTCACGGGCACTGTAGGCTCGGGGATTTACGCTCGGGCAAAGGCTGTGGCGGGCTACTTCTTTGGCACTACAGCATTAGACGCTCCCTATTATGCGGGTCTGGGAGTAGGCTTCGGATTTTTACTCCCCGTAGGGAAAACCGGGCGTTGGCACCTGGGCATCGATGGCGGGGTCAAGCTAGCCATTCCCTTTGGTGACGGAGGAGATCGTCCAGCCTTAGGAGGAGACTGGGGGATAACCTACTACACTCTACTAAGCCCGGCAGCTATTCCGGAACTATCTATTAGGATTGCCTACAGCCTCTAGTCCGGCAATTTAGTTCTCTACACCGAGCGGTAGAGTAGTTCAATAGTCTGCTCTTTTTCCTCTTGCAGAAGGAGGTTTGACAATGATAAGTCATAGAAATGGAGATATGATTGTTGTATAGGGGAATCCCCCTATTTGCGTAGCATGTCACAACTTTCCACTATCTTCACGCCTGCACTTAGGCGATGGGTGCACCCGATCCTCCACATCTTACTTGTAGGAGATATCGGATAGTCACTTTACTACGCCCTTATTTAGTCTCGACTCTACAACAAAATAAAACTAACAACACACTAACTATCAAAACAATGATGAACAGAAAACACCATTGGCTCTACCACGCAATGCTTTGCGGAGCCGCTCTTTTGGCCTCTATCGCTCCTAGCCTTGCACAACAAAAAAGTGACACAAAAAGCGGTGTCCCCCAGACCCTTATAAGTACCGCACCTCAGCACCTTCTTTTTGGAATTAACCTAGGGGTCGAACGTGCGCTCTCTCCCAAATTTTCTCTCGGTGCCGATCTTACAACGCACCTCTGGCTTTTGGAAATGCCTAACATAGCCATCTCTCCCATGGCAAGATACTACTTCTCGGGAACTTTTGGGTCAGGGTTTTACGCTCAAGTAAAGGCTGTGGCGGGTTCCTTCTTTGGCACCACCACAGCATTAGGCAAGCCCTATTATGCCGGCGGGGGAGTAGGATGCGGATTCTTACGCCCTATAGGGAATAGCGGACGTTGGTACTTGGGCGCTGAGGCAGGCCTAAAACTAGCCTTTCCTTTTGGTCCCGATAATCGGTCAGTCGGAGGGGGAGAATGGGGGATAGCCTACTACTCTCTACTGAGTCCGGCAGCTATTCCGGAACTATCTGTAAGGATTGCCTACAGCCTCTAGTCCGGCAAATTTGGTCGCTACACCGAGCGGCTAGCAACAGTTGTAGAGTCGATATCCGTTGCTCGTACAAACCGCCGGAGTAGTTCGACAGTTTGCTCTTTTGCCTCTTGCAGAAGGGCGTCTCCTCCCTCCTCTTGGGGTACATAATTATTGATAAAGATCAGAGCGTTGCGAGTAGATAGTTCTACTTTGCTGCGCTCTGAGTCGCTTGTAGGGGTCGCAAAAGTACCTAAAGCATCTTCGTAAATGGGCAACCCTTGCACGTTAAGTACGCCACGGCCAATCCCCTCGAAGTGATCTTCGGCAGAGCCAATACGCAATGTTATATCCCCTTGTAGCGTATCGGCATCAAAGACTCCAAGTGAATACCCCGTAGCTATGGAGACGATATTGCCCAAATCGACAAGCTGATTGACCCAATACAACCCCAAGCCTTTGACAATACGTCGGCGCAACTGCTCGGCAGCCGGCCGGTAGCGATTGGGATCTTTGCCACAGAGTTTGTAAGCTGCTCTCGTATAATGGATGGTAGGCATCTCCTTTATCTTGTCAAGTTGCGTGGTGAGAACCACTTGTGCCATGAGCCTATCCATCTCCATTTTGAGCAGGTGGTCTGTAGGCATATTAGAGACCTTTGCCTCAATTATTGCCATGGAAAAATGGGGACAAAGCCGAGCAAAGTCAGAGGCTATGGATACATGGTGTCGCATAAAAGTTTAGATAAAATCATAGCTACCCCAATAGGTTTGCAGCTATGGATATGTAGTACTTTCGTAAGGATTTAGACCTGAGGAGGGCGGGTTAATCGTTGAGTCCTAGCTCATCTTTCACCTCATCGTCCCACTCAATATCAAGCAATTCGTCTTCGTCGTCCTCGTCGTCTTCTAGCCACTCAATAGCCCCCTCTTTATTGTAAAGAGCATCATCGTCGTGGAGCGTCTCTACCTGCATAGCCTCGCGTACCAGCTCTGTATTGTCGTAGGGCATCTCACGATTGAGCTCTTGCCAGAGCAGGTCTTTTAGTTCTGTGAGGCCACGTTGTGCCACTGCCGAGATGAAAACATGAGGTAGCTCTTGAGGAATTTCTTCACGAACCATCTCGATCAATTCGTCGTCGGCCAAGTCGCATTTGGTAATCGCCAGGAGACGACGCTTAGTGCCCAACCCCGGATTGTACTTGAGCAACTCGGCAAGCAAGACTTCATACTCCCGATAGATATGCTCCGTATCAATAGGGATCATAAATAGGAGTATAGAGTTGCGTTCAATGTGGCGAAGGAAGCGGAGTCCTAACCCTTTTCCCTCTGCAGCACCCTCGATGATACCGGGGATGTCTGCCATTACAAAGGAGCGATTGTCCCTATAACTAACAATACCGAGATTAGGAACAAGGGTGGTAAAGGGATAATCGGCAATCTTGGGTTTAGCCGCTGTTATGGCACTCAAAAGCGTAGACTTACCGGCATTGGGCAAGCCAACCAACCCGACATCGGCGAGGGTCTTGAGCTGCAAGATGATCTCACGCTCCTGTGCCGGTTCGCCGGGTTGTGCAAAGCGGGGAGCCTGATTGGTAGCATTTTTGAAGAAGGAATTTCCCTTCCCTCCACGCCCCCCCTTAAGGAGGAGCTTCTGCTCTTCGTGGCGCGTAACATCAAGGATAAACTCCCCCGTTGTGGCGTCATATACGGAGGTGCCGAGAGGTACCTCTATTATCACATCGCTACCCGAAGAGCCGGTTTTGAGAGCACCGGCACCACTCTCGCCACTCGGGGCATATATATGCCGATTGAAACGCAAGTGAAGAAGCGTCCAATAGTTGCGATTGGCACGAATATAAATACTCCCGCCATTACCTCCATCTCCCCCATCAGGTCCACCTTTGGGGATATATTTTTCGCGGCGGAAGTGTGCCGAACCTCTACCGCCCTTACCCGAGCGGCAGTAGATCTTCACATAGTCTACAAAATTGCTCTCTGCCATCTACCCTCAGCAGTCGCCTAAGCGAGTTTGTCAATAATTTGGTAGAGACGCTCGGAGATCTCCTCTACTCTACCTGTACCATCGACCAAATGGAGATTGCCCTGCTGAGCATAATACTCGGAGACAGGAGCTGTCTGCGTGCGATAAACCTTAAGCCTATGATTAATGGTTTCGATGTTGTCGTCGCTGCGCCCTTCCTTCTCTTTGCGGAGGAGCAAACGCTCTATCACCATCTCATCGGGCACAGAAAGCTCTAGCATGGCACTCACCTTGGTCTGGTGACGCTGTAGCAAAAGATCGAGGGCTTGGGCTTGAGCCACCGTACGAGGGAAGCCATCGAAGACAAAACCTTTTACGTCGGGATGCGAAGCTACAAGGTCTTCCATCATTCCAATGATAACTTCGTCGGGGACTAAGTGACCGGCCTCTATCAAAGTCTTAGCCTTCAGACCCAGTTCTGTCTCTGCCTTAATCTCTGCACGGAGAATATCTCCGGTCGATACATGCATTAACTGATAACGCTGTACCAAATTGGCACTCTGAGTACCCTTGCCCGACCCCGGGGCTCCAAATAAGATTAGGTTTATCATCACTCTTTGAGTTTGTAAATATCTCGGAGCATACGCCCTCTGTCATCGTAGTCTAAGCCATGCCCTACAATAAAATCGTTGTCGATCTCAAGCCCTACATAGTCCGCTTTTATATCGCACATTAGCGCCTTGGGCTTTGTGAGCATGGCAGCAATACGCACCTCTACGGCTCCCTCATCAAGGTATAGAGCCTTTACATTTTGCATCGTGTAACCGGAGTCGATAAGATCCTCCAAGATCACAACATGACGCCCCTTGAGGGGGGTACTAACGGGCATTACCTCCTTAAGGCTGAAGGTAGACTGCGTCCCTTGATATGACGAATAGCGAGCAAACGCGACCTCGTGCTCTGTGCCGATGTAACTCAGCAACTCAGAGGCAAACATAAAGGCACCATTCATGATCACTACATAGAGAGGATCTTTGCCTTCCATATCTACCCGTATCTCTTCTGCCATACGTTGGATGGCAGCATCAATCTCGCGATAAGTAATGTAAGGTGCAAATACCCTTCCGTAAAGCTCTATATCTTCCATACGAATCTCGTTCTTATGGGACAAAGTTAGCTTATTCCGTTCAATCCTCTTCGTTTCTCAGATGTTTTCTCCGAGAGAAGAGGGAGAAAAAGGGTAAAAAACCGTCTGAGAAAGAGCTCTTCATCCCCAAGGGGGCTTTTCCCATTGGGTAGAAATAAAAAAATTACTGCCCTAAATGTTGGGTCGTTTTAGGCTGAAATCCTCAGATTTCTCAGGCTAAAACTTTTTTATTCTTGGGCAAAAAAGGGAAGACTTTTTGGGCAAGAAAAAATTTCCCTCCAGCCAGCGACTCACAATGAGGATCCCCCGTATCTATTCACCCCCAAACTATGTATCCTCCCTCTCCTAGGGATAAAAAAAGGGAGTCTCTCCGCCGGCAAAGTCGTAGCTCCACAAGAGCCACTTTGCACGTCCTCGGAAAGACTCCCTTTATCCCCTCTCGTTATAGGACGAAGAGGGAGAGAAGAAAATCTAATTCTTAATCTAAGATTTAGATCAATACCCTATCCTCATCAATTGAAACTACGCCCTGTTCTGAAACGAGAAAAGGAATTTCGTAGTATTCAATGGATGTGCGTCCGGCATTACTCACGGTCTTCGCTTCTTTCTCAGTAACATGCAAAACGAAGCGACATCTACTCATTTCCGTTACATTATCAATCGAATAAGAGTCTACACAGTGGAACTTGAGACCTTCTGCTTCAATTATTTTTTTGGCATCCTCGATCTGCTTTGCATAGGTTTCCGGAGAGATGCCCTTTACGTCAACTGCGGGGATCTCAGAAAAATTGGGTTCCTCTGTATATGTTGTATATGCAGAAAGGTTGCTTGCAGATCCATCTACAAAGAAAACTTGATGCCATGCAGCTCCATCCTTATCCACCATCACTACCGAACAAGAATAAAGATCGTTGTCCAACTCCTTGCCCGGACGAGAATCTCTACCGAGATCTAGACTAACAAGCTTAAATTTGCTAGCATCCACCTTTTCTTCGATGATTCCTTGCACTTTTTCCCATGTCTCTTTAGTATCCGTAGGAACGCCTACAACACTAGAGATTGCATTACAAGCAGAGAGCAACAAAGCCACTGCGCTTACTCCTAAAACAGATAATTTCTTCATCATTTTATTCTTGTTTTTATCAGTAAAACTACTGCAAAGATAAAAAAAAGAAAGTGGAGTACCCCCTCTACAGAGCAGAAAAGACGAGAAACCTCCTCTTTTTGAGCCTACTAAAGCCCCGATAAAGAAAATAGAAATCCCCAATCACCCTTAGCAAAAAGGGTAATTGGGGAGAATCCTAAGAGGATATAAGAGAAACCTTTAGTCCAGCTTTGGACCAGCTTCTACAAGCGCCTTACCGGCTCCATTACCGGTAAACTTGGTAAAGTTCTTGATGAAACGTTCGCTCAAGTCGCGTGCCTTAGCATCCCACTCGGAGGCATCTGCATATGTATCGCGAGGGTCGAGGATTTTAGAATCTACCCCGGGAAGCTCTGTGGGAACGGCAAAACGGAAGTAGGGGATCTCCTTGGTGGGAGCCT
This sequence comes from Porphyromonas endodontalis, assembly GCF_052173515.1. GTDB lineage: Bacteria > Bacteroidota > Bacteroidia > Bacteroidales > Porphyromonadaceae > Porphyromonas > Porphyromonas endodontalis_A. The sequence continues at coordinate 181,448 of NZ_JBQMYL010000002.1, read as the reverse complement.
TATCTATAGAGCCATCGAGAATCGCATCTATGATACCACGCGTATCCTTGATAGAGATACGCTTGCCCGTTCCATTCCAACCCGTATTTACAAGATACGCTTTAGCTCCAACAGCATTCATACGCTTTACAAGCTCCTGCCCGTACTTTGTAGGATGGAGGGAGAGGAAAGCGGCTCCGAAGCAGGCAGAGAAAGTAGGCGTAGGCTCCGTAACGCCACGCTCCGTACCTGCGAGCTTTGCCGTAAAACCAGAGAGGAAATAGTATTGCGTCTGCTCGGGAGTAAGGATCGAAACCGGAGGCAATACCCCAAATGCATCAGCCGAGAGGAAAATTACCTTGGTCGCATGCCCTGCCTTTGAAACAGGCTTAACGATATTCTCAATATGGTAGATCGGGTAAGAAACGCGGGTATTCTCCGTTACGCTCTTATCGCTAAAGTCAATCTTGCCGTTGGCATCTACGGTTACGTTCTCGAGCAAGGCATCACGACGAATCGCATTGTAAATGTCGGGTTCGCTCTCCTTGCTCAGGTTAATTACCTTGGCATAGCAACCACCTTCGTAGTTGAAAACGCCATCATCGTCCCAGCCGTGTTCGTCGTCGCCAATGAGCTTGCGCTTGGGATCTGTAGAGAGCGTTGTCTTACCCGTGCCCGAGAGACCGAAGAAGATAGCCGTCTCTTTGCCATCTTGGCTCGTATTGGCAGAGCAGTGCATAGAAGCACGTCCACTTAGCGGATTGAGGTAATTCATGTAGCTGAACATACCCTTCTTCATTTCACCCCCATACCAAGTATTGAGAATGATCTGCATCTTTTCGGTGAGGTTAAACACCACTGCCGTTTCGCTATTCAAGCCAAGCTCCTTGTAATTATCCACCTTAGCTTTGGAGGCGGTCAAGATCACAAAGTCGGGTTCGCCAAAGTTGGCTAGCTCCTCGGCTGTGGGGCGAATGAACATATTCGTCACAAAGTGAGCTTGCCAAGCCACCTCCATAATGAAACGAAGTTTGAGGCGTGTATTCTCATTAGCACCGCAGAATGCATCTACAACAAAGAGCCGTTTATTGGAAAGCTCGTTGGTAGCAATCTTTTTGAGCTCCGTCCAAGTCGCAGGAGAGATGGGCTTATTATCATTCTTGTACTCATCACTCGTCCACCAAATAGTATCGCGAGTGGTATCATCCAGCACAAAGAATTTGTCCTTGGGAGAGCGCCCTGTGTAGACACCGGTCATCACATTAACAGCTCCTAACTCGGTAAGTTGTCCCTTTTCATAGCCCGTAAGCTCAGGTTTCATCTCCTCGGCAAAAAGCGTGTCATAGGAGGGGTTATACAATACTTCTACGGGATCGAGGATATTGTACTTGCTAAGATCTATTTTACTCATAATCTGATTTTTATAAATTGAGAATTGTTTTATTTGTCGAAGTCAGCCAAACGCATATCGCCCTTCTCGGCAATAGCATGGTGGAAGGCGAAGCAAGCCTTGAGGTCGTGTGGGGTCTGTCCGTTTTTCGTACGCTCTAGATATTCGTTAAGTAGGGGTCGATAATCGGGATGTACACAGTTGTCTATGATACAACGAGCACGCTTGCGAGGAGACAAACCTCGTAAGTCGGCAATCCCATATTCTGTTATGATTACCTTCACAGAGTGCTCACTGTGGTCGAGATGCGACACCATGGGCACGAAGGCACTGATCTTGCCATCTTTTGCCGTGGAGGGCGTTGTGAAGATGGAAAGGTAGGCATTGCGCGTAAAGTCTCCCGAGCCACCAATCCCGTTCATCATACGGGTCCCATTTACGTGGGTAGAGTTAATATTCCCAAAGATGTCGGCTTCGAGGGCGGTATTGATCGTGATAACACCAAGACGGCGCACAATCTCGGGATTATTAGAATACTCTACAGGGCGAAGCAACAACTTGTCTTTGAAGAAGTCGAGATTGCCGTATATTTCTTGGATTACAGAGCGACTTACCGATAGAGAGCAACCACTGGCAAAGCGAACGCGCCCCTTTTTCATCAGCTCGATTACCGAGTCTTGTATCACTTCTGTGTAAACATCAAAAGTAGGAATACCCTCATTATCGCCCAAAGAGCCAAGCACGGCATTTGCCACATTGCCCACTCCACTTTGGATTGGGAGGAACTCTTTGGGAATGCGCCCGGCTACTAATTCGTCATGCAAAAAGCGAGCAACATTTTCGCCAATAGCCTTAGTCACATCATCGAGAGGGGTAAAACTCCCCTCATCGTTGGGTTCACTCGTCTCCACAATAGCCACTATTTTATCGGGATCTACCTTAATAAAAGGTCGCCCTACCCGATCACTGGGTTTGTAGATGGGTAATTCTTTGCGACAGGGGGGATCAAGAGGCTCTGCAATATCATGCATACCCCGAATTGCCGCCGGATGACGATCGTTGAGCTCTACGATAATTTTCTTTGCCAAGCGGCATATAGTGGGCAAAATCCCCACACCCGAAGTAGGAACGATTTCCCCCTCGGGAGTAACCTCTGCAGCCTCTACAATGGCAACATCGATATCCCCATAAAACCCATAACGCAGGTCTTGCGCAAGAGAGGATAAATGCAAATCTGTATAGTCTGTTTCCCCAGAATTGATAAGGGATCTAAGGTCTTTATTAGATTGATAGGGAGCACGAAAACGCACCGCCTTGGCACGTGCAAGCATACCATCTAGGCGGTCACCTGTGGAAGCTCCCGTAAAAACTCCGATTGAAAAGGGACGCCCCGCTTTATGCTCTGCCTCAGCACGTTCGGCAATTGCTGCGGGTACTACCTTGGGGCATCCGGCAGGGGTAAAACCACCAAAGCCCACATTAAAACCATCTTGAACGAATGCTGCCGCTTCTTGGGCAGTCATCTTTTTTTTCTCCATAGTCTGATACTTTCCTATATGTCTCCCCACGGGAAAACTTTTTTAGCCACTCTCTTAGTAGCTATATTCTATTTCTATGCGCTCTCTTTCGTACATTTGTAGCCGAATATGAGCACTCAAAGATACATAGTATTCAGCAAAGGCTCTCTATCCAAGGCCAATTATTTTCTCTTTGGGCCCTATCGGAGGGCCAAAACATGGCATTTTGTTCTATTTCTTTCAGGTTTTCTATCTCGAAAAGACATCCAAAGGTTCTTTCGTATAGCGATCAAAAGGGCGAACTTCCCAGCTCACCCTTTCGACATAACCAAAACCTTAACTATGAAAAATCTTACTTTTCCGCTGCAAAGGTAATAACTTTCTATAAACCAGCAACGGAATTTCTCTAAAAAAGAATCCTTTCGTAAAATAATAATAACACTACCCATAAGCTGTCTTTCAAAATGCAAAAAGACGAATCTCTCCAGACTACAAAGAAGATCCATATAGAGACCTATGGTTGCCAAATGAACGTGGCAGACTCCGAAGTCGTTGCCGCAATCATGGAAACTGCGGGTTATGAAATGAGCGACTCTCCCGACAATGCAGATGCCATTCTTATTAATACTTGTAGTGTAAGAGAGAACGCCGAAAAAAAAGTTCTCAACCGACTTGAGCATTACAATCAACTCCGCCGCAAACATGGCAAACCCTCTATAATAGGAGTGCTGGGCTGCATGGCAGAGCGTGTGCGGCAAGAACTGATAGAGAAGCATGGCGCCGACATTGTGGCAGGTCCCGATGCGTACAACGATCTCCCCAACCTCTTCGCTGCCGTAGAAACAGGGGAGAAAGCAATAAACATAGATCTATCTCGCACAGAGACCTACCGAGATGTAATTCCGCTCAAGCTCGCAGGGCTACATATTACCGGCTTTGTGTCCATCATGCGTGGATGCGACAATTACTGCACCTATTGCATCGTTCCCTACACTCGCGGACACGAGCGAAGCCGTGAGGTAGAGAGCATTTTGCGAGAGATTGATCACATGGTAGAGCTGGGCTACCGGGAAGTAACCCTCCTCGGACAGAATGTAAATTCGTACCGAAGAGAGGCTGCAACACCCGATGTCCCTCCATTCGACTTTGCAGATTTATTGCAAGCCGTAGCAGAGCGCGCCCCCAAGATGCGCATCCGATTTACAAGCCCTCATCCCAAAGACATGAGCGACAAGACCCTTGCCGTAATGGCTCGTTATCCCAATATCTGCAAGCAAATACATCTACCCGTACAGAGTGGTAGCAACCATATCCTCAAGCAAATGAAACGCGGCTATACCCGAGAATGGTACCTCGATCGCGTGCGAGCCATCCGAGAGGCCATGCCCGATTGCAGCATCGGCACTGACATGTTTTGCGGATTTTGTGGCGAAAGCGAAGAGGACTTCCAAGAGACGCTACGACTGATGCGAGAGGTCGCTTTCGATAGTGCTTTCATGTTTAAGTATAGCGAACGCCCCGGCACATTCGCAGCCAAACACCTCCAAGACGACGTGCCCGAGGAGACCAAGATACGTCGTCTCAATGAGATGATTGCATTACAAAACGAACTCAGTCTCGCCTCCAACAAACGTGATATTGGGAAGCAATTTGAGGTACTCGTGGAGGGCACGAGTAAGCGATCTCGAGAAGAGCTTTTCGGGCGTACATCACAGAATAAAGTGGTAGTATTCCCCAAAGAGCAGGCTCGTATTGGGCAATTCGTAGTCGTAGAAATACACGATGCCACAAGTGCCACATTGCTGGGGAAAGAGGTACATTTGCCCCAAGAAGAGTTACCTAACACACCCTAAACTCGCTTTTGGTTATGAGCATTTCCATCTCCGAGCATAGTATTACAGAGTTTGTCCGCTGGGCAGATTACCTCGGCACCTTTGCCTTTGCCATCAGTGGAACCCGTCTGGCTGCCGCCCACAGATTCGATTGGTTTGGCGCGTTTGTTATCGGACTTGTAACGGCCGTTGGTGGAGGCACTATCCGCGATGTTATGCTCGACCTCCCCGTCTTTTGGATGATAGAGCCCTCTTATATACTCATTGCCACCCTAGCGCTATTTGTTACCATAGTGCTCCGCCATTGGCTCGTGCGGATCAATAACACCGTATTTATCTTCGACGCTATCGGCTTGGGGCTCTTCACGGCCGTAGGCGTTGCCAAGAGTTTGCATGCCGGACTACCTTGGTGGATTGCCCCTGTAATGGGTACTGTAACAGGCTCTTTTGGCGGGATATTACGAGACATTCTTATCAACGAAGTCCCCCTGATCTTCCGTAACGACTTCTACGCCATGGCTTGCGTGATAGGCTCTTTTGTCTACCTTGGCATACTATACTTGGGTTGGTCTGCCCCTGTTGCCCAAGCGGCAACAGCCCTCACCGTAATGATCTTGCGAATCCTTGCAGCGCACTTCCACTGGAGTATCCCCGCGCTAAAACCCCATCTAGACGACCCAACATCTAAGAAATAATCAACCCATATCCCCTTTATTATGAGTAACAAAAAAATCCTTTTACTCCTCGTGAGTTTTATTACAGTTCTCTGTAGTAGCCAACAATCCTTGGCACAGATCAAACTCACGCCCTTGGACGAAAACGCCTTCGCACAGAGCAATCTTCAACTCGTGCTTGACGGCAACAAAGAGGTTGCCCTACTCTCTAGAGAGTGTGTTGTACTCAATGGGAAAGCAAAGATCATGCAACTCGTTTACCTCCCCAAAGCAGATCGTACAATAGACTTCTCTCAAGCCTATATTGTACTAGGCGAAGTTGGGATAATTAAATTTTTGGAAGATGGAACTGTCACCGCCGACCTTTTTGATCAAACGGGGCGAGACGGGTTCTTTATTTCCCAAGATGGTCAATGCGGTTATACCCCTATACCCGATGCAAAAGATGCCACCCTACGCCCCTATATCCTAGAGGATAAACGTGGAGACGAGATGGAAACTTATGCTCTAGTAAAACTCGGGAATAAAATATGGATGCGCGAAAACCTACGCACCGCCCTATTCCAAGATGGTACTCCCATCAAGACCGGCCTTGACAAGAAAGAGTGGGAAGCCACAAAGGCTCCGGCCGTAACTTACTACGATGGCGACGCCTCTAACCGCGCAGCAATGGGCGCACTCTATAACTGGTATGCCGTAACTGAGACTACAACGCCACTCGCGCCTAAGGGCTGGCAGGTTCCCTCCGCCGATGATTGGAGGGCTGTTGTCAAATACCTTGATCCCAACGGATTTATGCCCGATGAGTACGACAATCCCTCAATCCTCTCTCTAACCGCCGGAGAGATGCTCAAGAGCAAGGAGGGCTGGACCCACTCGCCCACAGGCAAACCGGAAGACATTGTGGTGGGGAACAACCTATCTCAACTCGACATTAAGCCCTTCGGTAGCACCTCTACGAGTAAGTATTTCAACGGCTATTCGGGCAAGGGGCTTCAAGCCTACCTCTGGAGTTGTACACAGAGTGACTATGAAGCCACCAAGGGCGAGTTCTTCAGACTATTCTGGGATCAGAAGGTGGCAAACTTCTTCTTCGAAGATAAGTTTATGGGCTACTCCGTTCGTTGTATCCTAAATACCCCTATCCAACTTACCGAGGCACAGCCAATTGACCCCACAGCTCTCACCTTGAGCGTGGCAACGGCAGGCTCACTCGCCTCGCAACTCTCCGAAGATCATAAACAATCGGTGAGTAAACTCACACTAAAAGGTTCGCTTGATGCTCGTGACTTTGCCGCCCTCCGCCAGCTCTCCAAACTCAACGAACTGACTCTCGAAGAGGTAAAGATCGAAGCCTATCGAGGGGATGGCGGCCCCATTGCCGGAGTCAAAAAATATCCCGAAGACGAGCTCCCTACCGAGAGCTTCAAGGGGAATGTTACACTATCCTCCTTCAAAGCAACGGGAGAGATTAGCTCTCTAGGCGCTAATTGCTTCGAAGGTTGTGCTCATCTAAACCAAGTAATGCTCCCAAAAGGTCTTACTGAGTTTAACGGCAGTAACTTCAAGAACTGCACATCCCTTCAGACTCTCACACTGCACGATGGCATCACAGATCTTGGAGCTTCTACCTTCGAAGGCTGTAGCTCGCTCGCTAGCATTACACTTCCTAGTGAGATAGAAGAACTTGGAGACTCGCTATTCAAGGATTGTAAATCGCTCACCTCTATAACTATCCCCGATAGCGTTATCTCTATCGGCATGAGTGCCTTTGAGAACTGCTCTGCACTAACGCAAATTGAGCTCCCCGATGCCGTAGAGACCCTTGGCATGTTTGCGTTCCAAGGTTGCACGGCCCTCCAGACGGCCACCCTCGGCAATGGAATCTCCGAAGTAGACTATGGAACATTCCTCGGAGACTATGCCCTCAAGAGCGTAACACTACCCGAAAACCTAGAGACAATCGGCGCATTTTCGTTCCAAGGATGTACGGCACTAAAGACTCTTACAATACCCCAAAAGGTTAAGAAGATTGCCAATGGGGCCTTCCGTAGCACAGCTATTAAATTCACCCTTCCCGAGGGCTCTCTATTTGAAGTAAAGGACGAGATGCTCCTCAGCAAAGATGGGAAAACGATCTACTACGTACCCAATACTTTCAGGGGCGAAGTGGTAATTCCCAATGGCATAGAGACCATCAATGGAGCTGCTTTTGCCGACTGCAAAGGCGTATCTAAGGCACATCTTCCTGCTTCTATCCGTGAGATTAAACTCATGGCTTTTGAGAACACCTCGCTTTATCAGCTGACCCTAGATGTTGTAAATCCCTCTGACATAAAACTTGGAGAAGATGTTTTTGGTAAAACGATGGACTATTCCCGCTGCGAACTTTTTGTTCCCGAAGCCTCCGTAGAAGCCTATAAAGCGGCTGAACCTTGGAAGAGATTCACAATCAAAGCCTCTACGGCTCTCTCATCTCCTGCCTCGGATTTCTTCCAAATTAGCCTCGAAGGACGCACCTTGCAGCTCTACACATCACAAAGCTCTTCATTCTCGATCTTCTCTACAGATGGGGAAATGCTTCTGCAAGGCTCTCTACAAACAGGTAGCAACCCAATAGACACGGCACAGCTACCCAACGGGGTTTACCTCCTGAGTGTAGGAAAGAATAGCCAACTCATCCTACTACCCTAAGACGGCTCCTTGAGCAGTACTACCAAGCCCTCTGCCCTCCGACCTTGTGAGCGCAGGGGGCTTTCTCTATCCCGACCTCCCCTTCGGATAAAAAGAAACCGCCCAAGGATTGCTCCTTAGGCGGCTCCGAAAAGTCTTCTTTCCCTCAGCTGGGGGAGAGAGTCTTTACTTAACGCTGGCAGAAAGTTTGCGGCGTTCTTTGATACGTGCTGCGCGACCCATACGATCACGGAGGTAGTACAACTTAGCACGACGCACCTTACCATGCTTTTCTACTGTGATGTTTTCGATAAAGGGGCTATCGTAAGGGAAGATACGTTCTACACCTACTTCGCCAGAAATCTTGCGAACGGTGAAACGACGCTTCTCACCATGGCCACGGAACGAAATAACCGTTCCACGATACTTCTGGATACGTTCTTTGTTACCTTCTTTGATGCGATACTCAATAGTAATAGTATCCCCAACGGTAAACTTAGGATGCTCTTTACCCGACTTAAATTCGTCGTTGACCAACTTAATGAAGTCCATACACTCTTTCTTTTTTAATTAGTACTCTTACCAAACGCAATGTAACGAGCTGCAGAAGAAGTGCCCCAATCAGGGAAACCCATCGTCTCGCCAGAGATTGCGCAAAGCCCTGCAAAGGTACAACATTCCAACCAAATAATTCACCTACTAGGAACAACAAACGGAGAGAAACAACTATTTTTGCGAAAGGATTAAAATAGAAATACAACCAAACAACATGAGCAAAATTAAATCTATTATCCTTGGAGGCTTTTTTGCCTCCTCCCTACTGCTAACTAGCTGTAGCACGCTATTGAGTCTATCGGACTCGTACACCTTCTCTAGAGCAAAGCTTGGCATGACCCGCGAACAAGTCTATAAACAAACGCGTTTGCGCCCCGTAAAGGTTGCCAAGCACCTTGACAAGGATGGTTCGGAAATAGAAGTCCTTTACTTCAAGACACTGATGAATGAGTGGGATAAAAGCGCAGCTCACATCTATGCTAACCAACGACTTGTTTTTCGAAATGGCAGACTTATAGCCGTGGAGCAGGGCGAGGAACAAATCGTGTACAAGCACATTTCAAATAATGGAGTAGGCATCTCTGTTGGAGTGCAGTAGAGAAACAGCCTCCTCACCTTCTCCCATAGGTGATAAAAAAGAACCCTCTCCTACCGCAAGTGGTAAGAGAGGGTTTCCCTTATATAATAGGTTCAAAGCTTAGTTTGTACCGAGGAAGCCCAAAAGCACCCCGGCGGCAAGAGCCGATCCGATAACCCCGGCTACGTTGGGACCCATGGCATGCATGAGCAGGTAGTTGGTGGGGTCGTACTCAAGCCCTAGGATCTGAGAGATTCGAGCCGAGTCGGGCACTGCCGATACCCCGGCATTACCAATAAGAGGATTGATTTTGCTCCCTTTCTTCAAGAAAAGATTCATCACCTTTACAAAGAGCACTCCCGCACAGGTGGCAATTACGAAGGAGAGAGCACCCAGCCCGAAGATCTTAATCGAATTGAGCGTTAGGAACTCCGTTGCTTGCGTTGAGGCCCCAACCGTTACCCCAAGTAGGATGGTAATGGTGTCGATAAGGGGACCCTTGGCCGTATCGGCAAGGCGTTTGGTCACACCACTCTCCTTGAGCAAATTACCAAAGAAGAGCATACCCAAAAGAGGAAGCCCCGAAGGTACCAAGAAGGTTGTAAGCAAAAGGCCTACAATGGGGAAGATAATCTTCTCTGTTTTAGAGACGGCACGCGGAGGCTTCATTCGTATCAAACGCTCCTTCTTTGTGGTAAGAAGGCGCATGAAGGGGGGCTGAATAATCGGTACCAATGCCATATAGGAGTAGGCAGATACCGCAATAGCTCCCATAAAATGAGGGGCGAGCTTAGACGAAAGGAAGATAGCCGTAGGCCCGTCTGCCCCACCGATGATACCAATAGCCCCTGCTTCGCTGGGAGCAAAGCCCCAAAGAAGAGCAAGCATATAAGCCCCAAAGATACCAAACTGCGCTGCCGCCCCAATGAGCATGAGCTTGGGATTGGAGATAAGAGCCGAGAAGTCGGTCATCGCTCCGATGCCCAAGAAAATAAGAGGAGGATACCAGCCCTGCCGCACCCCTTGGTAGAGGATATTGAGCACAGAGCCCTCTTCGTAAATACCGATCTGCAGACCTGCATCCTTAAATGGGATATTGCCGATGAGCATACCAAAGCCAATAGGGATGAGTAGTAGGGGCTCAAATTCGTAGCGAACGGCTAGGAAAATGAAGAGAAGCCCTACAGCCAGCATCACCCAGTGCCCTGTGGTTGCATTGGCAAAACCTGTAAAGGAGAGGAAAGTCTCAAGATTATCGACGAGGAAACTACCGAAACCCATGATTGTTGTTACGTTTTATTTATACTGAGAGGTGATCTTACCCAATCACCACAATGTCTGTACCCTCGAGTATCGACTCTCCTTTTTGTACTTTTACTTCGAGCACCTTACCTTCGCGGTCGCTATTGATGTTGTTTTCCATCTTCATAGCCTCTAGCACAGCTACTTTCTGACCACGTTTTACTACGTCGCCCACTTGTACTACCACATCAAGGATTACCCCTGGTAGTGGAGCCTTGATACCGCCCTTGCTACCGCCACCGGCAGAGGGAGCCGAAGCCTTAGGAGCCGAAACCACCGGGGTTACTCGCTTCACTACGGGACGGGGAGTTTCTTTTTTCTCGGTAAGCAGCTCTACTTGGTAGGTAGTGCCATTTACCTCTACTTCTGCCTCTTTTTCTTCGAGTTTATTGAGCTTAACGGCATACTCATTGCCGTTGATTTTGTATTTGAATTCTTTCATTTTGCAGAGTTGTCTATCTCTCTAATAATAATTTCAATGCTCCTTGATGGAGGGAACGCTACGCACGATCTGACTTTTAAGTGCCCAAGCTGACGCGACAGAGGGTCTCCGTATGGTAAGGCGCATATCCGTAGTATCGTGCATGTAATCTGCAAGAGACTCCGTAAGAGCCAAGCCAATTGCGGCAAGCACTTCTGGAGAGGGAGTGGTAGGAGTTTGTTTCATAATAATATTATCTTCCGGCAACTGAGGCGCGACGAGGTACCCCCGAGACGCGCTGATTAAAGGCCTTATTGCTCCAACCCGAGGGGGCGTGAGACTGTGTATGCGTGATGGTTATCAGACCACTTTCTTGGTCGTGCATACCACCGGCAGCCTCATAGAGAGCCATACCAATAGCTACGGCAACCTCGGGAGACATTCCATTTTTTTGGGTAGGAGCTACCACTTTCTTAGGAGCATTTTCACGCCTTCTATTACGTGCCGAGAGGTGTTGCGAAAATTTCCCTACCCCCTTAAAGCATAGATAAAGCACGGCGAGGCCAAAGAAAACCACGAGCATAGCCGTGATGGTCATCACAATGCCAGAGGGGTCTTCTGCGAGAAGTTCATTAGCCTTAGACTCGCTCTGAGCCAGCAGCGATAGGCTCGAAAGGACTATCGCCGAGGCTAGTATAGAGCAACGTCTTAGTAAGCGATTTACTTGCATAATCTCTGTGGAAAGGAATCGATCAAAGAGGCAAGTTGTCGTGCTTCTTGGCGGGGAGGCTCTGACGCTTAGTGCGGAGTTGCTCCAACGCCCGAATGATGCGGAAGCGCGTATTGCGTGGTTCGATCACATCGTCGAGGTAACCATACGATGCCGCCGTATAGGGATTGGCAAAGGCACGACGATATTCTTCTTCCTTCTCTAGGGCAGCCTTAGCAGGATCTTCTGCGGCAGCCACTTCTTTAGAGAAGACTACTTCTACCGCACCCGAGGGCCCCATCACGGCAATTTCTGCACTAGGCCAAGCGTAGTTTAGGTCGCTACGCATGTGCTTCGAACCCATTACAATGTAAGCCCCACCATACGCCTTGCGAAGAGTTACTGTTACCTTGGGCACGGTAGCCTCGCCATAAGCATAAAGGAGTTTAGCCCCATGTGCAATTACGGCATTGTACTCTTGCCCCGTACCCGGGAGGAAGCCCGGTACATCCACGAGGGTAACAATAGGGATATTGAAAGCGTCGCAGAAGCGAACAAAGCGAGCTGCCTTGCGAGACGAGTTGCTATCCAAGCTACCGGCCATCACCTGAGGTTGGTTGGCTACAATACCAGTACTCATACCATTAAAGCGTGCAAAACCCACAATAATGTTGCGAGCGTAATCGGCATGTACCTCAAGGAATTCTCCATTATCCACCACAGCCCCAATCACTTCGTACATATCGTAGGGACGGTTGGGCTCATCGGGGATAATCTCGTTGAGGAGATCTTCTTTACGATCTACAGGGTCGGTACACTCTACGAGAGGTGCCTCTTCCATGTTATTTTGGGGGAGATAGCTCAAGAGGCGACGGATAAGCTGGATACCATCCTCTTCGGTATCTACGGCAAACTGAGCCACACCGCTCTTGCCGGCATGTATATCAGCTCCACCAAGCTCCTCTTGGGTTACATCTTCGCCCGTTACGGTCTTTACCACTTTTGGTCCCGTGAGGAACATGTAGCTCGTACCACGCACCATTATATTAAAGTCTGTAAGAGCAGGAGAATACACGGCACCACCGGCACAAGGGCCAAAGATTCCCGAGATTTGGGGGATCACACCCGAGGCGAGGATATTGCGTTCGAAGATTTCGCCAAAGCCACAGAGGGCGTTTACTCCCTCCTGAATGCGTGCACCACCCGAGTCGTTAAGTCCGATTACAGGTGCGCCCACCTTCATGGCAAGATCCATCACTTTACAGATCTTCTGTGCGAGCATTTCTCCCAAGGCTCCACCCAATACGGTAAAGTCTTGTGCGAATATATATACGAGTCGCCCATCTATGGTACCACTCCCCACTACTACGCCATCGCCAAAAAACTTCTTTTTGTCCAAACCAAAATTGGTAGAGCGATGGAGGGCAAACATATCGATTTCTTCAAAACTACCCTCGTCTAGTAGCATAGCAATGCGCTCTCGAGCGGTGTATTTACCCTTGGCATGCTGTGCTTCGATGCGCTTTTCGCCACCGCCGAGGCGAGCCTCTTCGCGCTTAGCGATCAGTTCTCTCGTTTTTTCTAATTGTTGACCCATATGATTATCTCTAAAGTGTTTATTCGTTGTTTTATTTGTCTTTTCCGTCGCACAACTCTAGCAACAAGCCATGTGTGCTCTTGGGATGAAGGAAGCCGATATTAAGCCCCTCTGCCCCACGGCGGGGTTGTTTGTCTATAAGTTGCACCCCTTTTTCTCCGGCTTCGGAGAGGGCAACGCCGGCATCGGGCGTAGCAAAAGCGATGTGATGAATCCCCTCGCCTCGCTTCTCTAAGAACTTAGCGATGGGACTATCTTCGCTTGTGGGCTCAAGTAATTCCAGTTTAGTTTCTCCAATTTTAAGGAAAGCCGTACGTACTTTTTGGTCGGCTACTTCTTCTATGTTATAGCACTTGAGCCCTAAAGTTTCTTCAAAAAAAGGAAGAGCTTCTTGGATACTCTTAACGGCTATACCCAGGTGTTCGATATGTGATAGATCCATATGCTACACTTATTAATTTGCTTCTTTTTATAGGGGCACCCCCTCTGTGGCAAGAGAGGTGAGACACCTATATCTCGGTGCAAATATAGTAATAATACGCTAGCCAATGAATATATTAGGGAAAAATAGGGAGTTAGAATGAGAATTCCGAGGGCTTATAGCTAAGAAAAACACCCGTAACCATCAGATTTATACGCAGTAAGGAGATAAATGCACACCAACCCTATTTTGGTGCAGATATACACCCCTAAGGGAATAAAAAAGATACCCCACAGAGCTTTTCTCAACTCCATGGGGTATATGCTATATAGGGAAGAGAGCGCCTCCGGAGCAGGCTTAGCGCGACTTGCTCATAGAGGAGACTCTCTACCTCATAGTAGAGGGGAATTAATTACCTCCAACTCCTCCGGGGGCACCTCCAACTCCTTGTTTCTTTTCGCTACTCATCAAGTCCTTATTCTCAATGGTGCGGCTTACCTTGCGAATCGAGTTCTTGAGGTTACCAAAACTATAGCTGATTGAGACACCCGTAGATAAGCCATAGTTGCGAACATGGGTCTCACCTTTGAATGAAGGAGACGACATAGCGATTCTGAGATCATACCAAGGAGAGAAAGGATTGCTAATCCATCCTGAGACAGTTAATCGCTGTTTGAGGAACGACTTGCTCACACTCAGGTGGTGCCAAGACCCCCAGAAGCTCTTTAGGTTGATCGTAGGAGGTTGGATAAATATGCCTGCATTTACTCCTAGACTCCAATTCTTGGGAAGGGTAAACGTCGCACCCATGAAGCTGTTACCTCCCAGCCCTTTCATCACGGTATTGCCATAATTGTCTTTCCCATTAATCTTAATACCACTAGCATCTAGGGTTACAAAGTTTAGATTACTCTGCAGATAGAGACGTACCCACGACGCCGGCACATACTGCGTAAAGATGTTAAAGCCCAAAGAACGCATCTTACCCTTATCCGTATATGTCTGGTGTAAAATACGATTCCCCTTGTCGTCAAGTTGGCTAAAGAAGTACTCCTCTACTTTATTGTTGCTGAATTGGTAGCTGGCACTTAGCATGAGCGAGAACTTCTGCGTATAGTGCGAATAGGTAGCATCTAGGGCATGTACTCTCTCGTTGGAGAGGTTTTCATTTCCATACTTCACCTGTAGGGGCGACACCTGCTCACGGTAGGGATTGAGCTGGGTAATGCTGGGGCGTTGTATGCGGTAGTTGTATCCTAGCTTCAGTTGGTCTGCATCGGCAAGAGTCCATGTAGCAATAAGCTGTGGCACTACATCCAAGAAGGTGTGATGCAAATTAGCTTTGAGTTCTTTGGCAAACTCTACGTTTTGTACGCCATACTCGGCGCGAGCTCCGGCTACGAGATTGACATTACCTTTGCGGTACGTGACATTACCATAGGCTCCATAGATATTTTGCTTATATGCCATGGGAGAGCCACTAATACCCAAATGCTGCCCAAAGAGACTCCCAACGACCCATTCATTGCTGATTTTATCCAAGACCTTAAACACAGACTCGGTTGCACCCAAACGGAATATACTCTTAAGCCCTGCCTCTACCTTCCACTTATCGCCAAAGGGACGAACGTAATCGATCTGGCCGGTATGCTCATTAAAAGCAGCATCGGTTTGGGAGAATTGTCGATTGGTCTGCAGAATGCTCTCGGCATTCGCCGGGTCGAAGATTTTCTGATCAGTAAGAACCTCGCTATGATTGGGAGTATGAACCCATTGGTAGGAGAGGGTCAGGGACTCACCCTTTAGAGCCGTGGTATGCTCGTAGTCGAGCCGAGTTTCGAGCGTTGTGGAGCTACTCTTGGTATCAGCCCTCAACCCATCCTTGGCAAGCAACTTGCCCGAGGGGTCTTCGGTGCGTGTGGTGGTAATATTCACCCCCGGGGTGTTATGGCTAGAGAGATCCACATTCAACGATAAGAGGTTGCGCTCATTGATGTCGTAGGTGAGGTTCAATCCCCCCATGTGGTAGCCATAGCGACTTTTATTGCGCTCCACTGTATTCTCGCTGGTAAGACGGATACCCGTATCACGATAAGTAAGGACTGAGGTATTGAGCATCGGCATCATAGAGAAGTTGTACACCCCTCCGTGATAGTTGGCAGTAACCCCAAACTTACCGACCTTGCTGGTGAAAAATACATTCCCACCCCCACCGGGTTGTATGATAGAGCCATCTACTCCTATCTGTGCCTGATACCCCTCAAAAGAGGTTTGTTCCGTGATAATATTGAGGATGGCACCGACCCCTTCAGCCTCATATTTTACCCCCGGCTCTGTGATTACCTCCACCGACTTAATAGTAGAAGCTGGAATGCTACGGAGTACCTCCTTAGGATTTGAGGAGATCATTTTAGAGGGCTTACCATTGAGGTAAATACGGAAATTCTTCGACCCCTTAACGCTAACATTTCCCTCTCCATCCACCGTTACAAGGGGTACCTTTCGGAGCATATCTCGGAGGGACTCAGCCTTGCTCAAAGGGTCATCCTTTACATTATAGGCAATGCGATCGGCATCAAGACGTACCAAAGGACGAGCAGCCGTAACGGTTACTTCTGCAAGATTTTCGGCATCGTCGGCCATAAAAAGGCGCAACATACCCATACTTTTTACTTTGCTGTAAGGGAGTATCTGGGATTGCATCTTCTTGCCTACAAAAGAGGCTTCTACCTTGTACTCATTGGCCACAGGTACAGATATAGCAAAACGCCCTCCATCGTCGGTAAGCTGCCGTAGAGCACTCCCCTCCTTCCCCTCCTCAATAGGGGTGAAAGAGACTGCTGCAAAGGGTACCGGCTCACGGCTAAGGCTATCCAATACCATGCCTCGCAGCAGGTGATTATTTTGGGCTCCGGCTCCACCGATAGCAAAGCATAGAGCCAACAAAAAACTCAAGCATAAAAACCTATTTCTAGGCTTCTCAATAGAGTACGATCTCATAATAACAAGTGCTTTTTTCTTTTCGCTCCTCCTACATCTCAAGGTGAGTACCTAGGAGAAGCTTCCATTATCTCTAATTTAACTAGTCATGAACAGAAGAGGGGCGGAAAGCTTCGCTCAGCCCTCCGACGCCTCCAACGGGGCAAATGTACGATAATTCAACAAAAAACCTAACAAATACCCCTCTGACTCAAAGGAAAACGTCCGATTCAGTAAGAAGCATCTATGCAAAACGAGCTCTCCTCCCTATTTCCCCTCTCTTCATCAGGCTCTAAAATCTCAGCGCGTGAAACACTCAAAAATCACTGCCCTATACTTTTTTCTTTTCCGGGCAGGATTTTTCTATTTCACAGGCAGGAAGTAAAAATTTTTAGGGCAAAGTGCCCCCACAAAATCAGCCTAAAGAAAAATGGAAATAGCGTGGCCACCATTTGACATCTAGCGACAAACAAAGAGTCCCCTCGCCAATAGCCTAAAAAGCACCCCTCTAAAGGGATAGTAGCCGTGCATATGGAAATAGTATAAAAGTACTGCATACATGTTTTTCGTATTGATAAAAGATAGTTATAGAGTTTTACCTACCTTTGTCTCGTCACAAGCGAACATCTAATTCCGTAGGATTGGCTTTGAGATATATTTGTAGACAAGAGTGCTAGCGAGCAAACCCTCTACAAAGGGGAGCAGACCCCTAACTCATAACTTCCGATAGTAGAAGTAGTTCCTTTTTTGACATAGTACTAATTTTAATTCTCACAAGAGGAATGAACATCTATCTAGGTAACCTTAATTTCAAGGTAAAGGCTGAGGATCTTACCGCCCTCGTGCAACAGTATGGAAGCGTAGCCAATGCTCGCATCATTACAGACAGAGAGACAGGTCGCTCTCGCGGTTTTGGATTTGTAGAAATGGACGACGAAGAGGCTTTGGCTGCCATCGAAGCCCTGAACGAACAGGAGTTTATGGGACGTAAACTTGTTGCGAAACAAGCAGAAGAACGCCCCGAACGCGCTCCTCGTCGCTAACGCACTATCCCATCCCCCTTCGTCTACACGGAGGGGGATTCCCATGAAAAACAGAAGTATTAGAAGCGCAGGCGAACAAAGTGCACCCCGGAGAGCACAGCAACTTGGTTGCGTAGAGCCTGAATGCGAGGGCGCGGAGCCTGTACAGTAAACTCCGCATCAATCAAACCTCCCTTTGTTTGGATATTGTAACTCAGCAGCGTAACGGAGGTATTATTCTTGACAAGAGAAATCAACCTAGAGACCAATTCCACACTATCGATAGCCTCTACATAAAGGTGGGCTTTGGGTTGCGTAGAGCCTAACCCACTCCACTCAGCCGGGAGTAGTTTGTCGGGGTTATTTTGCATCAGATAGGGCACATTGGGACAGCTCTTGCGGTGGATACGAATCCCCGAGCGAGAGGGATAAGCCACGATAGCATCCCCAAACTGTGGATTACAGCACTGAGCGAGCGCGTAATCAACACCATTGAGACTTTCGTCCATAATCACCACGGTACCGGCACCACGCCCGGCAACGGTATTGTCTTGCCCGGGGGTATCCCCCGTTTGCACGGCTTCGTAGGTGAGGGGGATGGTCAATGTTCCCTCCTTGGCAGCTGTTTCCAAAGTCGTGTATTGGGCATTGTAACGACGTTGGTACTCTTCTAAAACATGATTTAGATCCAACTTGCCGTCGGCCACATCGCGGAAAAACTCGTTAAGTGCGGCATAGCCCATTTTGCGCGTGAGCTGATTGAATAGACTCTCATCCCAAGTAAGGTGCCTATTGCGGAAGCGGCGTTCGAGAGTAGCACGTGCTTCGCTAAGCCCTCGCTCGCTCCGTTCTCTTAGTTTCTGGCGGATTTTATTTTTGGCTGCAGAGCTAACAACGATCTGTAACCAGTCTTCCCTCGGGTATTGATTGCGGTTGGTTGTCACACTTACCGTATCCCCATTCTGCAACAGAGTGCGCAGAGAGGCATTCTTGCCATTGACCAGAGCCGCTACCGCCGTAGCCCCCACATTGGAGTGAATGGCGAAGGCAAAATCGAGTACTGTAGCCTTTGGGGGAAGTTTTTTCAGCTCTCCTCGGGGGGTAAAAACAAATATCTCTTTGGGGGCTCCTAGGCTGTACTTCTCGTTTTCGTCCGTAGAGACATTCGCTTTTGTCTCCAGCATTTTACGCACCGAAGTAAGCGTTTTGTCCAGTTCTCCCTCACTCTTAAGACCCTTATAACGCCAGTGGGCAGCTACCCCTCGCTCTGCCACCTCATCCATACGTCGCGTACGGATTTGGATTTCTATGAAGCGACCTTCGGGCCCCTCCACGGTGATTTGGAGGGATTCGTAGCCATTGGCCTTGGGTGTGGTAATCCAATCTCGCAGACGCTCTGTATCGGGCGTGAATTTGTCCGTAATCAAACTATAGCAGTACCAGCAGGCTTCGTGCTCCTCCCGAGGAGGGGCTTCTATAATGATGCGCAAGGCGGTAAGGTCGAAGATATTATCGAAAGAAACCCCCTTCTTCTGCATTTTGTTGTGGATGGAGCTAATGCTCTTGGTGCGGGATTTTATCTCGTAGCGCCATCGCTTGGTACCACTATCAATGCACTGCCTAAGGAGGGCAACAAACTTTTGCAAGTATTCTTCGCGTGCACGTTTGGTCTCTCCCAGCATCGATTTGATGGCATAGAAAGATTCGGGTTGCGTGTATTTTAGGTATAGATCTTCCAGCTCTCCCTTGGCGGCATAGAGCCCGAGTTTGTGCGTTAGAGGGATAAAATAACTATTCACCTCCTCGGCTTGCTCGCGACGCTTCTCCTCGGGCAGATATTTTTTAGCCGTGCGCATCCGATAGAGGCGGTCTGCAATGATCAGAAGCAGTACGCGCACATCTTCGGCCACCGTGAGCAGCAGTTCGCGAAAGAGAGAGTCCTCCACATGGGAGCGACGCATATAGATCTGAGCCGTCTCTCGTATGCGAGCAATAAGGGATACAGTCCCCTCCGGAGTAAACTTCGCCACCTCCTCCGGCGTAAAAAAGCCTTTGTAAACAGCCCTATAGAAGAGTACTGCCGATAGCGATACACTACTGAGATTAAACTCCTTAGATACAATAAGGGCTACTTCGAGCTGACGAAGAAGCCCGTTGTAGCCAAACTCATCTCGGGCAAAACAGCCCTGTTTCACTAAAAAAGTGAGCCGCTCCCGATACACCGACGGGGGGACTTGGATATGCGGTAGCCCCCTCAGCTCTCGGTACAGCTCCAGCAAGCGAGCCTTTTCTTCTCGGGAGAAATAATTCTCTTCTTGCGGAGGGGTGGGATTAAGTTTCCCCTCGGGAGTAACATCTATCGGCTGCATATACTTTCCTTTCTTCTCTGGGGAAGAAGGAGAAGCGACTAAAACTCGTCGATCTCTTCCATCCCTGCCACTACATAAGGACGCACCAAGTCGTGAGGCTTTATCACCTCGTCGTTCCACTCAATAAGGTCTATATCAAGGGGGATAATTCCCTCTTCGTCATCATCCGGATCGCGCCCGAAATCTTTCTCTATCGCCTTGAGGCGAGAGCAAAAGTCCTCACAAGACTCACCGGTAGGGATCATGGCGACCAAGTTTAGAAAGGGCTTAGTGCCCTCGGGTAGGTCTATGGGTTCGGTAATCTCGGGTGTGGAGAAGCGGCTCCCCGGGTACGAAGATTGCAGTAGCTGGGTAACACTATTGATATTATTCGTTCGATCTTTGTTGCTACCTATGCTAATAATGGCTTTGTTTGTCATTGCTATAATAATGCGCTCTCTAGTCTAAATGGATAGGGATTACTTACGATTGTTGTGCTGGATACGCACCGACTCTTCATGTATAAGGGTCATAAGTTTTTTTACGAAGGAGGGATCAAGCCCCAGGCTCTCAGCCCACGAGGTACACTCTGCCAGGTTGGCCTCAAATTGCGCCTCCTGCAAGACGGGGATATCGGCACGTCTCTTTAGTTCTCCAATGCGAGTAGCAACGATCATACGATGCGCCAGATTGGAAATAAGAAGATTGTCCATCTCGGCAAGAGTGGCTCGGTAAGACATGAGACGTATATCCTCTATCCGAGTTGCCTTACTCCTTATTACGAGATTATCTATTATGGTTTTAAGCTCAGATGGGGTAACCTGCTGACGAGCATCCGTTAGGGCTTTGGCAGGTTGGATATGACTCTCGATCATCAAACCTTGGAAGCCAAGATTCAATGCCTTTTGGCTCACAGCCTGAATAGCTTCTCTGCGCCCCGAAATATGGCTTGGGTCACAGATAAGAGGGATATCGGGCAATTCGTTTTGGAACTCAAAGGCTACGCCCCAATAGGGAGCGTTGCGGTAGTCTATCTTGATGGCAGGGGGAGGGGGGAATCCTCTGAAGATGGCAGAAATGTCCGTAATACCCACTTGCCAAAAACGCTCAATGGTACCGATCCACAACTGCAGGTCGGGGCACATTGGGTTTTTAATCATAAGGGGGATATTAGACCCTCGGAGCACTTCGGCAATCTCCTGTACAGAGTGAGGATTTGTAGAGGTGCGGGCTCCAATCCAGAGCACATCCACCCCGGCCTCTAGGGCAGCCTCGGCATGCCTATAGGTACAAACTTCGGTAGTAGTGCGGTAGCCAAATTTTTCTTTTACCTCTGCTAACCAAGAAAGGCCTTCGATGCCAATTCCTTCAAAACCGCCCGGTTTGGTGCGAGGTTTCCAGATACCGGCTCTGAAGAGATCTATTCGGAGCGGTTGCAAACCCTCGGCCGTAGCAAGTAGCTGCTCACGGCTTTCTGCACTGCAGGGGCCTGCAATCAGGCGGTATGATCGTGGCTCTGTAGGCTCTTCCGGCAAGGGAGAAGGCTTCGGGGAAGGTGCGGATTGTTCGTTCATCATTATTCCTATAATGTCTGATAAGATGCCAGCTCGTTTTCTAGTATCGACGTGTAGTGCCGCGCAATCTCATCACGTGCAAAGGTAGCAATATACTCTCTATTAGGCTCCACTGTATGGGTATAACCCAACGATTTCCACTGCTCATAGTAACGACAAATGTACTCAATTATTTCGGAAGCCTCGCCGGCGGGGCAGCCTCCTCTTGCCCTCTTTAGTATCTCCTCCCCAATCGCCTTATCGCCCATAACCATAAGGATAGGCTTTTCCATGGCAAGTGCTTCGAAAATCTTTGTTGAGACGATACCATGCGCTCCGTGCCGCGTTTCGGGCGTTCCCAACATGAGTACCATACTGCTCTGCTGCAACAAATGCGGCACCCGAACAAAGGGCTGCATACTATGAATCTGCTGCAGAGAGGCCACAAAGGCGGGGAAACGACTCAAACACTCCTCAATAAGTTCTCGCGACTGCTCATCTACATACCAAGCCACCTCTAGCAACCCCTCTTCTATAATTGGGCGCAAAGCAACACTACTCAATGCCTCAAAAAGAGGAGTAGGATTGGAGCGAGCAAGGGTCAATAATCGCCCTGTAAAAAGGAGGGTAAAGCGAGGCGTTCTCTCCGGCTCCCGAGGGTAAAAGAGGGAGCGATCATAACCATTATAGAGCACCTCCACCGGTACCCCTTTTGAGGCTTTTTGCAGGACGCTCTGATGCCAAGGGGATACGGTGACAATCTTTTGTGCCGACCGAAACGCCCGACTCCGCTGGCGGATATACTGATGTTTTAGAAGAGAAAGGAAGAGTTTTTTGGGCAATGATTTTTGTCCCTTGTGGGTAGGAAGGAACTCGTAGCGAGGGTATTGCTCTACAATATCTCGCGAATCCATCACTACGGGTAGATGGTACTTTTTGGCAAGTTGTGCAGCCGTACCATGAGGGAAGGTGCGGTACGAAAAAGAGACAATCAGGTCGAATTCGTCCATCTTCAGTAGCTCCTCAAGAGCCACCCTAAAGGCGCGTTCTTTGGTAGAGAAGAAGGCTTCTCCGAGGGACTCCCACACGCTATACGACTTCCTCAGAGGTATGCGGTACGTGGGGCAAAGATCCTCCATTCCCTCGAAGACCTTGCCGTGCCCTGAGTTATTCCATTGCTTAATATCCTCAGTAGCCACCACCACTTGCCACCCCAAAGAGACCCAATAGCTCACTAGAGAAAAGACGCGTGGTGCAAAATGGGGTGGGTAGAGATCGGCTAGTACAAGAATACGTCGGGACATGGTATAAGCTCTTCTAGAGGTTTTTCTTCCGCTGTGTCACTTTCTTCTATGCGCAGGATGATACGCAATAACTCGCGATAAAGTCGAGAGTGATAGGGGTGTACCTCTTTGGCTAGCAGGTCATTATGGAAAAGCAAATTAAGCTCTCCATTGTATTTTGCGGTTGCAATGAGCAACTGATAACTGTACGTTAGAGCATCGCGTGCGCCTAGTCCCATATATTTAGTACGGTCTAGCGAACAATCCATTAGCGTAAGCGGATGCAACACGAGGTTGGTAATGGTACCGGTAGAGGGCATGATGTAGTGAATCGGGCGGCAGGTACCCAAGCGGAAGCCCGCAACATCGGGGTAGCCCATTGAGTAATCGTCTAGAATGCCTGCATTGAGGAGGTATAAAAAATCCTCCGGCTCACGAGCTGCCAAATAGTGATAACGAGCGTGCGTAATGCTCTTCTTGAGATCGTGCTCCAGCAGATGCAACTGATGCTCAATGCGCTCGGGATGAAGAGATCCCTCCATAGGGATATGGAAAGCCTCCTCTACTCCATACTTACGGGCATAGAGATGTACTCGACGGGCAGCTCCATGCGTAACGCGGTAGTTGGGACGATCCTCGGGTTCCTTGCTCGGTGTTTTGTAGAAAAACAGCGTCTTGCACTTCCCTTTTGGAAGCCTACGCTCTACCTCTCGGTTCCATTCCAAAAAACGATCGAAGGTAAAATAACGATCGCTTAGTAGGGAACGGAAAGCCAATTGATAGGCATTCCATAGACTCTTATGCTCCTTTACGTAAGCACGAAAAAGGCTACGCACGCCATGGTATTCGTATGGACAATCAATATCGTGCGTGAGGTGGACTCGAGCAAACTTACGAGGGATAGAGGGGATTTCTAGCTTGGAATACTCCTCTTGACCGCTCTCTCGAAAAGCACTTTGCAGCAAAGAGCGGAGTTGCTCTCCATACTCCTCCACAATAGGGCGGTGCAAGAAACCGGCTCGATAGGGGAGGCTTTTCTTCCCCGGGAAACGCCCGTAGGCGTCGCGCTCTGTGCGGCGGTACATCTCCTCGTAGCGCGAAACAAGGTAATATGCAGAGGCTACAATATCGGCATGAATCAGAATAGGACCTCCGGCATATGCCCTCGTTACGCAAGGGGTACCAAAGAGCAAAGGAATACCCTCCCACTCCAAAAGCGGAAGTTTGGGATCTGCGGCATCTGTACCATACACCCCTACGTCAAAGAATCCGGAGGGCATGATCACCACCTTGTAGCGCGACATCTCGGCAAGATTGGCTGTATAACCCACCGCATTGGTGAGCTTCCCCGGCAACTCCTCTTCCCTCAAAAGGAAGGAGATAATATAGCGAGCAATTTTATCTGTGCGCATGGAGCTGTCTGTAATGGTAGGCTAAACGCAACCTCTGCACGAGGGATAGGGAGCCTTTACTTATCCGATAAAAGGGATATTGCTCCCCATAAAAAGAACGGAATACCGCCTCAACGCCCTGCAACATAGAGCCCTCAAAATCAAAATGGGTTAGGTGGCAACGTACCAAGGCAAGCATGGTAGAGTGAATCAAATAAGCAGGAGCCGCTTTGTGCTCTTTGCCCCCAACGGATGCGGAGGCTATGAGATAACCGGTGGACCCCTCGTAGGGAGTAAAACCGGCGGCAAGGAGATCGCCCTCCTTAGAATAGATGGTAGGCAGAAGCCCTTGCCCACGACTCATCGCAACATCCACCGTATGCTCTAGAGTTGAGAGGAGGTGATGGGCAAGCCCCTTTTTGCGGTAAAGCGTATGCGAGAGGCGTAGTAAATCTTCGGGAGTAGAGGCCTCTTGGTATTGATACCCAAGCTGTTTTGCCAACGTGATTTTGTGCCGTATATCCCTATTTTCGCTCGCAAGAAGAGCCTTTTCGTCCTCGGGCAACCGCCTAGCATATGAGTAGCGAACAAAAGAACTATACCCCTGCCAATAGTAGGGCAACCAGTCTGTAAAGGATGTGGGGAAGGGTACTTCAAAATACTTGAATTGCGGCATGGCCACCACAAACGCCATCGTTATCTTGCGTCTCTGCACAAAGATTCCATGCTGACTTTGGGGAGACCCCTCGCCACCCTCCCCCTCAGGAGAAAAGTAAATCCCCCCTACTTGCGTGTAGGGAGGAGATATGGCCACCCCTCGCACGGGGGTATATAAAGGGAAAACGGCGAGTACTCGACCATCATCGGAGAGGGCACACCAAGGCTGCCATTCCTTGGCACCACCTGTTACGGCATCGAGCCACCAAGGATGGTAATATAGAGGGACGGTCTCTGCCTGCTCGGCAACAAACGTCTCATACTCAGTGCGACTGGTAACGATAGTCACCTTCTCCACAAAGCTTTGCCCGGGGCGATTGGTTACTAAATCCCTCGTTGCTGACGCAGAGCCTCGCCAATCTTCTCACGAAGTTCGCTGCTAAGCTCCGGATTATCTTGCAAGATACGGCGTACTGCATCCTTGCCTTGCCCCAGCTTGGTGCCGTCGTAGCTGTACCACGAACCACTCTTCTGGAGAATGCCAAAATCGGTACCCAGGTTGATTATTTCACTCTCCGAGGAGATACCCTCTCCGAAGATAATTTCAAACTCGGCAGTCTTAAATGGAGGAGAAACTTTGTTCTTTACCACCTTTACGCGCGTCTCATTACCATAGACATCATCGCCATTTTTGAGCTGAGTTTTACGGCGAATATCAAGACGCACTGAGGCGTAAAACTTAAGGGCATTCCCCCCGGTTGTTGTTTCCGGATTGCCGTAGGTAACGCCTATCTTTTCACGCAATTGATTGATGAAGATGCAGACGGCATTCGATTTGCTTACCGCGCTAGTCATCTTACGCAACGCCTGCGACATAAGACGAGCTTGTAGCCCGATATTCTTATCGCCCATCTCGCCCTCAATCTCTTGTTTGGGAGTAAGAGCGGCCACAGAGTCTACTACCACTACATCTACAGCAGACGAGCGGATGAGCTGCTCGGCAATCTCCAGAGCTTGCTCCCCGTTGTCGGGTTGTGAGATCCAAAGACGCTCAATATCCACGCCCAAGCGCTCGGCATAAGTAGGGTCGAAAGCGTGCTCGGCATCGATGATAGCGGCCAAACCGCCCATACGTTGCGCCTCGGCAATGGCATGGATGGCAAGCGTAGTCTTACCGGAAGATTCGGGACCGTAGATTTCGATAATGCGCCCACGAGGGTATCCGCCTACGCCAAGGGCTACGTCTAGAGCAAGGCTCCCCGTAGGGATCACGTCTACACTATCGGAGGTTCTCTCTCCCATATTCATGATGGAGCCCTTCCCGTAAGTTTTCTCAATGCGCTCCATCGCCATCTGTATGGCGGCTAGTTTGTTTTTGTCTATAGCCACCTTTTCTTTGGTGGGATTAGACTTTGTATCGGGAGTTGTGCTCTCGGGGAGCTTTTCTTCTTCGTTCATAAGTTGTCTATTACTTTGAGTATCTGTTCAGCGTGCTTAGAGGTATTCACCTCTTTGCCACTGAATATATAACGTATTACCCCTTGGGCATCTACCACAAAAGTAGAGCGCAGAGTACCCATGTACTCTTTGCCATACATTTTCTTAGGCACCCATACGCCCATTTCCTCTTGCAGGCGATGTTCCTCATCGGCAATCAGCGAGAAAGGCAGGTCGTACTTGCTACGGAAGCGTTGGTGGGAAGCCTGCGAATCTTTGCTTACCCCCACAACACGATACCCTCTCTCGGCCAAAGCCTCGATGTGATCGCGCAGGGAACAAGCCTCGGCTGTGCAGCCGGAGGTATTATCTTTTGGGTAAAAATAGAGTATCCATGGCGACCCTAAAAAGTCGCTACTCTTAAGTAGGGTACCATCTTGATCCGGCCCTAATATCTCGGGTATTTTATCTCCTATATTCATCACACACAAAGGTAATTCTTTTCGTCCAAAGCGTATCTATTATAAGAAAGGGTGCTGTCTCTCACACGAGACAACACCCTACTTAAGATTACGGATGATCCTCTGGGAGGATTACATCATACCTCCCATACCACCGCCCATTGCAGCGGCAGCGGCAGCCGCATTCATATCTGCTTTATCGTCTTTTTTCTCTGCTACAACGCATTCCGTTGTTAGGAACATACCGGCAATAGAAGCAGCATTTTCGAGAGCAACACGAGACACCTTAGCAGGGTCGATTACCCCGGAAGCAACGAGATTTTCGTACTTATCAAGACGTGCATTGTAACCAAAGTCGGCCTTACCATCGCGTACCTTTTGTACTACTACGGCACCTTCCTTACCTGCATTAGCCACGATTTGGCGAAGAGGTTCTTCGATGGCGCGCTTTACGATCTCAATACCGGTTGTCTCATCGTCTGTCTCACCCTTGAGGCTTTCGAGAGCATCAATGGCACGAATGTAAGCCGTACCACCACCGGGAACGGTACCCTCTTCGATAGCGGCACGAGTGGCGCTGAGGGCATCTTCTACACGGTCTTTCTTCTCCTTCATCTCTACTTCGCTGGCAGCACCCACATAGAGAACAGCTACACCACCGGCAAGTTTTGCCAAACGTTCTTGGAGCTTTTCGCGATCGTAATCGCTCTTGGTATTCTCAATCTGAGCACGGATTTGAGCTACACGAGACTCTAGTTCGCCCTTGTCTCCCATACCATTTACAATCGTAGTATTATCCTTGTCTACCGTTACCTTTTCGGCCTGACCAAGCATCTCAATTGTAGCAGCTTCGAGAGAGAAACCTGTCTCTTCGCTAATCACAGTAGCCCCTGTGAGGATGGCAATATCCTGCAACATAGCCTTACGACGATCACCAAAACCGGGAGCCTTCACGGCGCAGATCTTGAGACCACCACGCAAGCGGTTTACTACGAGAGTTGCAAGAGCTTCGCTGTCGATATCCTCTGCAATGATCAGAAGAGGACGGCCTGTTTGTAGGCTCTTCTCGAGAAGAGGAAGGATATCCTTGATAACTGAGATCTTCTTGTCATAGAGGAGGATGTAGGGATTCTCCATTTGGCACTCCATCTTCTCCGTATTGGTTACGAAGTAGGGAGAGATATAACCGCGGTCGAACTGCATACCCTCTACCACCTTTACTTCGGTGTCGGTACCCTTAGCTTCTTCTACCGTGATAACTCCTTCTTTCTTTACCTTGCCCATAGCTTCGGCAATAAGGCGACCGATTTCTTCGTCCCCATTAGCCGAGATCTTAGCCACGTGCTCAATTTTCTTAAGGTCGTCACCTACAGCCTCGCTCTGAGTGGCAATGTTTTTAACCACGGTAGCCACAGCCTTGTCAATACCACGCTTTAGCTCCATAGGATTGGCACCGGCTGTTACATTCTTGAGCCCTACATTGATAATGCTCTGGGCAAGAACGGTAGCCGTAGTGGTACCATCACCGGCATCGTCGTTGGTCTTGGATGCTACCTCACGCACAAGCTGAGCTCCCATGTTTTCAAAGGCACCTTCGAGCTCGATTTCCTTTGCTACGCTTACCCCGTCTTTGGTGATATGGGGAGCACCATAGCTCTTACCAAGGATCACATTACGCCCCTTAGGACCGAGGGTTACCTTCACTGCATTAGCAAGCTGATCCACACCTTTTTTGAGGAGGTCGCGTGCTTCTTGATCAAATAATATCTCTTTAGCCATAGCTTTTTCTTTTTAGATGTATATGTTATTTAGATGGATTGTTTCCGCGACCAGATCCACTTTTATTCCCAGTGGTAGAAGGCATATTACCTCCTGTTTGCTGAAAAGGATTTCCTGGCCGTACGCTTGTCTTTGCCATATTTCTTAATTTAACGTTGTGTTACCCCTTTATCACAGCCAAGACATCGCTCTCGCGCATGATGATAAACTTATCACCCTCAAGCTCGATTTCTGTACCGGCATACTTCCCATAGAGCACTACATCCCCCTCTTTCAATTCCATCGGGTTATCCTTAGTACCCTTACCAGCGGCTACAACAGTACCACGGAGAGGCTTTTCTTTAGCGGTATCGGGAATGATGATGCCACCTTGGGACTTCTGTTCTGCATCGGCTGGCTTCACTACCACACGATCTGCAAGCGGTTTGATATTCATACGAATACGATTATTATGTTACTATTCTATTTATTTCTTCCTGGGGATTAGCTCTATATGCACTCGCTAGTGCCGAGCCCATCCTTGATATCGAAAATTCATACAAATACTATGCCAAGAGGCAGAAATAGGCTAAGAAGACAATTTGTCTCCCCTTTCTTCGCAGAAAAAATCACCTAAAAAGAAGGGCTTTAGCACTTGGGATTCTCTTTAAGAGCAGACAGAAAAAGGCTGAGGAATGCGTACAAAGAGAGTAACGCATTCCCCAGCCCTCGGTGGGAAATCAGCTTAGCCGAGAGAGGGGATCTCCTCCCTAGGCAATACTTTTCACAACCGGATAAATATCCCTCTTTCCCGTAGTACGAACCTTTACCTAGTGGGAGTAGAAGGCATTCGAGAGAGTTTTAACCAAACAGCTCGTGACTCTTCTTCTGCACGAACTACAAGGGAAAAATCATTATTAGTCAGCTTGGTTATAATCCAAGAGCCATACAAAAAGGCATAATCCCTGTCAAACCTATAAAGTTTTATAAGTGAAAGAGCCTGTCTCTCATAGGAGAATTCAGTAAACCGATTATCGTACATATTCTCGTATTCCCTCTCCCATGCGCTGACGAAAGGCGTGGGGTCTTCGTCAAAGTACCAACGCCCCCTCTCTTTGAGGAAGGAGATATTTACTCGTGCTGTTACAAGCTTCCCATCTGCATTTTTTGTAGAAACAAAGCCTTTCCACGCCGTACCGACAAGGTTAATATCTTCTACAGGATCATTTCCTCCACACGATGTTACACTAAAGGCGAAGAAAACACTCAAAAAAAGGGTGAGCAAATAACTCACTTTAAAGGATGCAATTCTTTTTTCCATACCATGATAATTTGTGGCAAAATTCTATTGTACTCTACTTATGTATAAGGGAGGTTTCTCAAACGAATCCGATCACATGAGGCTAATCCTGCCTAGCAAGACTTCGACCACCTCATCCCTCTAATGTTAAAGACACTACTAAGGAATGCGTTTTAACTTAAGCCAAACCGTCCTCGATGGCAAAGCAGCACGCGAAGTTAGAGAGAACTTGTTTTTCGTGCGCTCTGTAATCATCCAATCTGCAATAAGGGGCTCATACAGATTTCGGAATCCACGCAATTCTAAAACCTTTTCGGAGAACCTGAAGTATGAGAATGTACTAAACCTATCAGACTCAGGCAAAGGTGCCATTTTTCCTTCATCCCATGCTCCTAAAAAAGGAGCCGGATCCTCCTCAAAATGCCAGTGCCCCACAGAGTTACCATGGAAAGAGATCTTGACCGAAACCTCTACGATCTGTCCTTTTGTATCTTTTGTAGCAACAGTACCTTGCCAAGCAGTGCCAACGAGGGTTACATCAGAACTCGTAGGCACTGACCTCTCGCACGACGTTAAACTAAAGGCAAAGAAAATACCCAAAAAGAGGGTGAGTAAAGAACTCGTTTTAGTGGTTATAATCCTGTCTCTCATACTGTTATGACATTTATAATGAGTGAGTCTACCGCAAATGTAGGTATTTCAAAAGAAACTCCCTCCATCAAGAGCCTTTTATTTTCAGCTGATTTGCAGGAGGAATTCTGCCCAAGAAATAAAAAATTCTAGGGCTAAACTTCTAGAGATTTAGGTCTAAAATGAAAAAAGTGCTGCCCAGTTTTTCTCAGAAAACCAGGCAGCACTCCCAAAAGAAACGTACCGCCTCCTCTTCTAGAGACGAAGGGAAGGCGGCACGCAACGAATTAAGGAAATAAATTTGAAAGAGAGAAAATCTAATTCTTAGACAGAGGGAATTCTTCTCGAAGATGTACCGAAAGCGCTCCGGCCCTGCGGCTTCGTAAGGATAACACTTCAACCAATGCTCCCCCACTCTGGGGGTCGCTCTGCCGTTCCAAAGGAGGAAGAAGTAAAATACTCTATCCTAGCCCCCTCTCGAACTAAGATTTAATCAAATCGCTATCTAACTAAATCTCTGCTGCAAAATTAGCACGGATTTCTACTCTCCACAATACCTTCTGATAGGCATTTTTGGGGCAGTGACTACTCTATAATAGCGATTAAATGGGATAAAAGACTCTTATTCTTCTGTGAGATCGCCCTCTTCATCTTCCTCATCCTCTCCCTCGTCGGGATTCATCGAGAGCATATCTAAGTACTCGTCCCATGCAGGATCCAGCTCGTTGTCGAACTCTAAAGGGAGAAGAGGAAGTGGCTCAAGAGCCTCGTTAAGTCGCTCGAAGAAAACCCTGTCGGTACGGGCATAGTAAACCCAGTATTTAACCCCACCCCCGAGGTGATTGCCCGTGAGGATAGCCAACTTGTCTCGCTCCATCTTGGGGCGCAATAGGTCATCTACTTGGGCAATGATACGCTCCGCTTCACGCGTAGGCATCCCCTTTTCGTCCGCCTCGTAGGGAAGTCGTACCTCGATACGATGCTTCAGCTTCCCCGATAGACGAAAGGCTTCGAGATCAAGTCTCCCATTCATTATTACTACAGCACCGCTATCGTCGCTAGCGATGGTGGTGAACCATTTATCCGTTAATACCATATTATTGAATCTTTTGCTCTCGCTCGCACCGAGATTGTCGTTTACTTTCGCGCATCAATTGCAGGCTATTGAGCAGGTTCTGCCAGATCGAATAGGCCGCCATTGCTACACTTGATAGAGGATTGAGATATACCTGAGCCATCCAAATAGCCAAGCTCGAGTTTTTTTGTCCCAGGCTCTGCCCTAGCGTAATACTCTCCTTAAGGAAACGCCTACTGAGCCACTTACCCAAGGCGAATTGGACTAGGCAAGCCACAAGTCCCACCAAAATAAGCAGGAGCATAGAGGGTATTTCGGAACGAGGCTCCTCCGCCATAAAATGCACTGTCTTGGCTATAATAATGGCAAGGGCAACCACCCAAACCCAAAACGAAACAGAGGATAAGCCGGTCAAACGGGCGTGCACTTTGGGCACTAGGGCGCGCAACCCCCAAGCCAAAAGGAGCGGAGTCAAGACGATGGGGAGCACGTGCGCAAAAATCGTCAGTACCGACTCCCAAAAGGGGACATTCCCCTCCCCCACTATACTAAAAAGGAGAGGCCCCACAAAGGCAATACCGATACTTGTAAGCAGTACATAGGCTGTACCTACGGCAATATTGCCCCCAAGCATGCCAATAATCACAGGCGAAGCGGAGGCCGCAGGGCATAGAAAACAATTGAAAGCCCCCTGAGCTATACTCTCGGGAAAGAAGGGGCGAAGGAGGTAGTAAGAGCCAAGAGCCAAGCCAATTTGCAGAATAACGAGAAGCCCATGGACGGGTAAAAAATGAAGGTCTCCCGGGCGTAACTTTAGGAAAGTAAAGAAGAGCATGCAGACAATCATATAGGGAATGGCAACACTCAGAGGGCTGAGCCAACGATAAAAGAGAATCCCTATAAGAATGGCAATAGGTAACCCATAATCTTTGATACGCCGCATAAAGCGACTAGGGATGGGGCGATAGAGTGTGTGCTTCATGAGTTCGGATCCTCAACTGTACAGGAGAGTCCATAGATGGCAGCAGCGGCAGAGCGTAAGATCTCCAGTTGCCCCTGCCGTATGCGGCACTCCAATAGGCTTTCCCCTTGTGCAAACCCTTGCTCTAGTATCTCGGCACCCATGGTTTTGACAAGGCGCATCACGGTACCTGTAAGATGAGGAGCAAAGCGGAGCGTAAAAGGGCTCAAGAGAATCACCTCCCGACGAGGAGCCTCCATAAGCACGAGGCGAGCACTCTCTTTATAGGCATCTATAAGCCCACCTGTTCCGAGCTTTACCCCACCAAAGTAACGCACCACAGCCACCAGTACATCGCTTACGTTCTGAGCCAAGATCTGCCCATAGATGGGGCGGCCTGCCGTGCCGGACGGTTCACCATCGTCATTCATTCGACTCTCTTCTCGCAGGGCACCCACAGCATAAGCCCAGCAAACATGCGTAGCATTATAGTACTCTTTGCGTAGAGAGGCTACGAGCTCCAAAGCTTCTTCTACCGCATGAATAGGATGAGCATGAGCTATAAATCGGCTTCTCTGTATGGAGTACTCTACTTGGTTTTGCTCTGCCAGGGTCTCGTAATGGTCTTGTCTTTCCTGCTCCATCATCGTAAAACAGCAAGAGCCGGAACGAGGATATTATGCCCTATTCCGACTCTTTCTTCTTCTCTTATGGGGTGGACGATGGGGCTCGAACCCACGACAACCGGAACCACAATCCGGGGCTCTACCAGCTGAGCTACGACCACCATACTAAACCAACCTCGCTGCGGTCTCTTTACGACACACCTCCGCGATTGGTGCTGCAAAGGTACAAATAGTTTTGATATACACAAGAATTCCGCCCCATTTTCTTGAGACAATCCCCAAAGGCAAGGGCTATACAAGGCTCTTCTCCGCACCACTGATTGCCCTCAACGTCTCTCCTTTTTCGCGCTATTGCAGTTGCATCCAATAGTTATGCACCGCTCCATGTGCCTGCAAGGAGGGGTGTAAGATGTACACAAGGTCTTGCAAAATAAGATCAGGATGATACCACCCTTGCTCCCAATACTCGTTGCCACCCTGTATGTCTACCAACCTTGTATTGAGGTGCACCTGCCCATTACGAAAAGCCTGAATGCCCCGAATCTCAGGATCGAGCTCCCCAAATTGCTCCAAGGTCTGTATCCCCGGTATTTCCCACGAGAGCCAGTACTCAGCATCACGATAGCGACCAAGAAGCTCTTGAGAGCTGAGTGTAAGCCCCACAATAGAGCCTTTGAGGGGGACAAATTTGCTGTTGGCATCATGCAAAAGATAATCCGCATAACCGGCCGGATAGGGTATTTTCCATCCGTTCTCCACCCTTTGCGCAAAGACTACGCGAGGGCGTTCCGGACGGTCTTGAGCTATCAGGCGCAGAGACTCATAGCGCGATGCTGTGGCCGAAAACAGACTATCCGCCGTCTTGGCTTTGCCCATCAAAAGCCCGATAAACTTGAGCCACTCGGCACGCCCTAGGGGAGTTCGCTCATAGATGTCGTAAGAAAGGACTACTCTATCCGCGAGTTCTTCGGGTGCAACTGCGGCCCCTGGATAGCCCGGCAAGGGGCTCCACAAGATAATATCCGGGTCAAGTTCTTTTATTTTTCTTGCATTGATATTTTTTCCTCTCCCCAAAGTATCGAGTGCTCCAGCCCTAAGACGTTCATTCAAGTCATTGTCATAGAGCTTTGTCACACTCTCTATTCCTACGATGCTAGCTCGCTCATTGAGCACCTCTAGAGCTCCAATCGTAGAGAGACCAAGGCACACCACGCGACGAACCGGAATTGGGATAATACGCTCGTTGGGGAGAGGAGACACTTTTTCCACGTCCTGCCGAGGAACCAATAGGTATCTAGCCACCGTATCCTGACGCGTAGGATCGAGGATTGCCACCCGATGCTGCGCCTCCGGCAAGTGAGTCACGGAGAGATGCTCAGAAAAAATGATGGAAGGATGAGCGGCCTCCAAATCGGGATAAGAGCCCTGAGCGGGCGAACTACTGCTCGTACAAAACAGGTAACCTATCCCAAGAACTAGGAAAGCCAGCAAGGGATAGAGAACTCTCTTGGGGAGGATATGGAAAAATCTTTTCATTGATTAAGCAGAAGAAATAGGACTAGCGACGGCGACGACGGGACTTCTTTTTCGTTTTGCTCGTAGCCTTTGTTTTCGTCACTTTGGAGCTCGTCTCCTTAGCCGGGATGGTGAGTTTCTTCCCCGGCACTAGGTTGTAGCGGGTATTTTTGATGTTATTCGCCTGCATGAGCTGATCCATCGTAATACCATATTTTTTAGCGATACCGGCTAGAGTATCTCCCTTACGTATGGTGTAAGTAGTCGTCTTTGCAGAAGCTACTACAGGCTTATCGGCCTCTGTTGTTTCCCCCTCCTTGCTCTCGCCATCGCTTGCCAAAAGGTCTGTGGAAGAGGATGTCATCTTGCCAAGTCGCACCTTCTCTACATTCTGGTACAGCTCCTCTAAGCGTCTATCCAGTCGGTTAATTGCCTTCATGGGCAAGCGTATAGAACAAGGGGAGATATGCCCCGGAACAGTACCTTGCTTGTACTGGGGATTGAGGAGTTTGAAGAGACTTTGGGACACTTCGGCAGCCTCGGACAATTCACGAATAGAAAGAGAATGGCGAATAAGCAGCGTATCGGTAGCCAGGGGAAGAGATACATTTTTGGGGCAAATCTGGTAGTCTGCATGGTAGTGCATGGCATAAAATGCTCCGATGAATAGAGGAACGTAGCCTTGCGTCTCACGTGGCAAATAGGGGTAAACGCTCCAGTAGTCGGTACGTCCACCGGCTCGGTAAACTGCTCTATTGAGGTTGCCCAATCCACAATTGTAGGCAGCCATCGCCATAAACCAATCGTGATAAACCTGATATAAGTCGCGTAAGTATCGGGCAGCAGCATCTGTACTTTTCTCGAGGTCTAGCCGCTCATCAAGCAGAGAATTAATGGTTAATCCGTAGGCTTTGGCGGTAGGTGCCATAAATTGCCAGAGACCGGCGGCTCCGGCGGGGGATACGGCTGTGGGGTTCATCCCCGATTCTACAATAATGAGGTACTTGAGTTCGAGAGGAAGTTTGTACTTATCGAGAATGGCCTCTATGGTCGGAAAATAATAATCACCCAAGCTGAGCATCGCAGAGATGAGCGTCTTTTTACGAGTCAAAAAGATCTCTATACCATTGCGCACTTGCTGATTCAAAGGGATATTCATGGCCGTAGGGAGACGGAATATTCGCTCACGATAGAGCATCTCGGGCGTCTTCTGTGGTACATTACGACGGATAGCACCACAGGTAGTATCAGCAGGGAGATTGGTGCTGTAGCCCTGGTTCCATTTGGCAATAAGGGCATCGGCATCAGCCTCGAGGCCGAGAGGGGTAACGATCTCACTAGAGCCGGACAGTACTTTGCGTTGCTGAGCAGAGAGATCAAGCGTACTAAGTATGCCTATAAAACTGGCAATAAGGATAAAGCCATAGGTGTGGCGAAATTCTTTATAAGTCATTAGAACAATAATCTATAGGAAAGCCCCGGAGCCACGGTAGGCGAGGGCGAGATAGCGCTCCATGGCTGAGCGATCAGCGAGGGAGCAAGAGACATCGAAAGATCAGGGGATACGTCGAAAAGAAATAACTCGGCATCCACATAGGCATCGATGATGGAGAGAAGATACACAGCTGCCGACACGATAATACTCAAGTCGCGATTGCGTCGGTATAGCTCGGTACCTTTTTTGAGACGGCTCTGGATGTTGCCATCTCCCACATAATCTGCAGGGTTTCCTCCATTAGGAACAAAACCCTTCCAAGAGTCTTTTTCGAGAGGATTCTCGTTCATAAAATCTACGTATGCCGTGTGGTACTCATTGTAGAGACGAGCATTCCACGATACAGCATAGGTACAGGCGGTAGCGGCAGCAAGCACAAGAGGGATCTTCCAATACTTACGATTGTACAACTGCCCCCCTCCGGGGATGAGAGCATAGAGCAGTGCAAAGGTGGGATTAGGGGCAAAGTGACTACTCGTAGCAAGGAAGTTACGGCGGAGAGGAGCCTCCGGAGTGGGAAGCATCTGTAGGGTGTCTGGCAAAGGAGCAGAGGGTGCAAACTCTGCGACTTGAGTAATCGTGTCTTTTTGTACACTATCAATCGGCAGGGGCAGGAGGGAAAGTTCGTCTAAAGCATAGGAAGCCCCTTTGGCAAAAGCCTCTCTATGGGTAAAGGCGAGAAGCCCTACGAGCAACAGACCACACCCCACAAGGCGGCAAAAGCGAAGGCTCCACTGGGAAGCCCTTTTTGGGGGAAGAGGGAATGGAGATGCCGCAGCTCGCATGGGGAAAGTCTACTTACGTTGCTCTTCTAGTCGCTCTATGATATGGGCGAGTTCTGCCTCATTGGCAAATTCGATGGTAAGCTTTCCCTTACCCGACTTATTGCCCGTAATCTTTACTTTACTACCAAAGAACTTCGATAGCTGTGTATTGAGGACAGAGAAGTCCGGTAGGGGTTCGCGCCCCGTACGCACCAGCTCTGACTCTCTCATCATACGCTTGATCAAATACTCAATCTGGCGTACCGATAGATTCTTCTTGATGGTGGTAGCGTATACCGATAGCTGATCCTCTAGACGAGGGAGAGCCAATATGGCACGGGCATGCCCCATATCGATTTTCTTCTCTGTCAGCCCCAATTGGATCTCGGCAGGGAGCCGTAGGAGACGAAGATAATTACTGATAGAAGAGCGCGTCTTACCTACTCGCTTGGCAAGATCTTCCTGCTTCATATCGGAGTTTTGGAGCAAACGATGGTAGGCAAGGGCTATCTCAATGGCGTTGAGATCCTCACGTTGGATATTCTCAATGAGTGCCATTTCCATAATTTGCTCATCGTCTGCCGTCTTGATGTAGGCGGGGATAGTAGACAAACCTGCCCGTTTGCAAGCTCGCCAACGCCGCTCCCCGGATATGATCAAATAGGTACCATCTTGGAGCTGCTTAAGCGTAATAGGCTGCACCAACCCGATGGATTGAATAGAGAGAGCAAGCTCCGCCAAACTCTCTTCGTCGAAGGCTCGCCGAGGTTGATCCGGGTTGGGTTGTATACTATCTATATTAACTTCGTTGATGCTCGAGGTGCCCGAAGCCTCTCCAAGTAGGTTGTCGAGTCCTCGTCCGAGGGGCCTATTTTCTCTTTTCATAGTGATTGATCGTTTAACAGAAGTCTATTTGCGTCGCTTGGGATTCCGTCGGATTAGCTCCTCGGCAAGCTGCAAGTGGTTCACAGCCCCCTTGCTTTCGATATCGTAAAGGATCACGGGGACTCCGTGGCTAGGGGCTTCGCTAAGCTTTACATTGCGGTTGATTACGGTCTCAAAGACCATATCGCCAAAGTGCTGCTTCACGTCGTTGTAAATCTGATTGGCAAGGCGGAGGCGACTATCGTACATAGTCATCAAAAAACCCTCAATCGCCAGCTCCGGATTGAGTTTGCTCTTAATAATACGTATAGTAGACAGCAACTTACTGATACCCTCAAGTGCAAAATACTCGCACTGTACAGGTATGATTACCGAATGGGCTGCCACAAGAGAATTGACTGTGATAAGCCCTAGAGAAGGAGAACAGTCTATGAGGATATAATCATATTGATCTACAAGAGGAGTGAGCATCTTGCGCATTACGGACTCTCTCTGGGCAAACTCCAGCATCTCTATCTCTGCTCCCACAAGGTCTACATGCGAGGGGAGAATGTCGAGCATCTCTATACCTGTAGGGATTATAGCCTCCCGGGGGGAAGCCTCCATCACTAAACACTCGTAGATAGTCTTTGCTTGTTGCTCTACAGCTACGCCCAATCCCGAAGTCGCATTGGCTTGAGGGTCGGCATCCACTACAAGCACTTTCTGCTCAAGGGTGGCGAGAGAGGCTGCAAGATTGATGGTTGTTGTGGTCTTGCCTACCCCCCCTTTTTGATTCGCTAGCGCAATGATTTTTCCCATAGTTCTCTTCTTTTGCAGGGGCAAAACTACGAATAAAAAGCGACTCGACTGCTTAATTGTTGATAACTTCTCCCCTCGGAGATTTCCACCTTACCCCTATCTTCTGCCCCTTTCCTACTCTCTCTCAAACTATTACTATCCATGGTTTCCCATGCGCCCACAATGGGACGCCTAGGATGGAAAGAGCACGAAAAATCTTGAAGGGGAGGGAGAAAACGTCAAGCAAAGGGGAGGTTCATCCCCGTAATCTTGCGGTAGAGATCTAAGGCGTAGAGATCCGTCATACCCGATATATAGTCTAGGGTACATTGGATCTTACCGTACGTTGTCTTCTCGTGTACGTTGTATTGACTGCTTACGCGGTTGAGAAAAGTTCTCGAATAGGCGTTGTCGGGGTGCATCAAGGCGTGCATCATCCTCTCTATAATCTCGGAGAAGACTCGATGACCGGCCAGCTCTACATCCACGACATCTTGCGCAGTATAGATATGTTTGTAGGCGTAACGACTTGCCGCTTTATAGGCTTCTGCCTCGGGGATTACAGCAACCAAAGGACTACGAAACTCCCCTGTCATAATCTCGGGTTCGTACTCCAAAAAGGCTTTCCCACAAGCCTCAGTTAGGTGATTAATAACCCTAGAGCGGAGATAAGCCACTCGCTCATTACGATCTTCAATGGAGTGCAATACCTCTAGCGAAGTCGCCTGCTCCTCAGCATCCAAAAAGGACATAAAAAGAAGGGAAACCTCCTCAAACGAAATGATTCGTAGCTTGTAGGCATCCTCCAAGTCCATTATTTGATAACAAATATCGTCGGCAGCTTCCACCAAAAAGACCAAAGGATAGCGAGCATAAACATCGGGAGAATCTTGCAGGCGAAGAATGCCTAAATGCAGGGCAATCTCGGCAAAAGTATCCTCCTCAGTAGCAAAGTAACCAAACTTGTTTTTACCTCCTGCCGAGAGAGACGAATAGGGATACTTTACGATGGAAGCCAGGGTGCTATACGTAAGAGCAAACCCTCCGGGACGCCTCCCCTCAAAGCGGTGAGTAAGTAAACGGAAGGCATTGGCATTCCCCTCAAATCGGATAAAATCTTCCCACCGACCGCCTTCACTACGCACAGCGTCTTCCCATTCTGCTCCGGCTCCCTCACGAAAAAACGCAGAGATAGCACGCTCCCCACTATGACCAAAGGGCGGATTGCCCATATCGTGAGCGAGGCAAGCTGCCGAAACGATGTTGGCAATATCCGAATCATAAAAAGGCAACCCCTCGTAACGCTCTCGCAGGCCACTTGTAACAATATTCCCTAGAGAGCGACCCACACAACTTACCTCTAAGCTGTGCGTTAATCGGTTGTGCACAAATATAGTACCGGGGAGGGGAAATATCTGTGCCTTGTTTTGCAATCGCCGGAAAGGGGCGGAAAAGACCATACGGTCGTAGTCTCGCTCAAACTCGTTGCGCACCCGAGAGCGAAAGGAGGGAAGAGAAGAAACCTCTCGCTCAAGGCGTCTGTCGGATAAAAGAGTATGCCAATTCATCTGTCCCATAGGTGAGAACAAAGATACTCATTCGAAAGCAAAAAAGTGCCCTAGCAGAGGGAAAAGGTCTTCTCTGCTAGGGCACACAAAGATTTACGGAAGAGAGCTTCTCTCTCCTATGCTATATTACCAAACGAGTACGCGATCTTCGGGAGCAAGATACATCTTGTCACCCTCTTTGATACCGAAAGCCTTGAAGAAAGCATCGATATTGCGAAGCGTTTGATTTACTCGATACATACCCAAGCTATGAGGGTCGATATTGGTAAGGCGGATCATCTCTTGCTCTGTGATGTTTTGCCCCCAAACGCGTGCATACCCGATAAAGAAGCGTTGTTCGGCGGTAAATCCATCAATCATGGGAACTTCCTTGCCCTCAAGAGCCTTTTGTAGCGCGAGGTGTGCTACGATAAGACCACCTTGGTCAGCAATGTTTTCGCCCAAAGTAAGAGCACCATTTGCCTTTACGTTACCCACTACGGTGAGTGCGTTGAACTGATTTACGAGCTTAGAGGTAGCGGCTTGGAACTTGGCAGCGTCTTCCGAAGTCCACCAATCGTTCATATTTCCGTCCTTGTCGTAGTTACGGCCTTGGTCATCAAATCCGTGGGTCATCTCGTGACCGATCACTACCCCGATGGCACCATAGTTTACAGCATCATCTGCATTGGGGTTGAAGAACGGGGGTTGCAAGATACCTGCAGGGAAGCAAATCTCGTTGGTTGTAGGCATGTAGTAAGCATTTACATCCTGAGGATTCATGAGCCAACGCTCACGATCTACGGGCTTGCCTAGCTCACTCATATTGAAGTCTTGCTCAAAACGAGTTACCTCCTTGAGGTTTTCGTAGAAGCTCTTATCGGCACTGATAGCGAGTTTTGAGTAGTCTCTCCACTTATCGGGGTAGCCAATCTTTACGGTAAAGGCATTGAGTTTTTCTTGTGCTTTTGCCTTGGTAGCATCGCTCATCCAATCGAGGCTAGCGATGCGTTCACCGAGAGCAACCTGGAGGTTCTTAACAAGCTGAGCCATCTTTTCCTTAGACTCGGGCGAGAAGTGACGCTTTACGTATACCTCACCGAGAGCTTCGCCGAGAACGCCGTTAACCAAGTTGACAGAACGACGCCAGCGAGGGTGTTGCTCCTTGCTACCGCTAAGAGTCTTTCCGTAGAACTCAAAAGAGGCGAGAGAGAAGTCGTCACTAAGGTAGCTAGCTGCCCCATCTATTTCGGATGCGATAAGGTAGTCTTTGATCTCGCGGAGGTCTGCCGTGGGGAACCACTTATCGAATTTATCGAAGTAGTTGTATTGGGTTACGTCCCACTTTTCGAGATTAGAGAGATTGCGTTCGGCAAGATATGCGTTCCAATCAAAGCCCTTGTGCGAAGCGGCAAACTCCTTAACTGCCACAAAGTGATAGTTGGCACGGCTGTCGCGCAACTCCTCTTGCGAGTAGCTCATCTGAGCGAGCTCACGAGAGATCTTTGCATTGTTTTTGGTAATACGATCAGCGTCCTCCTTGCTATAACCGGCAAGAGTAAGCACCTTATTGATGTACTTATTGTATTCCTCTAGGATCTGTGCATTCTCAGCAGATAGGTAGTACTCTCTATTACCAAGAGCGAGAGAGGGCTGAGACACGTGCATGATGTTCATGGTGCTGTTCATGTCGTCGGCAGCTACATAAGTGCCAAAGAACACAGAACGGCCCTCTTTTTCCCACTTACCAAAGATCTTGGGAAGGTCTTGCTTATTGGCAATAGCTTCGATCTCTTCGAGGTCTTTTTTGATAGGGG
The DNA here is from genome assembly GCF_052173515.1 of Porphyromonas endodontalis. GTDB lineage: Bacteria > Bacteroidota > Bacteroidia > Bacteroidales > Porphyromonadaceae > Porphyromonas > Porphyromonas endodontalis_A. The sequence continues at coordinate 139,517 of NZ_JBQMYL010000002.1, read as the reverse complement.
TAGCACCCAATTCATTGCGGGTAGTACTATCCATTGCCTGCTTGTAAAGAACGGCAACGCGATACTCGTTAGTACCCTCTTTTTGCGTTTTACCGGCAAGCTCTTCTACGATGTCGCGGATCTGCTCGATAGAGCGTTCGCGGAGGACATCAAACGAACCATAACGGCTATGGGTAGCAGGAAGCGGATTGTTTTTCATCCAACCGCCATTGGCGAAAAGATAAAAATCTTCGGCAGGATTTACTGTTGTGTCTAGCGCTGTGAGGTCGATAGCCGGCATAGCATCTTGGTCTTTTGTACCATTGCCACCGCTACAACCTGTGAGCATGAGCCCCATAAACGAGGGCAATAGAAGTAACATCTTTACTTTCATAGGTTTTATAATGAATAAGTTTTTGGGCAAAAAAGGGAGGAATAGCTTTAGAAAAGCGGTGATGGATACGTTCCATCGGCAGCCAATGAGGCAAGACGGGCTACTACATTCTTACGATCTTCTTGGTAGGTTACGCCAAACCACTGTGCCGTACTCGAGAGAAGACGCACCTTTGCCTCACCGCTTTTTATAAGCGTGTCTACCATTAGAGGAATGTAAAACTCACTCTTAGGCTCTGCGATATGCTCTTCTAAGAAACGTACAAAAGCCTTTTGGGAGTAATCGAAATAATCGGGAGTAAAGCCCCAGAAATTCATCGAAACGGGGGTAGACAATGGGAAGGCGAGCCCGGACTTCCCATCAAGACAGCGAGAAGGATCTTTAGGATCTCGAGCAAGAGCGGTCTGCTCCTCTACCTTTTGCAAGCAACCCTCCGAGTCCACCGAACAAACACCACGCGAGACCGTCCCCCCTTCGCTAAGCGTATTACCCAAGTGATAGGCCACCATACAGTAGTCTCCTTTGGTAGAGGGATCGATAGCTTGTAGCGCCTCTGCCATCACGGCAAAAGCCTCCCTGCCATAAAAATCGTCGGCATTGATCACGCAAAAAGGCTCACGAATAGCCTCAGCCGCCATCAATACAGCATGATTTGTACCCCAAGGTTTTACACGCTCTTCCGGACAAACAAAAGGCTGAGGGAGCTTATCAATCTCTTGGAAAACAACCTCTGTAGGAATGGCGTGCTCATATTTAGACAGCACCTTCGAACGGAATTCTTCTTCAAAATCCCGGCGAATTACAAATACAACCTTACCAAACCCAGCGTACAGCGCATCATAGATAGAATAATCCATAATGGTCTCGCCATTGGGCCCTACGCCGTCTAATTGCTTAAGGCCTCCATACCGGCTTCCCATGCCGGCAGCCATTACAAGAAGGGTCGGTTTCATATATTACAAATCTAAATACCTTCGTCTCTTTCGCCCACAAAGGTAGGATTTTTTGGCTAGACAGCCCTTCTCAGAAGTTAATTCGCTCCATACGAGGAGATAAGGGCAGCCAATCGACTCATCAATTCATCAAGGGGCATGTCGGAGCGTTCACTCATCGTTTTGAGGGTAGCCATGGGCAACATCACCTTGGCAATAGGTGTCTGTAGCATTGCAAATTTGGGGTTGATCGAGGGTAAATCCACCTTCAACTGGGGATAACGTTTGAGCAGGTCTTTTAACTTAGTATTGGGAGATAGTACCGAGCTACCGATCTCTTCCTCCGAAGCCTCTGGCTCCTGTTGCTCTTCGTCCCAAGTAAGCAAGGTGCGGGAGCCCTCTAAGCTACGGATATGAGTACAGTCTTGCATCATCTCCAAAACGCCTCGGAAGTGCCCTTCGGCATCACGCACTGCCACATAAACGATATAGATAAAGAGGCCGGGCTTATTGATCCAAAACTCTGCTTTACTTTGCTCACCTCGTCTGAATTTCTCTATAATTTCCTCTACAATATGGACGCTCTTTGGCGGGTGGCATTTGCTTACCTCTCTACCAATCACCTCCCTACTACGAGGGAATACCCTATGGGGCGTATCGGTATAGAACTTGACTAGTTCGTTCTCATCCACATAAGAAAGATCTACAGGGAGATGGCGGAAAAGAAGGTTGATCTGATCCAATGTCAATCGACCCTCTGCCACGTGCAAAACTTCGTCTGAGGACTGCCCCTTCGAGCCAAGTCCATGGCGAGCGAGCAAATCAGCCAGTTCTCCCATAAAGTCACCCTTGGGGGCCGGAACGTGAGAGGGCTTGTATTCGGGCATTTCGATAGCAAAAAATCCGATCTCGTAGTCCCCATGCTTCATGGCTTCAAACTCTGTTTCAGAAATTAATTTGAGCGAGGTAGGATAAAGGATTAGCTCCTCTTTACTGATCAAGTCGAGCATATCGGTTGCCATGGTGCGGAAGGCCTCAGGAAAAGCGGCATAATTGCCCAACTGCAATAGATCCATTGCCTTATTCATCTCATCGCGCACATAGTCATCGTACGTCCACATCGTAGTAGAGGGGCGTGTAAATCCCTTTCTTTCGAGTACGGAGTAGAGTTGGTTTTGTTTACGACTAAAATGCACTTTATAGGGCATGATCTCTTGCATCAAAGCCGTCCAGGGGTCTGGAGCAAACTCGCCTTGCAGCAATTTTTCGCCCTCTTGGAGCAAGGCTTTCATCTTCTCTGCTTCTCGCAAATAGGCATCAAGGGGATGCCCAAAGGGGAGTGAGAGTTTGGGTTGCTCAATAAGACCCTCAAAGATTTGCAGTATCTCGTGCACATTCTCCGTGCGGCATTCATCGGGATCTTCCTCTCCCTTTACCAGTTGCTCAGCGGCGGCAAACTCTTCAGGAGTGATACGCCCCACATCTTGGAGCATACGTTTCCTAGCCTCTTCTAGAGTGATTAAACCATCGCTGTACTCACTACGGATTTGGAGCATGCGCTGCAATTTGCCTTTGTCTAGGCTATCGAATATGGGATTTGTCGGAGTCATACTTTCTTTTTTTTACGGTTGTAATTATCTGTTTGCGATAAGGGAGCCACTCGATGCATCCCCAAATCAATACAAATGTACAGAGAATCACTGTAACGACACTACCCTCGCAATAAAAACATTGAGAAGGAGTCAATTCTCACCACACACAAAACAAAAGAGAAACGACAGCCTATATTTTTTTGCACACAGGCCTAAAAGAAAATATTTCTTGGGCTAGATTTCTTCAAAAATCAGGCAATATAGTGAGGCGATTCTGGCTAGTTTTCTGTCCTTTTCTAGGCAGAAAGGGAATCCCTCTCGGAGCAAAAGAAAAATGCTGCCACCTTTCTCCCCAAAGAGAAAGATAGCAGCATTCGATTGCTTCGCACTCAGTGCGAAGTATTACTCTTCGGCACGGAACATAGGATCCCAGGGGGGAAGCATGGTAGGCTTGTCGTTCATCACAGCGCGCACCTTATCTGTAAGGTATTTCTTATCCACTACGATACGGAAAGTATAGGCATCAAACCACTCGTCCGTCATGATGAGGTGACCTTGGTGCCCCGAGGTAGCTCCCCAACTATTTTCCACCATCCATTTGGTAGGTTTGCCCGCTGCATTCAGATCCACAGCAACGAGGGTCATGGCGTGGGTCGAACCACTATCGCCGGTCTCAATACGCTCCTTTTTGTTCATATCAATGGGGTAACCTAGGATAGCTTCGTAGTCATTATAACCCAAGCTTAGTATCCCACGCTTGCTATCGAGTTCCTTGCCCACGTCGCAAGAATAATAGAGCATTGTGCTATCCTTTATAGAGGCAATGGCCATTGTCTTTAGCTCTTCGATGGGAACATTTACGTACGTCCAGTTCTTACCATCGTACATGTGGCGGTCGTACTCAATCTGGTAGGTTTTGTAGTAAGGACGCGAGGGGTCGTTCATAATCATCACGTACTCGTTGCGGAGATCACGCCCAATAAACTCTTGATAGAAGCTCTTAGGGGTGTACTCTTTTGTACTGATAGCCTTACCCTGAGCATCGCGAAGCGTGTAGGTAAACTTCGTAGGAGGCTCTCCCAAATTGAGTACCAAGAGACGATACACGCTCTTGAGAATGGTTAGTTTTTGCTGCTCTAGTTGCTTTTCACTGGCCCCTTTTTCTGCAGCTTGACGAAGGCGAATCCCCCCTTGGCGCAATACCTTAGCGATAAGAGAAGAGAGACGGCTTGTATTGTTGCTATTGGTTGTCTCGGGCATAACTTCGCTCGGCACCACACCATACTTAGTAAGGTTGTCCGAGACGCCCGTGAACTGACCTCCGTCACCAATAGGGTTGCGGAAGAGCCAAGCTACCGTACGATCGTCTATGGGTTTCTTACGGGTATCAATAATCCCTTGGAGGAAAAGATTGGATTTCTCCAGCTGATCCCAAAAGAAAGAATAGTTATGTGAGAAGAAGAACTCGCCTGCATTATTCTTTTGCATTAGCTCGGCACGGAGCACATTCAGACCGGTAAAGAGCCAGCAACGTCCGCTCTGCTTTTGGTCGGCGATGCCTCGGCTCGCTACTCTATTAGAGAATTCCCCTGTAGGATAGTCCTTGGGAGCGGCACTGGTAAGCACCATTCCATTGGCTTGGATTGCATTGAGGAGAGCACGATTGGCAGGGCTTTGATCAAACCCTGAGCGGATAGTAGAGAGATCTTGCTCGGTAAGACCACCCTTGCCCACTTGAGCTGCAACCGGCAGAGAAAGCGTGAAAGCTAACGCCAGCGATAGCGAGGTGAGTAGATTTTTTTTCATTGTTCTATTATTTCTATTTGGATTGTTTATTTACAAGACAGCAAAGCGCACAACGCGAGCTTTTCGGCTCTTAGGGTCACTGATGAGTACGGAGTAAATGCCCGGGGCATAGCGTTCACCACTCGAGGAGCGCACGGTAAGCGGATACTCGTTCCCCGTGGCAACGACACTATGTACTAAGCCTCCCTGAGCATTGGTAACACGCAACTCCATACCGGTATTGAGCCCTGTAATGGTGACTAAGTCAGGGTCTTCGGGGCGCAGAGGATTGGGGTATACATGGATAGAACTCAAGGACTCTTCGGTCGTATCGAAGTTGCCTGTTTGCAAGGTAATCAGCCCTTCGGAAGTGCCAATATAGAGCAACCCCGTAGCATTGTCAAGCGAGAGGGTATTTATATTGTTGCTTAGGAGAGGAGTATCTTCAGCGCGATAGTGAGCCAATATTTTGGTACCATCACTACTGAGCAAATAGAGACCGTCGCTTGCCGTTCCCACCCATTTGTTGTTAAGTCTGTCTACAGCAAGGGCATTGATACGGACGTTATCAAGAACGTAGTATAGGTTAGGCTCTACCCCTCCTACGGGACGAGAAGCCACAGGAGAGGCGGCTTTATGCACACGAGTGGGGGCGTTTACAATGATGGGACCCTTATCCGAACCCAACCAAAGGACACCCTCTCTATCAAGAGCCATGCAGTAAAAAGTGCGCGTGGCAATACTCTTGCCCGAGCGATCGACAAACTGAGAAATACTACGAATCACATCATCGGCTGTATTATCGGGGGTGCCGTTTATATCTACGATTACCACACCCGTTCTATCGCCATGCACGATTGTACACCAAACAATATCCCCGGGGAGTACGAGGGAGGGGCCAAAAGCATTGGCATCACGCACACTCATTTCTAGGAACTTATGCCAATTGCCCTTAGCATCGAGGTAGACAATATTTTCGGAAACAGAGCCTTGGAACATCCAAAGCCCTCCTTTCGAGTCGAAAGACAGGCTCCCCACTCGTACAAAAGTATTGCTATAGGGTTTATTGGGGAGGGCACTTGAGAGGGGACTATTCTCCAACGAATATTGCTGTACCAGCTCATCATTACGAAACTCCAGCAGACCTTCGCCCCAAGTGCTGGCAAAAAAGTGCTTAGGATCGCGAGGGTCTACGGCTAAGGAAACCACGTCGTAGTACTGAGGTTTTACACGCCCCTGTATCTCCTCCTCTGTAATCTTGATCCAAGGATGTACTCGATCTTGTATCTTAATGCACCCCGGGATGCGGTTACGGTCGCCTCCTCTCCCTCCGGAGACGGCGTAAAATCGTCCTCCGGATAGCACGGTATAAAAATAATTATTATCCCAAGGGCTATCGTATTGCGGCTTCCACTCTTCGCTGCTCCCCTCTGCTCCTGAGAGAGTGAGGTGCTCTATTCTGTTCGAAGCTGCGAGCCAAAGCTCCGTGGGGAGGCCTGCCGTGGCAAAGTCGGCGAGGTTAGCCCGGAGAGAAAGGACGCGTGGCTCCTGTTTTTCATCAAGAAGAATGAGTTGATTCGCTCCCTGTGCCAACGTCGTTTTGTAATCCCTAAGAAGATTCTCAATCCCCGAATAGAAAAGAGTGGCAGCCCCTTCTCCTTTTGGGAGGCGGTAGAGAGAACCGTCTTTGTGCAACAGAAGCAAATCCCCCTGATAGGTTGCAATCTGTAGTAATTGAGTCGCATTGTGGGGGAGGTCTACGCGCTTCCACTCAGAGGGGTCTTGTAAATTACGCGTCTCATCTCCTCGGAATAGCGAGCCATCGGGGCGTAAAGCGTAAAGAATGCTCCCCAGCTGAGCAACATCTCGCACCTCAGTACCCAAAAAGTAGGTGGCCTCTATGTGGGCGCGCTCCAGCGTCACTCGAGAGATGCCGAAGCCTCCGGCAAGATACACTTTGTCCTCGGCGCCGATGAGGCGGTGGAGCTTCTTGTCTGCCAAACGATAGTTGTCGTACAAGGCAGTATTGCTCACAACCCCTTGGGGCGAGAGCACATCCATTTTACCGGATAGATAGTATATGAATAGCCGCTGCGCCGAGGCTTCGTAGTAGATGGTAGAAATACGATTATCTGTTAGTCCATCCGCATGACTATAGAGGTGTACGCGGTCGGGGCGTTTCTTCTCAATACCAAAAAGACTGCCGTTGGCAACAAGATAAACATGGGTCGGGGTATCCTCTATTTGCTCGTAGTGATTCATGGCAAGGATCGGCTGCCAAAGAGCCTCCTGAGCGGCAAGGGGGAGTAGCGACACAACCCAAACGCCCAAAGCTAGGGCAAGACGAAGTAATGGCTTCATAGAGGATATTGTTTGAGGTATTGACTAAAAGCTGCGATGGCGCGCGCTCGGTGGCTCATGGCATTCTTCTCATGCTCCGTCATTTGGGCAAAGGTTCTTTCCTCGCCTTCCGGCACAAAAAGAGCATCGTACCCGAAGCCCGCCTCTCCGCGCTCTTCTAGTATGATCGTCCCCTCCACGCATCCCTCAAAAAGATGCTCGGCTCCGGCGGCATCAATATAGGCAACCACGGTACGAAAACGAGCTTTGTAAGGAGGAGAGAAAGAGCGAAGATCCTCCACCAACTTCTGCCGATTGGCAGCATCGTTGTGCGCCTCTCCGGCATACCGCGCCGAGTAAACTCCGGGAGCTCCTCCCAGACAATCGACTTCGAGCCCCGTATCATCGGCAATCGTGGGGAGCTGAGAAAGGCGATGGGCATCGCGCACCTTTATAAGGGCATTTCCCTCAAGGGTAGGAGCATCTTCCACAGGATTGCTTTGCACTCCCGCCTCTGCCAGACTGATTAGAGTACATCGCTCTTGCAAGATTTGGCGCACCTCTGCGAGCTTGTGCGTATTATTCGTAGCGAAAAGTAGTTTTTCCATTATCTTTGTGAGTGTAGAGTTCCTAAACTCCACACAGGTAGCAAAATTAGCAAGATGGCAGATATTATCCAAATACAAGAGCTATGTTTATCTCTTCCGGGCGTGGAAGAATGTTTCCCTTTTGACGAAACAACGCTCGTTTTTAAGGTAAGTGGAAAGATGTTTGCCCTTATTCCCCTAGAGAAAGATCCCCAAATGATGGTCAAGTGCGACCCCGATCTCGCCGAAGAGTGGCGGCTCCGATTTGAGGAGGTAGAGCCTGCATTTCACATGAATAAGAAGCATTGGAATAGTGTTATTTTAGGGGGGACGCTCTCTTGGGAGCGAGTAGAAAAGATGCTCCTACACAGCTACTATCTTGTAGTACAAGGGCTACCCAAGCGACTTCGTTGCACACTCACCCTACCGGATTCCCTCGCAGATTATGCCCACCCTCAGCTTTAGAGTACTATCCCCCACCTCACCCGTAGAGAGCACCTACACCTACCTCTACGATTGGGCTGCACAACACCCTCAAGACCCGAACGCCTATGTGCTAGAGGTGCCCTACCAATCGGCAGGGCGCGGTCAGCAGGGGAACTCATGGTACTCCTCGGAGGGGAAAAATCTTTTACCCTCCTTCCTCGTTCGCTTTCCTCGCTTCTATGCCCCCATGGCTTGGGCAGTCTCGGAGCTTACAGCACTCGCCGTTTGGGAGGCTGTAGCCCCTCTCGTGCCTTCTCCAGAGCTATTGCGCATCAAGTGGCCCAATGATATTTACTACGGAGAGCGCAAACTTGCAGGCATATTGGTAGGGCATTCGTTTTCAGAAATGCGCATCAATTATAGCATTGTAGGGGTAGGGCTTAATGTCAATGAGCGTACATTCCCTTCCGACCTCCCCAACCCTATATCCCTTTATCAGATAGTTGGGAAAGAGCTAGACCTCTCTCTCGTACGCTCCCTCCTCTACCAATCGATGGAGCAACGCCTAGGGGAGATTACCACGCTTGCCCCCACGCTCAATATGTATCACCTCGATTACCTTGAGAGACTCTATAAACGCGACGAACAAGCCACCTTCCGCAACGCCCAAACCGGACGGGAATTTGTAGGAATAATACGCGATGTACAACCCAATGGACTCCTTGTAATGATGGTAGAAGATGGGCTCAAACACTTCGCCTTTAAGGAGATAGAATATGTTCACGACCTCTAGCAATACACTCTCTCAGCGGGAGAAAAAACTCATTGTATCCTTACAGCAAGCCAAAGTGCGCCGTACGGAGGGGCTTTTTGTGGCAGAGGGGCCCAAACTTATTGGGGAGCTCCTTGCTACCTTCCCTTGCCGATTGCTGGTTACTACCGCCTCGTTCCTCCCCCTTGTGGAGGGCTTGGGTCAGATCCAACGTGTGGTGCTATTACCCGAGGGATACGACTTTAGTTCCCTTAGCACACTGCGTACTCCGCGCCCCATGATTGCCTTGCTAGAGCTCCCAACTCCCCCCTCGACCTCTATCATTACCGCTCCCAGTCTTTTGCTCGACAACGTACAAGACCCCGGCAATGTAGGCTCCATCCTACGCACGGCCGATTGGTTTGGCTGCCGAACTGTATTTACTACAGAGGGAACAGCAGACCCCTTTTCGCCTAAGGTGGTACAGGCAACGATGGGCGCCTTGGCACGGGTCAAGGTAACGCCGGTAACCGATATCCACTCTCTACTCGGGCAAGCCCATAGGGATGGCGTTGCTATTTTGGGCACATTCTTAGAGGGGGAAGATATTCTCGCACACCACAGCACGCCCCTTTTCTCCTCTCCCTACCTCCTAATCATGGGCAACGAAGGGCAAGGCATCTCCCCCACAGTTGCTCAATATGTAACCCAACGTCTTACTATCCCCCCCTCTTCTCCGGACGGCAAACAGGTAGAAAGCCTCAACGTAGCTGCCGCTACTGCCATTGTATTGGCCTGCCTACACCGTCACTAACCTCTCCCTCTATGAACAAAACAATCAAGCACGACCAAGGCTATATAGAGATCCGTGGAAATCGCGTCAATAACCTAAAGAACATTGATCTCTCCATACCCAGAGGGAAACTCACCGTTATATCGGGAGTTAGTGGATCGGGGAAAAGCTCTCTTGCTTTTGATACACTCTACGCCGAAGGACAGCGAAGATATGTCGAGAGTCTATCGAGCTATGCGCGCCAATTCCTAGACAGAATGCCCAAGCCCGACTGCGACTTTATCCGCTACATACCGCCAGCCGTGGCTATACAACAGCGCGTAATCAGCCGTAACCCCCGTAGTACCGTGGGAACAAGTACGGAGATCTACGACTATCTAAAGATGCTTTTTGCACGCTTTGGTAAGACCATTTCTCCCATCTCCGGCACCGAAGTCAAAAAACATACGCCCCACGATGTAGTAAAAGCGGTGGGCACCCTCCCCGAGGGAACTCGCATCTACATAGTGGCTCCTCTAGCGGAGCGCGGCGAGGCTCTTGCCGGCCGACTCCAAATCTATCAAAGCTCCGGATTCAGTCGAGTTTGGAGCGAAAAAGAGGGCGTGGTACGCCTAGGAGATTTCTCTCCTGGCGAGAGAGAAGAGGCTCTCTACCTCGTAGTGGATCGAATGTCGGTGCGACATGCCGATGGAGCCTTCGAAACCCGGCTTGCCGACTCGGTAGAGATTGCCTTTTATGAGGGGCACGGAGCTTGTAGCATCGTTGCGGAAGGAGAGAATCCCGTCAAACTAGAGTTTAGCAACCGACTAGAAGCGGACGGAATCACCTTTGCCGAGCCTAGCCCCGACCTCTTCGACTTTAACAGCGCCACAGGAGCCTGCCCCGAATGCGAAGGGTACGGAAACATACTCGGCTTGTCACCCAAGTTGATTATACCCAATCCCTCACTCTCGATCTACGAAGACGCCGTTGCCTGCTGGATCGGCCCCCAATCCTCCCTCTGGAAAAAGGAGTTTATGGCTCTTGCCAGTAAGGAAGACTTCCCTATCCACACGCCTTATAAAGATCTTAGCGAGGAGCAACAAGGACAGATTTGGCGAGGCTTCTACCACGAGCAGTACCAAGAATATGTGGGTATTAACAGCTACTTCAAGATGCTGGAGAAGGAGCTGTACAAAGTGCAAAACAGGGTACGACTTGCCCACTTTAGGGGGAAAACCATCTGCCCTTCGTGCGGAGGGAGGCGACTGCGCCCCGAGGCATTATATGTGCAATTTGAGGGGAAAACAATCGACCAAATCACCCAACTCTCTATCCTAGATGCTCGGGACTTCTTCGAGGGGATCGCACTACCCGAAGCTCAAGCCAAAGCCGCAGAGCGACTTCTTTATGAGATACGAAGCCGACTGCAAGTACTCTGCGACGTAGGGGTAGAGTACCTCACTTTAGATCGTCTCTCCAATACACTCTCGGGGGGAGAAAGCCAACGTATCACCCTCTCTACTCGGCTAGGGAGCAACCTCTACGGAGCTATGTACGTACTCGACGAGCCTAGTATCGGCTTGCACGAGCGCGACACAGAGCGACTCATCGGGGTGGTAGAGCGCCTGCGTGATGCCGGCAATACCATTGTGGTGGTGGAGCATGACGAGAAGATGATTTGTGCAGCAGATACACTCGTAGACATCGGACCCGATGCCGGTATTCATGGGGGAGAGGTTATCTATGTAGGCTCCCCAAAAACCATAACCAAAGAGACTCCGGGGTACACTGCCGGGTATTTATCCGGACGGCTTTCTATCCCCATCCCCACGGTACGTCGAGCCTACAAGCACCATATCACCATCCATAACGCGCAGAAAAACAATCTGCAAAACCTAACCCTCGACCTCCCTCTCGGGGTCTTGGCCGTAGTAACCGGCATTAGCGGCTCGGGCAAGAGTACCCTGGTACGCGACGTACTCTACGAAGATCTCCGGCACTACTTCGATACACACGAGCCGGGCTCTCTCTCGGGCGATCTCAAGAGATTGAAAGCCGTAGAATACGTAGATCAGAATATGGCAGGGCGCAATGCGCGAAGCAACCCTGCGACCTTTATCGGAGCTTTTGACTCCATCCGTGAGCTGTATAGTCGCCTACCCCTCTCTCGCCAGATGGGCTACAAGCCCTCCTTCTTTAGCTTCAACAATAAGAATGGGGGTCGCTGTGAGGAGTGCAAAGGAGAGGGGACTATTGCGGTGGAAATGCAGTTTATGGCAGACCTTATCCTTACCTGTGATGCCTGTGGAGGGAAGCGCTTCAAACGTGAGATTTTGGACGTGGAATACCATGGGGTCAACATCAGTGATCTCCTCGCGATGAGCATATCCGAAGCCGTGGGTTTCTTCCAACAATACCCCGAAGAAGAGTACACTAAAGCCATTGTCTCTCGCCTCAAAGTGCTCGAAGAGGTAGGCCTCGGGTATGTGCAAATGGGGCAGAGTTGCTCTACACTATCGGGAGGAGAAAACCAGCGTCTAAAGCTTGCTTACTACCTGGCTCAACGCGCCGTAGAGCCCACACTATTCATCTTCGACGAACCCACTACAGGGCTACACTTTCACGACATCTCTCGCCTACTCCACTCCCTACAAGCCCTTATAGAGAAGGGGCATTCCGTGCTCATTATTGAGCATAATCTGGAGATTATCAAGTGTGCCGACTACGTTATAGACCTCGGCCCTGAAGGGGGAGCCAAAGGCGGATTACTCATGGCATGTGGCACGCCTGAGGAGGTGGCAGCTTCGCCTCAGTCTATTACAGGGCAATATCTACGAGAAAAACTGCAACCCCTATGCCCCTAAAGAAGAAAACAACACCCGAGAAGCTATTTTACTCCCCCCACGAAGTCTGCGAACTTATCGGGGAGGACGTGCACACCCTCTACTATTGGGAAGATACCTTTGGGCTCTCCATCGAAAGAAGCCGAGGCGGGCACCGACGTTACACACCACAAAACATAGAGACGTTGCGACTGATTCATTTCCTCATCCGCGAGAGAAAGTTCACCAGTGATGGCGTAAAACATTACCTCCAAAACCCCAATAAAGAGGAAAACAAGCGCAAGGTAATAGAGCAACTGCGCATCTCCCTAAACGAGGTGGAGGGGCTGCTCAAAGCCTTCAACGCCTATCGCCTATCCCAAGGCAGCGTACACCACGACTCCAACGACGAGCCATTCGAGTAGAAGGGAAAGGCTCTCCTCTCTCTTTCGGGAGACTGACTTCGAAAACGGAAAAAGTGAGCAAGAAAAAAGCGCACGAGCTGTAACAAAACAACTCGTGCGCTAAATATTTTTGATTTCTAGGCTAAACCCAGAAAAATCTCAGCTATATTTGCACCCATTTTAGGGCAAAAAATCAAACAAAATTAGCCGGAATATTAGTGAGGTAATACCCCATTTTTTACGAAGACCTTGTGGAGTTTGTCTATCGCAAAGTCCAGTTGTTCCTTTGTATGCGTAGCCATAAGGCTGAAGCGGATAAGGGTATCCTCGGGTGCTACTGCCGGAGAAACTACGGGATTTACGAACACGCCTTCTTCGAAAACATCGCGTGTAATGCAGAATGTAGCTTCGTTGTTGCGAATGAACAACGGAATAATAGGGGTAGAAGTGTTGCCAATCTCAAACCCTAGAGCGCGAAAACGCTCGAGGGCATACCTCGTAAGCTCCCAAAGATGATCCAAACGCTCAGGTTCGCTCAGCATAATATCTAGAGCCGCTCCGGCTGCTGCGGTAGAGGCAGGCGTGCAACTTGCACTAAAGATATAGCTACGAGCATGGTGGCGAAGGTAGTTAATCAGGATTTTGTCTCCGGCAATGAACCCTCCCAAGGAGGCGAACGATTTGCTGAATGTACCCATGATAAGATCTACCTTATCGGTGAGTCCGTAGTGGTTGCACACCCCACGACCATTTTGCCCCAGTACCCCAAAGCCATGTGCCTCGTCCACCATTACGGTGGCATTGTAACGCTCTGCAAGTTTTACAATCTCGGGGAGGTTACATACATCCCCTTCCATAGAAAACACACCATCCACGATGATGAGTTTCACCTTATCGGGGGCACACTGAGCCAAACGACGCTCGAGCGATGCCATATCATTGTGGCGGAATTTAAACGACTTGGCAAAGGAGAGACGGATCCCTTCAATAATGGAAGCATGATCCAATTCATCCCAAATTATATAGTCTTCTCTGCCTAGGAGACAAGATATAACCCCGAGATTAACTTGGAAACCCGTAGAGAAGATAATGGCATCATCTTTGCCCACAAACTGAGCCAATCGCTGCTCCAACTCAAGGTGAGAGTCGAGTGTCCCATTAAGGAAACGACTGCCAGCACACCCCGTCCCATACTTCTCTGTTGCAGCAATCGCAGCTTCTTTGAGTTTGGGGTGGTTGGTCAATCCCAAATAGGCATTAGAGCCAAACATGAGTACACGACGGCCATCAATAATCACCTCTGTATCTTGCTCGGACTCAATTTTTCGGAAATAAGGGTAGATACCCTTGGCTTGTGCCTCCTGAGGGGCAGTGTAGTGTGCTAATTTCTCCTGAAGTAGGTGCATATAGAGAGATTAATTTGCTTTCTATTTGGATATAGGCATGGCGTCTCGGGAGGGAACCGCGTTTTGCAAGCAGCATGAGCCTGCATCAGCATTCTGTTGTTCCTCCTCTTGCATTGGACTATTACGTTGCAAAGACTTTAAGAAGTCCTCATCAGCCTCAATCGCCTCTAGGGCGAGCTTGGCAGCTCCTTGCTCCGAACCCTTTTTGGTGGAGCCTTTGCTATGCCCCATAGGCTGGTTGTCTATGAATACTTGTGAGACGAAATAACCGCGTGGGCCCGGTGCATGACCAATAAGACGGAACTCTACCGTACACTTGTGCTTGAGGCCCCACTCGATAAGTTTATTCTTGAAATTGGTGCCGAGATCGGGCTGCGTCTCACGGATTTCTCGATAAATCCCGAGCATCTTGTGATTGACAAACTGATGGGCGAAGTCGAATCCTCGATCTAAATATATCGCGCCCACGATCGCCTCAAGAGCATTTCCCGGCGCATCCTTCGCCAGAAAATTTTCACTCGAGTGCTGTATCAATCCATCTATGCCCATACGTTTGGCGATGGTATCCCCTATTTTGCGAGAGACAATCTTGGCTTTTTGCTCCGACAAAGCCCCCACAGGGCTATTGGGATAGGTGCGATAGAGTGTCTCGGAAACCACTGCGCCAATAATACTGTCTCCTAGGAATTCTAGTCGATCGTTATTGTCGTTGTATGTCGTTTTGCTCCGCCCGGCAGCTCGCTTACCGCCATTACCCGAAGCTGTGGTAGAGGGATCTATAAGAGCCAAACGGTAGTATTCTTTGTCGCGGATGGCAAATCCTAGGATCTGCTCCAGCGTCTTCCAGTCCGGCTCGAGCCTCTTTTTCTTCTTCGTAAGTGCGGGGAGAAATCGTGAGAGAAGGGCAGAGAAAAGCATGTGTAGACAGTAAAATTCGGCTACGTATCCCTTGTTAGTTGGCTAATGTAGAGAGTGTGGTGATGCTAAAAGTAGATAGGAAATCACAAAACAAGAGGGATACCCAAAGGAACCTAACCCACTAACAAAGCGGTTAAAGCCACTCTCTGAGTATCCCTCTTTAATAGTGATAATTACGACATTGCGCGCTTCTCTTAAAAAAGAAATCTGAAGTTATTTACCAACGTATTTCTTGAAAAGAACGCAAGCATTGTGACCACCAAAGCCAAATGTATTAGACATGGCAGCACGCACGGTGCGGTGGCAAGGCTTGTCGAATGTGTAGTTGAGTGCAGGGAATTCCGGATCCTCGTCGTCCGGTTGATGGTTAATCGTGGGAGGAACCACATCCTCACAAACCGACTTCACAGCAACAAGGGCTTCGAGAGCTCCCGTAGCTCCTAGGAGGTGACCCGTCATCGACTTTGTAGAACTGATGTTGAG
Organism: Porphyromonas endodontalis; assembly: GCF_052173515.1. GTDB lineage: Bacteria > Bacteroidota > Bacteroidia > Bacteroidales > Porphyromonadaceae > Porphyromonas > Porphyromonas endodontalis_A. Next base: position 123,923 of record NZ_JBQMYL010000002.1, on the reverse strand, counting down.
CTTTTTAGCTTCATCACCAAACACAGCCGTGATGGCCTTCACTTCGCTAATGTCTCCCACGGGCGTGCTCGTTCCGTGCACGTTGATGTAATCTACATCACCAGGCTTGAGGTTTGCATCCTCTAGCGTGCGCTCCATCACAAGCTTTGCGCCAAGCCCCTCAGGGTGGCTCGCTGTGAGGTGGTGCGCATCCGCAGAGAGACCAAAGCCTCCAAACTCTGCATAGATCTTAGCTCCACGAGCCAAAGCGTGCTCTAGCTCTTCGAGGATCAAGATACTACTCCCCTCCCCTAGTACAAAGCCATCGCGGCTCTTACTAAAGGGACGGCTCGCGGTCTCAGGGCTATCGTTGCGCGTAGAGAGGGCATTCATAGCGTTGAATCCACCAATACCGGCAATGGTAACAGCCGCTTCACTACCCCCGGCTACCATTACATCTGCCTTACCAAGACGGATCATGATAGCGGCATCTATGATAGCATTGGTAGACGAGGCACAAGCCGAAGCTACCGAGTAGTTGGGGCCATTGAAGCCGTATTGAATAGAAACAAGCCCCGCAGCAATATCCGAGATCATCTTAGGGATGAAAAACGGATTGAAGCGCGGTCCCTTCTCGGGGCTATAGTCCATCACCTCCTGCTCAAAGGTCTCGAGACCTCCGATACCGGCTGAGATGATTACCCCTACACGCTCAAGATCTGTCTTCTCGAGGTCGAGACCAGAATCTTCGAGAGCCTCTTTGGCAGTAACCAAAGCGAACTGTGTGTAGCGGTCGTAGCGGCGAGCTTCTTTGCGATCGAAGTGATCGTTGGGATTAAATCCCTTCACTTCGCAGGCAAACTGCGTCTTAAAGTGAGACGCATCGAAGAGGGTGATAGGACCGGCACCGCTCTTCCCCTGGAGGAGACTTTCCCACGTCTCAGACACACTATTACCCACAGGGGTAAGTGCTCCAAGACCCGTGACAACAACTCTCTTAAACTCCATGGCGAGATTATGCCTTATGACTTTCGATGTAGTTGATAGCGTCGCCTACAGTCTTGATAGTCTGAGCTTCTTCGTCGGGGATCGTCATATCGAATTCCTTTTCGAAGCCCATCATGAGTTCTACAGTATCGAGAGAGTCTGCACCAAGGTCGTTGGCGAAACTTGCCTCACGGGTTACTTCACTAGCATCTACACCAAGTTTGTCTACGATGAGTTCGATTACTTTTGCTTCAATTTCGTTCATTGTCTTACTCTATTAGAGGGTTTATACTATTTATTTTGGGTGCAAAAATCGCGCGTTTCGCACTATCTTTGCAGCAAAGATAGGTATTACTACCTAGGAACTCGATCCTCTTTGCGAGGGCAAATATACAATGTTTCTGCACAACACAATACAGTTTGTGCGGATTTTGACTAAAAAAGAATGGTACGAATAGCAATACTCGCTAGCGGTAACGGCTCGAATGCAGAAAATTTGATCCTGCAACAGCCCTCCGACCTGCTCCAATATCCCCTAATTATTACGGACAATGCACAAGCCGGAGTGCTCCAAAGAGCCGAAAGATTGGGAGTAGCTGCTCATGTTTTTAGTCGTGCCGACTTCCGCGAAGGCACCGCCGTATTGCAACTGCTGCAAGATGAGAAAATCGATGCCATTGTGCTGGCAGGCTTCCTCTCTCGCATACCTCAAAATATTATAGAGCACTATCCCTCACACATTATCAACATACACCCAGCCCTCTTGCCGCGCTTTGGGGGAAAAGGAATGTATGGGCACTTCGTGCACGAGGCCGTACTGGCAGCAGGAGAAGTAGTCTCGGGCATTACTATTCATTACGTGGATGCTGAATACGACCATGGGAGTACGCTATGCCAAGCGACCTGCCCCGTCTACCCCTCGGTAGACACCCCCGACTCGCTTGCCGAGCGCATTCATCACCTAGAGCACCTATACTACCCTGTGGCAGTACGACAGATGGTACAACGGATGAAGGAGGAGATATGACCAAGAAAGAGCGTTTTGAGGGGATATTGGCATGGTTCGGAGAGAATATGCCTGTGGCGGAGACAGAGCTACACTACCGGTCGCCTTACGAACTGCTGGTGGCTGTAATTCTCTCTGCACAATGCACCGATAAGCGAGTGAATATGGTTACTCCCGCTCTCTTTGACGCCCTACCCACGGTAGAGGCGATGGCGCAAGCGAGCCAAGAGGAGATACTCGCTCTTATTAAAAGCATCAGCTACCCCAATAGCAAAGCAGAGCACCTGAGCAAAATGGCTCAGAGAGTGGTGCAAACATTCGGCGGCTCTATCCCTGCCTCTCGTGAGGAGCTAATGACCCTCCCCGGGGTGGGACGCAAAACAGCCAACGTGATCCTTGCCGTTCTCTACAACCAGCCCACGATGGCCGTTGACACCCACGTATTCAGGGTCTCGGAGCGTATTGGTCTAACGACGCGTGCCAAAACGCCCCTTGATACAGAGCTAACCCTCGTACGTTATATCCCTCCCGAGCTCATCCCCAAGGCGCACCATTGGCTTATATTGCATGGGCGTTACGTCTGTTTGGCACGCTCGCCCAAATGCACATCTTGCGGCATTACCCCCTGGTGCCGCTATGCACAGAAAAATAATCTCACTACAAACAAATAAAACTCCGTACAATGAACCGATTCAAACTCTCCTCTTGCTGTGCAGCTCTTGCACTACTCATTCTTTCCCTACTCCCCGGTTGTGGCAAGAAAACATCTAAGGAAAAAGATGAGAATCCCGACCGACAACAGTTCTCCCTCGGCGTAATGGCCTCGGTCGATTACCTACCCTTTGCGGTGGCGCTAGACAAAGGCATATACGACTCTCTGGGGCTGGATCTCCGGCTTGAGCACTTTTTCTCTCCCGTAGAGCGCGACGCTGCGCTACAGGGTGGGGTACTAGACGGTACCGTTACAGACTACACCTCTGCCGCTCTCCTCAATGCCGCCCAACTGCCCATTGTGCTAGACATGAAGTGCGATGGAGCCTTTCGCCTCATCGTTGGGCAGGGCAAATCGATCTCCTCTTTGCAAGATCTCAAAGGCAAGAAGCTGGCGCTTAGCAGCAACACGGTGATTGAGTACACAACCGACAAACTGCTGGCTCAGGCCGGGATTGCACCAGAAGAGGTGGAGAAAGTAGAGATCGTAAAAATTCCCCTTCGCCTAGAGATGCTCCGCAACGGAGAGGTAGACGCGGCCGTTTTGCCCGAGCCTTTTGCCACCATGGCACAGGAGAGTGGGCTAACCTCACTTATTTCCACAAAAGAACTGGGTATTAACCTTACGGGGATTGCCCTCACACGCGAGGCTAGCGAACGCAAAGAGGCAGTAAACTTGCTGCATCAAGGATACAACCTCGGAGTGCAATACATGCAACAACACCCTAGAGAAGAGTGGGTAAAGGTACTCATCAGCGAGCTTGGCATCTCCGAGACGGCAGCTCTAGCCATGGAGCTACCCGACTTCACTCCCGTAGCGACCCCCACCCCTCAAGAGCTAGAAGAGATGAACCGATGGCTCAAGAGTAAAAAACTTGTGGACGAGGGTTATTCCACCCAACAGCTCCTTCCATAATCCCCAATACCCATCCCTGTATGGAGGCTCTCACCGCCCAGCACCTCTCTCTCTCCTACGGCCATGGTGCCAACAGCGCCTTGGCTGTAGAAGATATAAACCTCAGCATCCCTCGGGGGGAGATCTGTGCTCTGGCAGGATCTTCGGGGAGTGGTAAGTCTTCCCTGATGCGTGTTTTCGCGGGACTAATACCCCCAACCCAAGGAGTTGTACAGATTTTTGGAGAGGCTCCCAACCCCAAGCGCCATCGTTTGGCATTTGTTCCTCAGAACTATGGCCTCCTAGCTTGGAAGAGAGTACGGGAGAATATCCTGCTACCAGCTCACCTTGGGCACGACATTGTAGACACAGATTTTTTTGAGGAAATTGTGCAAGTGCTGGGACTAGCCGACCTCTTAAAGCGTTACCCTCATACCCTTAGTGGAGGGGAGCGGCAGAGGGTTGCTTTGGCGAGAGCCTTTGTGATGAAGCCCGATCTTCTGCTCCTAGATGAACCCTTCTCCGCCCTTGATATGGCAACAGCAGAGCGCAGCTATGCTCTATTTCGCAGTCTGCTCGCAGAGTTCCCCACTACTTGCCTCTTTGTAACACATAACCCTAGAGAGGCAGCACTGCTTGCCGGTCACGTTCTACTCATAGGGGGGAAGCCAGGGAAAATTATTGCCGACCTACATGATCCCTCGGAGCAGGAGATCCGTAATATCTTGACCAAGCTAGCCTAACCCTCATGCCCAATCAGTCTCTTTTTGCTCGTTTAGGATACATCCTCTTGGGGGCATTGTTGCTTCACCTTCTTTGGGCTACCCTTTCCCTTGCAATGCAGAAGGCTCTCCTCCCCACCCCTTGGGCTGTGTATGCCCACATGCCTACGGCTTGGCAAGAGGGTATGGCCGGGCACCTCATGGCTAGCCTTGGCCGCATTGGGGTAGGGCTTGCTCTCGCCCTCCTTATCGCCCTCATCATTGCCCTTGCCATGCACCGCTACCGGCACTTTGGCAAGGTCTTCGATGCCTTTATCTACTTTTCCTACCCCATTCCCAAGCTTGCTTTGCTTCCTATTGTCATGCTCTTGGGGGGACTTGGTGAGAGTACAAAGATTATCATGATCCTCCTAATCGTGCTCTTCCAACTGATAGTTTCTCTACGTGATGCCCTTGCTGCCATCCCCAAAGACAACTACATTGTGATGCATTCACTCGGGGCTTCGCCGACGGCCATGCTGCGCCATCTTTTACTACCGGCTCTTGTGCCCGCCCTGCTTTCGGCTCTACGCATAGCCATAGGCACCGCTGTCTCTGTACTCTTTGTTACGGAGACATACGGCACCTCGCGGGGTATGGGGTACTATATAGTTAATGCTTGGATGCGAGTAGACTACCTCAATATGTATGCCGGCATCGCCTTCTTAGGAGCTACGGGCTTCCTACTTTTTGTGCTTACCGACTGCGCGGAGTATCTCTTAGCCCCTTGGCGACGCGCTCAGTAGAAGTAGCCTTACCCTTCTATTCTGGGAGAAGTCTCCCCTGCCACCTTCTCATTGACTCGGCGGTAAAGTTCCTCGATATTCTCATCTCGATGCTCCAAAAAGAACACCTGATTGCAGTCCGCAAGCCTCTGATGCAGCTGATGCAGTACAATTTTCTGCGGTAGAGTGATCCCCGAGAAGAATATCGTAACAATCTTCTTGAGTTCGGGGAATAATTTCACTACCTCTTCACGCCCTTTTTCCGTAATGGAGACATAGAAGCTCCTATGGTCCTCTTCGTTTCCGTGCTGCTCTATAAGCCCGCGAAGTAAGAGCCGATTGATTACCTCCGTACAGCTTGTTTTTTCCATCACATTGAGGTTGTTTAGCTCGGTCTTGGTCATCATGGGGATCCTCAGAAGGCAAACCAAATAGGTATAATCATCCATCGTAATAACCGACTTATTGGAGCGCAAAGCCTTCCTAAAATACCCCCGCATGTAGCGGAATAGATGGCTAATCTCGCGCGCCATGGCAGCCTCAAGGAGTACCTCATCTTGCTCTGTTTTGGGGACTTCTTGCCCCCCAGGCAAGCGATCGGCTCGGTAGCGTACTCGCTCACTCAGGAAGGCGGAAAAAGAGGCGAGATCCGTCTCTTCCCCCTCGGGACAGATGGCTCCGTATGCCTCCAGTTCGGGTAAAAGTTGCGCTATCAACTGGTATGAGTTCATGGGATATTGGGATAAAAAGAGGAGAATTACTTTTTAGTGGATTTCTTTTTCGACTTCTTCTTATTGGTGGGTTTGCGGTTCGTATCCTTCTTGTCTTTAGCAGGAGTAGAAGGCGTTTTGGGCTGCTCTATCTTTTGTTGGGCTAGATACTCTTGATAGTAAGGCAGAGCCTTGGGTAGGTACTCCCCGATAGCCTTGATACGATTGGCATCGCTGGGGTGGGTACTCAATAGCTCCGAAGTAGAGCCTCCTCCCTGCTGCGCCATTTTCTTCCAAAAGCTGATTGCCTGTTCGGGGTTATAGCCCGCCATGGCCATAAATACAAGACCTATTTGGTCGGCTTCGTGCTCCTGCTTACGACTATAGGGTAGCGAAACAAGTACTTGCGAACCCAAGCCGTAAGCCTGCTGTATCACGGTATTGGTGATAGCGGAGGTAGAACCAACGGCAGAGACAAGCACACGCCCACCCATCTGACGCAGGATCTCGGTACTGAGTCGCTCGTTGCTATGGCGAGCAATAGCGTGACTTACCTCGTGCGACACCACCGTAGCAAGTTCGTCGTCGGTAGCACATAGGGGCAAAATACCGGTATAGATAACAATCTTTCCGCCCGGCATGCAGAAGGCATTGACGCGTCTGTCTGCAATTACCGTAAACTCCCACTTCATCTGCTGGGCAAGGTCGTTAAGGTTATTCTTGCGGAGGTAGCTGGTGGCAGCATCGGCAACGCGCTGGCACACCTCCCTCACTCGCTCCACCTGTTTGGGGTCGTCGCTGTGTGGCATCTGCCGCACATACTCGGTGTATTGGGCGGCACTCTGTGCTATGATTTGGGATTCCGGAACAAGATTAAGCGACTTCCTCCCCGAGATAGGCACTGTACCACAAGCTACCCAAAGCAGGGGAAACGCTAGAGATAAGAGGAGTCGAAGCGAAAAAGCGCGCTGATGTAAGTTCATAGTGTTGTTTATTGTTTTTAAATGTTTTTGTCTGATTCTTTTTTCTCCTCATGGATAAACTCCAGATACTCCACGAGCCTTCTCTCCGCTGCCCCGGTAACCTGGGGGGTATAGAAGTGTTGCCCACGCGCCTCCGAGGGGAGGTACTCTTGTGGCACATAGTGCTTGTCGTAGTCATGAGGATATTTATAACCTACTCCATACCCCAAGTCCCCCATCAGCTGAGTGGGCGCATTGCGGAGATGAAGCGGTACGGGCAGGTTGCCCGAGTTGCGCACGTAGGCAAGGGCGGAATCTATGGCAAGGTAGGCGGAGTTACTCTTGGGCGATGCTGCCAAATAAACCACCGCCTCGGCGAGTGGAATACGCCCCTCCGGCCAACCTATCAGTTCCACAGCTTGAGCCGCCGCATTGGCTATCATCAGGGCATTGGGGTTGGCCAGGCCAATATCTTCGGCAGCCGAAATCACAATCCGACGAGCCACGAAACGGGGATTTTCTCCGCCCTCAATAAGGCGAGCCATCCAATAGAGTGCCGCATCGGGGTCACTGCCTCGGATACTTTTGATAAAGGCCGAAGCAATGTCGTAGTGCATCTCGCCTCCTTTGTCAAAAGCCATGGGCTGGCGCATCATACTCTCGCGCACCAATTCATCCGTAATAACGAGAGGGGTAGCCGAGGTTGCCCCTGCCAAAATCTCTAGTAGATTGAGGAGCTTACGGGCGTCGCCCCCGGCATAGGCAAGGAGCTGCTTGTCACTCTCTATCTTCACCTTACGGGGCACCAAATAAATATCTGTAGAGATGGCCCTCTTGAGCAATTGTCGCAAATCTTCGGGTTCTAAGCTCTGCAATACAAAGACCTGACAACGCGAGAGAAGCGGACGAATCACCTCAAACGAGGGGTTCTCGGTCGTGGCACCAATGAGTGTGACAATACCGCGCTCTACGGCAGCGAGTAAAGAGTCTTGCTGACTTTTGGAAAATCGATGAATTTCATCGATAAAGAGGAGAGGGCGACTCTTGGCGGCAAAAAAGCCCTGTGTGCTACGCTCTGCCTCCTCCAAGACGCGGCGCACATCGCCCACGCCCGAGCCTACTGCACTTAGCTTGTAAAAAGGAGCCTCCACACTGTGGGCTATCAGCTCCGCAAGGGTTGTTTTACCCACCCCCGGAGGTCCCCACAAAATCAGAGAGGGCACCTTACCCGATCGGATCATCCGCCCCAAAGGAGCCGTCTCTGCCACAATATGACGCTGCCCCACATACTCCTCTAGAGTAGTAGGTCTCATGCGCTCTGCTAGCGGTTGATGGGGGTTGTTTGGGCGATCCATAGGGCTAAAGGGGGATAGCACAATACGCTTTTTCCGTACTATTTCCTGGAGCAAAGGTACATATTTCTTTTTCTAATTCTCCTGCACAACAAAATCCACCAGGAGCATCGGGCGTAAGCAATAAGCTAGAGCCTTTTGGGAGCTCCGGGTAATTCTCTTTTCTTTTTTGGCTGTTTTTGAAGGGGGAAACCAGCCTAAAAACTTTTCGTTCCTGCCCGAGAAACTTTTTATTTTCAGCCTACGGCGGAATTTTTTCCAGGCAGCGTTTTCTCCGCATTTCACACCTAATACAATGCCCTCCCCTCTGTCCCTATCTCGCAGCGGAACCATAGTAGCAAGCCTCCCCCCCTTTAGACAAAGACAAAATAGGTTGGAAAAATCAGCCGACATCCCTATCTTTGTAAAAGAATTAGAAATAAAACAACGCACCTATTAGTTCGAACCAACATGAGAAAAGGACATTTTTTATTGAGCTGTTGCGCCTTGTGTCTAGGGTGCATAGTTACTTTTAGCAGCTGTGACTATCGGCTTAAGTACAATCATTACATCTCCGACTTCGTAGATGCAGATACATGCATATTGACTACAACTCACTCTGATTTGCAGTCTCAGGAGGCTTCTTCGCTTGGATTGAAGATGGAAAGTCCCGGAATTTTTGCTCTCATCTTGCGAGATAGCACAACGCGCTTTACGGACTTCGACGATGGAATAGAGAAAAACCGCATCTTCTTAGCAAAAATAGGAGACGTGAAGTGTCCCATATCGCGAGGAGATACAACCCCTAGAAATGTAGTGGGGCAAATCAATACTCCGGAGGAGATCTCGATTACATGTGATCACGATTTTAATGAGCATTTTAAGGCAGGAGACGAGTTGAATAGGATCTTTATTTTCCAATTCCTCGATAATCTCTCGTTTATCAAAAGTGGCTACAACTGGGATTTTTACCAGAAACGCTCCCTCGCTCGTGCCCATATCCCCGAAGAGATAGCGAGGGCTTTAGCCTCCTATCCCGATTGGGATTTTTATACCACGGATATGCCTTTTCAATCATTGATAGGGCAAGAGGTTACCTTCTCGGTAAGGGTCAAATTCAAAGAAGGGAAGAGCCTCTCCACCTCAAACGCGATCAAAATCCCTCCCTTTCCGGCATCCTAACCGCCCCAAAAGACACTATTCTTCACGACAACAGCAGAAAATCACAAGAAATTGCAACTAAAAAAAATACCATACATTTGCAATTGAATATTCAATGCGAGTTTCTAGTTACCGCAGAACTATCTCGTAAAGAACAATAGGTAAACAAAGATATTATAGTGATGAAGAAGAAAATTATTTCTATTGTAGGGTTGCTTTTGCTTGCAGTGGCACCAACAAAAATGCTTGCTCAAATTGAAGTAGCCCCCATTGTAGACTTTGGAGGGGTTTCGGGTCCCGGGTTCTCTAAAATGGGGCGAACCTTTGGCATCGGAGCCTCTGTGCGGTACACTTTTTTCCAAGATTCTCCTAGTGTAAGTCTACAAGTCCGTCTTGATGCTCAGTACAGCAACTACTATGCCTCTTCAATTGAACGAAATCTTTTTCAAAACCCGGATTTGGCTGGCAAAAGCCCATTCCGATTCAGATGGCAAGACCATGTACTTAATGTTCCTCTTACCCTAGGGGTTCGCTTCAACTCGTTCCTTGATGGCAATCTTTCGGTGCGTGCCGGAGCTTATTGGACACGTGGATTAAAAGGGAGCATACACTACACAGCAACTCCCGATGAAAACATGACGTTTGAGCCTTTTGATGCTTATAATACAGTAGTTATACCGGTTCCCGGAAAAAGCAATAGACTCACAATTGCAGAAAATGAGTCTCGTGTTGGGATTATTGCTGCTGTAGATTATAGAGTTTGGAAGCAATTAGAGCTATCGGCCTCCTACATGAGAGATCTAAATCCTACGTGGGTTCATGGTATTGTTAATGACTCTCAACCTCCCATCAAGCTCAATTTCTTTAAGATTGGAGCTGCTTACTGGTTCTAACTTCGAGACTGAAATAGAAGATTTCATAAACGTAAGCCCTTTGAGAGTTCGGCAGACGGACTCTCAAGGGGCTTGCTATTTTGTGGGGGGCGATTCCCTCTATTTTTGTCTTCTCCCCCACCCTCTAGAAAGGGCAAATGCAATACAAAAGGGAGAGAAAAGCCACCAAAAGAGGGCAGAGGTCAGGATAAACTGCTACCTTTGCCACCTAGAAACACCGATATAGACAATGTCGATAAACAAAGTAATACTCGTTGGTTATGTAGGCAAAGACCCCGAGATTCGCTACCTCAAAGAGCGGTTCTCCGTAGCCAACTTCTCCTTAGCTACTACACACACCGTAGGAAAAACAGCCACCGGAGGCGCACGCGAGGAGCAAACCGAGTGGCATCGCATTGTAGCCTTTGGGGAGCAAGCCGCCTTTGCAGAGCAATGGGTGCGCAAGGGCTCTCTTCTTGCCGTGGAGGGTAGGATCAGTTACCGCAACTATACCGATAAGCAAGGTACCATGCACTCCATCACAGAGATTGTAGCAGAGCGTCTCCACTTTGTGGGGAATCCTCCTCGTGAATATTCCCAAGCCCCCAAGTAGCCCTTTTATTCTCTAGCTCAAGATGGATAGCCTTTTCTCCGGTATTATCGTTTATCCCTTTGGCTGGCAAGCCGCTATCACGTTGGGGATTATCCTACTCCTCATCGTCCTATCGGGGTATATGTCTTCTTCCGAAGTTTCGTTTTTCTCGCTATCGCCGCAAGATATTCACCTCATCCGCGAGTCGAAAGCGCCCCACGACCAAAAACTTCTCGCTCTCCTCGAGAATTCAGAAAAACTACTTGCCACAATCCTAATTGGCAATAATATTATCAACATCGGCATTGTGCTTTCGTCGAACTATCTCGTACACCTTCTCTTCGATTTTGGCATCAACAGCGTACTTAGCTTTGTACTTCAGACCATCGTACTCACCTTTGTACTCCTACTCTTCTGCGAGATTATTCCCAAGGTATATGCCCAGCAGCATCCGCTCACGTTCAGCCGTTTTTCGGCGCACATCATGCAACCCCTGGTGAAGGTGCTCTCCCCATTTACCATACCTCTTGTAAAGACCTCTTCTATACTCGAGCGGAGAGGGAAAAAACACTACGAGCTATCCGTAGACGATCTCTCACGAGCCGTAGAGCTGACCGAGGGGAAAAACGAGACGCAAAGCAAACTCATTGGCGAGATTATTAAGTTCCACGACAAGACGGCGGACGAGATTATGGTGCCGCGTGTAGACATGGTAATGATTGACTACCAATGGGATTTTGCGACCACGCTACGCTTTGTGCTGGATGCCGGCTACTCTCGAATCCCCGTTTTCTTGGGAACGCAAGATGTGATCAAAGGGATCCTTTACATCAAAGACTGCCTACCCTACACCACAGCCGGAGCCGACTTCGATTGGCATACCCTGATACGCCCTGCCAACTTTGTACCCGAAAATAAAAAGATAGACGATCTGCTTGAGGAGTTCCGCTCCGAGCATCGGCATATCTCCATTGTCGTAGACGAATATGGAGGCACCTCAGGATTGATTACTCTTGAGGATATTTTGGAAGAAATTGTAGGAGAGATCACCGACGAGTACGACGAAGACGAGCTACCCTACACTCGCCTGGCCGATGGCTCCTTTTTATTTGAGGGGAAAACTCAGATTAACGACTTCTGTCGCTACTTATCCCTAGAAGACTCTCTTTTCGAGCCCTTAACCCAAGAGATTGATACCCTAGGCGGTATCTTTTTGGAGCTGAAACAGGAGTTGCCCCGTGTGGGAGCCTTTGTCACCTATCGAGGCTATCGCTTTGAAATTACCAAGGTAGAAAAGCATCGAATCATGCAAATGCGTGTGATCCCTCCCGCTACCGCCTCTGCCTCATGATACAACCTCTCGTTGTACATATTAGTAGGCTTCTAGGGCTATCCCCCGTGCCATCACGTTTTAGTCGTGAGCAACAACGCCAAGCGTCTCAACATCTTCTCCAATTACTCTACCCCCATAACAGCCTCACACATTCGGCAGACGGTGCCCCACAGCTCCGAGGAAGTCAGATTCAACTCTCTCTTAGTCACTCGGGGGATTACCTAGCTCTCCTCACAGCTCCCCCTCAATGGCGTGTGGGCGTTGACCTAGAAACTGATTTCTCGCGTCCTCTTCGTCTTGCAGCTCGCTTCTTATCCCAAGAAGAACTCTCGCTGCTCTCCACACTCCCCTCTCATGAGCAATCGCGCTATGCGCTAGCGGCTTGGTGCGCTCGTGAGGCGGTCTACAAAGCCATCCCCAACGCCTCGGTGGACTTTCGCCGGCACTACACCCTCTCTCATTATCCCCATCGCCCCGTCATTTCTTACCATCCATCGGACGAAGAGCCGCTCCAAATACCCCTTCACTTCTACCTGCATCAAGAGTATTTGCTCGCCTATTGCGCTCTATTCAGAGGGTAATTCGAAGTCTAGTCTAGGAGAGAACATTTCGCATCTCCCGAGTAAATGGGAGCCGCCACGCCCTCATGCAGCAAACGAGGGCTGACCTCTCGCTCCACAGCATCATAGAGCCCACTATCAAGGAAAGCTTGTAGTGCTTGGGCTCCCCCCTCCACAAGAAGAGATTGGATTTTGCGGGAGGCGAGCGTCTCCAATAGGCTTGCAATAAAATGCTCATCACGCTCTATCGCAATGCAATTCTCGGGCAGAGGCTGAGGGCGGAACGCTGAGGGAGAGACGATAAACCAGGGCTTGGAGGTGCTATTCTGATTGATTTTATAGGCTTGATGGCACAGCACACCCTCACTATCTAGTACAACGGGCTGGGGAGAGGTACCCCACCAAAAACGATTAGTCAGGGAGGGATTGTCTAGCTCTATAGTACGCCGACCCACCAAAATAGCATCGTGGCAATGGCGCAAATAGTGGACATAACGCTGCCTGATGGGAGAACTAAAAACCTCGGGACGTTGGGAAGCATCCTCCCGTACCCTATCGATAAAGCCATCACGGCTCTGCGCCCATTTGAGCGTGACCCAAGGTCTATTTTTTTCTACAGCTGTGAGGAAAAAGCGATTGAGCCTTCGTGCCTTCTCTTCCAGCACACCCACTTCTACCTCTACGCCATTACTGCGAAGGAGGGCAATGCCCTTTCCTGCCACCTCTGGGAACGGATCTTGCATGGCAACCACTACGCGAGGTACCCTCTTCTGCAAGACGAGTTCGGCGCAAGGGGGTGTTTTCCCATAGTGCGAGCAGGGCTCAAGACTGACGTATAGAGTACTCTGGGCAATCCATTTCTCGTCCTCGGGGCGTACCGATGCAAAGCAATTTACCTCAGCATGAGGCTCTCCGGCTCTGTGGTGATAGCCCTCCCCTATAATCCGATCTTGATGCACAAGAACCGCCCCCACAAGGGGATTGGGAGAGGTGTAACCCGTAGCTAGAGCTGCCAAATCGAGGCAGCGTTGCATATAAAGAGTATCGTTTGTAGTCATAATGTAGTGGAGTGAGAGAATAACTTTCGCCCTAGGGGGCAGAGGTAACAGGAGCGATGCGAACAGAGGCTCTCCCAGAGCTCCAAAGCGGCTTGGCTATGAGCAGCGTGCTCCTGCGGCAGATTGATAGCGGCAATTCTATTGGTAATACTATTTTTCTCGGGCTTTAGTTGTGAGGCTCTCGCCCAAGCCTCTTCGAGGGCTTCGGCAGAGGGCTCGACTCCATGGGCGTAGGCATCAAGAAGAGGAAAGGGAATAAGCACATTGAGAAAGAGGGAGTCTATCGTACTTGCAGATAGAGACGCGAGGGCTTTCTCCGCTTCGGCTCCAAAAGTATAGTGGAGTTGCCAGTAATCCGAGGGGGGAACATCCAAAAGATGCTGCAATTCACGGGTATTAGTAATCCTCATCAATTCGCTCTCTAATAGGGGGTAGCGATGACGAAGTGCCGCCATATAGGCCAATCGCCTATGGGGGAAAGCGGAGGGACGAAGACGGAGCAAACGCACCTCCCCTCGGGGGATGGGGGTTAATTGGTACTTAGTGCGAAGGAAGCGATAACGCTCAGCGAGATCCTCCTGATAACTATCCATGGGAGCCCCCTCTAGCAAGGCAGCTTGACCCAAATAGAGCGCCTCCAACATGGGTAGCCGGTCTGTATGCTTTCGAATAACCCTCAAAGGGAGAGATCGAGCTACCTGCTCAAAGGCCTCATTATTAACGCGGCTCCCCAAGTAGCGCAATAGGAGAAGATGCAACACAGTGCCCAGGTCGCTACCGGACGTTTCGTAGAGGGAAATAAATCGCTGGGCTTTGGCAATGATCCTTTTAGCAAAAAGAGATTGGCTCCAAGAGTGCCACGAGATGGGAGGAGGGTCTAAGGCTCGCTCACTGCAGGGTATAGCCCCCTCGTGTTGCAGATAATCCGTTGCACGCTCTAGGTCTATCGGGCGAAGATCCATCACGCAGGTAAAGAGAGGGGCTCCCGTTAGTCGGCTATAGATAGGCAGGTCATCCTCCACAACAACGTGCAGGATGGTGCTATCGTAGGCGGGGTCTAGATGATGTTTATGCTTGAGCCATTCCGAGGCCTTTCGGTGCACCTCTACATTGCCCGCCCACACAATGGAGCCTATACGCAACCTAGCATTGAAGAAATCGGGGCCACCATCCCAATTGATCTCCCCGGGATAAAGGACCTCTATGGCACGAGAAGAATCAGACTCGCTCGGCTCTATATGATAAAAATGCAACGAGTGGTAAAAACGCCTTAGCCAAGCAGTTTGCAGTACAACCTCGCCACCATCGCCTTTACCACCCGCCATATTCGATAAGAAAAAGAGGGAAAGATTTAGATGTATTCTTTGCCAAATTGCAATTCGGCCTCAGCCATCATGCCCTTTACACGTTGCTCTTCGCTTCGCTTGCATATAAGGAGCACATTGTCATGCTCTGCCACAATGCAATCTGAGACGCTCCGCATCACCACGATGCGAGAGGGGTCGGAGAGACTAACCACATTGCCCGAGGCCTCCTGGAATATGCAGCGTGTACCCAAGGCGGCATTGCCGGCCTCATCCTTCTCGGCATGCTCATAAACGGCCCCCCAAGTCCCTAAGTCGGCCCATCCAAAGTCACTAGGCAAAACGAGCACATTTTGCGCCTTTTCCATTACGGCATAGTCTATTGAGATACTAGGGCAACAAGGGAATGCCTCTCGGATAAAAGCGGACTCTCCACTCGTACCATAGACCTCTGCCCCGGCACCTAGCACCTCTGCCACTTCGCCGGCATGCTCTTCAATTGCCGAGAGGATAGCCGATACATTCCAAGCGAACATACCACTATTCCACAAGAAATCCCCGCTCTTGACAAAGAGTTCTGCCATCTCGCGATCGGGCTTTTCGGTAAAGACCTTCACACGCAAGAAGCCTCCACTTAGGTCGCCACTCTTCTCCGGATCCATCTGGATGTAGCCGTATCCGGTTTCGGGACGAGAGGCCATAATGCCCAACGTCACCAAACTATCATGCTCGGCTACGTACTCCAAGGCCTTTGTTGCAAACTCCGCAAAGCGCGCCTCTTGCAGTATTATATGATCGGAGGGGGTGACAAAAATAGAAGCATCCGGGCATTTCGAGCGGATGTGATAGGCGGCGTAGGCAATACAAGGCGCGGTATTACGCCGTATGGGCTCTGCCAAGATCTGCTCGGGGAGAAGCTCCGGAAGCTGCCTAAGCGTCTCCTCTATATATACTTCGTTTGTGACTATTAGGATATTCTCTTTTGGGACGAATTGACTCATTCGTCGGAAGGTCTGTTGCAAAAGAGACTCGCCTGTTCCAAAAAAATCGAGGAATTGCTTTGGTTTGTTTTCACGGCTAACGGGCCAAAAGCGGCTCCCTACACCGCCGCCCATAATAACGCAATAGAATTTGCTGTTCATCGCAACTTACTTTGTCTATTTATGTAGCACAAAGATAACCCTTATTGCACAACTCAAGTCCGCTTGCACGAAGAATTATTAGGACATTCCCCTCCAAAACTCTGCGATGCACTCTAAATCCGCCCCGAAGACGCGTAACTTAGAAAAGATTTTCGACTCTAAAAAGCTGATGGGCAATACCCGTAAGTCTATCGCGCAGCAAGCTTAGGTCGATCCCCAAATCCTCTGCAACAGCTTGATAAATAGACGCAATGGGGAGAGAAGAATCGTCGGTCTCGAGAAGCAATCGCCCCGCCTTCCAAGCCTCGCATAGGGATTCTCTGTTATAGTAGCGGCCAAAAGAGAGCCAGACGCCCAGCTGAAGCAATCGTTGTGCTAGGGGAGCTTTTCCTCGAAATCCATGTACAATAAGAGGATTTGTAGGGTGTGATCTGCGAATAAAATACTCTAGCTCTTGCCAACGCTTAACCACGTGCAAAATCATGGGTAGCCTATTCTCTTCGGCAATCTGCCACTGAGCCTCTACGAGCTGCTGCTGGTAATCCATCGCGGCTGACGAGTGTGCATCCCATCCAGCCTCTCCCACGGCTACAATTCTGCCCTCTTGGGCTAGCTTATTCAACTGCTCCAATGCCATTTCCACAGTGGGAGAAGAAACTTCCCGAGGCAACGACCAAGGGTGTAGCCCCACAGAGAGGTAGGGACAATCGGCAATAGGAGGCACTTCTTCTCGCAAAAGATCACAGCTACAAAGCGCGAAACGCCCCCTTTGATGGGAGTGAAAATCCCAGAAATCCATCGAAGAATTTGATTGTATTAAGGCTGAAGATAGTTCCATAGTAGTAGAGAATCCCCTTTAAGGTACCGGATCGTACCCACTTCCACCCCACGGATTGCACCTCAAGATGCGCCAGATTGCCAACCACGCGCCCTTAATAGGGCCATGTTTACGGAGTGCCTCCAGGGCATACTGCGAACAAGTGGGAGTAAATCGGCAGGAGGGAGGGAACAAGGGAGAGATCGCCCCTCTATAGAAGTGAATGGGTGCAGAGAGAAGCACTACGAGCCAATGACGCACCCCTTTTCGGAATCTGTTTTTACTGCTCATAACGTGCCACCTCTCTCTCTAAGCGGCGGAATGTCTTCTGCACAGCAGCCGTCACTTGGGAGAACGAAGGAAGTTCTTTATCCAGCATTAGCAAAGCAAAATGTATGGTAAGCCCCTTGGCTTCTACCTCATTGTAGAGTTGAGATTTTTGTACGCGATAAGCCTCTCGGATAAGCCGCTTTACTCTATTACGATCTACAGCATGCTTAAAACGCTTTTTGGCAACGCTTATCAGTACGGAAAGAGCCGGCTTATCTCCATCGCTCTTGGGCGCAATACGATACACAACACGTAGCGGATAAGCGATAAAGGATCCCGAACTTTTCTCAAAAAGACAACGAATATCGTCGCGAAGATAGAGCCGCTCGGGTTTGGTCAAGCCCAACCCCTTACTCGGCATGCTCGCTGAGATACTTCTCTAGAGCAACGACCATACTGGGGCATTCGGGGGTGGGAGCGGTAAAATCAACGCGTATTCCACGCTCCTTTAGAGACTCTGTAGTGAGACTCCCAAAAGAGCCAACCACCCTGTCTCCCTGCTCGAAATCGGGATAAAGCTCCTTGACAGAGCGAATCCCGTAAGGGCTGAAAAAGAGAATAATATCGTGATCTATGGGGAGGGGTTCCTCGAAGTCTCGAGTGACCGTACGATACATTACTGCACTATGGAAGGTTATTTTCTTCTCGGTAAGCTTATCAAAAAGCTCCTGACCATGGTCCTCTGCCACCGGTACAAAGTAGGTCTCTTTGGCATGCTTCCCTATCACCGTAAGCATATCGGCTAGGGAGAAACTATTGGGAGCATAGAATACTTTGCGTTTTCGATACACGATATACTTTTGGAGGTAGAGGGCAACGGCCTCACTCTGGCAAAAGTATTTCATCCCCTCGGGTATGGTGATCCGAAGTTCCTTAGTCAGTGCAAAAAAATTATCTATTGCGCTCTTCGAAGTAAAGATAATCGCGCTATGCCCCAAAATATCCACGCGCTGGCGACGAAACTCTGCCGCCTCCACGGGTACTACCTTGATGAGCTGACGAAACTCCACTTCGTAGCCGTACTTCTCTGCGATTGAAAAATAAGGAGAGTGCCCAGAGACGGGCATAGGTTGCGAAATCAAGATCTTTTTTGTTGGTGCAGCCATCTCGCTTGTGTCTATTCGTATAGTGAATACTATCCTCGAAACAACGCCCAAAATAATAGTACGAAGGGCACTATTTCGTGGGCACAAAGGTACAAAGAAAGTAACATATAGGAAACACCTTGCGCACGTAGAAGTGGTAAAGTACGACGTAATAACAGCAGTCTCCAAAGCAAAAAAGCCCCTAGAGAAAGCCATCCACCGAGCATAAAAGTATCTTCGCGAAGCTCTAGTAGAATGGCGATGTAAAGGGGCAAAGACCAAATCCACTCCAAAAGAGCGTAACCACTAGCCCACTCTTCGTAAACTCGTGGCTGAAGATAGACCCAACCTAGGAAGCGATAGAGAACGCGCCGCCCCCAGAAGAAGAGAAGAAGTGCCCCCAAAATCCCTAAATAACCCACCACCATATAGAAGGGACCCTTCTCAACCCAAAAGCCCTCTCTATCAAGATAGATAAAGGAAGTAAGAGCCAAAAGCATAGCAGAGAGCACACGCCCTACCACACGAAAGAACCAACAAGGGATATTACGATGCACCTGGACGAAGAAAAGTTGCTCGCGTTGGTAAACAATTGCCTCCATCACCAAACGCACCAATCCAGGCACTCTATAGGCAACTATCCCCATAAGAAGAAGACCTAAAGTGAGTACCGAAAAGGCGATATCGCCTACAATCTGCCCGGACCAAAAAAGCATTCCCTGCATACCGGGGGCAAAGGTACAAACAAAAGAGGGCTCAAAGACGTATCCCTCCCCGAGACATCTCTCTCGCAGTTCTCCCCAAAGCCCCTTGAGCAAACGCCCAAGAAGAGGTCGGAGGTATCGTGCATAGTAGGACAGAAGAGTGCGGGTATAAAAAGAAAACCCCTAAACCTTCTACGAAAGTATAGGGGAAATGAAACTTACATGAGTGGTGCCACCAGGAATCGAACCGGGGACACAAGGATTTTCAGTCCTTTGCTCTACCAACTGAGCTATGGCACCATCAGTCTTTTAGGAAGAACCCTTTCTCTCAAAGGACACACCCTCCTTAAAACCGGTCACAAAGGTACGAATAGTTTTGAAATAAACAATACCCTAGGCGAAAAACTTATACAAAATCTTCTTCACCCCCGTCTCCATCCTGTCCCACACGTACATATATAAGACTGAATTCTAGGAGATTATAAAATCAATTATCCACAAGTCCCTCCTCCGAGAAGGCTTCGTTGTAATCTTGAAATAGGAAGTCGTTATAGGGATAACGTTTGATATGGATCTCTCGCACCTTATCATAAAGGAGAGCTCGCAACCCCTCAATTCCATCTCCCGTATGGGCAGAGACGAACAAACAATTTTGTCCCATCTTTGCCATCCAAGAGCGTTCTAGCTCCTCTCGGCTGTAGTTTTCTCGACTTTTTGGGGTAAGATCATCCTCCTCTTTCGGGGTGAACGTAAAGGCATCAATCTTGTTGAAGATCAGAAGGGTTGGCTTATTCTCGTTGCCCAAAATCTCTCGCAAAGTAGCCTCCACAACAGCGATTTGCGACTCAAAGTCAGGATGCGACAAATCCACAACATGGAGCAATAGATCGGCTTCTCGCACCTCGTCCAACGTGCTTTTGAAGCTCTCAATCAGCTCCGTGGGGAGCTTACGGATAAACCCCACCGTGTCGCTCATCAAGAAGGGGAGGTTGTGCAGGATTACCTTTCGTACTGTGGTATCTAGTGTAGCAAAGAGCTTATTCTCGGCAAACACCTCGCTTTTGGAGAGCACATTCATTAGGGTTGACTTCCCCACATTGGTGTAGCCCACCAAAGCCACTCGCACCATTTTTCCTCGATTCTTG
This sequence comes from Porphyromonas endodontalis, assembly GCF_052173515.1. GTDB lineage: Bacteria > Bacteroidota > Bacteroidia > Bacteroidales > Porphyromonadaceae > Porphyromonas > Porphyromonas endodontalis_A. The sequence continues at coordinate 103,753 of NZ_JBQMYL010000002.1, read as the reverse complement.
CGCTGTACGCTTTTCTGTTTGTCTATACGTACGAGTTCTTCTTTGAGGCGACTTATCTTGTCTAAGATGATCCGCTTGTCGGTCTCCAGCTGTGTCTCCCCGGGACCACGCATCCCAACACCCCCACGCTGCCGCTCAAGGTGCGTCCAAAGACGCGTAAGACGAGGGAGCATATAACGGTATTGAGCAAGTTCCACCTGCGTTTTGGCATGTGCCGTTTGTGCCCTTGTGGCAAAAATATCGAGGATAAGGCTGGTACGATCGAGGATGCGTACTCGTAACACCTCTTCTATACAGCGAAGCTGCTTAGGGCTTAGTTCATCGTCGAAGATGGCCAGTCCTATTTCATTCTCTTGTATGTAGGAGGCAATTTCTTCGAGTTTCCCTTTTCCCACAAAGGTGGCAGAGTTGGGCATATCAAGCCGTTGTACAAAACTTTTGACCGGAGAGATCCCTGCCGTGGTGGAGAGGAATGCAAGCTCATCTAAATAGTCTTGTACCTGACGCTCGGTTACTTTTGGTGTAATAAGCCCCACGAGCACAGCAAGCTCAGAAGAGGTCTCGGTAAGTATAAATTCTTTCATTAAATAGAAGTTCAGAAGTCGATACGGAGGCGAGCATTGAGCTGCCTGCGTGTTAGGTAATTGGGCACGGCAAATTGTTGATGAAAGGCATCCGTAACCCAATAGAACCCACTTACGTTGGTATTATCGAGGAGGTTGAAGCACTCAAGACTAAGGTCTACTGCCGAGAAAAGCTTCCAAAAAGAACTTTTGGCTCGCGCCGTATCGGTTGAGCGATCAAAGAACCTATATATAAGCCCAAGGTCTACACGTTTGTAGGAGGAGCCGATAAAAGCTGGGGGTAGGAACTCCTCCGTGGGGCGGAACTGAGGTAATCCGCCTGAGAGCACCCCACGCAAACTCAAACGAATGCGCTTGTAGCCCGGGAAATAATCTTGGAAAAATAGGGATACGTTGTAGCTTGGGGCATTGGGAAGAGGCATCTCTCCGATACCGGGAATACGCTGCTTACTCGTCAGTAGAGAGGCTGTGAGCCACGAGTCTACATCGGGCACGAATTGTCCAAACAGCTTTAGATCAATCCCTGCTACGTAGCCCGATCCCGTATTGGTACCCAAATAGCGCACCTTTACGTTGTCCACTCGATAGGGATTGAGGTGGTACAGATACTTATAATATAGTTCGGTAGTAAAGCGGAAGTTGCGCCCATCTAATTGGAAGTTGTAGTCTCCTCCCAAGAGCACATGCAGGGAGCCTTGTGATCGGATTTGCTTATTCAGTACGACAATATTATTATTCTCTTGGTCTCGCTGTGAGGTGCGAATCTCTTTATAGAAAGGAGCTTGATAGTACAAACCAGTAGCAAATCGCAGGGTAAGAGCCTTCTGACGAGTCGGGGTAAAGGCAGCAACAAAGCGCGGACTCGCGATAAACTCCTTATTAAATCCCCAATAAGAGGCACGAATCCCGGGATAGAGAGAGAGTTCGCCCTGAGGAAGTTCGAGCGAAAATTGATCGACAAGATAAGCGGATAGGCGGTAACTGCGGAGGCGATTCTGGGAGTAGAGATTGTGCAACATCTCTATTCGATCGCTGTGGTGGGGCACGTTGTATCCGGCGGAGTCGCGTCTCGTCCACTCGCTGATAAAGTCGTTTACATCCTCAAGTCGGGCACTCAAGCCTCCCTTGAGCAAGTGCCCCTGTTTCAGTTGTAGCAGGTTACTATAAGAGAGTGTAGCCAGCGTATAACGCAAGCGATTGCGAGCATGCTCCATATTTGTGCCTGTTGCCAGGGCACTCAAGTTGTCACTTACGTTGGGTTGCTTACTATCTCCCTCCTTAGCATTATCTAAGAAATAGGAGCCATCTATGTCGTAGGTCTCCATTTCCCGGCTATTGTAAAAGTGCACACTCACTACATGACGTTGCTCCGACGAGGGAGTATAAGTGGCACTGAAGGCTCCAAAAAGAGAAACAAAGCGGTCGCGCTCTTGCCCCTCAAAGTAGACCTTTAGTTTTTTTATGTCGGATAGGGTACCAAAGCTCGTCTCTCTAGTCTGAGGCTTAAATTGATAATGTGTGAGGGAAACATTCCCCAAGAAGCTGAGCGACCAGCGATCACTCAGGCGCCCCACAATATAACTTTGAGCATCGAAGTAAAGAGGTTCGTATTCTCCCTTCGTATCAAGAGAACCCAGCAAAGTACGTCCGTCTTTGAATCTTAAGCCTGTAATCTGACTCAACCTCTTCCCGCGCGAACCGATATACACCTGATCACCCTGTAAGCCGACCTCCACTGAGCCTTCAAACTCCTTAGGCGTTTTGTAACGGATATCGAGCACCGAAGACATTTTATCCCCATACTCTGCGGTGTATCCTCCTGCAGAAAAGTTGACCGACTGGGTCATCTCGGGATGAACAAAGCTCAAGCCCTCTTGCTGAGCCGTGCGGACAAGTAAGGGACGCGGGATCTCTATGCCATTTACATAGACCATGTTTTCGTCATAATTTCCCCCACGTACCGAGTATTGCGCACTCAGTTCGTTGTTTTGCGTCACTCCGGCATAAGTACCAACAAGGGACTCTACTCCAGTGGAGGGGCCTACCGCTACACGAATATTTTCCGCAGCTATGGTGCTCATGTTCTGCTGTTTTTTGGAGGGGGCAGCCACCACTACTGTGGTTAGCTCGGTAGAGGCATCGGGCAATGTCACATTGAGCCGAAGGTCTTGAGTAATACCTTTTGGGAAACTCTTGGTTACCGATCGATAACCTATACAACTGAACTCCAGAGCTATAGAGTCCGTTGTAGGAGAGAGCGCAAGCGAATAAGCCCCCTTGAGATTGGTCGCAGTACCTATTGCTTTGCCTGCGACCTTTACAGAAGCTAGCTCTATGGGTTTATCCTCACGGTCTATTACGTATCCATATACCTTGATACGCTGCTGCGACCATGCCCCTCCCGCCGTAAGGCAAAGGAGAAGTAGACCCATCCAGATGCGACACATTAGCTCTTTCATTGCCCACAAAGATAGGTATTTGTAAGGATAAGATAAGGAGTTTAAGGCCTACACACTCTCCCCAACACTCGCTTTTGTTTTCACAAAATCATTATGCGATGATTTTATGCTCTGAGCTATAATGTCATCAAATCATCTAGATTCCCTTTTATTCCTTCCAGTATTTCTATCACTTGTTTCTTCTCTTCTTCTGGCAACTCATTTTCCTCAAAAACATGAATGAACTTATTTATTTGATCATTAATGGCTTTAGTCACTTGAATTTTCTTCTCACATTCTTCTTGAGCAAACACATCTACTAGTATTGTGACAAAATTCAGTATAATCTTGCTTATCTCAAGAAGGGAACAGATTTCTGATAGCTGAATTATTGGATCTATATCTTCAATAGCATCCATAACTTCCAGCACACTAGAACACATTTTTGAATTATCAAATAAGTGTACAAAAGTTGTTCTCAAATCCTTATCATCGGACTGAGATACCATCTTCCTTAATAAATCATCAATATCCCTACTCTGAGAAATAAGTTCATATGATTCATTTGGCACCATATCTCTGATTCTCCTCCAAATAGATTGTTCATATTCTCTAGATGTATATCCATATAGGTGCACCATTGTAGACACCTTTGTTATGCACACCCTTCGAAGATTAAAAGAAGACTCTATATCGGATGATGACCTTAGGAATGCGTTTACGATTGCAGCCATATCGAGCATCATAAACCTCAGTAATAATTGAATATTGTTCAAATCCTGAAGCTTCCCAAATGCAGGGTCATCTACAAATCCTGCATTCTGCATATAAGTTTTAGCTCTCTTAGTTGTATTCCAAGAGTCTGCTATTGGACCTAAAGATCCGACAATATCCTCTGGAATTTCATTGAAAACCCTTGCAATTTTACCATCTTCATTGATAAACTGACATACTCTCTCACGGTAAATATTAATATCAAATGATGTTGAGAACGATGGGAATGGCTTATTGAGACCACTTCTTAAACGACAGTACTTATCTACGTTATCAGTATATAATTCCACATCTTGCAAAAGATCCCAGAAACGAGAGACCTTCTTCACCACATCGTCCTCACTATCAAGAGAAAGAGTTTTATTATACACTTCTATCATCTCATTATCATAGTGAAGAGTAAGATTTCGCAATTCTTGATTAATCTCCGCATCTCCAAATGCCATCAATTTTTCATCTATGGCCATACCTTCTGCTACCAATTCAGGATATCCTTCTTCATGAATTTGTCTCATTAGTTTTTTCCATAGGGATTTTTTTCTCAAGCTTCCGAAATTTAAAAGCGACTTATACCCTTCAGAGATTGATGCTTGAATGTTTTTCATATGGAATCGCTTCTCATACAACTTATTTGCTGAGAAATCCGCTCTACATGAAACCACTACATCTATCAATATAAACTTGATGCTATTCTGCAAGTCTTGAGTCAAGACATACAATAGTGGAGTATCTTCATCCATTAAAGAACGTACTATAAGTCCATCCTTCAACTCCTTATGGAGAACACCTATTGCCGATCCAAAACTTGCGATTAATCTATCAATAGTCTCCTTTGATGCAGGCTTAGATTCTGACATTTTCCTATCGATTTTTTATTTAACGCTAAACGACAGATCATTCTTCCCAAATTTGACAGAAGCAGAAAGAATGATTGTACAATCTATATTCTACGGTGGAGCAGAGCACCTTACACAATTTAAATCAAACCTTTTTGCAAAGATAAGGCTACTCACCGAGAAGAACGAGAGATTCTCCTTCCTCTCATTAGAACGACCATCCCCCATTTTCCTTTCATTATGGCAATCCCTCCTGTAAAAAGAGAATGAAAATATGAAGAAATACTCTCAGCGTGTCCGTATTTTATCTCTACCCTATTTCAAGAAAAATCCTGCCCTAGAGAGATTCTTTCTTTAGGCAAAAAGTAATCGAATTCTGCCCTACAATCAAAAGAAAACCAGCGATACTTCTGGAGACAAACATCAAGACTTTCGGGAAGAGACTCTCCAAGTAAACAAAAAAATACCGAGCAATTTTGAGATTACTCGGCAGTTCATTCTTGGAAGTTATCGGATGGAGACAATATGCTACTAGTGAGAAAGGGTGTAAACTATGCCTTAGAAGCAAGGAGCGACCTGTTATTGTCCATTAAGGTAGCAAGGTAGGATTCAAACCGCCGAGGCAACATGGGCTGCTCAATTACCTTATTGAACTTCTCCTTTCGATGCGTATCCGTCCCCACAAAATCATAAAAACTGGAGAGCAACATCTGCCGAGCACGCTTCTGCACTGCCTCCCCATACATGCCCGTAAGGGAGAATAGATTGAGCTGGAATGAGACACCCAAATCTTTGAGAGCTTCGTACTCCTCAGTAGTAAAATAGAGATAACGCTCCGGATGTGCAAGGAGAGGCTTTGCCCCTGAAGAGCGGATGGAACGAATGGAATTGGGATAATCCATCGGAGCTCCGGCAAAAGAGAACTCAAAAAGGAGGTAACGAGAGTCTCCTAATGTGAGCAAAGGCTCATCAAGATGTGCCTCAAACTGATTGTCTACCATATACTCTGCCGCCAAACGAATCGACACCTGAGGCATGGCAAGTTCTTCTAAAAAAGCATCGAAATGCTCGCGTAAAGAGATGGCGTTATTCTGGGGATATCGACTATAAATGTGCGGAGTAAATATAAAACTCTCAACCCCAACAGCTCCCATCATTTGCAATAGAGCACGAGACTCCTCCATAGAGCGAGCTCCGTCATCGACCCCGGGCAGTAGATGACAATGCACATCAATCATGCCCCTGAGCCAGCCCTCTCGTACAATATTCAACTCTCGTCGCTTCAGAAAAAACATCGTGCCACCCTGCTACAATAGCACAACATCCTAGCTACCATAGGAGCCGTACGAGCCATACCCTCCGTACGATCCATACGATCCGTAGCTACCATAGCTGCTACCTGTAGTACCACTCATGGCCCCTGCATCATTGAGCACAATTGCAGGATTGATCAGTTTCTTAGATCTATATAAGGTCTCTATTTCCAACAATAGGGGTCGTGGTAAGTGACCTTCGCGTACTATTACCATGGTCATATCCGCTACCCGATTGGTAATAAGGGCGTCAGCTACATTAACGAAAGGAACGCTATCGATAAGGATGTAATCATACATTTCGCGCACCTTTTCAATGAGTTCGGCGAATCGATCTCCAAGAAGCAACTCTGTAGGATTGGGAGGAACCACACCTGCAGGGAGGAAGTCGAATGGCGAACTCGCATCTATCCGAACAATCAGATCCGATAGATCGGTACTGCTTCCAAGTAGGTAAGAAGAAAGCCCTCCCTTGCTACGTTGGGTCATATAGCTCGCCAAAGCATCACTAAGGCTCGCCTTACGAATGTCCGCATCAATGAGAAGCACTCTATTCCCCTCTAGGGAAGCAAGGCAAGAAGAGAAGTTGGCCGAAATAAAAGTCTTCCCGGACTCGGGGATAGCACTTGTAGCCATAAGTACCTTACCCTTACTCTTAATTCCATGAAGCATATAGGCAAGATTCGTACGCACTACCATGAAAGATTCACTAATAACCACACGTTCCTTAGCATTAAAGAGAAGTATGTTTTTGTGTCTCTCCTTCTGACGCAAACGTCTTTCGCTCTCCTTCGTACGGAAAATCTTAGGGATAATTCTATTATGCAAAGACTGCGTTTCGTAACGAGGAATCTCCCCCAAGAATGGCAATGAGGTGTACGACTCAATGTCTTTGCGCCCCCTCACCTTATTATTGATGATGAAACGGAGGTAGAGCACCCCTGCCGGGAAAATAAGTCCCAACAAGAAAGCGACCAAAAGAATCATGCCCTTGCGAGGTGCAACAGGGATGGAAGATCCCATCGCTGGCTGTATCAAACGAATCTCAGAGTCGGCTGCTTCTATAGTAAGAGAGTTTTTTTCGCGCGCGTTGAGTAGGAACAGGTAAAGTTCCTCCTTAATTTTTTGGTTTCGATAGATCGAGCCTACCACTTTCTCTTGCATCGGTACAGAGGAGATACGCCCCTCGTTAAGCCCGGCTTGTCTATTAATACTAGCGGCTTGAACCGACAAAGATTTGATCAAATTGTCTACCGACTTAACTACCGCCACGTGCATGGAGGCCAGTTGCTTCTCTAGGCTCTCTACCACGGGGTTTTGCGTTTCGGCATTAGCGATCAATTGGTCACGACGCAAAAGAAGGGAGTTGTATTCTCGGATCAAATTATCCGCAGAGATATCATTAAGCCCTACATTGGCAGGGATAAGTTCGTTCTTCGAACTGGGAGACTTTAAGTAATCCCTTAGGTAGTTGGCCACCGCAAGTTTATTGTTCACTTCGGCCATCTGCCGTGCAATTTCGGCGGTACCCGTAATGTAGCTCCGAGCCTCCTGTTGGATATCGGCAATACGATTATTCTGTTTGAATTGCTCTATTTCTGTATCAACGCTGCCTAGCTCTCCGCCGATAATTGCGAGACGTCCATCGATAAACTGTTCAGTTTTCTGGGCGATCCGCACCTTTTCCAAACGAGAGTTCTCATTATAGATCTGCACGAGGGTATTGAGGAAATCCTCTGCAACTTCAGGGTTTTGATGCTGCATTGTCAAGGTAATAATGCTCCCTTGTTTACTTGCAGCCGAAACGTTGAAGATATGAGAAAAAGAGCGAATGCTTCTCTCACGAGTGTTCTTTTCTACCCCTAGAGAGAAGGAGGCTTCTGATGAAGGGAAATGCTCTGTAGCAGTAACCAAAACTCGCCCCATAGGAGTATCTTGGGGGACCCCGATCTGTACTTGAGTGGTTGTACCCTTAGCTGCTTCGATAGAAGACTCCTCACAAAGAAGGGATACATGGTTAGCATCTACAGAAGAGACCTCCAATTTGCAAGAAAGATTGGCGCAATTTCCTAGGAAACGAACCTGAACCGGAGCATCTTTATAAAGCATCTGTTTGCTTATTCCCTTGCTACGAGAATAGGAAACATCTAGGTTAAGACGTTCTATTACTTGATCGATTAGGAAGTCTGTCCTTAGGATAAAGAGTTCGTTTTCCACGGCACTCTTTCCTCCTAGAGAGGTTAAGGCAGAAGACTCGAAGAGCTCGCTAAGCACATTCGATGCATCCATCTTATCCTTGACCAATATGCTAGCTTCGCGCTTGTATACGTTGGGAGTCCGCAAGAGGTAGATAGAGGTACCTCCGATAGCAAAAAGTAAAGTTATTGCAAACCAATACCAATTGGAACGTAGGATAAGCCCTATATCCGAAAGGGTAATAAATGATGCAGCTTCTGCGAGAGAAGAGCGTTTGAGCTCTTGGTCTATAGATTTTGTTTCGGATTCTCTATACTCCATGGTTCGTTGTGCAGATATGTATGATAGAGATATTACTTAGAAGATTTTGAGTTGCGCACCACGGTCATAACGAGAGTTGAGACGGAAGTAACACTCCCCACAAGGCTAAGCCATACCCCAACGTTATTATTTTGGTTTATCTCACTCATCTGTATTTTGGCATTGTTGGGATTCACAAATACCACATCATTTTGCGCTAGATAAAAACATGGTGAACGGAACACCTCTTTAGACCGCAAGTCGTGCGTATAGATCTCGCGCTTACCATTGGCTTCACGCACTACTATTACGTTGTCTCGCCGTCCATAGATTGTCATATCTCCAGCCATGCCAATAGCATCAAAGATGGTAACTCGCTCATTGTCTATCGTGAAGCTACCAGGACGAGACACTTCGCCAAGAACGGTTATCTTAAAGTTCTGAAAACTAATAGTCACGATAGGCTCTTTGATATAATTTCCGGCGATAAGTTCTCGCGAAATCTTATCAATGAGCTGTTGTTTTGTCAGCCCGGAGGCGTTTATTTTCCCGAGAAGGGGGAAGGTAATAGTACCATCGGTTCCCACCAAATGGCCTTGTAAGTATTGCACTCCTACACCACGTCCTACCGATGATGTATAGCTGACCATCGGTAAATTAAAGGGGGCGGATAACTCCGGATTCTTTGAATTAACGGTAATAGAAAGCAGGTCTCCGGGTTGTATTGTAGGTTCTAGACGAGTATAACCGGCACTCTCAACGCTATCAAGATCTTGCAGGTAGAGTACATTCTTTGCCGAGCGACAAGAGACTGTCAAGAGCAAAACTAGTACAACTGATAGTATATCTAATCTCTTCATTCTTTCATATCCATCAAAACAAGCCGAGTCACAAAAAATAGGGACACGGCACGCAATCTGCTCCCGCAAAGGTAGCCTTTTTCTTAGAGAAAGAAGCGTTTCTACTACTTTAGTGAAAGGATAAACAAAAGAATAGATATAGGATCTAGCACAAGGCGTAACACACCTTTAGTACGCCGAGGAGCAATACAAGATCCTCCCCTACCCTAAAAAATATCCCGCACAGGCTGATTTCCCCAAAAGAATCAGCCTAAAAGAAAAATAAAATCAGCCAGAAAAGAGTGACCAAAGAGGCTACTTCTTTTTCTTCTTTGCCCACTTAGGCATCAACCCTCCCCAATTCTCTCGAGCCGCACGAGGCTGAGCTACAGAACCAGGGACGTAGTCATGACGGAATATATTCAGGAGAAGTATCAGAAGAGAAAGAAGTAAAGGGCCAAAAATCACCCCCCAAAAGCCAAAAATACTTACCCCAAAAATAACGCCAAAGACAGTAACAAGAGGGTGAATATCGGCAAGAGACTTTTGGAGCAGGAAGCGAATTACATTGTCTATTCCCCCTATGACCAAAAATCCATAGATCAAAAGCCCGATACAAGCCCCCCAATTCCCGGCAAAACCTAGGGCCAAAGCAAGGGGCACGTACACTACCATGGTACCCACCATCGGGATAATAGTAGCAAAGGCCGTAAGTACTGCGTAGAACAAAGCTCCCTCTACACCAAAGAAGATGTACCCAAGATAAGCAAATCCCCCTTGAACAATGGCGATTAGCGGTATCCCCACAGCGTTAGCTGCAATGATGCGCTGCGTCTCAGATACCAAGATGCGTTTATTTTCTTCGGTAAAGGGGAGTAGCTCTCGGATAGCCGCCTCGAAATACTCTCGTTCATAGAGCATATAGTAGAGAACAAAGAGTAGCACAACACTATTGACCACAAGAGAATAAACCCCGACAACGATCTTTGTCGTAAAGGTTTGCCCCATCTTAGTAAGGGCGGGTAGAACCTGCTCAACAAAGAATCCATCTCGCTTTACAAAATCTACTCCAATCCAATCTTTAGCCTCATCCACCCATTGCACAGCTTGGTGATACCATTCATTCAGATCAATCTCAGTGTGTGTAAAGAGGTCTATCAGCATAGACGCAATACCGGCAAGCGGGAGCAGGAAAAGGAAAAGCGTCTCGAGAATAAGAATAAAGGCAGCTAATCCACGAGGGAAATGCCACTTCTTAGTGAGGAATCTCATCTGCCCTCTCAAGATAGAGAACAGAGTAATTGCTCCTAAAAATCCACTTAGGTAGGGCAGGGCCTCCCTCCCAAAAATAAGAGCAAGCAGCACGATAGGCAACAGGATTGCCCACATAAAAACGGATCGATTGGCAGAAGGGCTAAGACCCTTAAAGCCTTCGTGAGGACTGTTTTCCATATGATTTTAGGATTACTAGACAATAAGTTTTACCAAAAAATAACCACCCACCGTAAGCCAAATATAGAGTACGGCAGCGAGAGCGAAGGGTTTAAACCCCGCCTCTCGGAAGCGAGCAAATACGGCATCTGCACCAATAGCCGCCATAGCCATGGTGAGCATAAAGTCGTCTACCCCGCGAATAATGCTTCGCACAGAAGCGTAGGTGTCTTCTAAGCCATAAGTAGAAGCTAAAGAGATCAGGAGCGTATTGAGCCCGATGATGATAAGGAACCAAACAGCAAACCAAGGGATAGCAATGCGTTTTGTAGCCCGAGTCTCTCCTTTGTTTCCCTTTTGGAAGAACATCCCCAGCACAATAAGTACAGGAGCGAGGAGTATTACTCGTATCATTTTGGTAATAGTAGCCGTTCCCGCAATGTCAAAGGCACTTGCCACACTAGTTGCCTGCATAGCAGCTCCCGCACCCGCTACATGAGCGACCTCGTGCAGAGTAGACCCGGTATATACCGCAACTTGGGCATCGGTCATATCGTAAACTCCTAATTGATAGAGGACGGGATATAGAAACATCGAGAGCGTTCCAAACAAAACCACCGTAGAAACTGCTACCACCGTTTTGGCAGAATTGGCACCCACAACCGGCTCACTAGCCAGTACAGCTGCAGCCCCACAGACGGCACTCCCTGCAGAGGTTAGCATAGAAGTCTCCCTATCTAGACGGAGCCAACGCCCCACCATTGTCCCTAGCAATAGGGTAGAAGAAACCACGATTGTATCGACTAAGAGCGTAGCCCAGCCTGCTGCCCACACATCCGAGAGCGTAAGTCGGAAGCCATAAAAGACAATCGCAAAGCGTAAGATGCGCTTCCCTACGAATTTTAATCCGGGAGTCATCCCCTCGGGCAAACGGCTCCGTATCGTATTGGCTAGGATAAGACCAAGCACAATACCAATGATCAAAGGAGATAGATGTAGTGTGGTAATAAAGGGGATCTTAGCAAGGCAGACGGCAATTGCAGCTAATGCAATCGTCAGCAAAACCCCGAGGTAATAATGCCAATTACGTTGCATCGTCAGAGAGGAATTAAGTGAACTTAATCAAGCACATAGCTAGCCCAACAAGAGAGATTCCAATAAAGACAAGGGCCAATATCTTATTGAAGATCCTCAGGCCTCCCACCGACACATTCTCTTTGAGGCGCAGTACAAGGTAGGTAATTACAAACCACCAAGAGATCGCCCCTAGGGCTATTGAGAGCATTGCTATCACAAAGTGCCAGCCTAGAGTGGGGGTATCGGGCACAAAATTGTAGCGGCTATAAAAGGCCATATACACGAAGGCAATAAGTGGATTGCCCAAGGCAAAGAAGAAGGCCGAGGTCATCAGCTTCCAGGCACTTTTACTCTTTCCATCATCCACTACATCGTAACTCGGGAGAGAGAAATACATATGAATACCAAAAGCGAGCACCACAAGGCTTCCAAGAATCTGCAAAAAGAACTCGTATCGGTAGATAAAATCGAGTACCATCGTGATCCCTTTGTAAGAGGCGGCGGCGTAAAGCAAGTCGCTAATCATGGCGCCTACGCCCGTGATCAAACCCTCTCTGCGCCCACGATGTAGTGTACGACGTACACAGAGTACCCCCACGGGACCCATAGGTGCAGAGACCAGAACCCCGATCAAGAAACCTAGTACTATCGTCGTTATTATCCACATTATCTTTTTCTCCGAGGGAGAACTCTGTCTTTACAAGCCCTCCGCTATGCTCCACAAAGATAAGCAACTCACACTAAACAATGCCCATCTGCACAACAAAAGAGGAGGATAGACGTGGCAAAACTCACCTCTAAAGAGAAGATCGCTTACCCGTAGAGAGCATGTTTAGAGGAGCCAACTCAATTTTGTGGGGATGCTCTGCCCGAGAGAGCCTGGGTTTGATCCATGCAGAAAGTTCCTCTACCGTAAGCACAGAATCCGTAGAAAGCTCCACACGGGCGGCTAGTACGCTACCGAATTCGGGGTGAGGGATCGTATACACCTGGGCTGCAATTACCTCGGGATGACTCTCAATCACACGCTCCACTACCTCAGGATAAACATTTTCTCCGCCACAGACCGCCATCCTATCGACCCGCCCCCGATGGAAATAAGCCCCCTCCTTACTGCACCACACCCGATCTCCGGTTGCCTGCCAACTGTTGCGTCTAGCCTGCATGGCCCAGCGCGACGAGACCCACAGCTCCCCTACACCATCCGAATCGGAGTTGCGCACACTACATCGCACCCCGCGAATAGGGAATCCCAGGGTTGTCTCTTCGGGATAGGCATCCAGAGCCTGAGGAGTTGCGAGAAGAAAGAATCCGGCTTCTGAGGTGCCATAGAGATTATAAATAATGGGGGCAACCTCCTGATGCACTTGTGCTACAAGTTTGCGATCGAGGCGGTCTCCTCCGGAAACAATGCAGCGCAAACTCTTCATTTTACTCGCAGCCTGAGGCAAAAGCATCATACGAGCAAGCATTACGGGTACTATGGGCAAAACATCCACGCCGTAGCGCTCAATCCCCTCCAAAGCCTCCTCGGCACGAAAACGGCGGGTAAGCCAAACACGTTTTCCCATCACCCAAGCCACGAACAATGTTGCCAAACCAAAGCCATGAAATAGGGGTAAGGCGAGGTAGGTTGTACTCCCCCGATGAATCCCAATAGAACGAATCAAGGCAAGCAAAGGCGGTAAGAAATTGATCGCAGAGGGGCGACGATCGGCAGATTTGTAACTACCACTTGATCCGCCCGTAAGCACGGAGAGTTCGGCCCCTCGGACAATACGTGGCAAAAAGCGGCGAGACCTTCCGTTATCTTCCGAGCGCACTCTACCCAATTCTTCCGTGGTAAGGAGGGGTGTGGGCGGTTCTTTGTCGGAGAAATAACGCTGACGAAACTCCTCATCTAGGATCAGAAGATCATACTTCCGCCCCACTAGGAAGCGCACCAACTGCTCTTCACTCATGTCGGTATTGAGCAGATAGGCTCCTATCCCCAAGCGAGAGAGAGCCGGCAGAAGGAGGGCCAACTCAAGGTGATTACGGCAGAGCAGAGCTACTCGCCCCCCACGCTTGCAATACCCCTTCTCTTGAAAACAACGAGCCAGACGCAGAGCCTCTTGGTAGAGTTGCCTATAGGTCAGAGACTCCCCCTCGTAGAGGAGCGCTTCTCGCTGAGGATAAATGGAAGCAGCATAGCCCAAGAGCGTCATAAGGGAGACCCCATCTCGCCAAAAAGCCCGCACCCATGCAATAATCCCCCGAGGGGTAATAAAATGCAATTGACGGAGGGCTGCCGAGAGGGAATAGGTTGGTTGGTGCATATCGGGATAGAAGAGATATCAGTGAGACATGCGTCGGTAGGCATAGGTTACGATCCCTCGAAAGAGGGAAGACAAAGGAGAAGAGAGTCGAGCCCACCAAGGAGCATAAGAAGATCTCCGTCCAACGGCCAAGTGGATAAGCCGAGTAGCCGCCTCCTCCACGGTGTAGCCGGGGAGATGGACATAGCGAGGATTAACGTCGGCCATGGAGGTATGCACAAGGGGCATATAGGCAATACGAACTCGCACTCCACGCAAAGCCCACTCCTCACGAGCTGTACGCAACCAAATATCCGCAGCCCCCTTTGAGGCATGATAGGCTGCCCAATGGGGAGCAGGAGGGTATAACAAACTTACCGAAGAGGTATAAACAAGTACTCCCCGAGCCGCTGCAAGGGCTGGATAGAGAGCCTGCGCTAGGTAGACCATGGCACGGTAGTTGAGATCGATCGTGCGATCAAAATCGTGCAAACGCTCTTGAGAGTCTTCCAAAGAGCGGCAAATCGACTTTCCGGCATTGGCGAAGAAATAATCCACTCGAGGGTAACGCTCCGCAAGAATCCGACAAAGATCACGAAGTGCCTCCCGCTCTCGAAGATCCACCGCGTAGCACTCCGCTGATGCTCCCAAAGCCTCAACCTCTTGGGCAAGTTGCTGCAATTCGGCCTCCGAGCGAGCCACTAAAACGAAATGCACCCGATAGGATTGCAGCAGACGAACTAGGGCCGCTCCGATCCCTCTCGAAGCCCCTGTTACCACTACAACGCGCTGAACAAACCTCCTTTGCAACAAGGAAGTGGACAGCCCCCATGAGGGATACAACAATCTTTTAATCCATCCGGACATACGCTCCATCAAGGCACACAAAAGCATAGGCCGCTTCGCTCCTTTTGAGAAGCATGAGCTACCTATGCTATGGATCCTAAGCCAAATGTATTACAAAGTCACCTTTATGGTCACGGGCTCTTTGCCTTCAGCCTCTACAACCACGAGGTAATTACCCGAGGCAAGCGCAGCCGAGAGAGAAGCCGTACCACAGGGTACAGATTGAGTGGCTAAGCGCTTTCCCTCAAGAGTATACAGAGTTGCAGCATAACCACTAGCGGGGGTAACAACCCATATCTTCCCCTCATAGGCAAAAGCATATGGAGCGCTAGACGTCGGGAGCTCACCCAAAGCCTTCTCACATCCACTGCCATCTCCCTTTTGGTCTATTACCCAATTATTTTCCTCTGCGAGACTACTTTTGGCAGTCTTGGCACCGGGGTTGTTCTTTACAAGCAGGTCTTTTCCAACGGTGATTTTCTGCGCCTTTTTGGGAAGGGCTCGGTAGAGATCGTCGAGAGCACACGCATCCATTTTATTGTTTGTGAGGTCTACAATGGACAACGATGAGTTGTCCTTTGCTTTTACTTCGAGCAATTCATTCCCATCAACCTCTAGTTTAACGAGGGAAGAAAGACCCGAAATATTAATGTTGGTCAGCTGGTTTCCCTTTGCCTTTATAGTCTTGAGTTTTTTGCAAACAGAGAAATCAATGCTCCCCGTAAGATTATTTTTGCTGCACTCTATGCTTTCCAAATCTTCGAGTATGGAGAGATCCAGCTCCGTAAATTCGTTGTCTCTAATACTAAAATTGCGGAGATTAGGACAGTGTTGTAGTTTAAAGGATTTCAGTCCACAGCCATCCAGACGAAGATCTTCCAAATTCTTGAAGTACGTTCCAAACATCTCTTCAAACTTATTACGAGAGAGATTTAGGTAGGTCAAATTGGGACATTGCTCAAGCGCAATCCACGTGAGCTTGTTGTCGGGAGCAGAGAATTCGGAAATGTCACTTATACCAGAGAAGTCTACGCGTGTAAGTGACATACCTGCAACCGAAAGCGAGGTGATGGCATCTTTGTCGAAATAATAAATCACGATGCGACCCGTGGAGGTGGTACCCGATAGCTCACCTCCGGCTTCGGCCACTTGCTCTGGGGTGTAGTCTTTTTCTACTTCGCCCCATTTGATCTTAATGGGCTTTACAGTTTGTATCGTCAAGGTTAGCTCGTCGGTTTTATTCTCTGTGGAGAGACCGATAGCCAAAGGGGCCTTGGGATGTTGTGCCCAACTTTTTGAGATACATCCAAGGGCAAATAGCCCGAAGATAAGTGATAAGAGTACTTGCTTTTTCATCATGAAAAATGTTTTATAAAGGATGACTATTTGTGTCTATTGCTGGATATTCCAACCCTTGTCTCTAGCAATATGGAGAGAACTCTTGGCAGCATTGGAGATCTCTCGCAGATTGAGTACACACTTCCAAGGCTTCTCATCATCTGCGATGGGGATACCCCTTACATCGGGCAATGCAGTATATATGGCGTTCAACTCTTCGGTCGTTAGCCCTAGCCGAGCGAGCTGTAGCGTAAGAAGATGGGAGAGAGATGGCAAAGTCCCCAAGGTCTTTAGTTGTGTATCAGAGAGAGTCAACTCTTCTAAAAGAGAATGTTTACTCACGTCTATACTACGCAACGGATTTGTAGACACGGCCAAGTTGCGAAGGGCGAGGTTGGCTGACAAATCCACCTCTTCCAATTGATTTTTTTGCGCATAGAGGAGATTGAGCCGAGTGCACGACGATAAGTTTAGATGGGAAATCTCGTTTTTATAGCAGTGCAATTCCTCCAAAAGGGGATTATGACGGAGGTCTAGAGACTTCAATTTATTATTGCCAATGGAGAGGAAACGTAGAGCGGGACACCTGCTCAAGTCTAGCTGTTGCAGATTGCTCCCAATAAGACGAAGTTCTTCGAGTTTGGAGGCATCGCCTATAGCAATGGCATCTAATTTCGCACCAAACACGCCAAAAGAGGTTGCCTTGGGAGCCACTACACGCAGAGTTGTACCGAGGATAGAACCTTTAATCATCTTCTCGAGTTCGTAGTTCCCTGCAGGGTAGTCTTTGTTTGTTCCATCGCCCCAATCTATCGTAAAAGTATCTGGAGACTCGATCATGATGAAGAGAGAAGATGCACCTCCGGAGGTTGGAGTCAAAAGAAAAGTCGCCTCCCCGGGTTCATCAGGCTCTACAGAGGGCTCGTCACTTTCGAAGAAATCGAACATCATAAAGGTCTTCCCAGCCTTGATTCTAGGGCCATAATAGCACATCAAGCGGAGAGCAGCACTCCACCCCACGGCGGTAGGATATACATTCTCGTTGTTGTAGCCATAAAAGCGGAAGCCCCATTGAGAGACGAGATCTTGGGCTTTAGGGGTGGGCTTCCCCCCTTCGTCAAGCGTCCAGTACTCCTCGTAATCATCTACATATACACGGCTCTCAGCCAAGGCTCCTCTCTCGAAGAAGTACTCCCTAAAAGGATAACTATTTTCGTTAATCCGGAAGGTTATATAAGTTTCATCCTCGCTATCAGATACCTTCCCAGTAAGGAAAACTTCGCCTCCATGCTTCCCTTCCCAAACTTTCACTTCTTCCTCTGTCGCCCCCATTTTGAGCCAAGGGAGCATTGGGAAATGCTCCTGATCAAACGCAGGAGCAACCACCGAAACATGTACTACTTGGCGAGAGCCTTTGTATTTAAGAAGAATCTCTGTACTCCCCTCTGCTAGAGCCTTAATGCACAACTTCGGATCAATGGAAACGATCTTGGAGTCTTTTACTTCACTTTCGACCTCCCCGATAGGCACATTTGTTTTGAGTGTGAATTCACTCCCAACCTCCATCTGCACAAGCGTATCGGAGAGCGAAAAAAGGGGCAAAGGCTCGGAGCCACTCCCCGAGGGACTACAACTAGAAATAAAGAACACCAACAACCCTAATAGAAGTAAGGGGAAAGAGCGTCTAGTGGACGGAAGGAATGCGGATAAAGCTACTCTATTTGTATTCATACAACTCACACAATAAGTGAATGCTACATACTTTCATCTCCTTTAAAACGGAGAGAGGAAAAGAAGTAAAGCCTCTCTGAGAGAAAACAAAAAGGCTTCTTCTATACTCAAATGAAAAGAAAGAACTACAAACTTATAGATCTGCTCCACAAATATACAAAAAACTACAAGAGAAGACAAAAAAAATGCCCCTCAACACAATGTTGAGAGGCACCTTTACCCTCTTTTGTAGCCCCTAGGGGAATCGAACCCCTCTTTCAAGGATGAAAACCTTGCGTCCTAACCGATAGACGAAAGGGCCATCAAAGCCACGACTGCTTATTACAAAGGAGCGTGCACCTACTCAGTGCGACTAGCCCCTTCTTCCTTTTTATATAACCTCCTCTCGAGCGAGATCTCTACTTCCCCTCTTCGAGCGAGTGCTATACTCCTTAAGGGCTATTAAGCAGCCATCATGCGATTAACCTGACGAGCGAGCTTGCTCTTGAGGTTAGCCGCCTTATTCTTATGAATAATGCGCTCACGAGCGAGCTTGTCAATCATAGAGCTCACCTTAGGAAGCAACGCCTTAGCTTCATCCTTGTCTGTAAGCATGCGGAAACGCTTAATCTGATTACGGGTCGTACGACCGTAGTAACGATTGTGCAGACGACGAGAGCTAGTTTGACGGATTCTCTTCAGTGATGACTTATGGTTTGCCATTTCTCTTTATTCTTCTTACTTTGCTATTTAATTATTTGGTAGCCCCTAGGGGAATCGAACCCCTCTTTCAAGGATGAAAACCTTGCGTCCTAACCGATAGACGAAAGGGCCATAACCCTAAGCAATTGAGTAGAGCGTCATCCATAAGGTTCTAGACCCCTATTCCAAATTGCGGTGACAAAGGTACAAATACTTTTTGATTCTGCAATAGTCTTGGCTATTTTTCCAAAGATGTGCAGCTTCCAGTATCAAGTGCAACGGCATGGCGAAAGTAGTGCTAGAACTTCATTCGGTTGTACTTTCCAGTTGTAAGTACGACGCTTAGATAAACAAAAACCACCATGGGGCTGGGCGTACGACCTCCTTTATCTCTCTCTTGCTCTCTGCAATAGAAATACAGAGAAAATAAAAAGAGAGAAGCCCTTTTACTCTCATATGGGCTCTTGTATAAACCTATTTGCTCGGAGTTGGGAACTTCACATCAATGCTATCGGTAATGGATTTGTCTCCCTTATCCGTGGGGAGTACCATGGTGACTGTAAAGCGGACAGTCTCGCCATTCCACGCTTCAGGAATCGTATTCAACTGGAGTCTCCATAGAGGCTTTGACGCCAATAGCCGCTTGAGGTTTTCCTGGTTGCCAAGGTTTATCTGAGCTCTATAATTGTCATTTTTGTAGCCACTTTGTATGAATCCTAGATAATCGCTGAATGAAATAAAAGCCACTTCATTCAGTAGCATCCCGGCTTTGAGTGCTTCGTTATAGTCGTGGTCGCACGTGACAGCAATACTTTTAGGGAACGTTATCACACCTGTTTTGCGATTTCCAAGACGCCCCTCCCTACCCCTGCTAGGGTAATGAGTATCCCCGATGAGAGTGAGAAAACTTTTAATTTTTGGGTCGCTTCCGTCATAGCCAAAGTGTGAGACCTTTTTTTGATTTTTGTTGGACAGGATAATCGTACAGACTGTCGTTTGGTACCAAGGACTTTCAAGTCTTATATCCACGAGCTGAAATGTATCCGGCTCCACAAAGCCCGTGAGATAGTGGGGGTAGTACTTGGGTTTCTCGAAGCAGCCCGAAATCCCTAGGAGAAAGAGGAGCAATACACTCCCCAATGCCAGTGTGTTCTTATATCTATTCATATTTTACTGCTCTATTTTATAGTCCAATACTCTGCCAGTTCCTTAGGATAGGTTAGAAACAGTTTGCCATGGCGAGCATAATTCTCTTCACTGTCCGGTAGATCGGTTCTTAGTTCTGTAGTTGGAGAAACGATACCATAGCGGTAAAATGGTCTCAGTAAATGGCTGCGAAAGTATCCATTGTTATCACCACTCCATCCCCAATTGCAATGGTAGAAACGAGAGATTACATTCTTCTTGATAACCTTGTCTTTTACCCAAGGGCCTCCCTCGTAATCTTGCCGTACAGAAATGAGATCGCACCGATTCTCCATATATCCATCAAAAACCCAGTAGTGCCAAGAATCGAATGTGTTATCCCCTTCTCCATAAGCTAGTACAGGTCGCTTATATTTTTGGAGATAAGCCAAAAGGGTCTTTTCATCGTAATCAACTACATCCGGATTGAAATTGTGTTTTTTCAAAAAACGTTTTACTCTCCAGTTTTCTACTGCAGTGCCAGAGCTACCTGACCAAATATGCCCAGTTTTGTAATAGATGTACATGCACATGAGAGCTATCTGGTCTGATAAAATGGGATCGTCTTCCAAGAAGCTTTTCCAATAGAATTTTTTTCCTGTTGCCTTTTTAAGGTTGTAAACCTCTCTATTTGAGTCCCACAGGTTTTGCCAGTCCATTTTTGTGGTCTTGTTGTTGCATACTATTGCTTTGGGAAGTTTATAGAATGAAAAGAAGGCGGCAAGAGCTGTATTGGCGCAGCCCAACAAGTCGTGTTTGGTCTCTTTGTTCTTAGGTAGGTAGTTGAAAAATGGAGCATATTGTCCAAACTCTAGGGTTGAGGGTTTCATGGGCTTTTTGCTCTCAAAATTTTCTGTGTCTAAAGTGTATCTAGGGAACCCAAAATATTCTCGAATCCATGGAAGGGGAGGCCTTGAGGGATCCCCGTGATTGCTTTCTTCTAGATCTTTGTGTATCTTCGGAGCTCCTTCTTCCCCGAGTATTGCTGCCTGATTTAGAATATTCCGAAGCATCGGTTGATGGATAGTGTCCTGAGTGGAAAGAGATCCTCCCTCTGAGATGCCAAGCAGTATCACTTCACCCAATGAATCCACATTGTAAAGCATAAATCCTCCTTTGGCGAAATTGGTAATATAAGTTTCTCCACTACCTACTTTCTCATTGGAGGCGGCACGAAGTCCTCCCTGAGGAAGCTCATTGAAGATAGATTGGTACAAATTGGCAATTTGTTGCTCTACGAGGGTTGGTGAATTATGAGTTTGAGGAGAAAGATCTCCTTTAGGCTGGGAGTTGCAGCCAGTGAGTACAACAGTTCCTAATGTCACAACACTCCAAGAGAGGATAGTAATTTTTGCTTTCATTATGTGTTGTTTTTGCTTTATAAACTAGCACAAAGGTATGATAATTCTAAAATATAAACAAGTTTTCTTGCAGATTCCCTCGCAACCTCCTCTATTCCACATAAGAAGAGGTGTAAAAACGGAGAGAAATCAGAGTGAAAAAATTTCTGTTCCCGCCCAGAAAGCCTCTCCACTTTCACCTAAGAAATAAAAAAGTTTTGGGCAGTGTGGAGGTCGCATTCTACCCAAGAAAAAATCGACTCCAACGTGGACAAAAAAAACTGCCCTGCACTTTTACAAGAACAGGACAAGCACATTATCTCTCTATATTGGGACCTATCACTTCTAAACCAAGCAGAAGGGCTAACGATGCCTCTTGCGCAGATGCCAAACTTTGAAGAAGTAGGCAATACGCCCCGAGAGGGCAATGAGGAGCACCGATAGTATGATAAGAAAAACCCCCACAAGGCGCAAAGGGGTTAGCACCTCGTCGAAGACCAGGAATCCAATCACCACAGCAGTTAGAGGCTCCAAGGCTCCCAATATGGCACTCATGGTAGAGCCAATCAGTTTGACCCCCTCCACCAGTGTTATATTGGCAACTACGGTAGGGATAAGCGCAAGGGCGATAGTTAACCCCCAGGCCTCAAGCGAAGGAATCCCTTGCAGACCTCCCCAAAAGAGGGCAATCACTAGGAATCCACTCCCGCAAGCCAACAGGGCATAAAAGCTAAGCTTGATATTATTCATCGTACGCACCACACTCTTATTGACAATAACCATATAAGAGGCATACGCCAACCCCGTAGGAGCGACAATGAGCATCCCTATCAAAAATCGCCGATCCACCTTCTCCAATCCCAAGCCCGAGAGGCAAAGCACCCCAAAAAAAGCAAAGAGAATGGCGAGAACCATAACTCTCGTAGGTCTTTGCTTGTAGAAGATCAACATGAGTAGGATAACGTAAACCGGATAGGTAAAATGGACCACCGTAGCCACCCCACTGGGCATGTAGTGATACCCCAATTGCAGCCCCATAGCCGAGGCAATGTAGACGAGCCCCAAAGAGATCAAAACCCCTATTTCTCGCCCTGTGATCCTAAGATCTATCTTTCTGTACAGCAAAAGAGGGAACATCGCAAGGGCTGCAAACAAGAAACGATAGGTAAGGATAGAGGGTGTACGTAGCCCAATTGCCATCAAGGGCAATGTAAATAGGGGAATAAAGCCGAAGGCTACCGAAGAGGTACCGGCAATCAGCAAGCCGCGTAACTTATGTTGAGGAGTAGTCTCCATAGCTGAGGGAAAAGAGAATTAAAATTACTCGAGGGAGATAAAACAGGATAAGGGCTTATGGTCGCTTATCGTTGCAGATTTATCCACCTTACAATTGTAGGACTTAACCCTGCGACTATGCAAGATATGATCGATACGGAAGCCCAACCGCTTAAAGGTAAAGCTATAACCAGCCCCACAACCCGTAGAAGCATAAGCATCTATGAGGCCGGAAGCAATGCGCTGGTGGGCATACGAAATAGGCGTATCATTGAAATCGCCACAGACAAGTACGTAGGGCGTCTTCTCATGGATAATCTCTACATGCACGCGGTCGGCTTGCTTAGCGCGCTTAAGAAAGGCAGGACCCAGTTTTTGTTCCATCTGCTCTTTGAGGGCAATAGCCTCTATCTCTCGAGCGAGACGGGCGTAGCGTGTTCCATCTTCTGTGGTGAGACGGAAAGACTCCAGGTGCAAATTGAAAACCGTAAGCTCTCGACCAGCCACATCCAACGTATAGGCAATGCCTCCATTGAAAGTGGACTCTAGGGGCAACATACGCGTATTGCGCACGGGGAATTTAGAGAGAAGCATCAAACTAGTACCTCGGTCTCCTTGGGCATAGCGCGTAACTACATAGGGATACTCGGGGAGATACTCCGAAATCTTTTTAGCAGAGACGTAGGGAGAATCATCACGCATTATGGCCGCCTCCTGCAGGCAAACAATATCGGCATGACTATCCTTAATGTACCGGAGAGTGGGGTTGGGGTTATCCGCAGTATGCTTCTCGTAAGCAAAAGCCTGACAGTTAAGAGACAAGACCTTAACGGCATGAGGTGGAATTACCGAAGGTGTAGGATGTAAGGGAATATATGACCGGATGCTCCACCACGAGAGAGCCAGTAGAAGGAAATTAAAGATGAAGCCGCGCCACTGCCTCCGCACAAGGCGAAAAAGCAAGAAAAGCACAACCATTGAAAGTAAAAAAGGGAAAGCCAAGCCCAAATAGGCCGGGAAAAGGAAAAATCGGGGCGAGAGGTACTGCCCCAAAAGAGCCAAGAGGTAGGGCAATGCCACCAAAAAGAGATTGATGAGCCACGAGACCGAATGAAAGAGATTGTAGCAAAAACTGCGACAGCGAGAAGCTCGAGACGAAGATACTTTTTGAGTTGTATTCCTAGGTCTCGAAAGCCGTTTAAGGGTGTGGCGAGCCGTCTGCTCTTGGGGTGTAATATCGGATCTTTGCGTCATGTAGCCTTGTGCTTTACAACTTAGTAAAGCCCTCCTCCGGAGTTTATCCGAAGGTAGTACAAAGCTAGCAAAATAATTAGACTTTTGAGGAGTCTTGCCGAGAAGGTCTATCGAAAAGCAGGCTTCTCTCTTCGTCGGAGAGAGCACTGTAGCCCGAGCGTTTCACTTTGTCAAGCACCTCCTCTAGGGTGGGACCGTCCGAAGCCTTGGGGGAAGGATCGACCGACGAAGAGTGAGCGGAAGTGCTATCTCCCCCGTCAAAAGAGGATTGAGCCGAAGATGCTTTTTCTCGACGTTGTTGACGAGAGCCTCCTCCCCGAGAGGTCGTTTTTCGTCCCTTTAGAAGCGAAGCTACCCGATCACACAAGAGGGCTATCGGGCGAGTAATATCTACTCCACCCCTTAGGGAACGAGCAAAAATCAACCCCCACACAGCTCCCCCAATATGAGCAATAGAGCCCCCAACATTCCTATTCAGATTGAATAACAACGACGTTACAACAAAAATAAGAGCTACAACGTACAAGGAGAGGGATCCAACCCAAAGGAATCTGATTTTTTCTTTTGGGCAGTAGCCTCCAATTGCTACAATCAACGAAAGAATGGCTGCCGAGGAGCCGTAAAGGGGCAGATGGATATAAAAGAGCCCCACAGCATCGAGAATCGAAAAAAGCAAGGGATAAAGGAAGCCTCCTAAAACCCCTCCCAAGATGTAGACAATATAGAATTGTCGGGAGGTGAGATGGGCTAGAAAAAGGCGTCCAAAGATGTACAGAAGCAGCATATTTACCACGAGATGACCGAGGTCGTTGTGGTACCACATATAGGTAAAGAGCGTCCAAGGTCTGTGCCCTAGGGTGTAAAGGCTCCCAGGGAGAGCGAGCTGGACGTCGATCCACGAAGAGGGAGCGGACAATAGTTGAAGTACAATTTTGAGAATCCAAAGGAGGAGCGTCCATCCTACCGTTATGCCAATCAGGCGGGATGCCGGAGAGGATTGCTGCCAAAATGCACGTAAAGATGTGATATGCCTCGGGCGGTTCATCGTACAACTCCTTTCTTTCTCCAAATGAGCAAGAGCACCAAGCCGCCTAACATTCCCCCCAGATGGGCATAATGCGCAACGCCATCGCCATAGCTAGAGATTCCCAAGAAAAGCTCCAGAAGCCCGTAACCAATCACCATATACTTCGCCTTGATGGGAATAGGAATAAAGAAAAGATACATAGGGACATTCGGGAAAAGCATCCCAAAAGCAAGGAGCAAACCAAACACAGCACCCGAAGCTCCGATGGTTACAAAGAGGTTTAAGAAACTACGTAGGGGGAGCGTCTGTACTCCATTAAGGTTAATCATCTCAGCTCCTGAGGAGACAACATCGTGCAACTCCGTAAACCAAAAGATCTCCTGGCAGACTCCTGCAACAAGCAAACAGACTACATAGAAGAACAGGTATCGCCACGACCCCATCCGCTGCTCCACCGCCCCTCCAAACATGAAGAGCGAAAACATATTGAAGATGATATGAGCCAAACTACTCGTATCGTGCAAAAAAGCATAAGTAAAAAGCTGAAAGGGGTAGAACGAATCCGCCGCGTAGTACTTGAGCCCCAGCACCTGCGAGAGGTCGAAACCAAGGCGAAGAAAAACAATCTGTGCCAACCAAATCAGTAAATTGATAAGGATAAGATTGAGAGTTACAGGGGGGATTCTCTGCTTGAGATGTTCGTAAACGTTCATAGTGTAGCGGATAAAATAAAAAGGGAATCAATACCAAGAGACATTATTGCTCGTTGTGAGATTGCTCTGCTGATACTTGAGATCTTTGAGGAGCTGCGACTTAACGCCAATAGTAATCGTATAGCTCTTATAGGGACCAATGGGGATAACACTCGCCGAGAGCTGCCAGCAGTGCAAATCGCGCGAGATAGAAAGGGTCATATTGGTAATGCGTTTGAGATCGAAGTTATAGTTGGCATCAAACATAAACGACCAGTTCTTTGTGGGCTTAAAATCCCCACGGAAACTTAGGTTATGGGTCAACTTATAACGGAACTCTTTGCGCTCCATGTCAAAATTTGCACGGTCATACCCTAGGTTCATACTGTAGTTGAAAGAGAAATTCCAAGGGAAATTCCACAATACATACCCATCAGCATCATGCTCTCCCAGGATCTCCTCCGACGTCCTTTGACGAGACACAACCCCCTCCCCGGCTAGGTTGATAGGGCCGGTCTGCGAAGGAGAAGCGTCGTCTCTAGGTGCCGAAGTATCGCCCAAAGGCGGCTCCTCGGGTGCGTCACTACCCTTCTTCTTAAATACTTTGTGGTACAACTCTACTAGCTTGCCCCAGCTCTGATTGTTAAATTGATAGCTAAAACCGGTGCCGGTGCCAATCAGTCGGCCAAAGCCTTTCCCATGGAGCAAACGAAGTTTATCAACGCGGAAGGGAATGGGCTTCCCATTTGAATCAAGGCGGTAATCGTAGAGATACGTATCAAACTCCCCGCTCAAGCGCAGCGCAAAACGGGACGAAAAGCGGAAGGAAATAGAAGCGGAGATATTGCTCCAACGCAACGAGTCTGCCATCATGTTATAGCTTGCTCGCCAGTCGAATTGGTCAATCAAACTAATCTTTTTGAAGGCCTCTTCGCTATCCGTAGAGTCACTTTTGAGGGTACGGATTTTCATCTCCAAGTTGTTGGAGAAACTGAACGAAAGTGCGCCGGACTTGCCTCGACCGGGAGCCCCAAAGATACCATTACGATAGAGATTGTAGGGTTCCTCGCGCCACTCTCCTTCGGGCGTTGTATACTGCACCGTGCGGTAATATCCCCAAAAAGGATCACTAAAATCGGGGGTATATCCCAACGAAACAGAGGGCGTAATGCGGTGCCGTATCATCTGCACCTTGTCTCCAAAGATTTTCCACGGCTTATAGAATCCGTACAGCGTAGTGGAGGCAGAGAGGGAGACACTGAAGTCATTGATGTGATAGAAACCAAAAGTGGTATCAGCATCCACCAGGCGTTTCTTTTCGTCGTCGTAGCGCATAGTGCTGCGGCTCGTGTACCACTTGGCGTTGTAGCTTACCGAGGGGGTAATGCGAATATAGTCGAAGAGGTCGAAGGAGGCGGAGATGGGGATACTATGCTGCATCCCATTACGCCAGTCCCGCACTAGGCTACTCTGCAATATAAGATTCTCTTTGGTCGTAATGCTATTACGGAAAGAGCCCGAATAACTCATCGAGATTTTCTCATACCAACGCTCCTTACCCACACGTTTTTTCCTCTTAAACGGGTAAATCGTACTGAGCGAAACAGAAAGATTGGGTAGCGAAACCGACAGGGTGGAGTCTCGCGACCGCTGGTCGATATTAAGCGCGGCCGTAAGAGAGAGCGGGATGCTGGTAAAGCGGCGAGAATAGCTCACGCTGGATCCTTTTGTATTCTCGGCACGACGATCGGGGTCATACATCCTATCTATCGAATTGTGATTGTAGCTACTCGTAGAGAAATTGACACTTGCCGAGAACGTGCGCAAGGGGTCCACTTTTGGATCTTGCGTATGCGACCAATTGACGGTAAAATCCTTACTTCTGGAGTAGTCTCCCGGGATCTGTTTATCCCCCCGAGACGTAGAGACATAGCCTGCACTAAAATGCCCCGAATACATATAACGCCGTCGATAGTTAGACTCAAGCGAAAGCCCCCAAGAACCTTTGGTATAAAGATCGGCACGGGCCGTTAGATCCACATAGTCGTTGATAGCGTAGTACAACCCCAGGCCTCGCAAATAGAATCCTCGATCTGCTTCCTCTCCATAGGAGGGCATGATAAGCCCCGAGGTACGCTGCTCATTGAAGGGGAAAAAGCCAAAAGGCAACCCAATAAGATAGAGAGGAACTCCCCCCATTACCATATAAGCAGGGCCTGCCACTATGTTTTTGTCGGGTACGACTTTGGCTCTTGTGAGCTGGAGATAGAAGTGAGGGTTGAGGTGATTGTCGCACGTGGTATAACGTCCGCCCTGTATATACATGGTATTGTCAGGCATACGCTTTGCCTCATCACTCATCAAAAAGCCCTCCCCCTGCTGGGTTAGGATACCCGTGATATAGCCCTTTTCCGTCCGAAAATTATAGCGCATCGTCTCGCTCTCAAACTTCTGTTTGCCGTCCGTAAAGGTGGGGTAAGCAATAGGATGCCCCTCGTTGTCTAAAACATACTGAGCATACACCTCCGAACTATCGGTATTGATATGCATGAAGTTGGACTGTATGTTCATCGACTGATAGTCCACTTTGCCCTTGCCAAAGAAGTAAACACGATTTTGCCCCAGCATCACAATCGAATCTTCTGCGGCGAATTCGATCACACTCTCCAGCACAATAGGTTTTTCTTGCCCCTCGGGAGGAGTGGAGAGAGAATCCGGTTCTTCCACTTTTTCTGACAAGCTATCCGGAAGTATCGTAGCAGGTAAGGAATCGGGCAATGCAGCCGGTCTCCCCAAAGAATCAGGGGGGAGAGAATCTAGCCCGAGGGGAGCTTCTTTGCCTAGCGCAGTAGCAACCTCCGGTAAGGTGGGGGCAGAAGAGAAAGAAGAATCAGAAGCTAAAGTAAGAGTGTCTCTCGGGGTTTCATGGGGTAAGACAGCGGGCGAAGAAGAAACCGAAGGACGACGCATCGTACACCCTCCTCCCAAGATTAGGAAGAAGAGTAGCAAAAAGGCAGTTATCCTATTACTCCACACAAAGTGCTCTGTACTCATACTGCGTTGGCGTGCACTGCTGTCTTAACGTACAAAAGTACCTCTTTTTTTGCTGAGAGGGTATAGGATAAATCAAGATGTATGGGTTGCTCCAAAGAGAGCGTTCGGTAGACAGGCTCTCTCGCCTCACGCCTAAAGACTAATCGCGAAGAGTAAAAGAGGTGCGCCCGACCAGCGACCCATCGGCAAACAACTCCACGCGATAAGTACCCACAAGCAGGGTCTCTGCCACATTCCAATAGAGCACAAAGGGAAGGTCTTCCCCACCATATTCTATCTCTTTAGAAGCCGAAGAATGCAACGTGCTCCCCTCATAACTGAAGGCGGCACCATCCCCGGCGAGGGGTTGGTCGTTAGGATTAAGGATGCGTAAATAGAGGATACGTCGCCCGGGTTGTGCCGTAACGTTACGTGCAATAGTCCCCTCTATCTTTATTGATTGTATCTTCTCAATCCGCTGAGTGGCACGCCCTCGTTTGTCGAGAGTTGCAGTCCGTAGACCTTGAGCCTCGAGACGTGCAGCACGAGCTACTTGGGCGGTAAGAGAACTTTTCTCCCCGGCCAGTTTACGCGTCTCTGCCTCGGTCGCTTCTATATGATCGCTCATTTTCTGGTTTTCCTCCCGCAACTCCGTATTGATCCTCTGAAGCGAATCGATCTGCTCCACGTAGGAGCGTAAAACTTTGCGAAGCGATGTAATCTCCTGAGATAGCTCATTAATGCGCTTAGCATCCGTGTCTTTTACCGCGCGTAGCTCCTCCGTAAGCCTATTTATCTTAGCTTGAGCCTCCCCCAATTGATCGAGAAGCGAATCGGAAACGATGTGCAAGCGATTCTCTCCATAGCCGGAAGCTCCGCGAATCTTCTGTGCTTGAATGCCGAACTCCTCCTCAAGCATGGAAAGCTCCTCCTGCATTTTGGCGCGCTCCATCTCCACAAGTTCTTTTTTCTCCTTGTCCAAATGACGACGCTCCCTAGAGAGAAGAGAAAAGAATAACCACCCCAAGAGAAAAACAACAACGACAAAAGCTACTACAATAAGGAGTTTTTTTTGCTTAGAAGTAAGGGCTTGCATATAAAACTAAAGAGCTATCTCTCCAAACGGATTCGAGGGTTATTGAAGTTGAAAAGCCTTACGCTTCCACTTTAGACGAAGGGGTTCCGGACGTAGTAGGGTGCGCCAATGCTCTTTTTCCTCCTCCGTAGGAGCACTCTCCGGCACGAGTGAGACATTCAAAATTTCTTCGCTAGAAGAGAAAGAAATAGAGCGCGAAAGCCCAAAAACGTTTGCCCTATCTTGATCAGTCGCTTCAGGCAAAAGCAAATTGGCTATGGGGCAGTGCGGCAGCAGACTCTCGGGCGAAAGCGTCTCGCCGCGTTTATTGAAAAAGGAAATACTTGAGTAGACAAACGGCTCCTTTATCGTGGTAATGCAACAAAGTATATCCCCTCCACCATGAGGTAAAGCAACCATCTCGAAAGAGAGTGCCCCCGTCCCGAAAGAGAGGAAACGCTTGGTTCGCTCCTCTACCTTGAGCACGAGAAGAGACCCCAAGGCCTGCACCTCCACCTCCTGCATAGGCTTGGCTTTTACCAAAGACTCGCGAGCCTCAACATCCAAAAAGGGGATTGTTCCCTCAGGTAAAGCTGCAATAAGCTCCTCCAAAGACTGCGCCCGAAGGGACGAATGGGGTAGAGCTATCCAAACAAAGGCGAGCAATCCCACAAACAAAGGGTGTACGAAGTTTCTCTTCTGCATAACTCAGGCAAAGATACAACAAAAAAACATCCCCTCCCCTCCTGTGTTTACTCTGCTCTTTCCCCTTGTTTTCTCTCCTTTTTTCTCCTCTATCCCAACGGAGCTCTCGCAAGCGAATCTATTCCCCTTAGCCCGGGAAAAGAAAAAAACTCCCCCTCTCTACGAAAGAGAGGGAGAGCTTTTGCTGAATATTGGAGAGGAGGCGAATCCCGTTCCCTAGCAGGATGTCGGGATATTCTTCAGCTCCTCGGAGAGTATCTTAACGCCAGTTGCGGAAGTTCTGGAGATTCTCATTGTTCTCGCGGTCGCGGAGAGGGAATTCCCAAATGAACATCTTATCGCTAGCTTCTTTTTCGAGGTTCTTACCAACTTCTTGTACAGCACTAGATGTACCGAAGAGCTGTCCGGCGCTAGCAAGACCTCCAGATTGAGGTTCGCTACGCTTGAAGCCCATTCTCCAACGAACAAGGTCGTTGGTACGGAAACCTTCACCTACAAGTTCGCGTACACGCTCGTTGCGGATTTCTTTCAGTACCTCATCCTTCGTACCAAAGTCTACAGGATCAGGATATCCCGAGGAGAGACGAGACTTCTCAATCTTAACGATAGTCTCGGCTGCGTCTGCAGTTCTACCAAGTTCAGCAAGAGCTTCTGCCTTGATAAGATATGCTTCAGCTACATTGAAGAGGTGAACACCAAACTTAAACTGGAAGACCTTTGCATCGGTATTAAGAGACGGATTACCGGAATACTTTGTGAGAGTATTGAAGTTTAGACCGAAATCATCACGATAGAATCCCTTTGTATCAATGTACACTTTCTTACGAATATCGTTAGCAGAATAGAGGTCTACCACCCACTTTTCCAATACGAGAGAGGGGAGGTAATAAACGAACCAAGCTCTGGTCTTATCCTTGTAGTCATTAGGGTTCTTGTAGCCCTCCATATGACGACCGGAAAGGAGATAGCTGGTAACAGCACCTTCTTGAGCCGTAGCACGGAGACGGACAAGGATTTCAGGACTATCTTCTGTTGTCCAGATAGAAGCAAGAGACTTCGTCTTGGCAACAGCATCTCCGGCAGTATTGATAGGATACTTATCTATGAAAGCATCACATGCATCTACAGCACCCTGCCAATCATGCTTTGTAAGACATACACGAGCCTTTACAGCATAAGCATAGTCACGAGTGAGATAGATAGCCGGCTTTACATCCTTATTGGCATCGTTAGCAATATTAGCAATAGCATAGTCAAGGTCTTCAATCATAGATTGATATACTTCGGCACGCGTTGCCTTCTTAGACTTAGCACCCTTGAGAGGATCGTACTGAGTCATCAAGATAATACCCGATTGCTCGTCGTTATCTGTTGTACCATCCCAAGGCTTAGAGAAACGTTGGATCAAACGCCAGTGTGCAAGAGCACGCATGATCTTGATTTCTCCGATGTACTGCTTAAGAAGAGTCTTCTCTTCGTCTGTAGTCTTATACTCAGCACTAGCAAGAAGTTCTTCCGCACGCATGATGAAGTAGTTAGCCTGCATCAGGGTTTGGTAGTAAGCAGCGTAGTAAGAATTGATATTGTCATGATCGAGAACAGACTGCTCCTGCCAGGTATAAAGACCCTTTAGAGAGTTGTTATCGAGATACGTAAGGTGGAAAAGGTCTGTCTGTATATCTGCAGAATTCAGATTGTTGGGAGCCTCCACCCCAATAAGCAACGCATAGACGGCATCTCGGTTCTGCTTTGCCATCTTTACATCCTGGAAAGGCTCCTGCAAAGGAGTACCTTCAGGCAAGCGCGTTACGTCGCACGATGTAAAGATCGTAGCAAACGCGAGGATAGCGCTGAGGAAAAATGCTATTTTTTTCATCTGTCTAATTACGAATTATAGGTCTTTTATTAGAACATTAGTTGGATACCACCAACGAATTGGCGTGTATTGGGGAATTTGTTCATCGTAAGGCCACCGGCACTTGTTTCAGGGTCGAAGCCGTTATATTCCTTAGACGTAACGGTCAAGAGGTTACGAGCCGAAACATAAACCTTAGCTCCGGTGATTACCTTTTGTGTACCAAATACACTCTTGGGGAAAGTGTAAGCCAATTGAATGTTTTTGAGACGGAGGAAAGAAGAGTTTTCCAAGAGACGGTCATCAATTACCATGTCTTCGTCGAACTTAGGAGCCGTTACCTTAGCCTTTTCTTCATCAGTTAGATCATTTCTCCACTCGTTCATAAGCTTCTTAGAGCGGTTAAGCATCATAAATCCACCACTCATGTTGTTTTCGAGGAAGTAACGGTCGTTGTTCATAGAATAAACGCCTGTGAGGAAGGTCCAGTCCATTGTAAGAGAAAGTTGCTTCTTCCATGTTACACCCATCTGAACACCACCAGAGAAAGGAGCAGTAAGCACAGCCTTTTCGATACGGTGCTTCAAGGCATCACTATACTCAGTTGTTGTTTCTTTGGTTACATTCCCATTTGCATCAAGTTTGTACCACATTTGCTTACCGGTAGCGGGGTCAACACCTGCATAAGAAGCTTGATAGAATACCATAGACTTACCTACTGCATAGTGAATTTCACCTACGTGGTAACCATCTTTATTGGTCTTTTCGCTAAAGAGGTTATCGATGCGCTCCTTGTTGTAGTTGAGGGTTGCAGAAACGAAAGCATCCCA
Source organism: Porphyromonas endodontalis (assembly GCF_052173515.1). Lineage (GTDB taxonomy): Bacteria > Bacteroidota > Bacteroidia > Bacteroidales > Porphyromonadaceae > Porphyromonas > Porphyromonas endodontalis_A. The sequence continues at coordinate 70,801 of NZ_JBQMYL010000002.1, read as the reverse complement.
ATCTTTTGTACGAAGGAAGTTGTAGTTCACTGTGAGGTCAACCCCGCGGTTGGTCATTGCGCCCACGTTTTCCCAACGAGATGAATAACCTGTAGAGTAAGGAAGAGGTACATTCATCAACATGTCGGTAGTCTTTCTGTTATAGAATGCGAGGTCTACAGTAAGAGCATCATTCCACATACCATAGTCAACGCCAACGCTCAACATACCCTGACGTTCCCAAGCGAGATCGTCGTTACCGATAGAGGTAACACCGAATGCGAGTTCGTCTGTATAGTTGATTGTACCGGTACGAGCATAGGATGCGTAGAGAGGAATTGAAGAGTTACCCTGTGTACCATAGTTGGCCTTAAGACGGAGAGAGCTCACAACGCCCTTATCAGAAACTAGACCCGAACGGATGAAGTCATACATACCACCAACAGAGAAGAAGGTAGCAGCTTGGTGCTTAGAACCGAAACGAGAAGAGCGGTCGTTACGGAGTGTGAAGTCGAGTGCCATGTAATCCTTGAAGAGGTAGTTTACACGACCGAAGAGAGAGAAGTAAGCGTAAGCTGTACGGTATTGGCTGGGGAGACTTAGATAGTTACCCTTCATACCATGGCTCAACATCATAAACTTCTCATTCGTTAGACCTCTAGCACGTGCTGAGAAGCCTTCGCTCTTGCTATCTACGAATTCCTGACCGAGGAGGAAAGTGAAGTTGTTGTTATCGTCCATCTTCCACTTGTACTCACCCGTGTTGGTCCATGTAATAGCATAAGAACCATCATAAGACTGTCTATTGATACCATAACCACTCACTTCGGGGTGCTTGGGATATAGAAGCAATTCGTCACGGCTGAACACCATATCTATACCGGCTTGGCTCTTAAGGATAAGGCCATCAACGGGGCGGAGTTGTGCGTATGCAGAAGTACCAAAACGATAGCTATTAGAACCCTCCTTTACAAACTTAGCCTTGTATTCGGGGTTGTAGAGGATAGCATCCGTGATCGCAGGATAGAGACGGTGGAAAGTAAGGTAGTCTGCTTTTGTATTGGTAGAATTACCATTAGCATCACGAGTATAAGGGCTGTAGTAACGAGGAATGGTGAGTGCACCAAATGTACCACCGTCCACATAAGCACTATTGAAAGCATCAGCAGAAATTTGCTGTACAAGACCTCCAGAAATATTAACACCAACACGGAGCCAAGATTTCACACGAGCATCAATGTTGCTACGGAGGTTAACCTTATTGTATCTCGAGATTGAGTTGGAGATACCTTCTTGAGAGAAGTAACCCCCGGAGATGTAGTACGAAACGTTGTCAGTACCACCGGAGATAGACATGTCAGCTTGGAACGTAGGAGCCTTCTTCCCGAGGAAGAAAGAGAGCCAGTCATAGTCACGTCCAATAGTAGCGACATAGTCACCATTCTCATCTTGTGACACAGTTCCATCGAAAGCTGTTCCTTGGAATCCATCCAAGAATTTCTTGCGAGCAGCCTTACCATCGGTATGACGGAGTTGGTATTCGATAAGCTCTTGCCCAGTCATCATCTGACGCATAGGACGATCGCTAATAAGGGAAGAGATACCATACATGGCATTGAGAGAGATGCGGCCATCTTCGTTGAGCTTACCACGCTTGGTAGTAATTACGATAACCCCATTGGCAGCACGAGCACCATAGATTGAGGTAGAAGAAGCATCCTTAAGTACGGTAATAGACTCAAAGTCGCTGGGGTTCATGGCCATAACCACGCTAGCAGATGTCTGTACACCATCTATGATATAAAGAGGTGCACCCCCTGCTCCAAGAGAGGCATTACCGTGGATTTGTACCGAAGCAGCAGCGTTAGGGTCCCCACTGGTGGTCTGTACCTGCATACCTGCAACCTGACCTTGGAGACCGTCCATTACGTTAGCAACGGGTTTGTTCTCTAGTTTTTCACTAGATACACGAGCTACAGAACCCGATACGGTGCTAAGCTTCTGGCCGGAACCATAACCTACAACCACAACGGTTTCCATCACTTCTGTGTCCGAAGCGAGTACCACATTCATCACGTTCTTCACATCCAAAACTTGTGTCTTCATCCCCACAAATGAGAACTGAAGCTGCTTTGCATTGCTTGGAACGGAAATCTGGAACTTCCCTTCTAAGTTGGTCGTAGTACCAATGTTGGTATGCCCTACGACTACAATGTTTGCGCCAGGGATAGGTTCGTTGTCTTCTGCCGAAGTAACGGTACCTGTCACTGTTCTATTCTGGGCTACAGCCCAACCCAACCCCATCATCAGGGTAAGGAAGAATAGTGCCAATCTTTTCATAGACATTTCTTTTTCCTTGTTACTAATTTGATTATCTGTTCTTTTTTTATTCTCTAAAGCCATAAGGGAGAGGGAAGACTTGGAGGATGATTATCGCCCTGTAACCCAAAGAAAGAACGAGTAGCACTCACGAGAAAAAGGGCGACCGCGACACAATGTGGGGCGATTGTCCTATCATCTTTGTCGCGCTCTAGCACGCTCTACCTTTTCTTCTCTCTTCTACTCTCTCCTAAATAGTATCTTATTTCATATCTTTCTCTGTGGCTAGGAGCGTAATCCCTACATAGTATGGGAGTCCTCTTAAGGCACCGGAACTCACCTCAAGGAGGAGAAAGGGAGACCCCTCTCTCTAAAGACGGCACTCGGTGCTAACCTTTTCATAATCGGCATATTGGCAAGAAACACCTGCACTCTCCGCGAGAAATGCACAACGCTCCTGCGTTTTATACTGGGGACAAATATAGTAATTTATCACTATATAGCAACTGATTTCGAGCAAATCTCCACCCCAAAACATCAAAAGGGTTCATCCATTCATTGGGAGGTCGGATGGCTCAAACGTTCCAAGAGAAAGCTCCCGACCGTTCCACACTGCATAGCTATTGTAATGAAGCCAATCTCCCAAGATAAGGAGCCGCTGCCCCTCTCCCAGCATCAGATCTACCAGCAAGTGACGATGTCCAAAGAGGAAGTATTGTACATGGGAGAATTGCTCACAGCGAGCTTTAACCCAACGCACCAACCATTCATCCTCGAGGTGAAAATAGGGATTATCGCCCCCATAAGTGGCAGACTGCTTCTGCAGCCCCTTTCGCCTACTCCGCTCGCTAAGCCCGAGAGCCAGCCCTACCGTCCAGCGCGGATGCACGGCTGCGTAAAGCCGTTGTGCCCACCTTGCACGGAAAAGCCTGTACATCGCATCATTAATCCAACGCTCCTTTCGATACTCCTCATCCCCGTGTGAAAGACGAAAAGTAGCTCCGCCCAACTGCACCTCCATGGCATGATCTACAACGTGTGCGCCCAACTCCTTTTCGAAGTAATCGCGCATCCACACATCATGATTTCCTTGGAAGAAATAAATCTCTACCCCTTTGTCTGCCAACTCGGCCACCTTACCCAGGAAACGCACATAGCCCTTGGGTACCACATGACGATACTCAAACCAATAATCGAACATATCTCCCAAAAAGTAGATGGCCTCGGCATCGGGTGCAATTGCATCCAGCCAAGCCACCAACCTACGCTCCACAGCCGAAGCATCAGGGTGATAGTGCGAACCTAAGTGTGCGTCGCTTGTAAAGTAAATCACAGAGTATCGAATCTATTTTTATGAGAAGGGTAGAACTTCTAAAAACACAGGGTGGAAAATAAAAAAGTCTAGGGCAAGATTTCTGTAAAAATCAGGCAGAAATGAAAAATTTCTTGGGCAAAAAGGGAGACAACTTTTGGGCGAGAATTTGCTTAGAGGAAGCCGAGTTCCAATTTTGCCTCTTCGCTCATCATCTCCCGATTCCACTCAGGCTCGAAAGTCAATTCGATGTCGCAGCGAGAGACTCCTTTCACGCTCTCAGCCTTTAGGCGCACATCTTCCAAAATGAAATCTGCCGCAGGGCAATTGGGAGCCGTGAGGGTCATCGTAATGGTTACTAGCCCATCCTCCTTTATATCCACATTGTATATAAGCCCCAAGTCGTAAACATTTACGGGGATCTCGGGATCGTAGACCGTGCGAAGCATACGCACAATGTCTTCCTCTAATTTCAGAAATTCATTCTCCATAACTTACGAAAAAGAGATGGTAGCCCAAGCTCTACAGCAAAGGGAATACCATCTCTTCTATTTTGATTTAAAACAATATTGGGTTAGAACTGCGGTTGGATCTCATCAATCAGACGCTGGCAACCTGCAAACTTATCTATAATAAAGAGCAGGTAACGGATGTCCAAGATGATACTCCTTTGGTAGTTGGGGAGATATTCTATGTCACCACCTACACCCTCCCAGTTGCGGTCGAAATTGAGTCCGATAAGCTCGCCACGGGCATTCATCACGGGGCTACCTGAGTTACCACCCGTTGTGTGGGTTGTTGCACAGAAATTGACCGGCATCGAGCCATCCGAATTGGCATAACGTCCATAATTCTTGGCTTCGTAGAGAGCCTTTAGCTTGGGATCCACGACATACTCCCAGTTATTGGGATCCTCTTTTTCCATTACTCCCTCTAGGGTACTCTTGGCTCCATAGGTCACCACATCACGCGGTTGATACCCCTTGATCTCACCATAGGTAAAGCGGAGTGTTAGGTTGGCATCGGGAGCAAGATTGGGTTGCCCCTTCATGTCAAGCACGGAGGCAACATAGGAGCGTTGCGCCGCAGCGAGCGGAGCGTCAAAGGCAGCCACCTCTTTTGCCAGCTTTTGGTGCTCATAGGCGACAGATGCTGCAAAACGGCTCATAGGGTCGCGCAAGAGAAGGTCTCGATCGGGATTTTTCATAAACTCCTCGAAACGCTCACGGGAGGCATAGATAGATTTCTCAAAAATCATCTCTACATACGCTTTGGCAGATCCGTACTCGGCAATACCCTCACGTATAGAGATGGGTTGCTTCTCAGCGGGGATGCGCTCGGCATAGCGAGTCAGAAGAGCGATGGCCAAAGCCTTTTCCACTTCGGGGCTATAGTCCTTATTAAAGAAGGCTTCGAACTGCTTGCGAATCGATTGCAAGCCGGCTTCTCGTCTCGCGGGATCATTCCAATGCTCAGCAATATCACTATCGGCGGCAGGAGCATTGCTCATCTCAATACCCATTAGAATCCCCTCTAGGAGATAACGCTGACGCATCCGAAGATCCTGACGCCCCTCTATCGCTTTGCTGATAGCCCGAACAGCCTCTTCGGTTGTGGCAATACCCTTTTGCTTTGCCCACGCCAGTACCTCTTGTTGCTGAGCCAACTTAATCTCACGAAGAGAGCGGCGGCGAATAGCCCAGTTGGCTCCTTGTGCTCTCTTGTAGCCATTCTGACTAGAGGCATATTTAGCGGCATACATGATATTAATCTTGGGATCGGCAAGCATCTCACGCAACATCACATCTTGGAGAATTCCTCGCATCTCTATGCGAATGTTATTGTCAATTTCGCTCCACTCAGTCACCTCATCAGCCGTAAAGAACTTATAAGTAGTACCGGGGTAGCCCATGATGAGAGCAAAATCTCCCTCCTTTACGCCTTGAGCATTGACCTTGACCCAACGCTTCGGGCGGTAGGGGACGTTATCTTTTGAGTACTCAGCCGGATTGCCATTCTTATCGGCATAAAGACGGAAAATAGAGAAGTCTCCCGTATGGCGTGGCCAAGCCCAGTTGTCGGTATCGCTACCAAACTTACCAATAGAGCTAGGAGGAGCAGCTACCAAACGCACATCGCGGAATACCTTTTTGGTAAACATATAGTAGCGATTACCCCCATAGAAAGCCTTAATCTCGTAGCGATACCCAGGGCGCGAAGCAGCCTTCTTACCCACGATCTCGGGGGCAAGAGAGGAGAGGTATCTTGGCGAGAGGAACTCCAGCCCCGAGGGCTTTTTGATGCGTTCCAGCTCCTTCTTTACCGCGGCGGTTACATCTGTTATCTCGTCTACAATCTCCACTTCCAAACCTGGATTTACAAGCTCTTCTGCCAAAGAATAGCTCCAGAAACCATCTTTGAGGTAGTTGTGTTGTACACTACTGTGCTTCTGTATCTGGTCGTAGCCACAGTGATGGTTGGTAAGAAGCAGGCCTTGATTCGAAACCAATACACCCGTACATCCCCCATCAAACATCACCACCGCATCCTTGAGCGACGAGCCGTTGGGATTGTAAATATCGGTAGCTTCGAGTTGCATCCCGAGGGATTTCATCCGTGCTACCTGTCCGTTGATTTGCTGCATTAGCCACATTCCCCCATCGGCGTAGGCGAGTGTGGAGCAGACAAATGCTAACAAAAGAGTAAGAAAAAATCGTTTGTTCATAAGTTTATGCTACTTAAGTATTGGACGGTTGTTTGCTCTGGCCGGTCGTGGGGAAAGGGTACTGCCCCACTCGCGCCAGCGCACTATTGTAATAACGAACATCTCCGGTAACTTCTTCTCCCACCCAAGAGGGGAGCGAAGGCTGAGCCTCTAAACTCGGGAGCTCTACCTCGGCAATGATAAGCCCCTCAAGCTCCTCATGAAAGACATCTACCTCCCACAAAAAAGAGGCATAGGGGATATAGTAGCGGGTTTTGCACACCTTGCCCTCATGCCCCTGTGCGAGGAGCGTTTGCCCCTCTGCCGGAGAGATCTCACGCTCCACCTCCTCTCGCACTAAACCATCGGGAGACGAGGGACCTTTGATCGTGAGATATACTTTATCATCTAGGAAGCGAACACGACGCACGCCCCCGGATTCATCTTGGTGTAGATAGTACTGACATATAGAGACATGCCTCTCCGCTGCCTCTAAAAAGGCCTTATCCTTGACGAGAAACTTGCGTTCGATCTCTAGAGCCATACCCTACAGTATAATAGAATACTAGTGAATTGTCACCTTGGTGGCTCCAAAACCATATTCTTGGAATGAAGCATCTTGAGCCGAAGCCTTTGGGTAACGCTTACGCAAATCATCAAGAACTGCTTTGCGCAGGATACCCTCACCCTTACCATGAATAAAGATGATTTCCATTCCCTTATTCTTAAGGTGCTTATCCATTATTTCCCTAAAAACCGACAACTGATGCTGCAAGATGTCGTGGTGAGACATACCCTGCAACGTTGGGAGCAATTCCGCTGCGTGCAAATCCACTACCAGCGGCTCTTTATGCGCTTTTCGCTTCTCCTCGCGCTGGGGGCGAGCAGGCTCTTTTTGAGCTCTGGGCGTCTTAATGGATTCTGCCAAGGCTTCAAGGTCTGCAGGAGCTACTGTTGCGTGACGCGATTTGTCCTGCTCCACAAGAGGGAGCACAAGGGCATCTTCGTCAAAAAACGGGTTATCTACGTAACAATGACGCTTAAAGAACTTGACCCCATCGGGCTTGAAATCGATTGAGACCGGCTCCTTATGCTTATAGGCTTTGTGGGGCTTATAGGGAAGGAAAGAGAGGTGTAAACACTCCCGATCATTCAGCTCTGCAAGGGGAATGGTATCGACCAACAGTTTAGTATCGCGCTCTATTATCCCCGTAGAGACAAGGCGGTAATAGCCATTGCTCTGCTGGGCAGACAACGTGTAATATCCGTGGTAATTGCTATCATTGATCAGGTAACACTCGAGCGGAGAATTACCAAATGTAACAAAATCCTCCGGCAGCCAAGCAATATAAATAGAGAGCTGTTCGCCCTCGGGACGCTCCGGGAGGAATGTCTGAGGAGGTGGGAGTTCCTCTTTTTTATGTTGGAATACGGTATGAGAAGGGGTCGGCACTACCTTTTGGGATGCCTGCGAAGACCCGGCGCGACGCTCTCGCTTTGCCTCTTTTTCCTCCTGAATCTCTCGCGGAGTACGATAGGCCGGTACAAAGGTATCACGCTCATTAACCACGACACACTCATGCAAAGGGGTGGGCAACTCAAAGCCATCGTCCCCTTCTACCCAAGCTACCTTTCCTTCAATACGGCGCACGATGCCTCCTCCTTGGGCATTCAAAAAACGCACTCGATCTCCTACAGATACTTTTGCCATTACTTCTAATACGCTCTAGTGGTACAGAGAAAAAGAGAATCCTACTTTCCCTCTCTCGGAGGTGGAAGTTAGGACATAAGACTCCGCCTTTCTCCTCGGCGAAGTTACGGCTTTCCAAGATAATAAACGACACACCCCCGCCCTTATTGGGATTTTACTCCACAACAAAAGGCAAGGGCACGTATCGAATCCTGAAGAAGAAACTTAAAGCAAAGAATTAGATCTCTTCGAAGCGAGCGGTAAAGAAGCGGAGCTGCTTAGGCTCATACACAAAGCGTAATCCTCGAATGGTTTCTTTGTGTTTGAAGAGACGAATCACCCCGTCTGCCACTACATCCATATGCTTATAGGTGTAGACACGGCGAGGGATGGTGAGACGTACCGTCTCTAGTTTGGGAGTATGATTCTCACCCGTCTTATTATCACGACCTGCCGATACAATACCACGCTCCATACTGCGCACGCCACTCTCTACATAGAGGTTTGCGGCCAAGCTCTGGGCTGGGAATTGCTCTTGTGTGAGGTGCGGACAGAAACGGCGAGCATCGAGGAAGACGGCATGCCCCCCTACCGGCTCAATAATGGGCACCCCTGCCTCCTTGAGCAAATCGCCCAAATAGCGTACTTGTAATACTCGGTGACGGATATACTCGTACTGCATCGACTCTTCCAAACCAATGGCCATTGCTTCCATATCGCGGCCTGCCATACCTCCATACGAAGGCATACCTTCATAGACAACCACCATCTCTTTGGCATCTTGGAATAGGTGCTCATCGTTCATACAAAGGAAGCCGCCAATGTTTACCAAACAGTCTTTCTTACCGCTCATCGTGCATCCATCGGCATAGCTAAACATCTCAAGAACAATTTCGGTAATGCTCTTATCGGCAAACCCTTCTTCCTGTTCTTTGATGAAGTAGGCGTTCTCTACACAGCGAGTTGCATCGTAGAAAACCTTAATGCCATACTTGTTAGTCAGCTCACGCACTGCCCTCATGTTGTCCATGGAAACGGGCTGCCCACCGGCTAGGTTCACCGTAACGGCAAGGCAGACGTAGGCAATGTTTTCTGCCCCCTTCTCGTCGATAAGACGTTGCAACTTATTGAGGTCGATATTCCCTTTGAAGGGGATGTCGAGCGTGGCATCGTGGGCTTCGTCGCGGATTATATCCACAAAGATTCCTCCATTACGCTCTTGGTGATAGCGAGTGGTGGTAAAGTACATATTACCGGGCACGTACTGCCCTGGCTTGATGGCAATCTGACTCAAGATATTTTCTGCCCCACGCCCTTGATGGGTAGGCACAATATATTTGAACCCGAAGAGGCGACGCACCGTGTCTTGTAGGCGATGGAAATTGCGACTACCGGCATACGCCTCATCGCCCACCATCATACCACCCCACTGGCGGTCGCTCATTGCGTTCGTACCACTATCGGTAAGAAGGTCGATATATACGTCTTTGGAGTTGATTAGGAAGGTGTTGTAACCGGCTTCCTTTACTACTCTCAATCTCTCTTCACGGTCGATCATGGCAACCGGTTCTACGCTCTTGATGCGAAACGGCTCTGCGGGATACTTGCTAAAATCAATCATATGTCTTTATCAATTAAGGGTTATTACTTCACGCTACATCGGGGGAAATCCACTACGAAATCACCCACGACGCAAATATAAGCGATTTATTTCCCACGCGTGCAATTAGGCAAAATATACACTAATCAAGCAACAAAATGACATAAAAACAACCCGTAAATGAATAAATCATCCGTAAAAAAGAATATAATACAGCCTAATTCTTTTTCCTGTCTGCTCCGTACTCAAAAATTCGCCGCCCAAGAAATTATCATTCCTAGAGCAAGCTCTTCGGGGAAGCAGTCCGAGGATAGAAGTGATTATGGGCGGCTCTCTCTTATACGATCACCAACGAATGTGCGAGACAATACGCCCCTTATAATATAATAGGTGTACCGCTACAGGCTTGCCATGCTCGGCAAGGGACTTCGGCTTTCCCCTGCCGCTTCCCTCCCTCCTCGGGCGGAAGTCAGTTGGGTATTCTCGCAACAATACGTACATTTGTAGCAAGATAGACTTTAGAGGTCTACCTAGTGCGTTGCAATCATTATGAGTGAAAAGTTTGTAGTATCAGCCCGGAAATTTCGTCCGGACTCCTTTGAGAGCTTGCTCGGTCAAGAGGCTGTAAGCGAAACTCTCCGGAGGGCTATTTTACAGCAAAAGACGGCGCACGCCTATCTTTTTTGTGGACCAAGAGGGGTCGGAAAGACCTCCGCAGCCCGCATTTTTGCTAGAGCCATCAACTGCGCGTCGCCCCTTGCGAGTGGCGAGGCGTGTGGCGAGTGTGATAGTTGCCGTGCCTTTGCCGAGCAGCGTTCTTTCAACGTTTTTGAGATGGACGCAGCCTCCAACAACTCGGCCAACGACATACGACAGCTCATCGAGGAGGTAAACATTCCTCCCCAAGTAGGGCGTTACAAAATCTATATCATCGACGAGGTGCACATGCTCTCAACGGCGGCGTTCAACGCCTTCCTCAAAACCTTGGAGGAGCCACCCGAGTATGTCGTCTTCATCATGGCTACCACCGAGAAGCAAAAGATACTTCCCACCATTCTCTCTCGCTGCCAAGTATTCGACTTCAAGCCCATCCCTAGTGATGTTATCATAGGGCAGTTGCGGCATATTGCCCAGCTAGAAGAGATCCAAGTAGAGGAGAAGGCTCTAGAGCTCATTGCCCGAAAAGCCGATGGAGGGATGCGCGATGCCCTCTCAGTATTCGACCGAATAGCGAGCTATACCGATGGCGAAGTATCCTATAGTCGTACTCTAGAGAGCCTCAACATCCTAGACGACGATTACTACTTCCGTTTCGTAGAGCATCTCGTACACAACGACTATGCTTCTACCCTCCTTCTCCTAGACGAACTCATCATGCGAGGCTTCGACCCTAGGACGATTGTCTTGGGGCTGACCGACTTCCTGCGTAACCTTCTCCTAGCTTTCGACCCTCAGACCCTGCCTCTTTTGCACTTAACCAAAGAGACAGAGGCCTCATATAATCAATTGGCTCAGGCTTCCGGACGTGGATTTTTGTACCAAGCGATCGCCAAACTGATGGAGTGTCTCAAAGAGTATCGCAATAGCAATGCTAAGCGACTTTTGGTAGAAATGACCCTCCTCTCCCTCACCTCGCTCGCTCAAGAAGGGAGCTCGGCAAGCCACACCCCCAATCAACGCCCCACACCGGCGGCAGCTCCGCCCTCTGCGCCAAGTCCTGTAGCCGCTCCCAGACCGCAACCCATTGCGGCTCCGGCTCCGGCACGCCCCAGTGCGCCGCCCGCCCCTCGCCCCACCGAAGCTTCCACAGAGGCTCCGCAACCCATTGACCTCCCCAAACCGACCAAACCGGCTACCATGGCAGCACCTCGCCCCGTAGCTCCGGCTCCTCGCCCTGCGGCAGCCCCGGCACCCACCGCGACCCCTGCAACGGCCCCCAAGGCACCCTCTCAGGAGAAACAGGCCTTTACAGAGACCGAAATGCAGATTGCATGGAATGCCTATGCAGAGGAATATTTGCAAAAGAACCTCTTTCTCAAGAATGCCTTCAATGAGGTACTACCGAGGCTTAACAACGGCACAGAGATAGAGGCCATCATGTTTAATATGCTACAAGTAAACGCTGTAGAGCGCATCAAGGGTTCCCTCTTGGGCTACCTCCGAAGTGCGCTACACAATAGCGACATTACGCTACAAGTGCGGCAGATCGAGACTATAGAAGAGGAGCGCAGCCAACGAAGCATCACACCTCTAGAGGTCTTCCGAGCCCTGGCTGCCGAGCCACAAACGCCTCTTCATCAGTTTATCCAAGCGCTCAAGTTACGTCCTCTCTAGACCCAAAAAATATTCACAATAGAAATTATATAAGTACAAAACAAAAAGAATCATGCGAAAGATTTCGATTGCACTCTTAGCCGGACTTTTGTCGTTGGGATGCCTCAACGCACAAGACGCTAAGGTAGAAACCAACCAATTCACGGTCGTAAAAGAGCTTCCCATCACCTCCATCAAGGATCAGGGGAACTCAGGAACGTGCTGGTCTTACTCTACAATTGGCTTCCTCGAAGCCGAACTCCTCCGTATGGGCAAGCCCGAATACGACCTCTCGGACATGTTCGTGGTAAGCCACAGCTACCGTGATAAAGCCGATAAGTACGTGCGTCTCCACGGCAAACTCAACTTCGGTCAGGGTGGCTCATTCTACGATGTACTCTACGTATTCAAGCACTATGGTGCTGTACCCGAAGAGGTAATGACAGGGCTTAACTACGGCACAAAGCGCAATGCGCACAACGAAATGGCAGATGCAGCTAAGGGCTACCTCGATGCTATCGTTAAGAACTCAAACGAAAAGCTCTCTCCCGTATGGCGTAAGGCTTTCGATGCCATGATTGATGGTTACTTGGGCGAACTTCCCCAGAACTTCACCTACAAAGGCAAGAGCTACACGCCTATAACCTTTGCTAAGAGCCTCGGTATCAATGCAGATGACTACGTATCTCTTACGAGCTATACGCACCACCCCTTCTACACAAAGTTCGGTCTCGAAATTGAAGACAACTGGCGCTGGAGCGATAGCTACAACCTCCCCATCGACGAACTTATGCAGGTAATGCGTAATGCTATCCAGACGGGTTATCCCATCGCTTGGGGTGCCGACGTGAGCGAAGTTGGCTTCAATCGCGACGGAATCGGTGTACTTGCCGACGTAGAGGCTATCGAAACCGCAGGTTCGGATCAAGCTCGCTGGATTGGTCTAAGCACCGCTGCTCGCCGTGCAGAGATCCTAAAGCAGATCAACACTCCCGACTGCCCCGAGATCAATCCGACTCAAGAATATCGCCAAAAGTGCTTCGACAACTATACCCTAACCGATGACCACGGGATGGTTATCTACGGTATGGCTAAGAACCAAGCTGGTCGCCCCTTCTTCATGATCAAGAACTCTTGGGGTGAAGCCGGTGCCTACAAGGGTATTTGGTACGTTAGCGAAAACTATGCAGCCGGTCGCACGATGAATATCGTAGTACACAAGAATGCGCTTCCTAAGGCAATTGCCCAAAAATTGGGTATCAAGCTCTAAGCAATGATTGCCACACGCTAAACCAAAGAATAGCAGGGGGGAATACTAGACGAGTTCGCTCAGGGAAGTATCCCCCCTTTTTTTAGTACCAATCCCCATGATACCCCAAGAAGTCGAAAGCCCCATCAAGCGAGGGAAATTGCGGCACTACCTAGGCCGAGAGTTTTATATCCTCAAAAGAAAACTTCGCTGGCTCTTCGGCTCCGAGCATTACGCACGCGTCCGCCACGGGGTAGAGACCTCGCACCTCCTCTTTGAGCATCAGTCTACCCTGCTCCGTAGGCTCAAAGATGTGGATATGGAGCTACAATACAACAAAATAACCAACCTACGCCTTGCCGTTGCCAAACTAGATGGCGTGGTAATCCGCCCCGGAGAGACCTTTTCCATTTGGCGCTTGGTGGGTCGCCCCTCTGCCCGCAAAGGGTACCTAGAAGGCATGGTACTACACAATGGCAAAGTACAACGAGGGGTCGGCGGAGGGCTATGTCAGCTGGGCAATCTACTCTATTGGATAACACTCCACAGCCCCCTCTCCGTACAAGAACGGTGGCGGCACAGCTTCGACGTTTTCCCCGACGTGCAACGCACCATCCCCTTTGCCTGTGGGGCAACCCTCTCCTATAATTATATAGACCTCGTGGTACGCAACAATACGGAGCACACCTTCTCCCTAGACCTTTGGCTTGACGAGGAATTCCTGCATGGCACCCTCTCGTGCGATGTTCCCCTCCCTTGGGAGTACGAGGTGTTTGAGACAGACCCCAGTATACGCCAACAGTGGTGGGGAGGCTATACACGCCACAATAAGATTTGGCGTAAGGTACGACACAAAGCGACTAAAGAGGAAATAACCGAACTTATTGCCGAGAACCACGCCATCATGATGTACAACCCCTATCTCGAGCAAGGGAAATAAAACACCTCTTTCGCCCCTCTCCCCCCGTCCCGTTTCCGAATAACCCCTCCATTAAAAGGCACCTACTTTTCCAGCCAAGCGGAGAGGCAACAAAAATCCTCCCTAGAATCCTACTTTTTCTCAGGCAAAACCTTGCCCCCTTTCTGCCCAAAACTTTTTTATTTTCCACCCAAAAATGGGAGAACATTTTGGGCAGGAACAAAAAATATTTCACTCTGTACTCTCCAGCCCTCCTCCTTAAAGAGAAAATCCACCTAGAGCGAGCCGGGAAAAGGCAGCTCGGAAAGAGCTCTCCGCCTTCCCCTCTCCTCTTGAGACGTCCATCCCCAATAATCACCCCTTGATACCCCCTGCCGATAGCAACAGATCCCCTATCTTTGTGGAAAAGAATCAGCTAAAATCCAACGGCTCATTTGTCCCAATCCCTCCTTGCGCCATCATTGCAGAGGGAGGGAACGAGTAAGCCACAAAGAATCCGTAACTTTGGGCAAGTATAGGGATCTTTCCCCCCTCACTTGAGACAAACAAGGTAAAACAGAATGGACGAAACGGGATCAATCTTCACGGTTAAGGACCTAGAGCAGCTCGCCGAGCACGGAATCTCCCAAGAGGAAGCCTCCTCCCAAATTGCTTATTTGCGAGACGGCAGGAGCTATCTCCAGCTAGAGGGCAGCGGCAGCATAGAGTATGGCATCATGCGTATCAAGCAAGACGAGATGCCCTATTACCTCGATCTCTGGGATCGCTATCGCTATGATCCCCAACACCGAATCACCAAATTCGTACCGGCTTCGGGTGCCGCTACGCGCATGTTTCAGCACCTCTACGAGTTGCTCGACGCAGGAGCAAAGACCAAAGAAGAGCTAAGCGAAGAGCAACGTTACTTCTTCGAGCACATTGAGGAGTTTGCTTTCTTTGGCGAACTTAGCGAGAGCTGTCTACGCAACGAGTGGAGCACCGTGGCTAAGCTACTGGAGGGAGGGCGTTACGACCTCGTGGCAAAGTCGCTCCTCACAGAGCGAGGATTGAATTACGGACACCTACCCAAAGGACTTGTTCCCTTCCACAAATACCCCGAAAAATACATTCGCACGGCCGCTACCGAGCACCTAGCCGAGGGAGCTCTCTACACCAAAAACAGCAACGGCGTAGTGCGCATACATTACACGGTATCGCCCGAGCATATCGACTTCTTCCGCCAACACATTGAGCGCGCCAGTTCGCGTATTGAGGGCGACTACGGCGTCATCATCGAGAGTTCGTTCAGCACCCAAAACAGCAGTAGCGACACACTTGCCCTAGACGAGGAGGGCATGCCCTTCCGTACAGAGGAGGGCGATTTACTATTCCGCCCCGGAGGACACGGAGCCCTCATCGACAATCTAGCAGACTTGGAGAGCGATGTCATCTTTATTAAGAACATAGACAACGTCACCATGGAGCATCTCAAGAGTAATACGATACTCTACAAAAAGCTCTTAGGAGGGGTTCTTTTGGCCGTGCAAGAGCGCATCTTCGGGTATCTTCGCCAGCTAGAGAGGGGCAAGTGCAACCACTCCCAACTAGAGGAGATGGTAGACTTTCTGCACAAAGTGCTCTGCATCCAGCTCCCCCAAATAGACCTATTAGGCGACAAAGAACTGGCAGAACGCATCCAACAAAAGCTCAACCGACCGATACGTGTGTGCGGCATGGTACGCAACGACGGCGAGCCGGGGGGAGGCCCCTACATAGTGCGCGAGGCGGATGGCAGTACTTCGCTACAAATCGTAGAGGCATCCCAAATCGACAAAAGCAGTGAGCGAGACGCCTCTATCCTTGCCTCCAGCGGCTACTTCAATCCTGTGGATATTGTTTGCTCCCCCTACGACTTCAAGGGACAACACTTCCACCTACAAGACTACGTGAATAAGCGCACAGCCTTTGTTGCCACAAAGAGCCAAAACGGCAAGCAACTACAGGCTCTAGAGCGACCGGGGCTGTGGAACGGAGCCATGCACCACTGGAACACTATTTTTGTGGAGGTGCCCAGCGACACATTTACCCCCGTCAAGACGGTAACCGACCTCCTGCGCCAAGAGCACAGAGGGGTGGACGACTTAGATTGAATCTCAAACTCTTTAAACACGATAAACGCTATGAGCAGTAACATTCCCTCACGCCTCGAAGCACTACGGAGTGCCATGCGTGCAAAGAATATCCAAGCCTATCTTGTTGTTAGCAACGACGGGCATCTTGGTGAATACACCCCTCAGCACTGGAAAAGCCGCGCCTGGATCTCGGGCTTTAATGGCTCGGCAGGAAGCGTAGTAGTAACGCTCGACAAGGCCGGCTTATGGACGGACTCGCGCTACTTCCTTCAGGCTGGTGATCAGCTAGAGGGCAGTACCATTGAGCTATACAAAGAGGGTGTATCCGGTGTACCTACCATCGAAGAATTCCTAACTTCGGAGCTACCCGAGGGTGCGGTAGTAGGGTGTGACGGCACCTGCGTAAGCCAAGCCGAAGTAGAGAGAATGGAGCGCGCGCTATCCGCTTTTGGCCTCACGATAAACAGCGACTACGACCTTATCGACGGCATTTGGGCCGACCGCCCCGCCATCCCCAAGAACGAGTTCCGCCCTCAGCCCGTAGAGTACTCGGGCGAAGAGACCAAGGCACGCACACAACGCATCCTAGAGCACCTCAAGAAGAAAGGCGCAAATGCCACCGTCTTGACTACCCTAGACGAACTTGCCTGGGCATTCAACATCCGCAACTGCGACGTAGAGTGCAACCCCGTAGGCGTAGGCTTCGGCTTTATTGGGGAGAAAGAATCGGTACTCTTCACCTTTGCAGAAAAAGTAAATGCCGCCCTCCAGAGCGAACTACAAGCTCAAGGGGTGCGCGTCATGGGCTATCAAGAGATTTTTGGCTACCTATCCGCCCTCCCCTCTAGCGTTACGGTGTATGTAGACAAGAGTCGTATCTCCAGCGCCGTCTACAACGCTCTCGCTCCCCACTGCCGCCAAATAGAGGGAGTATCGGTGGTAACCATGCTCAAATCCTATAAGAATGAGGCTGAGCTGGCAGGCGTCCACCGCTCCATGCACCGCGACGGAGTTGCCCTTACCCGCTTCTTTATGTGGCTAGAGGCTGCCCTCAAACGTGGCGAAACTCCTACGGAAGTAGAGATCGATCGCATCCTTGCCGAGCATCGCGCCCAGAGTGATATGTACATTGGCGATAGCTTCGACACCATCTGCGGGTACCAAGATCACGGTGCCATTGTACACTACCGAGCTACTCCCGAGAGTGCCTATACCCTCCGCAACGAAGGCGTATTGCTCCTCGATAGCGGAGCTCAATACAAAGACGGAACGACTGACATTACCCGTACCATTGCCCTTGGCGAGGCAGAACCTCAGGCCGATCTCAAAGTAGACTACACGCTTGTACTCAAAGGTCATATCGCCATTGCTACGGCACAATTCCCTGAGGGGACTCGTGGCAATCAGCTTGATATTTTGGCACGCAAAGCCCTTTGGGATAGAGCGCTCTCTTACGGGCACGGCACAGGCCACGGCGTAGGGATCGCCCTCAACGTACACGAAGGGCCTCAGAATATCCGCACAGACAACAACCCCACCCCCATGGCCGTGGGCACGTTTACAAGCAACGAACCGGGACTTTACCGCGCTGGCAAATGGGGTATCCGTATTGAGAACCTAATCGTCACCAAAGAGAATTGCCGCAGCGAGTTCGGGACTTTCCTCGGCTTTGAGACTGTTACCCTCTGCTATCTCGACAATCGTCTTGTAGAGAAGAGCCTACTCACCGCAGAAGAGATCGCTTGGTACAATGCCTATCAAGAGAAGGTATACCAAGAGATTAGCCCTCTACTTACCCCGGAAGAGGCGGCTTGGCTTCGCGAGAAGACCCAAAAGCTCTAACCCACGATGGCAGCGCATATCATCCCTGTACGTGGGATTACCCCCGAGATTGGCGAGGAGTGTTTCCTTGCCGAGGGGGCCTGCATCATTGGCGACGTTGTAATGGGGCACCATTGTAGCGTGTGGTTCAATGCTGTACTGCGTGGCGACGTTAATAGTATCCGCATTGGCAACCATGTCAATATCCAAGATGGATCGGTACTGCATACCCTATATGGGCTCTCCACCATAGAGATGGGAGACTACGTTTCCATCGGGCACAACGTGACCATCCATGGAGCTACGATACACAACTACGCTCTTATCGGTATGGGTTCGGTACTGCTTGACCACGTGGAAGTGGGCGAAGGAGCTATCGTAGCGGCAGGTTCAGTCGTGCTCAAGGGCACCAAGATTGAGCCCCATACCCTCTGGGGTGGTTGTCCGGCTCGCTTCATAAAAGAAGTGGATCCGACCCAAAGTGCCGAGATGAACCAACGCATCGCCCACAACTATTCTATGTATGCATCGTGGTTTATGTACCCCGAGCAAGAAGAATCTCTCAGCAAAGAAGAAAAATAATCTACCACCCAAATAAACAGTGAGGAAGTAACAATGAAATTTTTTATCGACACAGCCAATCTGGCAAGCATCCGAGAAGCAAACGACTTAGGCGTACTAGATGGCGTTACAACCAACCCCTCCTTGATGGCCAAAGAGGGTATCAGCGGCGAAGCAGACTGCAAGGCGCACTACCTCAAAATCTGCGAGATAGTAGATGGCGATGTAAGTGCCGAAGTGATGAGCACCGACCTCGAGGGGATGCTCCGCGAAGGGCGCGAACTAGCAGCTCTCCACCCCAACATCGTGGTAAAGGTACCTGCTACCGAAGAGGGTATCAAGGCGGTTCGCCAGTTCTCTCGTGAGGGGATTCGTACCAATTGTACGCTCATCTTCAATCTAGGTCAAGCACTCCTTGCAGCCAAAGCCGGGGCTACCTATGTATCGCCTTTTGTAGGTCGTATCGACGATATTTCGGGCGATGGCGTAGGGCTTATTCGTCAGATTGTGGAAGTCTTCCGCTACTATGGCTTTGAAACGGAGGTCTTAGCAGCAAGTATCCGCCACACACGCCACGTTATCGAATGCCTAGAAGTGGGTGCAGATGTAGCTACTTGCCCCTTGGGTGCCATCAAGGGATTGCTCAAGCACCCCCTTACGGACAATGGATTGGCCGCCTTCATTGCCGACCAGAAGCGTGTAGCCGATGCAAAAAAATGAGCAACCTCGCCCATAAGTTTTTACTCAGGGTTATAACCTTTGTCTTAGGAGTCCTCTTTGTGGGGGCTCCTAAGCTCTTTGCTGCCCCTACGCCCCCCCCCTCCTCTATACAAGTGGGAGCGGAACGGATGGATCAACTACTCCCCCTACTCCGTGGCAAGCGAGTAGGGCTTGTGAGTAACCATACAGGCGTTATCGGATCGGACCAACGCCCCCTTGTCGATAGCCTTCTTGCCCTCAATATAGAGGTTTGTCGCCTTTTCTCTCCCGAGCACGGATTCCGAGGAACTGCCAATGCAGGCGCCTCCGTGGCAAGCGGGAAAGATGCCCTCACCGGCTTACCCATTATTTCTCTCTACGGCAATAACAAAAAGCCCAAGCGCAATCAAATTGCCGATTTAGACCTTATTCTCTTCGACCTCCAAGACGTTGGCACTCGCTTCTACACCTACATCAGCACCATGCACTATGTAATGGAAGCCGCTGCCGAAGCCCATATCACAGTAGTTATACTTGACCGCCCCAACCCCAACGACTACATAGATGGCCCCCTCCTCGTCCCCTCGTGCCAATCTTTTATCGGGATGCACCCCATCCCCGTACTGCACGGACTTACCGTAGGCGAGCTAGCTCTTATGATCAACGGAGAGCGTTGGCTGGCAGGGGGCATCCAGTGCGACCTCCGTGTAGTACCCATCAAGGGATGGCAGCACGGCGATAGTTACACGCTCCCCGTAGCCCCAAGCCCCAATCTCAAGACGCCCGAAGCCATTCGCCTTTACCCCTCTTTGTGCTTTTTCGAAGCCACCATCCTAAGCGTAGGCAGGGGCACCCCCAATCCTTTTACAGCACTGGGGTATCCTAATAAAGAGTTGGGACAATATCTCTTCACCCCAAAATCTATGCAGGGAGCCACCGACGCAAAGTACAAGGGGCAACGCTGCTATGGAACGAATTACACGGATTCTCTCCCCCAAGGGGGGCTAAGCATTGCCCCGCTCATCGACTGGAAGAAGCGAACCCAAAAGGTAGGTAAGCGACTCATTGACCGCGAGCACACTTTCGACCTTCTCGCAGGCTCTCCCTCACTCCGCAAGCAACTCCGAGAGGGATGGAGCGAGGAGGCAATACGCAAAAGCTGGCAAGAAGACCTCCGCAAATACCGAGCGTTGCGCCAGCAATACCTCATATACAAAGACAATAGACCCGAGACAAAACCCTAACCCCTCCCCTTAATTATGAACAAAGGCAGTATCATAGTCGCAGGCATAGGCCCCGGCAGCCCTCAAGATATCACCCCGGCGGTGTGTGAAGCCATTGCCCAAAGCGACGTAGTAATAGGCTATAAATACTATTTCCAATTCATTGAACCCTGGCTCTCCTCCACGGCTCGTTGTATCGACACCGGGATGAAAAAAGAGCGAGAGCGTGCCGCTATTGCCTTCGAAGAGGCGGAGAAAGGGCAGCGCGTTACGGTCATCAGTTCGGGCGATGCCGGCATCTACGGCATGGCTCCCCTCATCTACGAGATGAAAAAAGATCGGGATAGTGCGATAGAGATCCAGGTACTCCCCGGGATCAGTGCCTTCCAAAAAGCGGCTTCGCTCTTGGGTGCTCCCATTGGGCACGACCTCTGCATCATCTCCCTCTCCGACCTCATGACCCCTTGGGAGAAGATAGAGAAACGCATCATAGCAGCTGCCGAGGCGGACTTCGTTACCGCAGTCTACAACCCCAAAAGCGAAGGGCGGTATTGGCAGCTCCATCGGCTCAAAGCGCTCTTTTTGGAGCGGCGCGCTTCCACTACACCCGTAGGCTATGTACGAGAGGCAGGTCGCCCGGGCGAACATGTTGTACGCACTACATTGGCACAATTCGACCCCGAAGAGATCGATATGTTTACCGTGGTACTTATCGGCAACTCTCAGTCTTACCAAACTCAAGATGCCATCATCACGCCTCGAGGTTACTACCGAGAGCGCATCGAAGGAGCAGAGGGCAAGGGGCAGCAAATCATGATGGAATCGTTCCGCACGATAGAGCGTGAGATGCGCCACCCCGAGGTGCCTATCGATCGGCGATGGGCTCTCTTCCATGCCATCCACACCACGGCAGACTTCTCCATGGAGGATATTCTCTACACAGATCCCAACGCGGTGTCTCAAATGCACGAAGCCATCAAAAGGGGCGAAATCAGGACTATTGTAACCGATGTATCTATGGTGGCAGCAGGCATCCGCAAGGGAGCTGTGGAGCGACTTGGGCTCTCGGTCAAATGCTATATCACCGATCCTCGTGTGGTGGAACTCTCCAAGACGCGAGGCACTACAAGGGCAGAAGAAGCCATCCGCCTAGCTGTGGAAGAAGACCCCAACGCTCTCTTTGCCTTTGGTAATGCTCCTACGGCCCTTATCGAGCTATGCCGACAAATACGGCTGGGTAAGGCCACTCCTTCGGGCATCATAGCCGCTCCCGTAGGCTTTGTACACGTTTGTGAGTCGAAGCATAGGGTACATACTTTCCCCCATATCCCTAAGATCATCGTAGAGGGCAGACGAGGAGGTAGCAACCTAGCCGCCACCCTTATCAATGCCATTCTCTGCTACGACGATGCCGCAGCCCTCTATCCCGGGCGAGACGTATAGCCCCACAAAAGCATGGCACGCAAGTACTACATCATTGGCATTACCGACGACTCCGAATTAGAACCCACCTCGGCAGTCCTCAAAATAATAGCCGAGAACAAGGTGTTCTCCGGAGGACTTCGTCATCACCAATTGGTGGAAAAGTTCCTCCCCCCGGGGGCTACTTGGATTGATATAACGGTACCTCTGGATGGCGTCTTCGATGCCTACAAAGAGCATCAAGAGATCGTTGTTTTTGCTTCGGGCGACCCCCTATTTTTCGGGTTTGCCGGCACGGTACAAAGGCGCGACCCGGAGGCTATTATTGAGGTATTTCCCACCTTCAATTCGCTACAACTACTCGCCCATCGCAGCCTACTCCCCTACGAAGGGATGCGGACTCTCTCGCTCACGGGGCGACCTTGGAAACGCTTCGAACAAGCCCTAATAGAAGGGGAACCCCTCATGGGCGTGCTGACCGATAGGAACAAAACTCCCAATGCCATTGCCCAACGAATGCTGGACTATGGCTACAACAACTATCGTATGATTGTGGGAGAAAACCTAGGGAATGCCCTAGAGAGAGTGGCGGAGTACTCCATAGAGGAGGTAGCCCAACGCTCGTTCTCTATGCCCAACTGTCTTATACTCAAACAGACGCACCCCCGACACCGATCCCTAGGTATCCCCGAGAGCGACTTCGCCCTCCTCGACGGCAGAGCCAAGATGATTACCAAAATGCCCATTCGGCTACTCTCCCTTGCCGCTCTAGACCTGCGTTCGCATCAAACGCTCTGGGATGTCGGGTTCTGCACCGGCTCCGTCTCCATCGAAGCCAAACTGCAATTTCCCCATTTAGAGATTGTCTCTTTTGAGCAACGAGAGGCAGGACGCGCCCTCATGGAGACCAACACTCGGCGCTTTGGTACCCCCGGCATCACCGCCGTGATTGGCGATTTTATGGAAATGGATTTAGCAGAATATCCTCGCCCTGATGCCGTTTTTATCGGAGGGCATGGAGGGCAGCTCGTCTCCATGATTCAGCGTATAGATCGCTATCTCACCGAAGGAGGTGTTGTTGTCTTCAACAGCGTAAGCCCCGAGAGCCGAGAGGCATTCTACGAAGGCGCCGAGAGCTGCAAGTGGAAGATCGTCTCCTCGCAGCACATCGCTCTAGACGAGCACAACCCCATTACCATACTCAAAGCCGTAAAGCCATGATAGCCCAATTCCTAATCGGAGGCACCTCTTCGGGGGGAGGGAAAACCACCCTCACCACCGGGCTTTTACGCCTTCTTCGCAACAGAGGTTACAGGGTACAACCCTTCAAATGCGGCCCCGACTACATCGATCCTCAATACCACAAAATGGCTTCGGGGCGAGTCTCTATCAACCTGGATAATTGGCTCGCAAGCGGAGAGCATCTGCATAATCTCTACACACGCCACTCGCAAGAAGCCGATATCTCCGTGACCGAAGGGGTAATGGGATTGTTCGATGGTTATAAGGGAATGGAAGGGAGCAGTGCCCGAATTGCTGAGCTATTAGATCTCCCCATCCTCCTGGTAGTTAATGCACAAAGCACCGCCTATTCGGTGGCTGCCACGCTGTTTGGCTTCTCTCAGTTTTACCCCAAAATCCGTCTCATTGGCGTTATCTTTAACAAGGTAGCCAGCCCCCGACACTACGCCTTTTTGCAAGAAGCCGCCTCGGCTGCCCAGGTACCCTACCTCGGCTATATCCCCCGTATGGAGGAGCTATCGGTACCCTCTCGTCACCTAGGGCTTACCCTAGATGCCCAACTTGACTTCGATGCGTATGCCGATCGCATTGCCGAGACGCTCGAAAAATACGTAGAGGTAGATCGCCTACTGGAGCTGTTTGCCACTAACGCCCCTGCCCCTGCACTCCCCCCCAACACACCTAAGGGGACACTCCGCATCAGCGTAGCTAAGGACGAAGCTTTCAACTTCACCTATCAAGCCAACCTAGACCAACTGCAACAGCTCGGTAGCGTCTCCTACTTTAGTCCTCTCACCGATAGCTCCCTCCCTCCTAGCGACCTCATCTATATCCCCGGGGGCTACCCTGAGTTCTTTTTGCCTCAGCTAGCACAAAACAGACAGCTCCAAGAGGAGATCCGAGACTACGTAGCCAGTGGAGGGAAACTACTTGCCGAGTGTGGAGGAATGATGTACCTCTGCCGCTCTATTACGGACGAAAAAGGGGTGAGCTACCCCATGGTGGACATCTTGCCCCAAGAGGCTACAATGCAAAACATGCGCCTACACCTAGGCTACCGCACCCTCACAATCCAAGGGCAGGAGCCGTGGCAGGGACACGAATTTCACTATAGTAGCATTGTCACGCCCCACGAACCGATTTTCAACTATGCCTCCAGCGTAAAAGATGCTCGGGGCAACGACGTAGAGACTCCTCTCTACCGAATAAAAAACTGTATCGCCGGATACACGCACCTCTACTGGGGTGAACGCAATATCCTTGACCTCTGGAAAGCATGAGTAAAGTATACACACGAACCGGAGACCTAGGCACAACTGCCATACACGGAGGCGCACGAGTGGCGAAAGACGACCCACGCATCGAAGCCAACGGCACCCTAGACGAACTAAACTGCGCCCTTGGTCTTGTACGCTCTTTCCTCGAAACTGAGCATCCTTGGCAAGAGGATCTCCGAGAAATACAACTCGAACTGATGGCCGTAATGAGCCTCGTTGCCACCCCCTCTACCCTTAGAGATCGTAACCCCAACAGCCTCTCTCCCACTCTCGTTGGGCACCTAGAGGAGTGTATGGATCGCATGAATGCCGAAATCAATGAGCGAGAGGGCTACTTTATCCTCCCCGGGGGGACTCCCCTTGCTGCCCACCTACACCAAGCAAGAGTAGTGGCTCGCCGAGCCGAGAGAAGGCTTGTCACCCTACACCATATAGACCCCGTGCCCGCACAAATCCTCGTCTTGATCAACAGACTCTCCGACCTCCTTTTTGTTATGGCACGCTACGAAGTTTGGCAAAAACAGCTCCAAGAAGATCGCTGGCGAGCCTTTGCCTACAAACGAAAACTGAAAGGGAAAGAAGTATGAAACACCCTCAGCCTCTCCGCCCTATTATGCTAGCCGGTACGGGTAGTGATGTAGGGAAAAGCGTTTTGGCAACGGCTCTCTGTCGTATTTTTAAGCAAGACGGCTACCACCCTGCCCCTTTCAAAGCTCAGAATATGGCGCTCAACTCCTACGCTACCCCAGAAGGGTTTGAGATAGGCCGAGCACAAGCCGTACAAGCCGAAGCAGCCGGCATCCCCTGCCACACCGATATGAATCCGTTGCTCCTAAAGCCGAGTAGCGACCAAACTTCCCAGGTTGTACTCCACGGCAAACCGATTGGCAATACCCATGCTTACGACTACTTCCGACGTGAGGGGCGCGAGGAGCTACGAGCCGAAGTACACGGAGCTTTCGACCGACTTAGCAGCCGATTCAATCCCATCGTAATGGAGGGTGCTGGGAGCATATCGGAACTGAACCTAAAGGATAGCGACCTTGTGAATATGCCCATGGCTCGCCACGCCCATGCTGCCGTATTGCTCGTGGCGGATATCGATCGTGGCGGTGTATTTGCCAGTGTATACGGCTCCATCATGCTACAATCGCCCGAAGATAGACGGCTCATCAAGGGCGTTATCATCAATAAATTTCGTGGAGATCTTGCCCTTTTCACCGAAGGGCGTAAACTGCTCGAAGAGCTAACAGGCGTACCCGTTTTGGGTGTCGTCCCCTACTTCCAAGACATCACAATAGAAGAAGAAGACTCGGTAGCTCTGGCCAATAAGAACCGAACATCGCAAGTAGGGAAGGTCAATATAGCCGTTGTACGGACGGGGCATATCTCCAACTTCACAGACTTTTCCACACTTGAGCAGGACCCTCGAATCCATCTCTACTACACCAATAATCTAAAAGAACTAGAGAAGGCCGACATTATCATTCTGCCCGGGAGTAAAAACACCCTTGGCGACCTGGCCGAACTAAGAAACAACGGCGTGGCGCAGTGTTTGGTACGAGCTCACCGCAAGGGCACCACCCTTGTGGGCATATGCGGAGGGTATCAAATGATGGGGCAAGTGCTGCACGACCCCGACAACCTAGAGGGAAGCGGCTATCAACACCTACCGGGACTTGGATTGCTCCCCACAGAAACCACCATAACTCAAGAGAAAGTCACCCGTCAAGTTGAGTTCACACACCTTGGCGATCCCACTCTCTGCCGAGGGTACGAAATACACATGGGGCAAACAACGTTACTTGAGGGGGCCAGTTGCTCGCCTACCAATCAGTTCTCAGACGGCACCGCAGAAGGTACCCGACTCTCCGAGCGATGCTGGGGTACTTACATCCATGGCATCCTCGACAATCCGGCAGTAGTAGATCGATTACTCGCCCCATTCAGCCACAAACTAACACAAGAGAAAGCACTGGACTACGCTAGCTACAAAGAAGAGCAGTACGACAAACTAGCCGATCACGTACGGCAATACGTCAATATAGAGCGCATCTACCAAATCATGCAAGACTATGATTGAAGGGCACGGAGACGATCTTCATCACTACCAGGGGGTAGCCATCCGCTACAACTTCAGCAGTAATGTTCCCACTATCATCGACCACACGGCATTGTATCGGTACCTATCGGAGCAGTTGCCCCTCATTACGTCTTACCCCGAGCCCTCCCCTCGCAGCCTAGAGGTTAGCCTTGCAGAGCAACTCGGCATAACAGCGGAGGAAGTAATGGTAACCAACGGAGCTACGGAGGCGATCTACCTCGTTGCCCACAGCTTAGAGGGCAAGCATTCTGCCATCTTCTCGCCCTCTTTTAGCGAATACGCAGATGCCGCACAGCTCTACAACCATACTCTATCCACCTTTTGCCAATGGCCGGATACTCCCCAAGGCGCCCAAGCGATCTGGTCTGGAAACCCCAATAACCCCACAGGACAAGTAATCCCCAAAAAGGAACTGGTAGAGTACATCCAAAAACACCCCGAGCAGGTATTTGTCTTTGATCAATCCTACGCTTCATTCTCCCCCCAAGAGGTGCTAAGAGCACGCGAAGCACTCAGTTTGGGCAACGTAATACTCGTGCAGTCTCTCACCAAAAGTTTTGCCATACCGGGGCTGCGGCTCGGGTATCTTGTCTCAAACGCTACAACTCTCGGGCGGATTCGTGCGCTCAGCCATCCGTGGTCTGTAAATACATTAGCCATAGAAGCAGGGAAATGGCTACTCCAAAACAAAGCCCTATACGAGGGCATTGAGGCGCAACTCCTCGAGAGTAGCCGCACGCTAAGAGCCAAACTATCCGCTTTCCCATGGTTATCCATCGTACCCACAGATACTCATTTCTTTATTTTTCATTTCGAGGTATCGGGGATAACCAGTGCCGATCTCAAAGAGTGGCTAGCCCGAGAGCGGGGCATCCTGGTACGTGATGCCACCAACATGGGAGCCCTAGGCATTGCCTGCATTCGGGTAGCGAGCCAAGGCGAAGAGGCCGATCAAGCCCTCGTAGATGCACTCAGTGATTGGTATCAACAGCAGAGTTCTAAATAGCCTTATCACTCCTCAGACTCCCCAAAATGACCTACCTCTCCACCCTACTCCTCATTGCCTCGAGTCTAATTCCTGCGTGGCTACTCGATCGTCTACTAGGCGATCCTCCACAGCTCCCTCACCCTATTGTATTTTTTGGGAAAGCAATCAGTTGGGGCGAGAAGCGTCTCAATCGAGGCAACCACCGACTTGCCAAAGGTGCTTTGCTAGCTCTCGGGCTCATCAGTGCAACCGCTCTCGCGACCTGGAGTATAGAGAGGGGGCTATCCCATTTTTCCCCTTGGGCGATTGTCCCTCTAGACCTTATTTTCCTATTCTACTCGCTTGCCGGTACAACGCTTTGCCGTGAAGTGCGAATGGTATTTGATGCGGTAGAGAGATCAGAAGAAGAGGGCAGAAAACAGGTAGCTCGCATCGTGGGGCGGGATACATCTACCCTCTCCGCACAAGAAATTCGCACCGCTGCTCTTGAGACGCTGGCCGAAAACCTCAGCGACGGCGTGGTAGCACCCCTCTTCTACTACCTGCTTTTTGGCTTGCCGGGCATCCTAACCTATAAGATGATTAACACCCTCGACTCCATGATTGGGTACCACTCTGCCCGTTATGTCCTCTTTGGACGCTGGGCAGCACGCATCGACGACGTAGCCAACTACATACCGGCTCGGCTTACAGCCCTGCTTATGCTCTTGGTTAGCGGTAGGCTAGACTTATTAGGCTTTGTCTGGAAAGAGGGAAAAAACCACGCCAGCCCCAATTCCGGTTATCCGGAAGCTGCCTTAGCCGGCATACTGCAATGCCAATTTGGAGGGCCGCACTACTACTTTGGCGAACTATTTGACAAACCCTACATTGGTAACTACCCACGTGAACTAACACTGCAGGACGCCAAAAAGGGGATTCGCATCAATCAATCTGTGGAGCTGGCTATTATTTTTCTAGTTCTTGCCCTAAGACCTCTCCTACTTTAGGCTGATTTCTCTAGAAAAATCAGCCTGAAAAGATTTACTTCTCAGGCAAAAAATCGCCTCTATATTGGGTAAAAAAGGAAACGGCACTGCCAAGAAGAGAATAGAGACTGAGCCACCCCCTAAAAAAGACTCTTCCCATCACTACTGCCACTAGGGGAAGCAATGATGGGAGGGATAGCAATACTATCGTGCAATGTTACTCTTAGTACATTGGATAGCCGGAAAGTGCAGAACGAAGTTTATTGAAGTTGTATTCTTTCGTTTTCTGCTGAATATTCACAGCGTCTATAATCCAAAGAATACCACACACTCCCCCTGTAAAGAGTTTGAGTAGCCCCATACCAACATCACCTAACATAAAGCGGTCAATCCCATAGGTACCCAACAATATAGAGATAATTAGGAGGGTCGTAGGATCTTTGAACTCAATAGCGAAAATACTTTGAGCCATGCTTTCATCGGCATTCTGCAAGAGAAGTTTGATCTCGGGCATCATGCTCATATCAAAATACTTCGAATTAATAAGGAGGAAGTTGTTAATAGTTTGCTCTGTCATAGTTTTTATTTGTTTTTACCCAACCTTAAACACCCTCTTGACCTCTCTATTTCTTGACAGAGAGAACAGGCATTTCCTGGCACAAATGTACTACTTCTTCAAAAATAATAGGATATAAAAAGAGATCTGCCCTCCCTATCCTCTTCCGTTATTATCGGGGGATGAGAAAGACAAATCTCCGTTTTGAAAATCCTTACGATATGGGGGGAAAGCCCCTGTCTATGTCAAAAATTAGTTTTGACCGAGAGCTTGCTTAAGGAGATTGAGGTTAAAATCTTTTGTACGTTGTTGTACAGAGAAGATATCGACAATAGTCCAAATACCACATCCACCACAGGTAAGAAGTTTTGCAACCCCAAGGCCTACTTGGCCAAGCATAAAGCGGTCGATCCCGAGAGATCCGGCAACGATCGCAAGGATCATCATTGTCATAGGATCCTTAAAAGAGATAGCTTGGATAGTAGCGAGCTTGCTTTCGTCTACGTTTTCAAGAAGTTGCTTAATCTGAGCCTGGCTAGCAGGGTCGAAGAACTTTGCGTTCTGCATCAAAAAAGAATTGATAGTGTTTTCGTTCATGATCAATTTCTATTTAGTGAATTTATAACCAACAAAAGGAGAAGCAATAACCTTTTTAACTCATCCTCTCGCGATGCAAATGTACAGAAATATCCCTAAAGAACAACTCTCCAACACTTTATATTCAAAAATATTTAGGGTGAATGGACAAAAAAAGTCCCCGAACCGAATAGGTATCGAGGACTATCTTTAAGAAACGCGCTCCCTCTTGGGCTTGAACCAAGGACCCCCTGATTAACAGTCAGATGCTCTAACCAACTGAGCTAAGGAAGCTCTCTTTTCCGACTGCAAAGGTAGTATAAAATCCCAAACTAACAACACTTTGCCCTAAATAATTTGCCCACATCTCGCGAAGGGCTCAACGGGTTTTCGCTATCGAACTGAGAAAGAAGAGTTTAATCAAAGCTAAAGAGAAAAAGGGAAGTAGGCTTTTCACACCGCTCCCCACGAAGCACGGTCGAGATTGCGATAGAGGATTGCCTCTCGAATATGCTCCGCAGCAATGGTTTCACTTCCTGCCAAGTCGGCAATCGTACGCGCCACCTTAAGAATACGATCATAGGCACGTGCCGAGAGACCAAAACGCTCCATTGCCTTTTTGAGGAGCCGCATTCCCTCCTCGTCAGGGCGGGCAAAACGCTGCGTCAAGGGGGCGGTCATCTGAGCATTGCAGTGCACATGGGGGAAGTCAGCAAAGCGAGCCGTCTGTCTCGCACGAGCGGCTATTACCCGCGAACGGATCGCGGAAGAAGACTCTGCCAGGGAGGACTTGGAAATTTCTTCAAAAGGAACAGGGGCAATTTCTATCTGAATATCAATACGATCCATCAGGGGACCCGATACCTTCGACAAGTATTTTTGCACCGACCCCGGGGGACAAACACACTCTCTTGTAGGATGATTATAATAGCCACAAGGGCAGGGATTCATTGCTGCAACCAGCATAAAAGAGGCGGGATAATCCACCGTGGCCTTAGCTCTGGAGACCGTGATAGTTCGCTCCTCCATGGGCTGCCTCATGAGCTCTAAAACACTCCGATTAAACTCGGCCAGCTCATCTAGAAATAAAACGCCATTATGCGCCAAACTAATCTCTCCGGGGCGAGGCGAAGTGCCGCCTCCCACAAGAGCAGGCATCGAAATACTGTGGTGAGGAGCTCGGAAAGGACGAGCCGTCATAAGCGTTGTATTGTGAGCCAACTTGCCTGCCACCGAATAAATCTTGGTGGTCTCGAGTGACTCTCCCAACGTAAATGGAGGCAAAATGCCAGGAACTCGCTTGGCCATCATAGACTTCCCCGAGCCGGGCGCCCCCACCATCAGGATGTTATGCCCTCCGGCAGCCGCCACCTCCATGGCTCGTTTTACGTTCTCTTGCCCTTTTACATCGGCAAAGTCGTGTACATAATACTCTCGATGCGCCTCAAACTCTGCCCTCGTATCCACCTGCACGAGATCCAATTCACCCGTCCCCTCAAGGAAGTGTACCACCTCCACAAGGGTATCGGCGGCAAAGACTTTCAGTTTATTCACCACGGCTGCTTCGCGTGCATTCTCCCGCGGAACAATAAGGCCTTCAAACCCCAATTCTCGTGCTTTTATGGCAATGGGTAGAGCCCCTTTTACAGGACGGATGGTGCCATCGAGAGACAATTCACCCACCATCACGTAGCGATCGAGACATGTACTCTTGAAGTATTGGCACGCCCCAATCAATCCTATCGCAATGGGGAGGTCATAGGCAGTACCCTCTTTCTTAAGATCGCCTGGGCTCAGATTAATTACACTTCGGAAGCCATGCAGACGGTAGCCCGAGTACTCGGCAGCCGTCTCAATGCGCTGGCAACTCTCCTTTACAGAGGTATCGGGCAGTCCTACAAGGGTAACAGCTGCCCCCGGCTCTACATTCACCTCCACCGTTACGAGGTGGGCATCTACACTAACAAGGGCTGCGGTATAGGTTTTGACAAGCATGGCAATCTCTTATCTCAAGGCAAAGAACTCAGAGTTTTCAGCAAAACAGAAAAATCCTCTCCCCAAGCTACGACGATATTATGGTCATCCGCCACTAGATAGTAGGGGAAGGCGGTAATCCCCATTTGATCCGAAAAATAGAGAATACTCCCTGCGGAAGATTTAATGGCATGGTAATTGGGCAAATTGCCCTGCCTAGAAGAGGGGAAAGCACCTTGTACCTTGGGGGCAAGGCTATAGCTCAGGAAAATAAATTGATTCGCCTTTTTCTTCTGTACCTCTCTGATCTCTTTTGCGTAGGGAGATGGCTCGGCATTCGACAAAAGCTCCACAACAGCATAGCGGAATGCAGAGTCCGGACGAGAGGAGATACGAATCCGAAGAGAGTCCGGCATGGGCAAAAGAGACCAATCAATCCACCTTCCTTTCTCTCCTATGGCAGACCATCGCTCTCTTTCATTATGGTAGTAACGGAACTGCTCAGGCAGCGACTCCGTGGGGTATTGCTGCTGAAAAAAGAGCATTCCCTCTCGCCCGGGGAGGAACTCCATCATGAGGAGATCGGCTCCGGGCTTCTCTTTGTTATCTACAATATACTCCGCAAGGCGATGACGCACAAGAGACCAAAGGCTGTCTGCCTCTGTCATATTAGCTTGCGCCAAAGCCTCGTCGTAACGGCGGAGCAACTTGCGTTCTCCACGAATAAATTTGCTGCGAACATCAGCTTCGGGGTAGCCCGATACTCTCAAAAGATGGGGATGCTCCCAATCAATATCCACCGTCACTTTCGTTGCCCTAGGCATCTCAAAAGCCAACTCCCAAGAGGGTTTTTCGGAACGGATTGTGAGGTGAGAATAAGTAGTATCCACGTATATATCCAACTCTTGCTTCCCCTTCCTCTCGGTTATCTCTACCGTATCTACCACACTCCCTCCTAGGGTATCGTTGTGGACTAAATAGAGACGAGGAGAAAGGGAATCTGTAGCGGCACCCTCCCAACGCAGCACAATACGGCAATGATCGTCAGGGATCTTGCTACAAGCCACAGTACCCAATGCAAAAAGCACAAGGCCTAAGAATGCGATATATCGCCTAAACATATATTCCTAATCTTTGATAAGACTCCCACAAAAGTAACGATAAAAAAGGAGTCTCCAAGCCCCTCCTCCACAACACCAAGGGGAAAGAGGGAGAAAATGGTAGTAGCTAAGGAAGAAGCCCCTGTACCAGAGCGCGAACAGCCGGTAGGAGGGCCTGATCTGCACTATTATCGATCCGATAAACACGACTTCCCTCAGGAGGGGTGTTGTTGCGCTGAGCTTCGATACGACGCATTGCCTCCTCTCGGATTGCTCCGTCACGTTGTACAATGCGTTGTAAACGCTCCTCTTCCGGAGCATCGACCCATAGAATATCGGAACAAAACTTATCGAATCCACTCGAGAAAAGGATGGCGCTCTCCAAAGCAACCAGCGGACGTCCCTGCTGCTCTTTCCACAATTCGAAACGCCTTAATACGGCGGGGTGTACCATCTGCTCCACCTCTCTTCTAGCGAGAGGATCCTCAAAAATAATCTGAGCTAAAGCGCGAGAAGCAAATTGCCCCTCGGGATATAGTCCTTCGCCAAAGCGCACGAGGAGTTGTTTTTTGAGTTGCGTATCGCTGTCGTACAGGGCTTTTGCCTCCCTGTCGCAATCGAAAACGGGTATTCCCAAAAGGCGCAAAAGGCGCGAAACGACACTCTTGCCACTCCCGATACCTCCGCTAATTCCCAGTACCCTTATGTCTGCACAACTCACTCGGCTACACCCTCCCTGATGAATTGAATGCGAGCCGGGGTAATGCTGTAGTTGATGAGCCACTCCGGCGGAGTTACTAAATATACCGTAAAGAGCTGACCCTGAGAGCCACCCGAAACAGAGGTACTATCGGCACCACTGGGAGCAAAGATTTCCCGATAATCAATCATAAGAGTAAAATCTTCGGGCCGCACGGTATTGTACATCGACATGGGGATGGCTACCCTCAGTTGTGCACGAGAGGGAAGCAATGTAAGAGAGACCCCCCCAGGCTTATGCTCCACCTCGATAGGGATCTCCAAGACTTTCTCCGTAAACTTAACGAACTCGGCACGCACCTGCACCTTGGGGATACTCAGACGCACCCCTTCATGCTTCAGGAGCGGCACCATCTTTGTTTGCACAAGAGACTCGCCCTCTTGATGCAAAAGCATGCTATCGGTATAGACAGCCTTTATCTTCCGCAACTGATCTCTACTGCCATAAATGGTAATATGATCGGGCTCTATAATAAGATTTTTAAGAAGATGCCCATCATTAGGCTCCGCGGACACATGGCTCTCCACAGGCACCACTTTCGACTCCAACCGAGAGAGTTTGAAGTCAATCTCCCCGGGTGTAATTGATACAATGCGCGTAGAACTCGACTCCAACCGAGCCTGCACACTTTGGTTCAGCAAGGCGGAAGAGATCAGCAACCGCCTATCACTCCGTGCGCGAGCCATATCCACGTCCAACCTTATTGGGCTGTAAGTACGAAAGGTATAATTGAAAAGAAGCGAAAAGCCTGTATCCTCGATCTTTACTTTTAACTCTTTGGGCAACTCTCCGTCGGGAGCGAACTCTAGCAAGTCCGGATACTCTACGGGTATAACAATGGAGGTTTGATAACGCTCTTGTAGGCTCGTTATCAACCACCACCCCAAAGAAAGGAGCAAGAAAACAAGGAAAGAAAAAAACTTACGCCCCCGTAGCGTTTGTGCACTCAAAGGGGCAGAGCGAGGAACTTTTTCTCCTACCGAAAGTATACGTTTAGTAAAGAGCTGAAGATCCATGCAGCAAGCTTTTTCTTTGAGAAAAGGGAAGGATGTTTTTTTCTTCTCTAGTGGAGAGAAACACTTGCAAGTACACGGTTTAGATACACCCGCGGCGCAAGTGTTTTACCCTCTTCTAGAGAATGCACCCCATATGGGGCTATTACTTCTGAGCTGCGACGTCTTCGCCGGCAGCGTAAACAGAAGATTTGTCTACACGGATCTGTACATCTTTGGCAATCTCTATCACGAACTCCTTGTCAAGTACTTTAGAGATTTTGCCATGTATCCCTCCGGCAGTAATTACCTTATCTCCCTCTGTCATTGCTTCGCGCTTGCGTTGCAATTCTTTTTGACGCTTCGACTGAGGGCGAATAAAGAAGAGCCAGAAAATCAGGATCAGTACCACCATCATAATGATAGTACCCCAGCTACCTCCCATTAGACCGCCCTTTGCAGCTTCGGGAGCAGCCGCTTGTAATAAGAATAGATTCATCGTTGTTTTATTAGTCGTTTATCTCTTGCAATTTCTGTCTACAAACTTACAAATAAATCGTCAGAGAGGGAGCAGTATCAATCCTCCTATAGACGCATCACAATGCAAAAACCATCGTCTAATGGGCAAACCATCCATAGCAATACGAAACTATCTCTCCCAATCGGTAGGAAGATCGGTAGTGTACCCCATCTCTCGAATCAGAGCCATGTCCTCCTCGGCACGCGCTCCCACAGTGGTGAGCAGATCCCCCGTTATGGCTGCATTGACGCCGATGTACATAGCCTTGCGCACCACCGGGAGAGGGAGCTGTATACGCCCTCCGCTAAATCGCAGATAGGCTCTAGGGTTTATAAGACGGAAGAGGGCTACCGTGGTGAGGTACTCCTCCTCGCTAAGGGGGGCTTGGCTATCAAGAGGTGTACCGGGGATGGGTTGCAATAGGTTTATAGGTATCGATTGCACCTCCAAATCACGGAGAAAGAGAGCAAAGTCTATACGATCTTCCAAAGTCTCACCCATGCCAATAATCCCCCCGGAGCAGACGCGCATACCCACCTTGCGTGCGGCGCGGATCGTGGCAATCTTTTCCTCTTGAGTATGGGTTGTACAGAGCGAAGAGAAAAGGTTGGGGGCTGTCTCCATATTGCAATGGTACGTAGAGACGCCTGCATCGTAGAGTATCTGTAATCGTTCCTCATCGAGCAAACCGAGAGAGGCACAGCAATCTATACCGGTCTCTGAACGGATCTCCTGATAGATCTCTGCCAATTGGCGCGTCTCACGCAGGGAGACGGATCGCCCTCCTGCCACGAGAGAAAAGCGACGAATCCCTTGCCGGCGATTGTAGCAAGCCTGGCGAGTACATTCGTACGACGAGAGCAAAGGGTAAACCCCGGCTCCCGTTGTATAATGGCGGCTTTGGGCACACCACTTGCAGTCTTCGGGGCAGTTGCCGCTCTTTACGTTGATAATAGAGCAGGTATCGAAGGCAGGACCTAAGGCAACCGTTGTGCGGTGCGCCAATTCGTACAACGCCTCCCGGTCTACCTCAAAGGCAAGATAGAGAGCCTCCTCTCGACTGAGAGGACGATTCGGATCATATGAGAAGTCCAAAACTAAAAGTCAGCAACGCTCCGCAAAGAGAGGAATGTAAAAGAGGTCTCTTTGCCGCAAAATCACTTATATAGGATGCCTTCGGCCACTTCTTTGGCAGCCGCAGCTCCGGCAAGTTTCTCTACAATGGCAAGCCCAAAGGGGATAGAGGCTGCAGGACCTTTACCGGTGATGATATTGCCATCCACCTCTACCAACTCCGTAGACACGGTAGCACCCTTCATTTTGGGCTCACAACCCGGGTAGCAAGTGGCTTTTTTCCCCTGCAATAACCCCTCTTCTCCCAAGATAAAGGCAGGAGAGGCACAAATAGCTGCCACCACCTTAGAGGTCTCTAGCTGGCGACGAATCATAGAAAGCAAAGCGGGGGTATCATGCAGGTTCTGTGCTCCGGGTAGACCGCCCGGCAATACAATAGCAAGGGGAGATTGCCCCTCCACATCGGCAAGAACTCGGTCTGCCGTATAGGGCACTCCATGCGCCCCTGTCACGAGGCGATCTGCCGTTACAGAGACGGTCTCCACATTAAGACCGGCACGACGCAATAGGTCAATAGGGGTCACTGCCTCTATTTCTTCAAAACCTTCTGCAAGGAAGACATAAACTTTTTGTTCCATACGATGATAGCTATTTAGGACTGAAAATCTACTGAATATCAAAGTGGTAGGTAATAGTACCCTCTTGATCGGCAGCTCCGGGCTGAGCATTAAAACGTGTTGCCAAGGCAGCTCGGATGGCGGCTTGCACCGTGCGACTATCCGTTACATTGGTACCTCTTAATCGCTGGGTAGCCTCTATTACCTTGCCATCTGCATTCACCACGATGCGCACAACCACGGTACCACGCGTGGGTGAGAAGCCCGTAGGACGAGCAGGACGCCCTCCATTACCCACCACATTACGGCCGGCAAGAGATGCACCACCCCCTACACTACTACCCGTGGCAGAGCCTTCGCCTTGCCCTTGAGCCCCCCCGGTACCAGTAGACTCTTTGCCTTGGGTACCCTGAGAGGCACTCTTACCAAAAGCATTAGAGACCTTGTTACTAATGGCACGCTGCCTCTCTCTCTCTGCCTCTTGCGCGCGACGAGCCTCCTCTTGGGCGCGACGCTCTGCCGCAAGAGCCGCTTCATTGGTCTTGGGCGTGGGCTTTGTCTTTGGAGGAGCCACTGCGGGCTGGTCGGGAGTCTTTTGGGTAAGAAGAGACTCCTTATGAGGAGAGGGAGCCGTAGGAGGAGCTGTAGGCATAGAAGGTGTATAGCTAGAGGGAGCAGGAGCAGCCTCACTGCCGGCACCCCCACGTGCCAACTCTTCGCCCAACACGCCTACGGGGACTAACGTAATCTCCTTAGGATGCGAACGCGCCATAGTGGTGAGTTGCAGCAAAAAGAGGAGTGCTACAATAAGCCCATGAAAGGCAATGGTGATCCCAAGAGCGATAAGTCTGTCTCGTGTCATTGCTTAGCCCTTTATTCTAGGGTGTTTTGGGGTGCGGAGGGCAACGCCTTGGTGGCAAGTACCAGCCTAATATCCAGCTGAGCCGTTGCGTTGAGCACCTTTATAATCTCGCGGTAGGGCACCTCTTCGTCGGCATAGAGAGCCACGTACATATCGGGGGATACATCGTGTGCCGTTGCCAGTTGCTCCAACAGTTGAGTCTCGTCTACGACGAAGGGGGCTTCACCCTCTAGGGCAAAATAACAAGTCCCTTCGGCTGTAATCGTTACTCTCGCCATAGGCATATCGCTCGGAGCTGTAGACTGGGAGGAGGGAAGGTTGACCTTGATGGCATTGGGCACCACTAGAGTACTCACGACCATAAAGAAGATCAAGAGGAGGAAAATTATGTCGGTCATCGACGCCATGCTAAAAGCCTCGGAGACCTTAAGTTTTCGCTTGAGTGCCATGGCTACTATCCCCTCTGATTATAGATTGCCTTCCTCATGGCTACCACTAAGTTCGTTAAGGGCATCCATAAACTCTATGCTGCGCGCCTCTAATACATTGAGGGCTTTGTCGATACGAGCGACCAAATAGTTGTAAGCAAAAAGGGTAATAATACCCACAATAAGCCCCCCTACCGTAGTAACAAGAGCCTCATATATCCCCCCGGAGAGGAGCGAAATATCTACAGAAGAGCCTGCATTGGCCATATCGAAGAAGGCACGTACCATACCCGTAACCGTACCCAAGAAACCGATCATGGGCGCAGCCGCTGCAATGGTTGCCATCAGAGGCATGGAGGTTTGCAACTTACCGGCTTCTACGTTACCCGCATTCTCTATCGCCACCGAGATGTCGCTCATGGGGCGACCTAGGCGCATAAGGCCTTTGTCGATCATGCGAGACTCCGGTGTATTGACAGAGATGCAGAGGTTGTGTGCAGCGTCGATCCTCTGTGTATTGATGTAGTCTTTAATGCGATCCATAAAGGAGGAGTCGGACTTGTGCGCCGCCTTCACCTGCAAGAGTTTCTTGACAAAAATATAGATCCCCAAGAGGGAGAGCAAAAGGAGTACAAGCATAATCCACCCCCCTTTGAGGGCGAGATCCCATACAGAAAGGGTAGCAACAGGGGTAGCCGTACCAGCCTCAATGAGGGTGGCGGTTGTATCTGCCACAGCGGCATTTACTTGCATCAAGGGTATGTACATATCACTATTATTAATGTTTTCTTTTTAGGATAAAATGCTAGAGAATAAGCTCGTGCCGATAGCGGCGGATCGTCTCTTCGAGCCCCAAATAGAGAGCATCGGAGATAAGAGCATGACCAATGGACACCTCGGCAAGGGGCTGAACCCGACGAGCAAAAAAGTTGAGATTATCAAGATTGAGGTCATGCCCTGCATTTACTTCCAGCCCACAAGCGGCAGCATGCTCCGCAGCTCGGGCAAATCGCTCTATCACCGGCTCCACTTCTCCCTCGAGAAAAGCGGTGGCATACGGCTCTGTGTAGAGCTCCACTCTACGGCATCCTGTATCGGCAGCCCGGGCAATATTGTCTAGGTCTGTGCCAACAAATATTGATGTGCGAATACCCTCAGCCTCAAAGCGACGAATGGTATCTCGTAAGAAGTCGAAGTGCTGAGCCACCTCCCATCCGGCATCGGACGTAAGGGCATCGGGAGCGTCTGGCACGAGGGTTACTTGGGCAGGGACTACCTCTAAGACAAGGTCTACAAACGAAGGAATCGGGTTCCCTTCTATATTAAACTCGGTAGAGAGCACTTGCTTGAGTGCTCGTACGTCCGCATAGCGTATATGCCGCTCATCGGGGCGAGGATGCACAGTAATTCCCTGCGCTCCAAACCGTTCGCAATCCAAAGCTACTTGCAGTACATTGGGGATATTACCGCCGCGTGCATTGCGTATCGTAGCCACTTTATTGATATTTACACTTAGCTTAGTCATCGGTAAATACTATCTTTGTCGGTAGCAAATTTAGTACAACTTGCGGAGATGGCAGAGAAAGAGGTTCGACGAATAGGCAAAACAGACTCCCAAGCTAGCCTCACTATGCTGGGGAACATCAGTTCAGGAGCTATTTTTTCTTGGCTGGTTTTGGTCTCCTCTTCTGGGCAGAAAAGTTTTATTTTTCAGGCAAAACCATCACTACTTTTAGGGCTAAAACTTTTTGAGAATAGGGCAGAAAAAGAAATGGAATTACCCTGCAAAAATACCGTTCTCGCTCTCCCCGCCTCGTTTTTTTCGCATAGACTATGAACACAGTAGCAGTATTTGGCTCCGGACACGTAGTAGAGGCAGTATCAGATGTAGCTGCATTCCTCTCCGCCTTAGCTCAAAAAGGTGAACAGATACTCATTGAGGAGACTTTCTTTTCGGAGCTAACGCAGCATCCGGGAGCAAGTACTACCCTAGAGAAAATAGAGAGATTTGCAGGTAACGCGCCGAGGAAGATAGATTATATTATCTGTTTTGGAGGGGATGGTACATTCCTACGCACTCTGCACCGCATTGCTAGCCCTACGACCCCTATTCTCGCGATTAACAGTGGGCATCTAGGCTTCCTTACCGACCTTGATGTACACGATGCTGCCCAGTACATAGACCGCCTTATCTCGGGCGAATACCTTATAGAGGAACGTAGATTGCTCTCGGTGGAAGTAGAGGGATACCAAGCCTATGCCCTCAACGAAATAGCCATACAAAAAAGAGAAACGGGGTCGATCATCAATGTTGAGACCCATATCAATGAGTATTTCTTGGCAGACTATGCCGCCGATGGACTGATTGTTGCAACCCCCACAGGCTCCACCGCCTATTCGCTTAGCCTGAATGGGCCTCTCGTCTCACCGGATTGCCCTGTATTGCTTATTACCCCCATCGCGCCCCACAGCCTGAGTATGCGCCCGATTGTACTACCCGATACCGTGACATTGCAACTCAAAGTTTTTTCTCGCAGCAGTACTTTTATGCTTGTAACAGATGGTAATGTGGCTGTATTCCCAACAGGGACCCCTCTAACGATTGCCCGAGCGAAGCACCCTGTACGCCTTATTCGTCTGAGCAATCACACCTTTGCAGACACCTTGAGAGAGAAGCTCCATTGGGGGCAAAACCTACGATAAGGAAAACAATAACAACACTATTATATGATATGAAACCTCACAAACTACATTCCCTATTCCTAGCAGCTTTTTTTGCTATCACGAGCTTGCTGCTCCCCTCCTGCAGCGATGGGCATCTAATAAAAGACTCTGCCATGCGCCGACGGGTACAAGAAGACTTCGACTCGGCACGTGCCCAAAATGGGGGTGATCTCTACGAGGCCATTCTTCGAGACGATCTGACGACAGAAGAGCGCGAAGGTCTGCAATTTCTCTATGCCTACATGCCTTTTTCGGATGTGGCAGACTACTCTGTAGACTTCCACTTAGCGAATGTACGCACAGCTCTCCAAGCGCGCAAAGAGATGCCTTGGGGCAAACGCATACCCGATCGTGAGTTCCTTCACTTTGTACTTCCCCCGAGAGTCAACAACGAACCTCTTGATAGTAGTAGAGCGATTTTCTACAACGAGCTACGCGATCGCATAGTGGGGCTTTCGATGCACGATGCCGTACTCGAGATTAACCACTGGTGTAGACAAAAAGTAACTTATGCTCCGAGTGATGGCCGTACACACTCGCCGCTGGAGACCGTCTACAACGCATTGGGGCGTTGCGGTGAGCAATCGACCTTTGCCGTAGCAGCCCTGCGCGCTATGGGGATTCCTGCTCGACAAGTGTACACCCCGCGCTGGGCACATACCGACGACAACCATGCTTGGGTAGAGGTATGGGTGGATGGCGAATGGCACTTCTTGGGAGGGTCTGAACCGGCCGCCAACCTAGATATTGCGTGGTTTAACGGTGCAGCCTCTCGTGCGATGTTTGTTCACGCCAAAGTATTTGGTCGCTATGAAGGGAATGAGGAGATCATTTCTACCGAGCGGAACACCACAACCATCAATTGCACAGCGCACTACACTCCTACACACAAGGCCGAAGTAGTGGTAAAAAATGCCGATGGCTCGCCTAGCGAAGGCGCCTTGGTACACTTCTGTGTCTACAACTATGCCGAGTTTTACCCCGTAGCTACCCTTCGTACCAATGGCAGTGGTTATGCCGGGATTTCCACAGGGCACGGAGATCTTTTCGTATGGGCAGAAGACGAAAAACGCCAAGAACAAGCCTTCGATATCCTACCGGCAGATCTATCCAAGCCTGCCATCCTGCGCCTTACTCCCGAGGGGAACCTCCCAGATAGTTTGGAGTTTAAGCTAACCCCTCCTCACGAAAACGCAATCCCCGTACGGGCAACAGAAGAGGAGATGGCAAGCTGCGACAAACGTATCGCCATGGACGATTCTATCCGTCACGCCTACGAAGCTACTTTCGCTCCCCCCGTATCCGCCAACGAAGCGGCCAAGAAATGGGGACTTACCTCCACTGCCGTAAGTCATCTATTCACCACCGCCCGTGCCAATGCTCGAAACCTCTATAAATTCCTTGACGCACAACCTAGCGAACGTAGAAAGCTCGCCTTCGACTTCCTACACGTACTTAGCGAAAAGGATTGGACAGATATTCCTCTTCCCCTACTCGAAAAGCTCTTTTCGCAAGTACCCACCGGAGCTACACAGGAGGAGCTACTCTACCAATACTCTCCACGCGTTGCCTATGAACCCTTACGTGATTGGCGCACTGTGGCAGAGGAACAACCCTTTGTAGGTGCCTTGGTAGAGGATGAATTGTGGCTTGCCAATACACTACAAATACTTGCCGACTGCCAAAGAGACGAGGCTTATCCCTCTCCCCTCTCCCTGGGCTCTCTCCTAAAATACAGCCGAGGAGATAAGCGAAGCATGGAGATTGCTCTCGTACAACTTGCCCGCACCCGAGGACTTTTCTCTCGATATAATGCGATCCTAAGAGTGGTAGAAATATCTTTTGATAGGGGCAAAACTTGGCAAGCATACCCTCTGGATACTCCGCCGGCAGAGCAACCTAAGGGAGAAGTTGCCTTCTTGTCTCAGACCGACAAAGCCAATTCCATTGTACCCAAATACTATAGTCATTTCTCCCTTGCCCACCTCAAAGGAACCGCTCTCCCCCAAACCCTCTACTTCGATGAGGATGGCCCCCTAGAGGTCTCCGCCCTATTTGCCAAGCCCATGCCCCTTGCCATAGGACGCTATTACCTCATTGCAGGCACGCGTATGGCCTCAGGAGCTGTAAAAGTGCGGATGCAACGATTCCAAATAGAGAGGGACTCCACAACCACGCTTAGCCTAACCCTCCCCCAAGATGCAGACGAACTCTCGGTACTAGGCTCTATCAACGTAGAGCAACCCTACTGTACCCTACAAGGCGAACCGACCAAAGAGGAGAAGACAGCTACCCAAAGCCTAATCAGCACTACGGGGCGCGGATTTTTTGTTTTGGCACTGCTCGAACCGGGTACGGAGCCAACCAACCATGTACTCAAAGACCTTGAGCGAGTAGAAGAGAAACTCAACATTTGGGGACGCCCCTTCGTCTTCCTCTTCCCTTCGTCGGCTGCGGCAAAGAGCTTCAAGGCTTCGGAGTTTCCCCGCCTACCCAAGGCAAGCCACTACGGCGTAGACCAAGACGGCACTATTCGTCAGATGATTTATAAGGCAACTAATAGAGAACGTGGGAGTTTGCCCCTAGTGGTCATCGCAGATTCGTTTGGTCGAGTTGTGTTTATCCACGAGGGCTATACAATTGGCATTGGAGACCAAATTGTAGCTACACTCCCTAAGCTAGAGTAGACGCTCTGTAAGCCGAGTTGCGACTTTCTATATGCGAATCCCCCTTTCCTCAGGAAGAAAAGGGGGATTTTATTCCGGTACTATACCACCAGGGCCCAAGGTTACTTTGCGTTTTGGGTCGTGCAAAAGAAAGGTAATGCCACGCCCCTCGGCTCCACACATGGTTTGCAACAAAAGGTCGTAGGAGATAAGGCTCAAATCCACCACTACGGCACTCCCCGAGGGGACACCCTCTAGGGCATTGGATTGCCTAAGATCCACCGCGATGGGTCGGTTTGTAAGAGGGAGCGTCTTCTTACGGCTGCGCTTGTCTAGCAACTTCTTTAGGCGAATAGCCCCGTGCATCAGCCGGCGGAGCCATGCCTGCCCCGTATGATACTTATCGTAAAATAGCTCCATAGCGCCGTAAAAGGCATCCAAATAACGCCCCTCACCTTGGGCTGCACTCTCGCTCTCGCCCTTGTAGTGGAGCATAGGAGTAGGCAGATAATAATTGCGGTAGCCAGCCTGTAAGATACTATACGATAGGTCTATATCCTCTCCATACATAAAGTATCGCTCGTCAAGGTATCCCACCTTTTGGAGAGCTTCACTACGTGCAAAAAAGAACGCTCCCGATAGGATGGGAGCCTCCTGCACCTCCTCTTTGGAGAGATGCCCTAGGTAGTATCGATTAAAAACGGCACTTTTCGGGAATAGCCGCCCTAGCTGCGCAATCTTACAAAATGCCACAAAGGGAGTGACAAGACCTCGCTTACTCTCGGCAAGGAACTCACCCTGAGCATTCATCATGCGCACGCCCAAAGCCCCGGCC
This sequence comes from Porphyromonas endodontalis, assembly GCF_052173515.1. GTDB lineage: Bacteria > Bacteroidota > Bacteroidia > Bacteroidales > Porphyromonadaceae > Porphyromonas > Porphyromonas endodontalis_A. The sequence continues at coordinate 26,616 of NZ_JBQMYL010000002.1, read as the reverse complement.
TCAGGGTGCTGCTGCATAAAGCGGAGGCACGCCTCCAACGTTGATTCACCTATAAGTGTATCGGGATTGAGCAACAAAGAATACTCGGCATCCACCTGCCTGAGGGCTTGATTATTAGCCCGTGCAAAGCCTACATTCTCGCTATTGGCAATGAAGTGAACGCTCGGATATTGCGGAGAGAGCATCTCCAGAGAGCCATCTCCCGAGGCATTGTCTACGACCCATACCTCAGCATCTATATTGCGTGTGGCTTGTAAAACAGAGTCGAGACACTGAGCCACGAAATGCGGTACCTTGTAATTGACAATTACAATGGCCAACTGCTTCATCACAAGTACCTATTGGCGATTCTTTACTCAGCCGTTACGAGATAATATTGCTTCTTGCCTCGCTGTACTAATAGATAGCGACCGGCAATTAAATCACTGGCACTGACCGTAGCTTCTGTATCTGTAAGCTTCGTCTTATTCAGGCTCACGCCTCCTGATTTGATGAGCTTGCGAAGTTCTCCCTTTGAGGGGAAAATAGCAGCCCCCTCGGTAAAGAGATCTACCGCTTTGGGCTGAGTAGCCAGTGTATCGCGGGCAATTGTAAAGTGAGGTACCCCCTCCATCACAGAGAGAAGCATCTCCTCATCCAACGAGCGGAGCGCATCGGCCGTACCATTACCAAAGAGAATCTCGCTGGCGGATACTGCGGCATCGTAATCTTCGCGGCTGTGTACGAGTACCGTAAGTTCCTCGGCAAGACGACGCTGCAAGGGGCGGAGGTGTGCAGCCGCAGCCTGCTGTGCTACGAGATCTTCGATCTCTTCTTTTCCCAAGAAGGTGAAAATCTTGATGTAACGAGCAGCATCTTCGTCACTCACATTCAACCAGAATTGATAGAAAGCGTAAGGCGAAGTGTAACGACGGTCGAGCCAAACATTCCCCTTCTCGGTCTTGCCAAACTTACCTCCGTCTGCCTTGGTAATGAGGGGGCATGTAAGGGCGTAAGCCTCGCCTCCTTCGATACGGCGGATTAGCTCTGTACCTGTGGTGATATTCCCCCACTGATCGGAACCTCCCATCTGTAGGCGGCAATTCTCATGGCGGTAGAGGTATAAATAGTCGTAGCCCTGGAGCAACTGATACGAAAACTCTGTAAACGAAAGCCCCGAGCCTGCCGTCCCTTCGAGACGCTTCTTCACGGAGTCTTTGGCCATCATATAGTTAACGGTGATGTGCTTACCCACCTCGCGGATAAAGTCCAGGAAGCGCCATTCGCTCATCCAGTCGTAGTTATTGACCAACTTTGCGGCGTTGGGCTGCTCGCTGTCGAAGTCGAGGAATTTGGCAAGTTGCTTACCAATCGCCTCTTGATTGTGGCGCAAGGTCTCTAGAGAGAGAAGGTTGCGTTCGGCACTTTTCATCGAGGGGTCCCCAATCATCCCCGTAGCTCCACCTAAGAGAGCTATGGGGCGGTGCCCAAACCTCTGAAAGTGACGAAGCATCATCACTCCCACAAGGTGCCCTATGTGTAGCGAGTCTGCTGTCGGGTCAATCCCCACGTAGGCCGTAGAGAGTTCTTTAGAGAGTTGCTCCTCTGTCCCGGGCATGATATTGTGGAGCATCCCGCGCCACCTAAGTTCTTCTACAAAGTCGTTCATCGTCTATCAGGTTACTAAATACCGACTGCAAAGGTACGACTTCTCAGGCGACTCTCAACTGCTCTTCTCCCAATGTTAGGTGTACAATCTTCATCACACGGCGAGCCACAGTCTGGTAAAAGAGAGCTACATACCAAGGCATTTTCTTGAGGTGGATATTGTAGAAGTACTCTTGCTCAAAGCGAAGTTTTATGCCCCAATTGAGCAAGTCTCGCCCCGACTTGATACCCCATTTGAACTGCGCCTCGTACCCTTTCATATCACTATGTTGCTCGGTATGACGTGCCATGCGGGGAGACATGGCTTCAAAAATAAATTCCGACCGGGGGCAATGCTCTACTAAGGTAGCTAGGAGAGAGTGCACCTCTTCCTCTGTAAAATACATCAAAAGTCCCTCAGCAATAAAGAGTTTTGGGGCATCTTTGGGGAGGAGATCGAGCCAAGAGGGGTCGAGTATTGAGGCGGCTACAAAATGGAATCGCTCACTCTCTTCAAAGAAGTTTCTGCGCAAGTCTATACCCTCGGGCAGATCCAAATCAAACCAAGTAACCTTGCCATTATCCAAGCGGTGAAAGCGAGTATCCAATCCACAACCGAGGTTAACCACGAATCCATTGGGGTGCTTTTCTAGGAATTGCAGGGTGAGGCGATCCAGAATATCCGTACGCACAGCCACTCCCATTTGCGAGAGAATCGAGACCTCTCGCCTACCCTCAAAAAAGGGTTCAATACGATCTAATATCTCCACCGACTTAGGATCTCGAATAATCCCATGGGGTCGCTTGGTTTCGTTGTAGCGAGCACGAAGCGGTATAAGCATCGTCTCGGGTACCTTGGTTAGGTTGTTTTGTATCGCACTATTCATATACTTTATTTGTATCTCGTTCGGTCTGAGCTTAACCTCTTGCTCACCGGCCGGCAAGAGGCTCCCAGTATCTTTTTAGTTCTAGGGTTAGAAATCAGGCATTCTGAGCAGCTACCATACGCGTGAACTCTCCACCCTGTGCCAGGAGCTCCTCCGGAGCCCCCATCTCCACTACCTGCCCCTCCTTTATTACCACTATCTTATGAGCATGAGCCACCGTGCGCATACGATGGGCAATAATCAGCACTGTTTTATCTTTGATGAGGGCAGAGATCGCCGTCTGTATCTTCGATTCGTTCTCTACGTCGAGACTAGCGGTTGCCTCGTCCAGTAGTACGATGGGAGCATCTTTCAGCAAAGCACGTGCAATAGAGATGCGCTGACGCTCTCCACCCGAGAGGGTCTCTCCATTTTCTCCTATCTGCGTATCGTAGCCTTGGGGCATACGCTGTATAAACTCCTCACACTGCGCCAATCGCGCTACGCGGCGTACCTCTTCGTCGGAGGCATCTTTACGCCCTACGCGAATATTATCGGCAATAGAGGCATTGAATAGAAGCACATCTTGGAACACCACAGAGTAGTATTGCAACAGAGTCTCAGGGTCTATTTTGCTAATGTCTTCTCCGCCTAGGGTAATGCGTCCTTGGTCTACATCCCAAAAGCGAGCAGCCAACTTGGCCGTGGTGCTCTTACCGCCACCCGAGGGGCCAACAAGAGCCGTAACCTCACCTTGGCGAGCCACAAAAGAGACACCCCGAAGCACCTGTTTGCCGGTTTCGTAGGAAAATTCGACCCCATCAAAGGCTATATCAAACCCCTTGGGGTGGCACTCTTGCACTCCCGTCTGGATAGGCATTTGATCCATTTCGCGGAAACGATTGATACGCACATCCAAGTAAAGAAGGACGACAAAGTTATTCATCACCTCCATAATAGGGTTGTAGATAGAGGCAGAAACAATCAAGAAGATAAGATAGGTAAGCATAGGAATTGCACCATCTGCCAGTAGATAAGCCCCAACCAAGATAACGGATGCAATGCCCAATTTGAGGAGTATATGGGATAGATTGAGAGTACTCCCGGGCAAAGTTTCGCCTCGCATCAACTGTCGTTCGTAGGTTGTAATTGTCTCATCGAAGGTCTTGAGGTACTCCTCCTCGCCGTTATACGCTTTAATCTCCTGCACACTCTCCAACCCCTCTTGTATCTGCTGCGCGATCGAGAGGTTCGTACAATGTACCCTTTTGAGCTCACGCTCCATAGCTCGCTTAGAGAGGATCAGTACAAGCAGAGCCAGAGGCACGACCCAAAAGAGAGCCAAAGAGAGTTGCCAATTGTAGAAAAACAATCCTATGGTAATGAGGAGGATACTCCCAGCAGCAGCGAAGAGCTGAGGTACAGCGTGCGAGAAAACGTGCTCTATCTCGGAGCAATCTGCCATAATGGTAGAGGTGAGATCCGAGAGATTACGCTCGCCAAAGAACGCCAAAGGTAGCTTGCGAAGTTTCTCGGCAAGAGCGATACGACGCTCGGCACTCTCGGTATAAATCTTCGTATAGGTAGAAGCATACTGCCTAAAAGCAATAACAAAGATTACAAGAAAGCAAAGCAGGCCTATGAGGATATAGTAGCCCAAGCCATGGGAGGGAGTAGAGCCGGGGTGTATTAACGGATCAAGGTAATCCGTAAGGTAGAGAAAGAGATAAATTGCAGGGAGCATGAAGGCTAGGTTGAGCAACAACGACCACACAACAGCCTTAACAAAGGAGATAGCTCCATCACGGGTGAGGGCAAAACGATTTTGTATGAGGTGGATCATAATGATTTTGAGGATTAAAAGGTTAGATGGTCCAGTTGATAGAGCGGTTATATTCTTCCCACATTGAGCGGTACAACCCCTCCTGTTCCACGAGAGCTTGGTGCGTACCCTGCTGCACAAGGCGCCCCTCGTCAACCACTAAAATAGCATCAGCATCCACCACATTGGTTAGGCGATGGGCTATGAGAAGTACAGTCTTCCCCTTTGTTAGCTCAGCCAGAGCACGGCGAATCAATTGCTCGTTTTCGGGGTCGGCAAAAGCGGTGGCTTCATCCAAAACCACGATGGGAGCATCTTTGAGAAGGGCACGAGCAAGGATAATACGTTGTTGCTCTCCCCCGGAGAGATAAGTCCCCTCTACACCAATCCGAGTATCCAACCCCTGGGGGAGACGCTCTATAATCTCCCTACACTGGGCAAGATCGAGGGCGCGCCAGATCTGTTCTTCGGTAGCATTAGGGGTACCATACGTCACATTGTGGCGCAACGAAGAGTGAAAGAGTTTCCCATTTTGGAAAACAAAAGATACGGCATTCATAAGGTCGTGCGTAGCCACTTTGCGTACATCCACGCCCCCAATAGAAATACTCCCCTGCGCCACATCATAGAAGCGAGGGATAAGGCGGGCAATCGTACTCTTACCTCCTCCCGAGGGTCCTACCAAAGCATACGTTTTCCCCTCAGGTAGGGTAAAAGAGAGCTCCTGCACGGCAGGGGTATTAGCTCCGGAATAGGAGAAGGTAACGCCCTCGAAGGCAATACTATAAGAGGTTATCGGTTGTGGGTGCTCAGCTTCGGGGAGAGGGGCATCCTCCGTAAGAGCCTCCATGCGGCTGATCGCCTCCCCTGCCAAAAACATGCCATTCTGCAGAAACATTATCTTCATGATATTGCCGGAAATAACCGGCGTAATAAGGAGGAATAGGATCATATCGGCTATCACACCCCCATAGTTGCCCGTATTGTGAATCAAGATTATCGCCATCGGGATTAAGAAGAAGGCAATCGTATTAATCACCGCAGTATAAAACGACATGGGGTACTGCCAACGAAGGGTACACTTGGTCACAAGATCGCGATAGCAAATAATACTATCATAGAAGCGTTTGAAGGAGAAAACAGTCTGCTGAAAAACCTTGACAACAGGTATGCCCCGCACGTACTCCACCGCTTCGGTACTCATCCGCTCTTGAGCATCAAGATACTCCCTTTGGAAGTTCTGTTGCTTTGGATTCATCATGACTCCGAGGGTAGCAAAAGCCATTAAAATAGGGATCATACACGCCAAACCCAAGTGCCAATCCACAACAAAGAGCAAAACAAGCACCCCAACGGGCGAGAGGATACTCCCCACCAAGTCGGGCAAAAGATGGGCAATAAAGGTGTGCGTTTGAGACGAGTCTTCGTCGATAATTTTGCGTATACGCCCCGTGGTATGGGTATCGAAATAGCCCAAAGGCATCCGCATCAACCGCGCCAAAGCAGAGCGCCTCATGGAGCACTCTACCCGAAATGCCGCAACGTGCGAGAAGATGAGCGAGAGAAAACTAAGCAAAATAGCCAATGCGGCAGAGCCAAAAGCCCACCATGCAAGAGAGAAAACGCTATCCGGCTCTACCCCCTCGGGCACGACGAGCAACTGATGCACGATAAGCCAAACGAAGATAAAGGGAAGAAGGGAGACGAGCCCCGTCAGGCCCGACAGCACCAAGCTGATGGGAAGCAGGGGTCTACGGTTGCCCATATAGGCACCCAATCGCTGTAACACATTCATCTGTTTATGGTTATTATAGAATTTACTTGCATCTCAATTCGCGAGCAAAGGTAGAGCAGATGAACAGCGTTCACAATCCCCACTATTGGGGATTTTTTACTACGAACTCCCTACTTAAAAGTATTTCATGGCACAATATTGCTCCTCGTTCTCCTCGTTTGAGAGAGGAAAAGAGGCAATTAGTAGCCCTCTTCCTATTATTGCTGTCCGATAAAAGTTTTCCAGTGGGAGAAGATCCTCTTTAAGATAGTATGCAATGGCTATGGAGGAGCTCTCAAAGAAAAGCACATTGAGTGGAACCTTTCAGATGTTTTATAACGCGATTGATATGTTGTTTTTTTTTCCTAGATTTGCCTGCGGATGAGGGTTAAGCACGAGACAAGCTTTACCTTGTCTAGACTCAGGCAGTATTGTATGGTATAGATACTCTAGCTACAGGCATCTTTATGAAATATTAAATCAACTTTAATACGTAAATGAAAAGACAAACGCACTTATTCATGCTCCTACTGGCAATGCTATCCATTGTCGGGTGTCATAAGGAGCCAAGCTCTTCTCCCACAGTCACTCTTGCGGAAAGTGTCATACTAGATGATGCTCAGCTAGAACTCATCGAGGGAGAGCTATACAAGCTCTCGGTGACTATTCTTCCTAGCAATGCTACGGTACAGTACAGTAGCAGTGATGAGTCAGTAGCATATGTGGATAGGGGTACTATCTTTGCTATCAAGCCAGGCAAAGCTGTTATCACGATTGCCTCTGGGGCTATCAAAAAAGAGTGTCAAGTCTCTGTCGTCATAGCAGATCAGAGTAAGACATTCGCAAGGTTGCCGATACCTGAGTTTACCCTCCTAGGTGATCCCGACAAGGCTAACGTCTTCGCCTGGGAGGAAGCACACGGAGGGACGCATGAGCCACGCCTTAGCAAGACGGACGAGGCTACGGGACTGGAAACTATAGCTTTCAACGTAAATGACGAGACTATACGGCTACGTATATATACTATATCCTCACCTTCAGAAAAGAAACCTCCTGTAGTCAGTGAGATAGCTCTCTATGCTTCACCTATAGACTATGCCTTTGAGATAAAAGGCTCAGGAGCACGCCTAAATCGGGCACTTCGCAAGTTGATGACTCGAGAGGGGTACATCCTCAGCCATGTCACCTCGCTGGGAGCTTCGTATGTCAATCCTACTATATCAATGGGGGTAATCATTTCTCCAGCAAAGCATCCTGAGATAGGAGGGCTAGCTCTATTTAACTATAAGAGACTCTAACTAATTCACTCACCATAAAACATGTGTCATTATGAAAGACCTTAAGGTATACTTAGCAGTACTATGCGCTACGCTACTCCTTTTTACCAGTTGTGGTAAGGAGCAAGAGGCTCCACAGAGCTACTCTATCGACTTCGTCCAGAAGAAAGTCTCACTCACTAGGGGGCAAGAGGTACTCTTAGCTGTCAAAACAGAGCCCGAGCAGATCTCTCAAAAATTGCTCTGGAAGAGCCAAGACCCAACCATTGTGACCGTATCTGAAAACGGTATGGCAAAAGGACTCCAAGCGGGCAATACGATCGTAACTGTGCAAATCGAGGGTACAGACGCTAAAGCCTCTTGCCTTGTGTCTGTATCTAGCTCATCTTCAGGACAAGACCCAACGGTAACGATTACGCCTTCTAGTGCTCTACTCGCTCCAGGAGAGCAGATCCAGCTTGCAGCTACCATCGATCCAGCCTCCGAGGAGCATACTATAGAGTGGCTTGCCGAGAAGCCTGATATAGCTACTGTTGATGAGCACGGTTTGGTCACTGCAAAAGCTCCAGGCGAGACAATCGTACTCGCACGCCTCAAAGGCTCTAGCGTGACCGCAAGCTGTCTTATAGAGGTACGCCAGAAAGCGCAAGTGCAGCTGACGGCTGAGATAGCTCATAAACTCAAGATGGGCTATAGCCTGACACTTTCTGCCGCAATTGCTTCGGGCGAATCACTGCTCGTTGATGATGGCAGTGGGGAGAGAAAGGAGTATGCAGTGTCAAGAAATGCGTCCAATCCAACGATGCTAGATATACCCGTGAGAGGAGCTACCGTCAAGCTCTATGGAGCTCCGCTCTCATATCTATCTCTCGCGAGCAATAAGGCGATAGAGCGTATCTCTATCCCTCAGCCTGACATGCTCAAGGTGCTAAACCTACAGGACAATCAGCTCAAGGCTTTAGATTTCTCTGCTTTTCCAGCTCTGGAAGGGCTATCAATAGGCGGTAATTCATTTGAGGGTAAACTGAGCATAAACCTTCCGAAGCTTAAGATGTTACGTCTAGATCACAATAAGTTGACATCTCTAGAGCTACACACGCCAGCACTAGAGTCTCTCTATGCTGATCACCTAGCTCTAACGGCTCTAGAGCTACCAGCTACGATGTCCCATCTGAAGCTCCTAGAGGTACATCATAACAAGCTCTCTAAGGAGGCGACAACAGCTCTTGTGGCTAGTCTGCCTAAGCTTACTGGGCAGCGAGGCAAGTGTGTCATCCTAAATACTGAGTTACCTACACCCGAGGGTAATCGATTGGATAAGAATAGTGTCATACCTCTAGCTCGAAGTAAAGGATGGGCTCTCTATGACGGTAAGGTAGAGATCAAAGAAGAGGCGATCCAGAAGGATCCCCAGGGACTGAACATTAAGGACGTAGCTTACTTGGACTGGAGCAATGGATCTAAGGAGACTATCACTACTTGGGAGATGGCTCAAGGTGCTACCTACGATACAGGGGCTAGTGACACCGAGGACCCTGACTACCTACAGCTAGCTTTCAAGGGGAAGGCTGGTGGCGATGTCTTCAAGCGAGTCTATATTATAGAGGAGGGCAAACTAGTGCAGATTGAAGTCTTTGTCAAGCCTTTGGATCGCGTCTTAGTCCAGGAGAGTGGTGCCAAGCAGAGACTGAATAAAAACTTCTTAGACTCTCTAAAGGCCAACGGCTACACCACTCCTCAAGAGCGTAGCGCTAATCAATTTGTTTCGGACAATGCTACGCTACATAGCAAAGTGCTAATATATGAAGAGATGGAACAAGGCACTCAGGCCGCTAAGCTAACCTATTCACAGAAAAGATAATAGCCATGAAGCAGTACGTCAATCTATTTTGCAGAGCTCTATGCTTGAGCTTTCTGCTAGTCGCTTGTCAGGGTACTACCCCTCCGACAGATCCTGTGGATCCTATCCAGCCTCACAACTCTTATCCTGATAGTGAAGTCTTCGTCTCTCTCATTCCATACCCCTGCAATGAGTGGAGCGCTAGTAAAGAGGACGTTGAGGCTTGGGAGTACGCCCACGGAGGTACACTTAATCAGAAGAAGAGTGAGGAGTACTCAACTAGTCAAGACCTATTCCTATGGTACGATGTAGACTCTAAAGCTAACCCTGTCAGAGGGTATTACGTCAATCGTGCCAAGGGAGCTATGGATCAGGCTATCGGCTACTATGCGCCTTGCTCCCTCGTGGTTAGTGATGACGGAACTAAAGTTAACCCTGTCGTAGATAACCTCTTGACACAAAACGGCTATGAGTACACTGGACTAGCTGCTGAGGGATTCTTTCAATATACGAGTCCCAAAGTGGGTAAAGTCCTCCGTATAGCTCGTGTAGAGCTTGATGGGGAACAGTTAGCCTATGTAACTTACCACCGCAAGCCCTAACACTACATAGTAGGACGATAAAGGCAACAGCTCGACTGAAGGCTATTGAATAAAAGCGCCACCTTAGACTGAGTACGCTAGATGAGTTGCTTGACTATCTAAAATGTGGCTTGAGGCTGTTGCCGAAAAATCCACAGTACGTTCTTTTGATCCCTCTAGAAAAATCTAGAGGGATCTTTTTTTGTGTGGTGCAAAAGTCGGAGCTTTGCACACGTTCTGCGCTAGGTGAGGGTACTCCTTGCTACGAGGAACTATGTATCATATATAAGATAGCATAATGGACAAGAAACTAGAAGCGGCTGCGAGAGCTGATCATGCGCTCCCTCAGCCTGGTAAGATAGAGGTGCGACCCACTAAGTCGCACAATACACAGCAGGACCTGACGCTTGCCTACAGGCCTGGAGTGGCGGTGCCATGCAAGGATATAGAGGCCAATCCAGAGCTCGCCTACGACTACACGGCCAAGGGCAATCTCGTCGCCGTCATCTCCAACGGTACCGCTGTCCTAGGACTGGGCAATATCGGTGCTATGGAGGGCAAGGGGCTCCTCTTCAAGCAGATCAAGTAGAACTTCCCCTTAAAGTACTCCTATGGAGAGAGTGCTAATGCTATCAAGTTGCAGATTTGGATCACCTTGATAGCAAACCTCTTACTGATGATCCTGAAAAGAGGTCTGACGCGCTCATGGAGCTTCTCAGGCCTAGCGACTATGGTGCGGATTGTACTGATGTATTACGTAGATTTCTACAGCCTCTTCAATCACCCCGAAAAAGACTGGAAAATGTTGCTCAATCAATCTTCCAAATCGCCTCCAATAGCCTCTTTATTTGACCAGGGGGAGCTTGGAAAGCAAAATAGAAAGCTCAACCGATTCAATTCTACGGTTGAGTCCCCCTTGGTATGCCCTTTCTGACTTTTACCGGACAGCAATAATTTCCTATAAAGGGAAACAATGGGGAGAATGAAACGGACAAACGAAATCGGGGCTGCAGGCGAACCCACAACCCCGACTACTCTTAGGGAGGAAAGAGCGACGAAGGGAGCTTCCCAACGGGGAATTACAGTCCTCGTCCTCTTTCTATTGTCAATAGCTTCTTACTTCGTAACGAGTAAAACCATTGTTGCCTTACCACTCTTCACGAGGTACTTACCGGCTGCCACACCGGCGAGGTCGAGACGAGCTACGCCTGCCTCATTAGCCACGGTGCGAAGTACTTCTACGCCATCAAGCGAGAGGACCTGTACCATAGCCCCGGGCTCTACACCCGAGAGGGTAGTAGCTTCTGCTGCAGGATTCGGGTAGAGGAGTACCTCCGTAGCAGCAACCTCTTCGATAGCAGTATCCTTCGTAAAGGTAGCTGCTACCGTGGTGGCTGCCTGCACCACGAACTTCTTCGTGGCCGTGATATCCACACCGTTAGCCGTGAGCTTTGCCAATTTGTAGCCACCATCTGGTTTTACTGTTACCGTAACCATTGTACCATACGCTACAGAACCATTCTGTGAGAGTGTGACCTTACCATTCTTCATATTTGGATCAATCGTGATTTGGTAAGCAGGAGCAGCACCCTTCTTGATCTCGCACGTAGTATCCGCAAGAGACTTTCCGTCAAGGCTGATAGTACCCCCATCCACAACAGCACCAAGGGGAGAGTAGATATAGGCATTCTCAAGCCCCAACGTATTAAAGCCCTGAATCAACAGATAGCCGGGCTTAATATTAGTAAGCGTAGCATTAAGAAAATCCAATGATATCTCTTTATTCTGCATGCCCGTATAGATACAGGGACCATCACTTTGTATCTTGAGATTAATATCACTAATAATTAGCTGATCATCTTCTTTTTCGGATTGATCCCAAATACCGGAATACTCAGCTCCTGTACCGGGATATAACGCAAGAGAGGGATTATCTCTTTCCCCTACAAAAACAGGGCTTTCTGCGTCTCTCGTTAGGAAACAATCCGCAGCTTCGGTAGTAATCTTATTTGCTCCTATACACACTACTCTGAGGTAGGTAGAGGGGTGATTAGACAAAATCCCAATATTTTCCCCAGCGAAAGCAATGGTAGCATCCTTGAGGGTTAGGGTGTGCTGCTTGGCATTATATTCAACTTCCCCGGAACTAACAAAGGAGGAATTCTCAGATTTCAAAACATTCTTATACTTGCGTAACCTGTTACCTCCAATCGTGATGGGGTAGTAAGGAGTGACCAAAACCCAATGTTCCTTTACAAGAGTACCGGCATCAGCTCCGGAAGCATACACAATATCTCCATTCTCATACTTCACGTCCCGATCAGGGAAAGCAGCTGTGAGAGCATGCGTTGTAGTTTTATTGACATCAATTTCCTTATGATCTGCTCCCTCTTCTACAGAGAAGTACTGTCCGATATCGGCAATAGAGCCACTCTTGCCCCAAGCCTCCAGGGCTCCTCCATTAGAGATGATTATACCTGTGTTGTTTTCATCATAATTGCCTGCAACTCCATAATACTCATCGGATCTAACATCTACCAAGCAATTGTTTATGTAGAGATCTCGATTTTTATCTATCAGAATGCCGACACTACCATCTTTACTGGTACGAACTATTAGTTCAGCACCTTGCCCTACTCCCGTAATGGTCATGTTAGATTCTAGACCTTCTATTACAGGCTTATCCTCCTCAGAGGATAAGAGGAAACACTCCCCTACTACTTCTATCGTAAGGTTAAAAATCCCCTCCACATAGATGCCCCGTACATCCATATTACTTTTAAGATTTGTGAGGCGAAGGGTTTTGGTTGTATGATTCCAAGACCAAGAGCCATTCCAATTTTTCTCATTGTCGAGATCGTGTCCGGATTGATTCCCCGAAGCATCCTCATCCACAGGAATACTCTTGCCCAACACTGTAAGCTTTTGCGCCAATGACGTGTAGGAGGTCCCTACCAGCCCTAGTAACGCTAAAGCGATGGAGACTATATATAGCCCCCCTTTGTGTACCATTTTTTTCATATCTTTCTTCGTTTTGTGTCTTGCCCTCTTTTTCTCCTTTTGTCACGTGCTCTCACTCAAAGAGAAGAGCGGACAAGACGGGTTTATTTTCTTTTCTCTACTGCTATACTATCGTTTTATTACTACTTCCTATTCTATGACTCTTTTGTCTCTATCCCCTTTCCTCTGAAAGAGCGCCCTAAATCGTTGCAAAAGACAACCACTGCAAAGAGGAGGCTTGGGAGCAAGCTCCGAATGCCTTGGAGCGGATGGCGCTCTCGGCTGTAGCTTACTCCCCCATTGCCCCTCTTCACGTCGGACGAACTCCGCTTCGATCATCTCGTGTATAGTACCGAGAAGATCCATGCGGTCTTCATGGATTCTAAGGTTTTGCTCCCGACGCTCTCCGGAACGATTTGTGCTTTTCGTTATCATAAATTGCCTCCTTACTCTCTCTCTTGAAAAATGGAAGACTTATTTTCTTCTACACTAAACTTTCTATCCTGAGCCCCTCATGGGCTCTATTTTCTACGGGCAAAAGTACCCACATCTCGCGAGAAAAATCTTGCAAAATCGGTCAAAAACATTGCAAAATCTTGCATTCTTCATATTGACCCATATTGCAAAATCGGTCATAACAACCTCGCAATTCACTGTACTATAAGAATTTAGCAGTGACAGGTTTAAAAGAAATTTCAGACTCCGGCGAAAGCTCCTCCCCAAGAGAGAAGAACACCCCCTCGCGGAATGAAAAAGAGTTTGCTCGGTGAAAAATTTTTTGTTTCCACCCAAAATGCGCACCCATTTTTGCCTGAAAAATAAAAAAGTTTCAGGTAAAGAGAAGACTACTTTCTAGCCCAAAAAAAGAGTGAACATAGGCAAGCATTTTCTAGATTCCCCTTTTCAGCGAAAAGAATGTGGACTAAGAGCGTGTGGAGAATGGCATCCCCTATTGAGCCGTGGAAGAAAAGGCGGAGACCCCATCAAGAGGCAGTGGAAGAAAAAATCAGGACCATAGGTGAACCCACAACCCCGACTTTTTAGAGGAGGAAAAAGAGGAAATACGTCTCCACCTCCTCGCCTCAAGTGATAGCTAAAAGAGCAGAAACAGAAGAGGGGCACGGCCTACCCTCCTTCGTATGGAGTGTATAACCATGCCCCTCTTTTTACTGGGGAAATATATCTTCTTCTCCCGTAGGCCCCTCTCGCTTACGAGAGAAGGTCTAGCAAAAAGAAGTGATAAGCGGATTACTCAGCCGTCTCAGTAGCAGCCTCAGCAGCTACCTCTTCTACGAACTCGGGGTCATGCCCGGTTTCTTCTCGGGCAGCCTTAGCGCGTTCATAGTCTTCACGACGCATTACCACCATGCCATTAAACGCCCGTAAGCCCGTACCTGCAGGGATAAGATGACCACAGATTACGTTTTCTTTGAGACCGAGCAAATCGTCTACCTTAGCGTTAATAGCAGCCTCGTTGAGCACCTTTGTTGTCTCCTGGAACGAAGCAGCGGACATAAAGCTCTTCGTCTGCAAGGCAGCACGCGTGATACCTTGGAGTACTTGGCGACTGGTCGCAGGCACAGCTTCGCGTACGCGCATCGGCGTCAAATCGCGGCGTTGGAGCGAACTATTTTCGTCTCGAACGGCAGAGGCAGGAATAAGAGCTCCTGCACGATATTTTTCTGAATCGCCGGCATCTTCTACCACATTCATACCCCAGAGGCGGTCGTTCTCTTCTTGGACGTCCTGCTTGTCGACCATCTGCTTCTCAAGGAAGAGAGAGTCTCCCGGCTCCATGATTTCGACCTTACGCATCATCTGGCGCACAATTACTTCGAAGTGCTTATCGTTAATACCTACGTTCTGCTTACGATATACGCCTTGGATCTCATTTACAATATACTCTTGGAGAGCCGTCGGACCCTTGATCGCGAGAATGTCACTCGGTGTTACCGCCCCATCGGAGAGAGGAGTACCGGCACGCACTACATCGCCATTCTGTACCAAGATATGCTTTGCTGTAGGGATAAGATATTTACGGACTTCTCCCAAACGGCTTGTAACTGAGACTTCGCGGTTGTTACGCTTGATCTTACCAATCTCTACCACACCATCAATTTCGGAGAGGATAGCAGGATTAGACGGATTACGAGCCTCAAATAGCTCCGTTACTCGGGGAAGACCTCCCGTGATGTCGCCGGCACTTGCCAGCACACGAGGTATCTTGTAGAGCTCATCACCCGGATTCACCTGCATCTTACCCTTAGTCTTAGGATTGAAGGTAAGACGACAGCCGGCAGGGAGAGAGTAAAGTTTCTCTGTACCTGTGGCAGGATCGATGATCTTTAACTCGGGGAGTTTGCTCTTTTCCTTGGACTCAATAACCATCACGTCGTGGTAACCCGAAGTAGCATCGACCGTATCCTTGTAGTTAACACCCTCTTCGAGGTTTACATACTCAAGGGTACCGGCAGTTTCTGCCACTACTACGGAGTTGAAAGGATCCCACTCAGCAAGGGTTTGCCCCTTTACTACCTTATCGCCAGTCTTGCAATGAAGCTTCGAACCATACTGGAGGTCGTAGGTCTTCAAAAGGTTGTGCGACTCGGGATGATAGAGGAAGATTTCTGACTCTCGGCTGGCAATCACACGATAGTCTTGACCGGGGATTACAATAGCACGGAGGTCCGGGCTCAATTCTACGATAGCCTCTTCTTCCTTAACCACAATCGAACGGTTTGTATTTTCGCTACCGGCAACCCCACCCGCATGGAATGTACGGAGAGTCAGCTGTGTACCGGGTTCACCGATGGACTGAGCTGCAATTACCCCCACTACTTCCCCAATCTGAACGGGACGGTGCGTAGCGAGGTTGCGGCCGTAGCACTTGGCACAAACGCCATAGCGCGAGTCGCACGTCAATACCGAGCGAATCTCTACACTCTTGATGTTGGCAGCCTTAATTTGCTCAGCCTCTTGTTCGCGGATCTCTTCGCCGGCAGCCACAATAAGCTTGCGGTTGGGGTCTGTATAATCGTTCGTATTATAGATATCTTGTACAGAGGTACGCCCAATGATGCGAGACTCGAGAGAAGCCACTTCGTTGTCGCTTTCGTCTACCACGGCAGAGACTTCGATACCACGGAGGGTACCACAATCTTCTTCGTTAATGATCACATCATGAGAAACATCCACCAAACGACGAGTAAGGTAACCGGCATCGGCAGTCTTAAGAGCCGTATCCGCAAGACCCTTACGAGCACCGTGGGTAGAGATAAAGTACTCTTGTACAGAAAGTCCTTCGAGGAAGTTCGAAGTAATAGGGTTCTCAATAACAGCCCCACCTTCACTACCACTCTTCTGAGGCTTAGCCATAAGACCACGAAGCCCAGCCAACTGACGGATCTGCTCCTTAGAACCACGGGCTCCGGAGTCGAGCATCATATAGATACTATTGAAGCCGTCGTTGTCTTTTTTGAAGCCCTCCATCACCAAATTGGAGAGGAGATCGGTAGCTTCATTCCAGATAGCCACAACTTTGTTGTAGCGCGTCTGATTATCGATTTCCCCCATACGGTTCTGTTCGATAATACTATCTGCCTCAGCCGTAGCCTCTGTGATAATTCTCTTCTTCTCGGCAGGGATAAGCACATCCTGGAGGTTAAAGGAAAGACCGCCAAGGAACGCCATACGATAACCGAGGTTCTTTATGTCGTCAAGGAACTGAGCTGTGCGAGCAACTCCGCAGACCTTGAGCACATCTTTAATGATCCTCTTGAGAGACTTCTTCCCGAGGAGTTCGTTGATATAACCAACCTCATTGGGGACAAGGTCGTTGAACATAAGTCGCCCAACCGAGGTCTCTACAACATCACGTTGAGGCTCTCCATCCACAATTCTTGCATTGGGCACCATTACCTTAATGGGCTTATGGATATCTATACGCCCATTGTCGTAAGCGATATAGGCCTCTTGTGCACTATAGAAAATGGAGGGGATACGTTTCTTGTCAATAACCTGCTGCTCAAGCTCTTGCTCTTGAGGAGTCAAGCTGCGGAACTTAGAAATGTAGTAAAGCCCGAGCACCATATCTTGCGAAGGCACGGTAATAGGCTCACCACTAGCAGGATTGAGGATATTGTGAGAAGCCAACATTAGAAGTTGAGCTTCGGCAATAGCTTCATTACCCAAGGGGAGGTGAACAGCCATTTGGTCGCCGTCAAAGTCGGCATTAAAGGCGGCACACGAGAGAGGAGGTAGCTGAATAGCCTTACCCTCGATCAACTTGGGTTGGAAAGCTTGGATACCAAGACGGTGAAGCGTCGGGGCACGGTTGAGAAGTACAGGATGCCCTTTGATTACGTTTTCGACAATCTCCCAAATAACAGGATCACGACGATCGACAATCTTTTTCGCACTTTTCTCTGTCTTTACAATCCCGCGCTCGATAAGCTTGCGCATCACAAACGGCTTGTAAAGCTCAGCTGCCATATCCTTGGGCAGACCGCATTCGTTCATCTTCAACTCAGGGCCTACGACAATAACCGAACGCGCAGAATAGTCTACACGCTTACCGAGAAGGTTTTGACGGAAACGCCCTTGCTTACCCTTAAGGCTATCTGAGAGAGACTTGAGAGCACGTCCCTGATCACTCTTGAGAGCGCTGGTTTTGCGCGAATTATCGAACAAAGCATCCACAGCCTCCTGCAACATACGCTTTTCGTTACGCATGATCACTTCGGGCGCATTTGCCTCAATCATACGTCCCAAACGGTTGTTTCGCGTGATGACACGGATGTAAAGGTCGTTGAGATCCGAGGTGGCAAAACGCCCTCCATCCAAAGGCATAAGAGGACGAAGATCGGGAGGAATTACAGGGATTACCTTAAGCACCATCCACTCCGGACGATTGATTCCTGCCGAAGCGCGGAAGGCTTCCACCACGGGAAGACGCTTGAGAGCCTCGGCTTTCTTCTGCTGAGAAGTAGCTGTTTGTGCTATGTTGCGCAAGTCGTCTGCGAGAGCATCAAGGTCGATATTGGCTAGCAAATCGTAGATAGCCTCGGCACCCGACTTTGCGATAAACTTATTCGGATCCGAGTTCTCCAAGCTGTCATTGCCAGGGAAGTCCTCGTAGATACGATCGCAGAACTGCTCGTAATGCTCATTCTTTAGAAGCTGCTTTGCTTCTAGATACTTGGGGCATTCTTGCGAATTAACGGGGTGGGACTCGGGAGCCTCTCCTTCGGGAACTGCAAAGACACCGGGCTGTATTACCACGTAACGATCGTAGTAAATGATAGACTCAAGCTCCTTGGAAGAGAACCCTAGTAGATATGCAATTTTATTGGGGATGGAGCGAGAGTACCAAACATGTACCACGGGCACCTTGAGAGCAATGTGCCCCATACGCTCGCGGCGAACCATCTTTTGGGTCACCTCAACACCGCATCGGTCGCACGTAATTCCACGATACTTATTGCCTTTGTACTTACCACAATGGCATTCGTAATCTTTTACCGGACCAAAGATACGCTCACAGTAAAGCCCATCACGCTCGGGCTTGAGCGTGCGGTAACTTACCGTTTCGTGCTTTGTGACTTCCCCATAAGAGTTCTCCAGAATCTGCTCAGGAGATGCCAATGACACTCTGATCTTGGAGAAGTTTGTCTTTAACTTATTATCCTTTCTAAAAGCCATATATATAGAAACGTTGAGCGTTTAGATTAATCCAGAGAAAGGCTCAAACCGAGGCCTTTTAGCTCGTTCATCAACACATTGAGAGACTCGGGGATACCGGGAGTAGGCATAGGAGTTCCCTTTACGATTGCCTCATAGGCACGTGAGCGACCGATTGTATCATCACTCTTAATCGTGAGAATTTCTTGTAGGATGTGGGCCGCACCAAAGGCTTCGAGGGCCCAAACTTCCATTTCTCCGAAACGCTGTCCCCCGAATTGGGCCTTACCCCCAAGAGGTTGTTGTGTAACCAAAGAGTAGGGACCAATAGAGCGAGCGTGCATCTTGTCGTCGACCATGTGGCCTAACTTCAAGAAGTAAGTTACCCCTACCGTAGCACGTTGCTTGAAGGGCTCTCCCGTACCACCATCGTAGAGCTGCGTCTTAGCACCGGGATCAATCCCAGCCTCCTTAATGTACTCTTCAATGTCTTCGGGTGAAGCCCCATCAAATACAGGAGAAGCAAAGCGCTTGCCCAACTTGCGTCCGGCACGAGCCAACACAGCTTCGAAGAGCTGACCAAGGTTCATACGAGAGGGCACCCCTAGAGGGTTAAGACAGATATCCACCGGAGTACCATCTTCGAGGAAAGGCATGTCTTCTTGACGTACAATCTTAGATACAATACCCTTATTACCATGGCGCCCTGCCATCTTGTCTCCCACTTGGATCTTACGCTTCTTGGCGATATAAACCTTTGCAGTCTGTACGATGCCGCTAGCAAGTTCGTCTCCGATTGTTTCGTCTTGAATACGACGACGGAACTCTGCTTCCAACTCCTTATCCTTACGGATGTAATTGGCGATAAGGATGGTGATAAGTTCGTTTGTATGGGCGTCTTCCGTCCAGTTGCTGCTCTTAATGTTGCTATACTCGTCAATACTTTCGAGCATGGTGCGGTTAAACTTCTTACCGGCAGCAATGATCTCAAGAGAAGCAAAGTCCTCTACAAGATTGGATGTATGCCCGTCGGTAAGCTTGAGCAACTTATCGATAAAGACTTTACGAAGCTGTTCTTTCTTTTTGCTGTACTCGCCTTCGATACGCTCTGTGATCTCTTTGATGTCCTTGCGCTTCTTATCCAAATTCTTGGAGAAGAGCTTGGTATCAATAACGACCCCGCGCAATGAGGGAGAAGCTTTGAGGGAAGCATCCTTTACATCGCTCGCCTTATCGCCAAAGATGGCACGGAGAAGACGCTCTTCCGGAGTGGGATCCGATTCGCCCTTGGGGGTTATCTTACCCACGAGAATGTCCCCGGGAACGATATGCGCACCAATACGCACAATCCCGTTTTCTGCCAAATCCTTTGTGGCATCTTCGCTCACGTTGGGGATGTCGCTCGTAAGCTCTTCAAGACCTCGTTTGGTCTCACGCACTTCGAGTTGTTGCTCTTCTACGTGTACCGAGGTGAAGAAGTCTTCGCGCACGATTCGCTCGTTAAGCACGATAGCATCCTCGTAGTTGTATCCCTTCCAAGGCATGTAAGCAACAAGGATATTACGCCCAAGAGCCAATTCTCCATTCTGAGTTGCATAGCCCTCGGTGAGGATATCGCCCTTTTCCACACGATCGCCCTTACGACAGATAGGCTTGAGGTCAATCGTTGTACTTTGGTTCGTCTTGCGGTATTTGGGGAGAGGATAGGTAACAACAGGTTCTTCAAAGCTTACGAAAAGCTCCTCATCGGTCTTGTCGTAACGAACCTTGATTTGATCTGCATCCACGTAGATAACCTCGCCGGCTCCTTCTGCCATAACTTGCGTACGAGAGTCGCGAACCAATTTGCCTTCCACCCCGGTACCTACGATAGGAGCCTCGGGTTGGATGAGGGGCACTGCCTGGCGCATCATGTTAGATCCCATGAGTGCACGGTTGGCGTCGTCGTGCTCCAAGAAAGGAATCAACGAAGCAGCAATAGAGGCGATCTGCGAAGGAGAAACGTCCATCAGGTGCACCTGATTAGGAGCAACGATGGGGAAGTCCGCAGCGTAGCGTGACTTTACTTTGTCGCGAACGAAGGTTCCATCAAGATTAAGCGGTGCATTACCCTGAGCAACGTTCATTTCTTCTTCTTCCTCTGCCGTGTAGTACTTAAGCCCTTCGTCCGAGAAATCAACTTTTCCATCCTTAACGGCACGATAGGGCGTCTCTATGAATCCAAGACTATTAACCTTGGCATAAACACAAAGAGAGGAGATAAGACCGATGTTCGGACCTTCCGGAGTCTCAATAGGACACAAACGGCCATAGTGAGTATAGTGAACGTCTCGAACGGCGAAGCCTGCGCGCTCTCGAGTAAGACCGCCAGGTCCAAGAGCTGAGAGACGACGCTTATGAGTAATCTCGGCAAGCGGGTTCGTTTGATCCATGAACTGAGAGAGCTGATTGGTACCAAAGAAGGAACTCACTACCGAGCTAATAGTCTTGGCATTAACAAGGTCTGTAGGACCGAACACTTCGTTATCTCGTACATTCATACGCTCACGAACGGTACGAGCCATACGAGCTAGTCCCACTCCGAATTGGGCGGCAAGCTGCTCACCCACCGTACGAACACGACGATTAGAAAGGTGGTCAATATCATCAACGTTAGCACCCGTTGTTGCTAATAACAAAAGGTGGTTAACAATGGAAACAATATCCTCTTTGGTAAGCACACGAACATCGGGATCAACATCCAAATTGAGCTTGGAATTGATGCGGTAACGCCCTACATCCCCAAGATCGTAACGCTTATCAGAGAAGAATAGATTATTGAAGGATTCCTTAGCCGTAAGGTCATCCGGAGCGATTACACTGCGCTGGATGAGGTAGAACTGTCTCCAAGCTTCAACTTCGGAGATCGTACTATCCTTACTCAAAGTCTGCACAAGCAGATTGATAACATTGCTATTATCAGACTCCTTAAAGAGCAATACGTCGGGAATTGTGAGTCGCTCTTCTTGCAACTTCTGGATTTCTTCCACGACCTCTTCGGTAAGGAGCGTGTCTCTTTCCACACGAAGTTCGTAACGCATCTGCGCTGTCACTTCTCCGGCAGCGGCGTCCAGAGACTCTTCTTCTAAATTGCGGACTCCGATGCGTTCTGCCACACGTCGTCCGATATAGTTCTTAAGTTTCGATGTCTCTACAACCTCTCCAATCCCAAAGGCACTCCAGATATCACGGTCGGAGCTATAGCCAATAGCACGCAAAAGAGTAGCTACGGGCACCTTCTTCTTACGATCTATATAAGCATAGAGAACGTTGTTGGGGTCGGTTGCAATTTCGATCCAAGTTCCGCGGAAGGGGATGATACGAGCCGAGAAGGTACGCACACCCGAAGGGAGGATATTGGAGCTAAAGAAAACACCGGGAGAGCGATGAAGCTGAGATACCACTACACGCTCTGCACCATTGATCACAAAGGTGCCACTCGGTGTCATATAGGGGATAGGCCCGAGATACACGTCCTTGACTTGTGTTTCGAAGTCTACGTGCTCAGGGTCATTACAAGAGAGCTTGAGTTTTGCTTTAAGGGGAACACTGTAAGTGAGCCCTCGGCTAATACACTCCTCGATAGAATACTTAGGAGGGTCTACACAATAGTCTATAAACTCGAGAGTAAAGCTATTGCGTGTGTCTTTTATAGGAAAGTTTTCGGCAAATACCTTGTACAACCCTTCTTGTTTTCTGCATTCTGTAGCAGTCTGCAGCTGGAAGAAGTCTTGAAACGACTTAAGCTGCACTTCCAAGAAATCGGGATAGGGCAATGTATTCTGTATCTTGGAAAAATTCTCTCTGATAGTATCAGTAGTATTAGCCATCTGTTGCTAGATTATTGATTCTCTACGAGTAGGTGGAAAAAGACAAGAAAAGGTCGAGAACTCCTGCAAGCAGGGTTCTCAACCATTGATTACCTGATAATCAGGCAGTAAGGGGAATTACTTCAATTCTACTTCTGCACCAGCTTCTTCGAGAGCAGCCTTCATTGCATCAGCAGTAGCCTTGTCTACACCTTCTTTGAGGGTAGCAGGAGCAGCATCTACGATATCTTTAGCTTCCTTGAGGCCAAGACCGCAGTGTTCCTTTACAGCCTTAACAACTTGGAGCTTAGCAGAACCGAAGCTCTTAAGAACCACGTCGAACGAGGTCTTTTCTTCAGCTTCAGCAGCACCAGTAGCACCGGGAGCAGCAGCTACAGCTACAGCAGCGGCAGCGGGTTCGATACCGTATTCTTCCTTAAGAACGTTAGCCAATTCACTTACTTCTTTTACAGTAAGGTTAACGAGGGTTTCAGCAATTGCTTTAATATCTGCCATTGTAGTATGAATGGATTATTCGTTGATTTCTTTGTTATTACTTATCTTTCTTCCAAGGTCTTAAGAACACCATGGATCGTCTGACCAGCGCCCTGGAGGGCTGAGATCAGGTTCTTAGCAGGCGACTGCAAGAGGGCAACCACTTCTGCCACGAGCTCTTCTTTGCTCTTGATAGAAACAAGAGCTTCGAGGTTCTCTGGGCCAAGGTAGATGCTTTCTTGTGCATAAGCAGCCTTGAGAGCGGGCTTACCGAGTTCTTTGTTAGCCTTAGCAAACTCCTTGATAATGCGAGCAGGTGCATTAGCATTCTGCGTAAACATTACACAAGTATTGCCCTTGAGCGCACCATATAGCTCTGCAAAGTCAGTCTCGCTTTCGGCGAGAGCCTTGCGCATAAGGGTATTCTTAACTACGACAAGCTTAACGTTTTCTTTATTACATACAGCGCGAAGCTCAGCAGTTTTCACTGCATCGAGAGCTTCGATGTCTGCAAGATAAAAGTGGGGATATTGAGCCAAATAGTCTGAGAGCTTCTCAACTACGGTACCTTTTACTTCCTTTCTCATCTTTAGAATCTCTTATTAAAGGTCTACTGATTTAGGATCGATCTTGATACCAGCACTCATCGTGCTAGAGATATGAATGCTCTTGAGATAGGTACCCTTAGCGGAGGATGGCTTGAGACGAATGATCGTATTGATAAACTCGCGTGCATTATCCTTAATCTGTTCGGGGGTGAAAGACACCTTACCTACAGAGGTATGAATGATACCACTCTTGTCTACCTTAAAATCGATCTTCCCTGCCTTCACTTCGCGTACAGCATTACCAATCTCGTTCGTTACTGTACCACTCTTAGGGTTTGGCATCAAACCGCGGGGACCAAGCACACGACCGAGAGCACCAATCTTACCCATTACAGAGGGCATTGTGATGATCACGTCGATGTCTGTCCAGCCACCCTTGATCTTATCAATATATTCATCGAGTCCAACATAGTCGGCACCAGCAGCTTGTGCTTCGGCTTCCTTGTCGGGTGTACACAACGCTAGAACGCGTACTTCTTTACCGGTACCATGAGGGAGGGTTACCACCCCACGTACCATTTGATTAGCCTTACGAGGATCTACACCAAGACGAATATCAATGTCTACAGAGGCATTGAACTTCGTGAAAGTGATCTCCTTAACCAATGATGATGCCTCATCAAGGGTATAGAGCTTCCCGGGTTCAATCTTCTCGGCAGCCAACTTTTGCTTTTTGCTTAGTTTACTCATGTCTTACAATTGAATCTTATAGTTGTTCGGGAAAATCACCTTTGATAGCAATACCCATACTGCGAGCTGTACCGGCAACCATACGCATGGCAGCCTCAATAGAGAAGCAGTTTAGGTCTGTCATCTTGTCTTGGGCTATCGTCTTAACCTGCTCCCAAGTGATCTCAGCCACCTTGTTTCGGTTAGGCTCTGCACTACCCGTCTTAGCCTTGGAGACTTCGAGGAGCTGTACAGCCACAGGAGGAGTCTTAACGATAAAGTCGAAAGACTTGTCGGCATAGTAAGTAATTACTACAGGGAGTACCTTACCGGCCTTGTCTTGCGTTCTGGCATTGAATTGCTTACAAAACTCCATGATGTTAATCCCCTTGGCACCAAGTGCTGGGCCAACAGGAGGTGAAGGATTTGCAGCCCCACCTTTAATTTGCAATTTGATTTGTCCTGCAATTTCTTTTGCCATTGTCTTAATGTCTTATCTATGAATAAAACAGTTTTGCACACGTTGCTAGTAGATTCTATCTCCTTGTTGGAAGCTCAAGGGCAATAGACTCTAGAGAGCAAATACTCGTAACAGGTTACTCCTTTTCAACTTGTGCGTAGCCAAGCTCTAGTGGAGTCTTTCTACCGAAAATCTTCACCATCACCTTGAGCTTTTTCTTTTCTGATAATATCTCTTCTATCGTAGCAGAGAAGCCCACGAAGGCTCCATCTATGATCTTCACGCTCTCTCCGAGCACGAACTGCATATCCACAACATCGGGACCTTCGTTCGTCGTATCTACCTCGTGGAGGAGTTTCTCCACTTCGGCCAAGCTGAGAGGGCTAGGATTGTCATTACCAAGGAAGCCAATAACGTCGGGCAAGTCGCGAAGGGCATTGATAAGCAACTGACTCATCATGCACTCAATAAGCACATAACCCGAAAGATAAGGACGCTCTATAATAACCTTTTTGGTCTTACGCTGCGTCATCACCTTCTCGGTTGGCACTACAACCCGAAACACTCTCTGAGAAATGGTAGAGGGGTCAGGAAGAGACATCTCACGCTCGATCGTCTCTTTTACCTTCTTCTCTTTCCCAGATATAGCACGAAGCACATAAAAGCGCTTCTCGTTACTTTCTTCAATCATACAACAATAAACTTACACAGCACGAATGCTCTGCTTATCGCTTTAGTCTACTCTGATTAGATAATCAACTTGTAGATCTGTTCCATCCCGAAGTTGAATACCGTATCAACAGCAAAGATACAGACAGCAATAATCACGGAGGCAATCATAACCACCACCGCACTGTTTGTCAGTTCACTTCTGGTAGGCCAAGACACCTTGTGCGCCAATTCATTGTAAGAATCTTTGAAGGCCTTTCCGATCTTGCTAAAAAACTTCATATACTACGATATTAGCACGGGTTGAGAGGCTCGAACTCCCGACACCTGGTTTTGGAGACCAGTGCTCTACCAACTGAGCTAAACCCGTATCCTTAAAAGAAGAGCACCCTCCTCCATCGAGAGTCTTAAGAGATCACTCAAAAGGATAAGTGCCCTTCTTATTATGTACACCTCTACACTCTTCTAAAGAGAGCCAAAAGAGGAGGAAGAATTAGTCTTCGATAAGTTCTGTAATCTGACCTGCACCTACCGTACGACCACCTTCACGGATAGCGAAGCGGAGACCTACGCTACATGCTACAGGAGCGATAAGCTTAACGTCGATCGTTACGTTGTCACCAGGCATTACCATATCAACGCCTTCGGGAAGGTTGATTTCACCCGTAACGTCAAGGGTACGGATGTAGAACTGAGGACGATAGTGGCGCATGAAAGGAGTGTGGCGACCACCTTCTTCTTTCTTCAAGATATAAACCTCAGCCTTGAAGTGATCGTGAGGCTTAACCTGTCCGGGGTGAGCGAGCACCATACCACGCTTGATTTCATCCTTATCCACACCACGGAGGAGGAGACCTACGTTGTCACCAGCTTCACCTTGATCAAGGAGCTTGCGGAACATTTCCACACCTGTAACAACAGTCTTCTTACCTTCAGCACCGAGACCGATCATCTGAACTTCGTCATTCACGTGAATAACACCGGTTTCGATACGACCCGTAGCTACAGTACCACGACCTGTGATAGAGAACACGTCTTCTACAGGCATAAGGAATGGCTTATCCACATCACGAGGAGGCAGAGGAATCCAAGTATCTACAGCTTCCATTAGTTCCATAATCTTGGCAACCCATTTAGGATCTCCGTTGAGAGCACCAAGAGCAGAGCCACGGATGATAGGAGTATTATCGCCATCGTAGTCATAGAAACTGAGAAGCTCACGCATGTCCATTTCTACGAGTTCAAGCATTTCTTCGTCTTCAACGAGGTCACACTTGTTCAAGAACACAACGATACGAGGAACGTTTACCTGACGAGCGAGAAGCACGTGCTCACGAGTCTGGGGCATAGGACCATCAGTAGCAGCAACTACGATGATAGCACCGTCCATCTGAGCAGCACC
>NZ_JBQMYL010000001.1:0-228569 GCF_052173515.1 Porphyromonas endodontalis | reverse complement strand
TCATTACCTACTGCATTTCATAACTCATAAGGCTGTTCATAGCCAATTACTTAGATCTAAATGATAGATTTTACGCGAAAAGCTCATTAGGAATTTGATGAAAGCTCATGAGCTTTTTGCGACAAGTTAATTACCCTGCGAGATAGTGGACGAATAAAGCAAATCGCCTAACTTTGTAGCAGGCTCCTCTCCCCGATGGGAGACCGTAGTTTTTTCCACTATAAGACAAGTATATAGCACACTCAGAGCAACGACAATCGATATAGTATGGTTCCTTTCGTCCACCTACACGTTCACTCACAATTCTCAATCCTTGATGGGCAAGCCTCCGTCTCGGCTCTCGTAAAGAAAGCCATCGGGGATGGTATGCCCGGTATTGCCCTTACGGATCATGGGGTTATGTTTGGGATTAAAACATTCTTCGATGAGTGCAACAAGGTCAATTCAAAGCATCGCTCCCGCATCTCCGCACTCAAAAAAGAGATAAAGGAGTTGCAAAAAAAGGAGTCTCTCACTCCCGAGGATAAGAAACAAATAGAGAAATGGGAACAGGAGGTAAGTGAGGTAGAGCGCCAGATGTTTAAGCCAATCTTCGGCTGTGAGGCCTATTGTGCACGACGTACTCGCTTCGACAAGGACAAAGACGTACCGGATCCCTACAACCCCAGCCGCTCCATAGACCGAAGCGGATGGCATCTTATCCTCCTTGCCAAGAACAAACAAGGGTACCTCAATCTCTGCAAAATGGTATCCGCATCATTTACCGAAGGAGAGTATTATCGCCCCCGTATCGACAAAGATTTGCTTGAGCAATACCATGAAGGGGTTATCGTAATGAGTGCCTGCCTGGGGGGAGAGGTCCCTCAACACATCCTAGGAGGGCATCCCGAGCGAGCAGAAGAGGCCGTGCGTTGGTTCAAAAATATCTTTGGAGAAGACTATTACCTAGAGGTGCAACTCCATCAAACGGATGACCCAAATGCCAATCGAGAGACTTTTGTGCAGCAGCTGGCTGTGAACGAAGTGATCTACGATATTGCAGAGCGCACGGGCGTAAAGGTGGTGGCAACGAACGACGTCCACTTTGTCAATCAGGAGGATGCCACGGCGCACGATATGCTCATTTGTTTGGGTACGAAGAGAGATCTAGACGACCCCCAGCGTATGCGTTATTCGCAGCAAGAGTGGCTCAAAACTCAAGAGGAGATGAATGCGGTGTTTGCAGATCGCCCCGAGCTTCTCTCCAATACGCTGGAAATCCTAAACAAAGTAGAGTTCTATTCCATCGAAAATCCGGCACTCATGCCGGACTTCCCACTGCCCGAGGGGTTTGATGATGCTGACAAATACCTTCAATACCTCACCTACGAAGGGGCTAAAATGCGCTATGGCGACCCCATCCCCGAGGAGGTAAAGGAGCGGATTGACTTTGAGTTGAACACGATTAAGTCGATGGGATTCCCCGGATACTTCCTTATCGTGCAAGACCTCATTCAGGCAGCTCGAGACATGGGAGTGTGTGTGGGGCCGGGGCGCGGTTCGGCAGCAGGTTCGGCCGTAGCCTATTGCCTCAAGATAACGAACCTAGACCCCTTGAAATACGGCTTGCTCTTCGAGCGATTCCTCAATCCAGATCGTATCTCCCTCCCGGATATTGACATAGACTTCGACGACTCCGGGCGTGCAAAGATCCTCCAATGGGCTACCGAGAAGTACGGACACAAAAACGTGGCTCAGATCATCACCTTTGGCGAAATGAAAGCCAAAAGCTCGATTGCCGACGTTGCGCGCCTAAAACATATACCGGTAGAAGAGAGCCGACGCATTACTAAGCTCATCCCCGATAAGTTTAGTGATAGCGATATGGAGCTTATACACAAGACGCCCGGCTATGAAAATGCAAAGGGCAACGTAACTATCGAACTATCTACTTTAGTCGTACCCGAGCTAAAGAAACTACAGGTCGGGAGCAATACTCAGATACAAGATACCTTCAAGTATGCACAGAAGTTGGAGGGGAGTATTCGCAATATTGGGGTTCATGCGTGTGGAGTGATCATCGGGAAGTATGATATAAGCGACGTAATCCCTATTTCGACTTCTTTCGATGAGAACGGAGAAAAGGTATTGATTACCCAGTACGAGGGTAAGGTGATCGAGTCCACAGGTCTTATCAAAATGGACTTCTTAGGACTCAAGACGCTCAGTATCATCCGAGAGGGATTGGAGAATGTAAAACACCGATTCCATAAGGATATTGACATAGACCACATTCCTCTAGACGACGAGAAGACATTCAAACTCTTCTGCGAGGGACGAATGGTGGGGATCTTTCAGTTCGAATCCGCAGGGATGCAAAAGTATCTGAGAGAGCTACAACCCGATCGATTTGAGCTACTCATTGCGATGAATGCCCTCTATCGCCCGGGGCCGATGAAGTATATCCCTCAGTACATTGCCCGAAGGCACGGTAGAGAGGAGATCATCTACGATGTGCCGGAAACCAAGGAAATACTTGAGGAGACTTTTGGTGTAACCGTATACCAAGAGCAGGTAATGCTTCTATCTCGCTCTCTTGCCAATTTCACACGTGGCCAGAGTGACTCCCTCCGCAAGGCGATGGGGAAAAAGAAAATTGAGGAGATGGAGAAGCTCAAGGCAGACTTCCTCAAAGGGGGCGTAGAGAATGGGCATTCCAAAGAGGTCCTAGAGAAGATTTGGATGGACTGGGAGGACTTTGCCAAATATGCCTTCAATAAGAGTCATGCTGCTTGTTATAGCTGGCTGGCTTACCAAACGGCTTACCTCAAGGCGCATTATCCGAGTGAGTTTATGGCGGGCAACTTGAGTTGCAATCTCAATAATGCTCCGGAAATAGCGAAACTCATGAAGGAATGCAAGGCAATGGGCATCCACCTTCTTTCTCCCGACGTAAACGAATCGATGCAAAAGTTCAGTGTCAATAGCAACGGCGACATACGCTTTGGACTTAGCGGCATCAAAGGGGTAAACCAAACAACGATCGATAAACTCATCGAAGATCGAGAGCAAAATGGCCCCTTTACAAGCATCTACGACTTTGTCGCTCGCATCCCCCGACAGTTTATCAATAGGAAAACGATGGAAGCATTCGCCCTCTCCGGCGCCTTCGATAGCTTCGGTATTGAGAGAGAGAGCTTCTTTGCACCTCCTGTCAACTCCCGTGAGGATTCATTTATAGCCACCCTGCTTGCCTATGGTCGCATTGTGCAAGAGGAGAGTTCGTCTCAGAGCATGGGGCTGTTTGGAGAGAGTGAGGAGCTTTCGATCCCAGAACCGGAAGTCCCCCAAGCCGAGCCTTGGAATAATCTTACCAAACTCAGTAAAGAGTACGAACTTGTTGGTATCTATATTAGTTCGAATCCCCTGGAGCCTTACCGCCTTATCCTAGATAAGCTTTGTACCGTAAAGCTTGATGATCTCGACAAAAAGGACTTGGAGGAATTCAAAGACACCAGGATGGTATTTGCCGGATTGGTCACAAATGTGGTGGAAGGCCTGACCAAGACAAACAAACCCTATGGTCGCTTCACCCTCGAAGATTTGTCCGGTTCTCACGAGTTTGCCCTCTTTGGGAAACAGTACCTTGAGTACAAACATTTCCTCAAAACCGAGATCTTCCTGATCTGCCATGCCAGTGTAAAACCGTGGCAATTCAAGAAGCCCGATGAACCAGAGCGATTCGACCTTTCTTTCAACTCAATTGAACTTCTGACCGACGAATACTATTCTTCAATCAAAGAGGTTGAGTTATTCATCCCCTATAAAGAGATCGACGAATTGTTTGTCAAAGAGTTTATCACCGAGATAGATGCCCATGGTAGTGAGAAAGGCAATAATGCCCAAACAAAGCTTATCATATCCTTCTGTGATGAGTTTGGCAATCCGATAGAGAGGTACCTAATGACCGAGAGAGCATTCACTCTAGGCACTTGGTTGGTAGATCTTTTGGAGTCATTCGAGATCCCTTATTCCGTAAAATAGAGTATATTTGTAGTATAAATAAATTAGTAACTAAAGAACAGTTTGAACTATGGCAATGCAAATAACTGATACGAACTTTGAGGCACTTCTTGCCGAAGGTAAACCTATGATCGTAGATTTTTGGGCTACTTGGTGTGGTCCTTGTCAGCTTGTTGGTCCTATGATTGACGAGCTTGCAACCGAATATGATGGACGCATCATCGTAGGTAAGGTAGATGTAGATAGTAACCAAGACTTGCCTGCACAATTCCGTGTACGCAATATCCCTACCATCTTGTTTATCAAGAATGGAGAGGTGCAGAATAAGCTCGTGGGAGCACAATCAAAAGCTACCCTCATCGCAGAGGCAGAGAAGCTTCTCTAAAAAGAATCAGAACCTTAGCCCTGATATATTGAGGCTGATATAACGGGTTGATTCCCCCCTCGGGGATAGAATCTTCCTATTAATAGACAGGGAAACAGCGGAGTCCGTTTTTGGAGTTCGTTGTTTCCCTTTTTGTTTTCCTAATCCCCTCGTGCTAGAAGAGCCGACATCCGCCCCTTTTTCCCACTCAATAGGAAGCGACAAATCACGTAATCAATAGGGTAGAGTACAGCCTAATTATCCGTTGCTACTGCCTGAGATTCCCCTAGAAGTTGGCTAGTTTCTCGCTCAATCTTGCCTAGAAAAAACTTACTTCTCAAGCAGATTTCTTTCCCTTTTAGGGCAAAGAGCGGTATGCAGAAGGGAATACAATTCCCTCCAGCACACATAATCCGAAAATGTCGAGAGATAAAATGGGACAGCTCCTTTGGCTGCAGAAGTGTTATTAATGGGGGAAAAACGAAAAGTAAGATAGATCGTATACCTCCGCGCTGCCCTCGGGCTAAAATGAGGGGTATTTAGGGGCCCTGTACATGTCTTTTGGTGTTGGATTTAGCAGACGTTTAGGACGCGTAAACGCCTGGTAAATGTGTGGTAAATAATAGGAACTCAATGTCTTGCTTGTCTAGTTCCATCGCTTAGTTATATCATTTTTATTTGTATCTTCGCAGTAGGAGAGCAATAAGATGATCGCACGGGCAGCGATAGCCGAGGCTATATCGGAGGTTCGAATCCTACCCTTATTGCTCTCTTTCTATTTTTTCTAGCTTTTTAAGCTCGCCGATTGGAGTTCTCCCCGCTGTCCTTAGGATATTATGATTTATGTGTTTTTTATATTTTACATCTAGTTAAGTAGTGGTTAATCATTTACTTCTCAAGCTGCATTTTTTTTTAGGGCAAAGTAGTGGCATACAGAGGGGGATAGAAGCCCCTCCGGCACACATGATCCGAAAATGTCAGGAGATAAAAAGGAGACAGCCCCTTTGGCTGCAGAAGAGTTATTTACGCCAGAAAGATGGTTGCAGGATGCAGATTACCGTAAAGACCTCTAGGCGCCCTGCCAACATGATGAAGCTCAAAATAATCTTTTCAAACCCTGTAGCATAGGCAAAATGCATAGAGAACTTACCGAACGAAGGTCCTACGTTACTGATGCAGGTGAAGGCGGAAGAGGCGGCTGTAATAAAGTCGTTGCCAGAAATGGTTAAGGCGATGGTACCAATCAAGATCAGCGTGATGTACAAGGAGATAAAAGCAAGCACCTGCACCACATAATCGCCCGAGATACTATTGCCATTGAAGCGCACATTCGTTACCATCTTGGGGTGGATTCGCTTCTTAAACTCGTTGTTTAGGTTCTTCACCATCACCATAAAACGGCTCATTTTAAGCCCTCCGGCTGTAGACCCTGCACATCCACAGATGGCCATCATTATCATCCCTAAGCAGAAGAAAAGAGGGTGCCACTCATTCATATCTGCCGTGACATATCCGGTACTACTAATTAGGGAGATGACTTGGAAAGCAGCGTGACGGAAGGTGCTTTCGGCCGTGTCGAACAGATTTTGGTACGAAAGCCAAGCCGTAGAAAGTATGATGCAAATCCCCACGAATATAGTAAACCAGCGAAACTCTTCGTCGCGGAAAAGTTTGCCGGGTTTTTTCCCGAAAAAGGTAAAGTAGAGCAGGGTAACATTAAGGCTCCCAATGAACATGAATAGGGTAATGAGGTACTCTATATAGGGAGAATTGAACTCTAAAATACCATTGTCTCGAGTAGAATATCCTCCCGTAGAGACGCAAGTGAATGCATGGCAAATGGACTCAAAAAAATTCATTTTTCCACACATTAGAAGGATGGTAAGTAGAGCCGTTAGCCCCAAATAAACAATCGAAAGTCTTCTTGCCACCTCGGTGATACGCGGCATGAAACGATCGTGTTTGATACCCGTAGTTTCCGCATTATAGAGCAATCCTCCTCCAGAGCCTAGTGTAGGCATAAGGGCCAAGGTAAAGACAACGATACCAATACCTCCCTGCCACTGTATAAGGCTACGCCAAAGAAGAATCCCGTGGGGTAACTGATGTACTGAGGTGAATATGGTAGCTCCGGTAGTGGTAAAGCCGGATACAGTCTCAAAGAAAGCGTCAACAACAGTAGGGGTATAACTCCCAAAGACAAAGGGAAGCATTCCTATCAAAGAGAGTATTAACCAAGTGGTTGTAACCGACAGCATCCCTTCTCGGATCCCTGTATTCCGATTCTTTTTTGCGAGTTTCCCATAGAAGAAAAGAAACGACCCTACAACTGCCATGATGCCAATTGTATAGAGGAACGGCATTGCATCCCCCCCTCGTGTATAGAGTGCAACAACGAAACAAACTAGCAGAAAAAGGGTCTCAAAAAGGCACATACTGCCAACAACCGAGGCAATAAAGGGGAAATTAATCCCCGATGACTTAGATCTTTGAGCGTGAAGAACCGAGAACATATGTGCTTGTGGTTTACTCCTCGAATAGAGCTTTTACCTTGTCGATAGCAAGCTCGTAACAGAATACAACTACCAAATCGTAGGGTTCTATAATAGTATTACCATCAATCATATGAGGTACACCATTGCGCACCATTCCTCCTAGAGTAATTCCCTTGGGGAGTGCTAAGTCTTTTACAGGCTTTCCTGTAATGGGAGAGCCACGACGTGCAACGATCTCGGCAACGTCGGCATTGGCTATCGTCAGACACTTTACGGTGCTTGTATCCTGCCCCAAGAGAGAGCGGTATATGTAGCCGGCAGCTATCAGTTTTTTGTTGATAATAGTACCTATATCAAGCCGTTCTGCTAGAGGTATGTAGTCTATATTTTCTTCTTTGGCAATGGTTTTGAACACCTCGTATCGTTTGGCTGCTAGGCAGGCTAGTACATTTGTTTCGGAGTTCTCCGTTAGAGCCATAAAAACCTGGGCGTTTCGTATCCCCACCTCTTCAAGTAAAGCAGGATCTCTACCATCCCCATGATAGAGGGTAACATTAGAGGGGAGTTTGTCCCGAATTTCCTCTATACGGCGTTTTTCTTTCTCGAATAGAATAAACTCAATACTTCTATTCGCTTTGGCAATGGTACGCATGGCGATGCTACTGGCTCCCATCACGACCACGCGCTTTACCTCTACTTTCTTCTTACCGGCTAGCTGCCTTACTTCGTCTATATCGCTGCCTATGGCCGTAAAAAAGACAATATCTCCGTGTTCTATAGAGGTTTGTCCCGAGGGGATAATGGTCTCAGTCCCACGTTTAATGGCCACCACATGGAATTTTTTCCGCTCTACGTGGGGGAGTTCGATCAGCTTCTTTCCTACGAGTTCAGAGCCATTGCGTACCTTTACTCCTAGTAGTACAATATTGCCATTAAAGAGCTCTATGTATTGTCTCGCCCAAGGGTTTTGGAAGGTTATATTGATCTCCTCGGCTGCAAGTTCTTCCGGATAAATAAGACTGGTAACGCCAAGTCCCTCAAAGAAACGTGTGTATTCGGGGGCTAAATATCGGTGGTTGCTTACACGAGCAATCGTTTCCGGAGCACCAATAGAAGCTGCCAAAGTACATGCCAAGATATTGGTAGGCTCGTCTGGCATTACGCTAATGAAAAGATCGGCGTGCTGCACATTGCAATCGCGTAGATCATGCGCGTCTGTGGGATCGCCCACCACGGCAAGAAGCTCCGCAGAATTCGACAATCCACTCAAACGCCTAGGATCGGGATCCATCAGCGTAATATCTTGTTGCTCCTCTGCCGATAATTTATTGGCAAGGTGTGTGCCAACTTCTCCGGCTCCGGCGATTACAATTTTCATCGAAGTTGTTCTTTAAGCGAGAGAATAGTCTGTGCAATACTCTGAGCATCTATACCAGAGAACGAATACTGCTCTCTAGGAGTTCCGTGAGGGATGAATTGGTCGGGTATTCCCAAGCGTTTAACACGCCCTTGGTAGCCCATCTCGGCGAGGGTTTCGAGGACAGAAGATCCAAGACCTCCGTGTACAGCGCCATCTTCTACCGTAATTACGGCTTGATAATGGGTTGCAACATATTCGAGAAGGGTAGTGTCCAGTGGCTTGAGGAACACCATATCATAATGAGCCGGTATAGCCTCTCCTTTTTCTTTGAGTAGCTCTATGGCCTTGCTTACTTCTGTGGCAATAGCTCCTATAGATAGAATGGCAATCTTTTCTCCCTCCTGAAGTAATTCACCTTTGCCAATGGGTAATATTTCCATGTTATTACGCCACTCCGGACACGAACCCGAGCCCCGTGGATAGCGTATGGCAAAGGGCCCGTCTTGCCCCTTATAGGCTGTGTACATCAAGTTGCGCAGCATGTGCTCGTTACGAGGAGCAGCTATCGTAAGATTGGGGATGCAGCTGAGATAGGATAGGTCAAAAGCCCCCTGATGGGTAGCTCCATCCTCTCCGACGAGTCCGGCTCTATCGAGACAGAGCACTACATGATAGCGAGGGAGACAGACATCGTGGATCAATTGGTCATACGCTCGCTGTGCAAACGAAGAATATATGTTGCAGAAGGGGATCATTCCCTCTCGTGCAAGCCCTGCGGAAAACGTTACTGCATGCGACTCTGCAATACCCACATCATAGCTCCTCTCAGGGTGAGCTTTCATCATGTAGGTCATAGAACAGCCTGTAGGCATAGCCGGGGTAATCCCTGCAATACGCTCATCTTGATCGGCAAGTTCAACTAATGTTTGTCCAAAAACGTCTTGAAACTTAGGAGCCTCTCCAGCCTTCTTTTTATCGAGTCGCTCTGCCGTAAGAATATCAAAATGCCCAGGTGCGTGCCAAATAGTTGGGTGCTTCTCAGCAGCAGGATAGCCCTTTCCCTTTATCGTGCGAATATGGAGAATCTTGGGCCCTTTTAAGTCCTTTATTTTACGCAATACCTCTACCAATCGGAGGATATCATTCCCATCTATTGGACCGAAGTAGCGAATACTCAGTCCGTCAAAGAAAGAGGATTGATTGTTAGAAAAGAGACTTTTAATGCTATTATTTAGGCGTAAGATATTACGCTTGTTGCCATCGTTGATAAGCTTTATATGCTTCAGCCCTCGATAGACATCGTATCGAACTGTGTTATAGGCATGGCTCGTATTAAGATCTACGAGGTAATGATTGAGCCCTCCTACGTTAGCATCAATAGACATATTGTTGTCGTTGAGGATAACTAGGAGGTTGTTGGGGAAAGAAGAAGCATTGTTCAGCCCCTCAAATGCCAAGCCCCCTGTCATAGAACCATCCCCAATAACAGCAATTACGTTGCGCTTTTCTTTATTGAGTTCCGCCGCAACAGACATCCCAAGAGCCGCTGATATAGAGTTGGAAGCATGCCCTGCGGGGAATGTATCGTACTCACTTTCATCGGGGAAAGGGAAGCCCGCTATACCTCCCCACTGACGCAAAGTCTCAAACTGATCGCGTCGTCCTGTGAGAATTTTGTGCGCATAGGCTTGATGCCCTACGTCCCATACAATACGATCGTAAGGGGTGCGGAATACATAATGCAGAGCTACCGATAGCTCCACGGCTCCCAAGCTAGACCCCAAGTGCCCCGGGTGCTGCGAAAGGACATCAAGGAGGAAACTTCTAAGTTCTCTACAGAGTTCCGAAAGCCTATCCGGAGAAAGGGATCGAAGGTCTTTAGGGGAGTCTATCCCATTAAGTAATGGATAGGGAGTAGCCATATTAATGCTCTTTTGAGGTAAAGAAATGCGTTAGTTGCTCTTGAGAAAGGGTTTCTTGGCTCCCTTCTGCCATGTCTTTTAGGGTAAACATTCCCTGCTTTAGCTCTTCGCTACCGGCCAATATGACATAGGGAATGGCAAGACTATCGGCATAGCTCATTTGCTTTTTAAGCTTGGCAGCATCGGGATAAATCTCCACGGAGATACCATCAGCTCGGAGTTTTTGCACGATAGGAAGCATCTGCTGCACCTCTTCTTTTCCAAAGTTAATAATGAGCACTTGGGTAGAGGTATTTGTGGTCGTAGGGAATGCATCCAGCTGCAGGAGGACGTCGTATATACGATCGGCGCCAAAAGAGATACCTACCCCGGACATTCCATCAAGCCCGAAGATGCTCGTGAGATTATCGTATCTCCCTCCTCCTGTAATGCTCCCAATGGCTACATCTTTGGCTTTTACCTCTAGAATGGCTCCCGTATAGTATCCTAATCCACGAGCCAAGGAGGGGTCAAAAAGGATTTCTGTTGTAAGGTGCTGGGAGGCTAATCCCTCGAATATAAAACTCAATTCTTCTACACCCTTACAGCCAATTTCGGAGGAAGCGAGTAGGATAGCCAAGGCTTCTAGTCGCTCCCTATTTTCTCCCTCAAGGTGGAGGAAGGGCTGGAGACGTTGGATGGTATCGTCGGAGAAACCTTTGGCACGAAGCTCTTCCATTACTCCGTCAAGCCCGATTTTGTCACACTTATCCATAGCAATGGTAAGCTCTGTGAGCTGATCGGGGACGCCTACCACCTCTGCAATCCCCGCGAGGATCTTGCGGTTATTGAGGTGCAGGCGTGTTGCTATTCCTAAACGAGAGAATACTTCGTTGATAATCAGAATTAATTCTATTTCGCACAAGAGAGAGTCTGTCCCGACCACGTCGGCATCGCATTGATAGAACTCTCTATAACGCCCCTTTTGAGGTCTGTCTGCTCTCC
The DNA here is from genome assembly GCF_052173515.1 of Porphyromonas endodontalis. Taxonomy (GTDB): domain Bacteria; phylum Bacteroidota; class Bacteroidia; order Bacteroidales; family Porphyromonadaceae; genus Porphyromonas; species Porphyromonas endodontalis_A. The sequence goes on along the minus strand of NZ_JBQMYL010000001.1, from coordinate 217,442 downwards.
ATACAGGCTGTATTTGAAAGCGTTTGAAAGGGAATGTTATCTCATTTCTGTGCTGTACGACAAAGCGAGCAAAGGGCACTGTAAGATCATATCGAAGCCCTTTTTCGCTTAGTTTATTAGCGATGTGAGGTAGGTTCTTTTCATCGAAATCCTGTTGGGTTACATCGCTCAAGAAGTCTCCGGAGTTGAGCACTTTGAAGAGCAAACGATCGCCCTCTTCTCCATACTTCCCCATCAAGGTCGAAAGTAATTCGAGAGCCGGAGTCTCTATTTGTTTGTATCCATACAAGCGATACACGTCGCTGATGGTATTGAATATATAGTTGCGACGCTGCATCTCAAGAGAGCTAAAGTCGCGAGTCCCTTTTGGTATAGATGGTTTATTCATTTTAGTCTATGCTTAAAGTAGGCAATACGTTGATATATTGTAAGTGTAACAGCATATTCATTGCGTTCGTCTTCGGGATATCGGGTGCAATAGGAGGGAGTCCACTCCGTAAGATCAAACTCCGGGAAATAGGTATCTGCCTCTGGGAATCCCTTTTCTACACGAGAAAAATAAATCTTATCTGCTAGGGGAAGGGCTGCAGCATATAGTTGCGCTCCTCCTATAATAAAGACCTCTTCTTCCCCGGCTACAGCCTCCAAAGCCGCTTGTAGAGTAGAGTAGCACTCAACCCCATCGGGCGGAACTAATGTAGAGGAGACAACGATATTACGTCTATTGGGTAGTGCCCCATTGGGGAGGGAATGAAAGGTGTTTTTCCCCATAATGATGGCATGCCCCGTTGTTGTTTCCTTGAATCGTTTAAGATCTCCGGGTAGATGCCACAATAGATCGTTGTCTTTTCCAATGGCATTGTTGGCAGCCACGGCTACTATTATAGATAAAGTCATAATATGCTTATACAGCGATGGGAGCTGCGATATGAGGATGAGGGGTATAATCCAATAGTTTGAAGTCTTCAAACTTAAAATCTTCTAGATTGCGCACTTCCGGATTCAATTGCATTATAGGCAAAGGGTGAGGAGTACGCGTTAGCTGTAGAGACGTTTGTTCCAGATGGTTGCAATACAGATGAGCATCCCCGAGAGTATGTACAAAAGTTCCCGGCTTAAGCCCTGTTACTTGGGCTACCATCATAAGGAGTAACGCATAAGAAGCGATGTTGAAGGGCACGCCAAGGAATACATCCCCCGAGCGTTGATACAGTTGCAGACTTAGGCGTCCATCGGCTACATAAAACTGCATTAAACAGTGACAAGGAGGGAGTGCCATCTGATCGATTTGGGCAACATTCCAAGCACTAACTATCAATCTTCTACTATCGGGAGAGGTGCGAATATCCTCTACTACTCGAGCTATTTGGTCATAGGTCTCCCCTCGATTGTAACTAGGCCAAGAGCGCCATTGCACTCCGTAGATGGGGCCTAGATTTCCCTCGGGGTCTGCCCATTCGTCCCAAATAGAGACACCATGCTCTTGTAGGTAGGCAACGTTAGAATCTCCTCGCAGGAACCAAAGAAGCTCGTATATAATGCTCTTGAGATGAAGCTTTTTTGTGGTAAGCAATGGGAACCCGTCTTCCAAATCGAACCGCATTTGGTGCCCAAAAATACTTTTAGTACCTGTGCCCGTACGATCGGAGCGCAAAGTCCCCTCGTCCATAATCTTTTGGAGTAATTCTAGATACTGTCTCATAATCAAACCAACAGCTAATAAGGCAAAGATACAAAAACTAGAACTATTACCGAGGAGCCTTCTTGTACAAGAAGATGGCGATTATAGCATAGATGGCATTGGGCATTTGAGCTGCTACAATAGGGGATAGGGCACCCGAAGTCGAGAAACTAGAGGCAAGGGTAAGAAAAAGTATATAGGTAAAGCTAAGAGCAATACCAATAGCGAGGGAAAGCCCCGTTCCCCCCTTGCGCTTTCGGGAGGAGAGCGAAACGCCTATTATAGTGAGGATGAAGGCAGCAGGAATAGCTGCATAACGTTTTTGCAGCTCTACCTCCAGCAGGTCCACATTCGTTGCCCCTCGAGATTTTAGTTCCCCGATATATCGGTGGAGCACGGGGGTGGTATAGGTCTCGGCATCTACGGCAGAGATAAGGAAGTCTTGGGGCTTTAGGTTAATCGTGGTATCAAGTTGAGTTCCACGTTCCAAAGTGTCCCTTTTTGCTCCATATCGAGTAATACTATAATCGTATAATCGCCAAGTATTAAGAGTGTCGTACTCTGCCGTTTGGGCGGTAAGTCTGCTCTTTATTGTATTGTGCTCGAACTTATCCAACATAAAGTTGTAGCCCGTTTTATTATCCGCACTATAAGAATGGATATAGGCAAATAGGCTAGGGGAGACCTGTATCTGTACACTCTCCGCATAGGTTTGACGCTTATCCCTAAAGTATTTATTCTGAAAATCGTTGCGAACACGGCTCCCGGGAGGGATAACAAAGCTGCTCAATAAGAACGTGAGTAGGGCAATAATTGCCGCCGAAAAGAGGTAAGGACGCAATAGCCTTTTAAAGCTCACTCCGCTAGCCAATATAGCAATAATCTCAGTCTTCTCTGCCAGTTTAGAAGTAAAGAAAATAACTGACAAGAAAACAAAGAGAGGGCTAAACATATTTGCGTAGTAGGGTACGAAATTGAGGTAGTAATGGAAGACAATTTCGTACAAAGAGCACTCCGGATTGAGAAATTTGGAGATACGCTCATTGATATCGAAGACTATGGCTACAGATAATATCAGCAAGATAGACGAGAAATAAGTCCCTAAGAAAAGCCGAATGATGTAACGATCCAATCGGAGAAACATCGGCTTAGAAGGGTTTAGTATTCCATGTCTTATATACCTCTTGACACTATCTATACGCATACCACTTGCAAAAGTAAGAAACTCCCACTACATGATCTAAACTAGACGCTGTAGTGGGAGCTCTTAATCAATGTGTGTTGTCTCGCAAGGATTCGAACCTTGACAAACAGAACCAAAACCTGTTGTGCTACCATTACACCACGAGACAAAACCGTGAGCAACTCTTATCGAATTGCGAGCGCAAAGGTAGTAACTAATTCTCGATTGTGCAAGTACCTATAGGAGAAAAATCACAGATTAGTGATTATGTGAAGCCTTAGATGATGAGTTGGTCCATCGTTCGCTTGGGTACATGATGCACTTTATCCTCCGTGCGATAGTAGCGAATATCTCCATCGGGAGTAGGGAGGGGCTCTATAATAACCTCCTCAATGGGCTTGCCTAGTGCCACCACAGTAATAGGGGTGTAACGGTCTGTATCCAAGGATAATAGGTCGGACATTTTTGCACTATCAAATGCCGCTAAAATACATCCTCCGTAGCCAGAAGAGCGTGCCATTAGCGTAAGAACCTCAAGCTGAATGCCTTCATCAAAACGGGAAGAAGCCGAAATAGTGCGATCTAATACCTGTACAACAAAAGCAACCGGACGTTCTTCTGGAGAAGGGCCTTGCCAATCCGGCAAGTATGCAGCCCAGTGGAGTAATGCAAAAATGGCATCTACTTGGGCTTTGTCTGTTACAATCCTATACTTTAGAGGCTGGGCATTCTTTGCAGAAGCAGTGTAGCGTAGAGCCTCTATCCAAGATCTAATTTCTTCTTCTGAGAGCTGCACGGAAGAATCAAAGCGTCGGTAACTTCGATTGCTCTCAAGTAATTCGAGCAGTTTCTTTTTCTCCATCATAATAGTTCTGTTTCTATTCTTTATGTACTTACTATATAAGTTGTAAGGAGCAAAGCCTTGTGGAGTAGCACAAGCTTGGCTCTTGAGCACAAACAACCCTTCAACCTTTATTATTCCAAACACAAACCGAACATAATATGTGTTATAGTTGAATTGAGGAATACTTATACCTGCAAAGCCCCGATAAGCTCTGCCACGTTCGTCATCTGGTGACGCTCCATATAGGATTCTATTCCATCTGCAATCTTTTGTGTTACAGAGGGATCTACAAAATTGTAACACCCAACTTGAATTGCAGAAGCACCGGCAAGAAAGAATTCAATCGCATCCGAAGTAGAAGCAATTCCTCCCATACCAACGATAGGGATATGCACCTTCTTTGCCACCTGCCATACCATGCGTAGAGCTATTGGTTTGACGCAGGGACCCGATAGGCCTCCTGTAATTGTAGATAAAATAGGACGGCGCTTCTCGGCATCTATAGCCATCCCAAGTATGGTATTTATAAGGGAAAGACTATCTGCCCCGGCATCCTCTACAGCCCCTGCAATCTCCGTAATATCAGTGACATTGGGAGATAGTTTTACCATTAAGTGCTTAGAGTAAACAGCCCGTACTGCACTCACAACTTCATAGGCACCTTTGGCTGTTACACCAAAAGCCATACCACCCTCTTTTACATTGGGACAAGAGATGTTTAGCTCTATGGCCGGTATCTTATCTAAGGTAGCCATAAGGGCAGAAGTCTTAACGTAGTCCTCTATATTAGAGCCACTTACATTTACCAATACTTGTGTATCGTAATCCTTTATTTCGGGATAAATATGCTCTACAAAATAGTGCGCGCCCTTGTTTTGTAACCCCACAGCATTGAGCATTCCCGAAGGGGTCTCTGCCATCCTTGGATAGGGATTCCCCTCTCGAGGCGACCAAGTGGTACCTTTTACGACAATCCCCCCGAGCCTATTTAGATCCAGAAAATCACAATATTCCGTACCGTAACCAAACGTTCCGGAGGCAGTCATTACAGGGTTTCTCAATACCAACCCTTTCCCAAGATCTATAGTTGTATCTATTGTATTGCTCATGACCATAGTAATTCTTCCGTTCTAAAGACAGGCCCTTCTGTACATGTACATTTATGCCCTTCGGTTGTATTTTCTACACAGCAAAGGCAAGCCCCGATCCCACAAGCCATTTTATTTTCGAGGGAAACTTCGCAAGGAATGGAATGCTGCTTTGCCCAGCGAGCTACGCTTTTCATCATAGGGAGAGGACCACAAGTATATACACTACTATATATATATATAGGTGTAGCACATATACTGTGATCAGTTACTCGTCCTTTTTCTCCGAAGGAGGCATCTTCTGTAGTGCAATAGAGATTCCCTATATTTTTGAATTCGTCTTGCAATACGAGAAGAGACTTCGTACGAGCTCCTAGCAAAAACGTAGGTTTGATACCCTCTTGTTGCAATTTTTTCCCGAGCATGAGTAGAGGGGCAATTCCTACACCTCCTCCTATTAATAGAGGAGTCTCCCCAGAGAAATCACGGGAATAAGAGAATCCGTGTCCTAGAGGAGCAATCAGATCAATAGTTGCCCCTGGAGAGAGAGTACACCAATAGGACGACGCCAAACCCACTTTTTGTACAAGCAGCACAAGGCAACGCGTCTCGCTATTATAGTCACATATAGATATAGGGCGGCGCAGAAATGCACCACTTTCTTTGGCGAGCAATTGTGCAAATTGCCCCGGCATCATCTCTCCTTGATAGGTCTTTGGGAGCTGTAATTCTAGCTTATAGTAACTCTCATTGAGTGCGCTATTGGATAGAATTATACTTTGTAAAATCTCTTTCTTCATTCACTGAGGTGTCATTCGTTTCTCTCAGCAAAGATACAGCCTACAAGTCAAATGAACCATTATTTGAGCACAAAGGTCTCAAAGCTTCCATCCGAATAAAAGACGCGAATTTCGGTAATACTCCTTTTTTCTGTAGAACTTTGCTGCAGAAGGGTCTCGGAGACGACCTTACTGATCAATTCCTCCGGTATTTCTCTAGGTGGAGCTACTTTTTCTGCACCGTTTTCCCAGCCTTTTTGATTTGTATTTTGCTGAAATACAGAAGTATCAATTCCTTCTCTAAAGCTATTTTCGAGGAATAAACCCTCTCTATTTTGCGATATTTCTATTCGTTCCTCCCCCTGCCCGAGAATAATCCATGTAGGATTCCATTCCGGGAAACCATTAGCGATTTTTAAGAGAGTGGACAAAGAGGGTTTGTTTCTATTCTCTAATGTTTGGGAAAATGTAGCAGGAGGAATACCCGCTTGTTCTGCAAATGTTTTTGCTGTCATTCCCAAAGACTCCATCATGTAGCGAAGCCTCTGAGTAATTTGGTCTATAATGGCAGGTATATTGTCCATAATTTCTAGTAATTCTGCATTCTCATTTCCATGCTGCAAATGTACAAATGATTTTCCACTTTATGGTTATGGCTTTGATTTTTACAGAATGTCCATTCTCCTCAAATGCATCTGCGATTCTCATTCTTTGAGTATGCATATACAGATTATACCCTATATTACTTCTCAATAAAAGCACTATTCTACTCTTTATCAACATAATAAGTTGCACTTATGCAGTCTACAGAATAGAATGAATAGCAATTGAGGAGTAGTCACCTAAAATCCGGATATAGAGTTTCAGTATACAACTATACTAGATTCATTTTCAGATACTTATTTACAATTTCAAGCCTATTATATTATAGAAAACCAGGTGATTTCTCAATTAAGAATCAGAGAGAAAATGCAAATCAAACACATCCGAATCATTATGATAAAGACGTGTTTTTACAGCCACTTACGTGGTTTTGAAAAACACATGCAGTAAAATGCAAATGAAAACATCGTAAAATCATTCATTTGACACACGCAAATGAAGAAATCAAAATAACTGATTGAAACTCTCCTCTTCCCTTTTGAGGAGTGAAAAAAGTGCCTGATTTTGCTTTTTCAATATTTCTATCCTGATGAGTGGTGAGGCTAGAATATTGAAAAATTGAAGCCATATGTTATGTTCGATTCAAGACGTCCTAATCGAGGATCTAGACGAGGGGAGATTTTCTCCAACAGCCTCCTCCCCCTAACCACCCTCCATGGATATGAAAAATTAAAAGCAGAGGACTTGAGAAGATGGTAACCTAGAAAAGAAAATTATTCTGGATAGAAATAAATTCTATTCTACCCTACTTCTTGCAGAAAATAGGGATAAAAAGGAAAGAAAACCAGCGAAGAAATATTCAGAGGAATAGGCATAAAAAAGTACCCCCTGGACTATATCAGAGGGTACTTTACTGCAAAGAAGGGAAAGATCTCCCCTCCTCTATTTCGAGTTGGGGAGGTCTACGAGTGCGAGAAATTCATCTTCGGATAGAAGAGGAATACCTAGGGCAAGGGCCTTCTCTCGTTTGCTGGGGCCCATATCCTCTCCGGCCAAGATAAAGGAGGTTTTCTGGGAAATAGAAGAGACTTTCTTCCCTCCTAACTGCTCTATAATCTGCGTATACTCGTCCCGAGTATGCTGGCTAAAGGTTCCACTTATCACGATAGATTTTCCCTCCAGAGGGCGCGAAATCGCTTCAGAAAAGCCTTCTTCCGAGGGGTTGGATAAGGTCACTCCAAACTCTTTGAGGGCTGCAATAATCTTCTGATTACGCTCATCGGCAAAGAAAGAAACAATACTCTCAGCAATGCGTTCACCAATGCCGTCAATAGTTTGTAGCTCCTCTTGGGAGGCTTCCATCAGAGATTCGATCGAATTGAAGGTGCGAGTTAGGATTTTTGCCACGTTTTCTCCTACATAGCGAATGCCTAATCCAAATAAAATAGCAGGGAACGGACGCGATTTGGATTGCTCTATACTACCGAGAAGATTCCCCGTAGCGCATTCCTTAAACCCATCAAGAGAGAGAATATCATCGGCTGTAAGGCGATACAAATCACAGATGGATTTGACAAAACCGCGGCTGTAAAGGGCATCTATCGTCTCGGGGCCAATGGTAATATCGGCAGCCTTTCGTTGCGTATAATGCTCTATGGAGCCCTTTATTTGCATAGGGCACCCTAGTTTATTCGGACAGAAATATCCGACTTCACCTTCAGCCTTTATAAGGGTCGTACCACAGTCCGGACACGTAGAAGGAAAGACGATTGGCAGGGCATCAGACTGCCGAAGAGATTTGTCAACTCCTGCTATTTTAGGGATGATTTCACCCCCTTTTTCCACATATACATAGTCCTTTTGATGCAAATCCAATGAGAGGATAAAATCAGCATTGTGTAGGGTGGCTCGGCGTACTACCGTGCCCGATATCAGTATGGGAGCAAGGTTTGCAACGGGGGTAATAATCCCGGTTCTTCCCACTTGATAGGAGACATCAATCAACTGAGTAGAGGCCCGCTCCGGTTGGTATTTATAGGCGATAGCCCAACGTGGGCCTTTGGCCGTAAAACCGATTGTTTGCTGTAATGCAAGGGAATCCACTTTGAGGACAATTCCATCGGTGGCGAAAGGAAGGGATCGACGAGCTGTATCCCAATGGTCAATAAAAGCGTATATATCCTCTAGCGTAGAGCACTGGGTACTGTAGTCCGAGACTTTTATTCCCCAAGACTTTGCCAAACGAAGACGTTCTGCATGGCTATCTATATCTAGCCCATCCACCAATAAATAATAGAAAAAAGCATCAAGTCTGCGCTCTGATACTACGCTGGTATCTAACTGTTTTAAGGTGCCCGATGCAGCATTTCTCGGATTGGCAAATGGGTCTTTTCCCTCTGCTAAGCGTTGGCTATTTATCCGCTCAAATTCGTCGTATGGGAGCAAAATCTCTCCTCTCACTTCTACTCTAGGGGGGATATTCTCCCCTAATAGCCGAAGGGGGATTGAGCGAATTGTGCGAATATTGTTGGTAACATCGTCGCCCTCAATGCCGTCTCCTCTCGTAATTGCTTGGCTAAGCTCACCATTGAGATAGATCACGGCGATGGAAAGACCATCGAACTTGAGCTCGCAATCTAGGGTCAAAGAGCCTCGCCCCGAGTCTAATCGCTGCCAAAACTCCCGTACCTCGTCATAATTGTAGGTATTGGATAACGAAAGCATGGGGACGGAATGCCGCACCGACACAAAACTAGGGTTCCGATCACTTCCTACTCGTTGGGTAGGAGAGGTGGGGGTAATAAGCTCGGGATGTTGCGCCTCCAGATCAATCAATTGTTGCATCAGACGATCGAATTCTACGTCAGAAATCAGAGGCGTAGAAAGTACATAATAGCGATAATTATGCTGTTCGATTTCGCTCCTTAGCTGCTCTATTCTCTCTTCTACTCCGGGCATAATTGATATATAATTAGATCTTGATACGCACCATGTTGCCACTGCCATTGGGGTAATTGAGCTACCCTTTTATAGTGGCTTTGATCAAAAAACATCACGGCTTTGGCATTGTCACCTACTACTTCCGCATACAATTGATACAGGCGTAATAGATCAAAAGTATAATGCTCTACGCACGACAACATCCGTCTTCCGTAACCCTTATGCTGCCACGAGGGTAGCACAACGAGCCCCACGGCAGCTCGCCGATGGAAATGGTCGTAGTTGTAAAGCTCTATGTATCCTATGGGGATGGGATTTTCCTCTCCTGGGAACTTTACTTCTGCAATGAGCATGAGGGATCCATTTTCTATGAGATGCGAATTGCCAAGCTGCACAAACTGCTGCGCCTGGTACCTTGCCAAAGGCTCGTATAGCGTGTTACTTTCGGCTAGCAATGGATCATTTTCCCAAGAGTGAAGCAACTGGGCATCCTCCGGCTCTACAAGGCGTAGAGCAAGTTCTTTGTCCCTCAAACAGTCTAATCTCATTGGCTTGCCTACTTAATGGATTATACTCTCCTTTTGTCCGTTTTATCGGAAAGACTGTGTGAAGTCACTCCTATCTCGTAAGGCTCTTGCGAGGGTAACTTCATCCGTATATTCTAGTTCATCCCCCATAGCAATTCCTCTTGAGAGCAAACTCACATGCACCCCTAGAGGGGCTAAACGTTTGTATATATAGAAGTTAGTAGTCTCCCCTTCCATGGTGGGGCTGATGGCTAAGATAACCTCTTTTATTTGCTCTCTAGGAACGCGCTCTACGAGAGACTCTATTTCTAAGTCTTGGGGAGCAATGCCGTCAATGGGGGATATAACCCCTCCTAATACATGGTACAAGCCTTTGTACTGTGCAGTGCGTTCGATAGCCATAACATCGCGGATATTCTCCACTACACAGATGGTTTGTGTATCGCGAGAGGGGTCGGAGCAGATCGGACAACATGGGCTATCGCTTATGTTATGACACCTTTCGCAGTAGATAATATTCTCCCTCAATTCTATGATGGAGGAGCCTAATAAATTGGCAAAGCTCTCCGGTCGGCGCAAAATATAAAGAGCCAACCGAAGAGCTGTTTTCCGCCCGACACCGGGCAATAATGATAGTTGGTCTACGGCTTTTTCGAGCCACTTAGACGGATATTTCGAAGTCATTTAATCGTCGAAAACATCTAAGTCGTTACCCTCTTTGTCGTAAAACTTATAGTCTAAGAATGCAATACTTTGGTCTTCTACCAACTTAAGTCCACGGGAATACTTCTTACGCCATCGAGAAAACTCAGATGGAGAGAAGATCTCATGTCTCTGTAGGTAGGCAGCAACATAGGGGTTTACATGCAAATTGCATTGTCTTACATTATGATTCTCTATGAGGTCGGCCACCTTTTTTTCTATCTGCTCAACAAGGAGTATTGAGGCTTGCATTTTGCCCGTACCCATGCAAGTAGGGCACGTTTCTTCGGTATGCTCGGTAGTTGCTTCGCGCACTCTTTGGCGCGTTATCTGCATGACACAGAACTTGCTAAGTGGGAGAATGTTGTGTTTAGCCCGATCTGTTTTCATAAGAGCCCTCATGTGATCGTATAACTGCTTACAATGCTGAGGGTCGTTCATATCGATAAAGTCTACAACAATGATTCCGCCCATGTCTCGCAATCGAAGTTGACGTGCAAGTTCTTCCGCGGCAGAGAGATTCACATCCAGAGCTGTATCCTCTTGCGCATTCGACTTGCGCGAGCGATTTCCACTATTTACATCAACCACGTGCATTGCCTCCGTCTTTTCTATAATGAGGTATGCCCCACCCTTGTAGGTAACAGTGCGCCCAAAGAGTGATTTTACTTGCCTGGTTACGTCGTAGTGATCGAAGATAGGCTTGCTATTGTCGTAGTACGATACTATGTCTGTGCTATCGGGAGCTATAGTCGAAATATAGTCCTTAATAGCCCCATACATATCCTTGTCGTTTATAGCAATTTCCGTGTAGGTAGCGGCACTAAAGGTATCCCTTAATAGACTTAGTGCCCTATTGGGTTCTGCACATATGAGCGCAGGAGCTTTTGCTCGAGGGAGCTTCTTAACGCTATCGTTCCATCGATTGACCAAACGATTAAGCTCCGCATGTAGCTCTAGAGCCTTTTTCCCTATTGCCGAGGTACGTATCACTACTGTAAATCCCTCCGGTTTAATACTCTGTATCAGGCTTTTAAGCCGCTTACTTTCTTCCTTTGAGGAGATTTTTTTCGATACAGAAACCTTATTGCCAAAGGGGAATAACACCATGCTGCGCCCTGCAAGAGATAGCGTAGTAGACAGGCGAGCTCCTTTGGTCGAGATGGGCTCTTTTGTTACTTGTACCAATAGGGTTTGACCGGCAGATAAGACATTCTCTATCTTACCCTCGCGAGGGAGGGAAACACCCGGCGCTACCTTGGTGAGAGGGGGAAGATTACGGCCTTGAGCTATCATCTTTAGGTAATTTTCGGTAGCTCCAAACTCCATCCCCAAATCATAATAATGTAAGAAAGCATCCTGCCCAGACCCTATATCCACAAAAGCTGCATTCAGCCCAGGCATAATCTTCCTTACCTTTCCGAGGTAAATATCCCCCACGGCGCAAGAAGAGTTGCTCTTTTCTCGCTGAAATTCCACGAGTTTACGATCCTCAAGAAGGGCCATAGCCACTTCTTTGGGTCGTACATCAATGATTAATTGACTATCCACGTGTTTACTTTGTTTACTTGTGATATAATCTTTGGTAGTCTGCTACCAATCCTAGAGAGGAAGAAGGGATTTTATCTGCTTTGGGGCAATATCCCATCTTTTTCTCCTTAGGAAACAAAAACTCGGGCTCTCGTACTGTCTCCCCCATTATAACCACGCAAGAGGGATACTACCCACATTTAGGAGTTCCCTCTTACGAAGAGCCTGCAAAGGTTTCAGCACAAGCCCGAACCCTAAAACAGCCCAAAGGCTGCAGGGTTACTTCTTCTTATGACGATTCTTCTTCAAACGTTTTTTACGCTTGTGTGTTGCCATCTTGTGTCTTTTTCTCTTCTTACCACTTGGCATATTGTCTCCAAATTAAAGGGTGAAACTTACTTTGTTTATTGTTTTTGGTAGCTCTCAACGCTATGTTAATAGAGCCACTTTTGATTTATTTCTTGATCTCTGTTCCCCCCAGCATCTCAGAGAAAACTTTAGAAGGCTTGAAGCTGGGAACATTGTGCTTCGGGATAATAATAGCCTCCTTCTTTGAGATGTTGCGAGCTATCTTCTGAGCTCTCTCTCTAATAACAAAACTCCCAAACCCTCTGAGATAGATATTGTTGCCCTGAGCCATCTCATCCTTGACAACATCCATAAAAGTCTCTACGGTACGCAATACTTCGTCACGATCTAATCCTGTTCTCTTAGCTATCTGAGCCACAAGGTCTGCCTTTGTCATTACTATCTTAATTTATAATTATCTGATACTCTATACAGTTTCGGTGTACAAAGGTAGCAATTAATTCGCTTGGAAATACAGGCTTGTAGTATTTTCCTATCACGGGGAAATGAAGCACAAGTGAGAAACGGAGAAAATGCTGCTGCCCTAGACTTAAAAAAGTATAGGCCTAGAGCAATATTTTTCTTGGCTGGAAACAGAAAATTTCTCAGGTAGAAACCGGGGGTATTCTTAGGCTAAATATTTTTTGATACTAGCCTAGTTTTCTGATGGCTTTGCCTTAGTCCTAATGCTTCGGCTAGGGGGCAAAGAATCCCTTCTAGAATAATTAGATCTATCGGGTTAGGCTCCAGAAGATGCCTCTTACTGCCCCCTTCTCTAAAACTCTAGAATCTTTTTCGCCAACTATTCGTGCTAATCACTTATAAATTGGTAACTTTGGGGCGAAAACTAAATCTGCTCACCATTTAACCTTTGCTCAGAGGCTAGGTGGGTGCGGGTAGAGTTTGTTATTTAGGCAACAGATAACATATAATATAATGACAGGAACCATGAAGAAGGCTATTACACTAGCCGAGCTCACCGCCAAGTTTCACGACGGTATGTCTGTGATGATGGGCGGATTCTTGGGGAATGGAACCCCGGAACGAATTGTAGACGCCCTCGTAGAGAGCGGCGTTAAGGATCTCACTCTCATTACCAACGACACCTCGTATCCCGAAAAGGGTTGCGGTCGTCTCATTGCCAATCATCAAGTAAAGAAGCTCATTGTATCACATATTGGTACGAATCCTCTAACGGGAGAGCAGCTCAATGATGGCTCGTTAGAAATCGAGTTTAGCCCTCAAGGTACTCTAGCTGAACGCATCCGCTGCGGAGGCTCTGGGCTTGGTGGTGCACTCACTTCTACAGGTTTGGGCACTGTTATTGCCGAAGGTAAAGAGTTGGTAAAGGTTGATGGAAAAGAGTATCTACTTGAGAAGCCCATCCGTGCTGAGTTTGCTTTTCTCAAAGGCTCCATTGGCGATGAAAAGGGTAACCTCGTGTATAAAGGGACTTCGCAAAACTTCCAACCTCTCATGGCAATGGCTGCAGATACCGTTGTAGTAGAGATTGAAGAGTTGGTGCCGGTAGGAGCTATAGAGCCCCATGCTGTGCATACCCCCAGTATCTTTGTAGATCATATCGTAGTAGATAAATAACCCATTATTAATAGGAGTGTAAACTATACTAATACAATAAGTTTATGAGTAATCCAAAATCTATGATTCGTCTGCGTATGTCTCAAGCAGATGCACACTATGGTGGCAATCTTGTAGATGGTGCACGTATGCTGCAGCTCTTTGGTGATGTGGCAACAGAGCTTCTCATTATCCAAGATGGTGACGAAGGTCTCTTTTGTGCCTATGACAACGTAGAGTTTCTAAACCCCGTATATGCAGGAGACTACATCGAAGCTGTAGGGGAAATAACCCATGTAGGTAATTCTTCTCGTAAGATGACGTTTGAAGCTCGTAAGGTAATTAAGCCTCGTCCTGACATTAGCGACTCTGCAGCCGACGTATTGGCAGAACCCATCGTAGTATGTCGTGCTACAGGTACCTGTGTGGTACCCGTTAAATGCCAGCGTAATAAATAAGGTATAGTTCGGTATGGAAAAACTCATTATTACAGCTGCCATTTGTGGTGCAGAGGTAACCAAAGAACAGAATCCTGCGGTACCCTATACTGTAGAAGAGATTGTGCGTGAGGCCAAAAGCGCCTACGATGCCGGTGCTGCCGTTGTACATATCCACGTACGCGAAGATGATGGAACGCCCACTCAGAGCCGAGATCGCTTCAAAGTATGCATGGATGCTGTGCGTGAGGCTTGCCCTGATGTTATTCTTATTCCCTCTACCGGAGGAGCTGTAGGGATGACTGCAGAAGAGCGTTTGCAACCCACAGAGCTATTCCCCGAAATGGCAACATTGGATTGTGGTACATGTAACTTTGGAGACGAAGTTTTCGAAAACACCATGCCCATGATGCGCGCCTTTGGGAAGAGAATGCTCGAAAATAATATCAAGCCCGAGTACGAATGCTTCGAAATGGGACACTTGGATACCATCTTACGTATGGCTACCAAGGGCGAAGTTCCCGGTGATCCTATGCAATTTAACTTCGTATTGGGCGTTCCGGGCTGTACTCCTGCAACAGTAGAAAATCTTGTGTGGCTGGTTAATCGCATCCCCGCAGGTTCTACTTGGACTGCCACAGGTATTGGCCGCAGTGCTTTCACATTGGCCGCTCCCACCATCGTAATGGGGGGAAATGTTCGCGTTGGTTTTGAAGACAATCTGAATATTTCTCGTGGAGTGCTTGCTCGCTCTAATGGAGAGTTGGTAGAAAAAGTGGTGCGTCTATCTCGTGAATTGGGTCGTGAGATCGCCTCGCCTGCCGAAGCTCGTGCCATCCTCTCTCTTCATCCTCTCAAGTAGTTATTTATCATTAAAACGATTAATTCAATATAATTCGCTCTATGCAAAAAAAAGGCAACAAATACGGTACGCACCGCGTACTCGATCCTCAAGGCGTACTTCCACAGCCTGCCAACAAGATTGACAACAACATGGATGAGATCTACGACAACGAGATTCTCATTGATGTACAAACCTTGAATATTGACTCTGCTAGCTTTACACAGATCCACGAGCAAGCCGGCGGCGATAAGGCAAAAATCGCAGAAATCATGCTCGGCATCGTAGAAAAGCAAGGTAAGCACCGCAACCCTGTAACAGGTTCTGGTGGTATGCTCCTCGGGACTGTTGAGAAGATTGGTGATGCTCTCAAAGGCAAAATCGATCTCAAAGAAGGAGATAAGATTGCTACTCTCGTATCTCTATCGCTTACTCCCCTTCGCATTGATAAGATCAAGGAAATTCGCCCTGATGTAGACCAAGTGGACATTGATGGTAAGGCTATTCTTTTCGAAAGCGGTATCTATGCTAAGATCCCTACAGACCTTCCCGAAAAGCTAGCTCTCTCTGCTCTCGACGTGGCTGGTGCTCCTGCTCAAACAGCTAAGCTTGTAAAGCCCGGCGATACAGTATTGATCATTGGTGCCGGTGGTAAGAGCGGTATGCTCTGCTGCTACGAAGCCATGAAGCGTGCCGGTGTTACAGGTAAGGTAATCGGTCTTTGCCACTCTCAAAAGAGCGCAGACCGTCTCAAAGCCCTCGGCTTCTGCCACACTGTATTTACAGCAGATGCTACTCAACCCGTACATGTAATGGAAAAAATCTCTGAGCTAACAGGTGGCCAAATGTGCGATGTTACAATCAATAATGTAAACATCCCCGATACAGAGATGACAAGTATCCTCTGCACCAAAAACGATGGTGTAGTATACTTCTTCTCTATGGCAACCAGCTTTACCAAGGCTGCTCTTGGTGCAGAAGGTGTTGGTAGCGACGTTACGATGATTGTAGGTAATGGCTATACAAAGGGTCATGCCGAAATCACGCTACAAGAACTCAGAGAAAACGAAGCTCTCCGTAAGATCTTTACCGATCTTTACGCATAATTTGACCTAGAGAGATAGATGTAGGGCATCTCCTAGAGAGGGGAGGTTCTACATCTGTTTCCAAAGCAATCACGCTCTTTTTTGGGGCGGGTTCTCCCCCTCATTTGCTCATCTGTTTACCTCCGCTGCCCGGCTCACAATTAAGGTACTGAGGTCAACTTCGAGAGTAACTCCCTACTAGGGAGGGTTCGTGTTTGTTTCTTTCCTCCTTTAAGGCAACCTCAGATATTATCTCAAGAATATCTCCGAAATGAACGAAAGTAGAAGAAAATACTATTTCCCTGACGTAACCGATGAACAGTGGAACGACTGGCATTGGCAGGTGAAGAATCGGATTGAGACACTCGATGATCTCAAAAAGTATGTTACTCTCACCCCTGAAGAAGAGGAGGGAGTACGAGAGTCTCTCAAGAGCCTCCGTATGGCTATCACCCCCTATTACCTTAGCTTAATAGATCCCAACGACCCTAACGACCCCGTACGTAAGCAGTCTGTACCTACGGCCAACGAGCTAATCATTAGCGAAGAAGACCAACTTGACCCTCTAAGTGAGGATGAAGACTCTCCTACTCCGGGGCTTACACACCGCTATCCCGATCGTGTACTGTTCTTAATTACAGACATGTGCTCAATGTATTGTCGCCATTGTACACGTCGTCGGTTTGCGGGACAAAAAGATGCGGCATCACCTCGTGAGCGAATCGATAAGGCTATAGAATATATCGAACGTACCCCCGAGGTACGAGACGTGCTACTATCCGGAGGAGACGCTTTGATGGTTAGCGACTCTATGATCGAGTATATCTTGCAGCGTTTGCGTGCTATCGATCATGTGGAAATTATCCGCTTTGGCTCTCGTACTCCCGTAGTTTTGCCACAGCGTATCACTCCTGAGCTAGTGGAAATCCTCAAGAAGTATCATCCCATTTGGCTCAACACACATTTCAATCACCCCAATGAAATTACGGCAGAGTCGAAGGCTGCTTGCGAACGACTAGCCAATGCCGGAGTACCCCTTGGTAACCAAACGGTATTGCTCCGAGGGATTAACGACTGCACCTACGTAATGAAGAAGTTGGTACATGAGTTGGTAAAGATTCGTGTACGCCCCTACTACATCTATGTATGTGACTTGTCTCGTGGTATTGGTCACTTCCGTACTCCCGTATCTAAGGGTATTGAGATCATAGAAAACCTTCGTGGGCACACCTCCGGATACGCTGTTCCTACTTTCGTGGTAGACGCTCCCGGTGGTGGAGGGAAGATCCCCGTTATGCCCAATTATATCGTATCTCAGGCTCCTAATCGGGTTGTACTTCGCAATTACGAAGGGGTACTTACCACCTATACAGAGCCTGCTCATTACGAAGAAGAGTGCCATTGTCCCGAGTGCGAAAAGCAACGCAAGGATGGTGTGGCAGCTCTGCTTGCCGGGCAACAGCTTGCCATCGAGCCTAGTAAATTGGCTCGTAAAGAACGCAACCGCAAGCGTCAAGAAGGTAAATAATCACGTTTCTCTCTCCATCAATGCCTTTTATATCAGGCCTTACTCAGCTGCGTAGTCTTTCCATCGTAGGAATGGCAAAAAACACAGGAAAGACGGAATGTCTTAACTATGTTTTGCGTCGTTTGTGGGAAGAGTATCCCCAAGTAAGTTTGGCATTGACCTCTATTGGTATTGATGGGGAGCGTCGGGATCAAGTAACTCAAACCGATAAACCCGAGATTTGTCTACACCCCGGCACTCTCTTTGTTACGGCCGAAAAGTTTTATCGTAACAAGATGGTTGCAGCGGAGGTGGTAGGTATCGATGAGCAATACACCACTTCTCTCGGTCGAGCCATCTATGCAAGGTCTAAGGGAACAGGCAAGGTACTGATTGCAGGCCCTGCCTCAACAGGAGGTTTGAAACACATTATAAGGAAGATGCGAGATAGGAACATTGATCTAACCATTATCGATGGCGCCCTATCTCGTATCAGCCTAGCTGCTCCCTCCGTGTCAGAAGGAATGATTCTAGCAACAGGGGCAGCTTATAGTGTACAACCGGAAGAGTTAATCCGCAAAACACACCATCTCTATCGGCTTATACAACTGCCGGAGTTTCCGTCAAGAGCTATTGCAGAGAATCTCGCAGATGCAGAGAGAGGGATGTTTGTGATTGATGCTGAGGGGAATGTTTTTGAGACAGGATTTGTTTCTGCCCTGTCGGATCGAATTTGGCAGGATGTGGAATGGTTGCAACGGGGGGATACCCTTTTCGTTGCAGGCGTAGTCTCGGATCTTCTTTTGGAGAAACTCAGAGTGATAGATAGCCATCGAATGCTTGTAGTACGAGACTTTACTCGTCTGTTCGCTTCGCCTCTTGCCATCGACAAGTATCTCTCTTCGGGGAAGGAATTGCGCGTGCTCTATGGCACTAAGCTCATGGCTGTTACCTTTAATCCCCTAGCCCCCTCCGGCTATCGGCTTGATTCTGAAAAGATGTGTACACGCTTGCAAGAGTCGTTGGGTGTACCCGTATATGATGTATGTCGGTTATGAATGTATTGCGGAATAGTATAGAGTCTATTGCGGGTCTTCGCTTTGTTGTAAACTCGCTAGAGCTGGCCTCCTCCTCCGGTAGGCAGGCTCTTCTAGAGACTTCTTGGACTTCGAGTAGAGAAAATATACTGCAACGCCTCGAAAAAGTAACGCGCTTCTATAAGTATTTAGAGGACGAACAGAGTAACAAGGGGCTGCAAGAGTTACATCTTCTACTGCAAGATGTACGCAATATAGCCGGCTCTATTGCTTTACTAAAAGAGCGGCGTAGCAGTTGTAGTGATGTAGATTTCTATGAGCTTAAGTGCCTTGCGCTGGTTGCAGCCAAAGTGAGTCGCTTAGCAAAGATGCATTCTCTTCAATTGGAAGATATGCCCTCTTTAGAAGCTCCTCTCTCTATCCTCGATATCGATGGAGAGCGTCTTCCCTCTTTCTTTATCTCTGATGGTTATAGTGCCACCTTAGCGCAGCAACGAAAAGAGATAGAGAGAGCTGAAACGGACGAAGAGCGAGACCGATTAGCTATGGCCGCAGCTCAGGAAGAGGATCGGGTGCGTCGCCGTCTGACGAAAGAGTTAGCCCCCTTTGCCGATGACTTTAGTCGCGTACTTGGAGCTCTGGCAATGGACGATCTTTTGCTGGCCAAGGCTCGCTGGGCTTATGAGCATCACTACTGCTGCCCTACCCCTTTATCGGCAGATTCAGAGACTAATTTTTGTGATCTAATTCACCCGGAAGTCGCTGAAAAACTGGCAGAACGTGGAGAGCACTTCCAGCCGGTATCCATTCGCTTTGGCGCGCATCCAACCCTTATAACAGGAGCTAACATGGCAGGAAAGAGTGTATTGCTTTCTGCTATTACATTGGCACAAGCTCTTATGCAATACGGCTTTTATGTACCGGCAAGGGAAGCTAAGATTGCTGTTGTAGATTACATCATCAGTTCTATAGGAGACGGCCAAAACTTTAACGAAGGACTCTCCTCTTTTGGTGCCGAAGTCTTGCGTCTCAATAACATTGTGCAAGCCATTAAAGCTGGCAGTGTCCTCTTGGTTCCGATAGATGAACCTGCCCGCACTACAAATCCGGACGAAGGCTGCGCCCTCGTGGACGCCCTCGTGAGGCTATTTGCAAAGTACAATGTACGCTCCGTTATCACCACACACTATAGCGGTATATCAGCACCTTGTTGCAGATATAGAGTGCGTGGATTTATAGAAGAGAGGTTGCAACTCCCTCTCGAAGTAAATAAGCTAAACAAATACATTGATTACTCCCTAATCAAAGACTCCTCAGATACAGCCCCACACGAGGCTGTACGTATTGCTGAGATTTTGGGTATTGATAAAGAGTTGCTCCAGTACTGTAAAGAAAAATTGAACTTATAGAGAATGAATAAGAGTAAAGTAGGGATAGACTTCTCTAAAGTAGAACGCGCCCGTCATACAGCTCGCGAGATTGCCAATGAGGTACAAGAGTTTGTAGATAGGTACACTACGGTGGCAGTAGAACGTACGCTCTGTCGCTTTATCGGCATTGACGATGTTGATGCCAATGGAGTTCCCCTCCCAAATGTTGTTGTAAACCATCTTCACGAGAATAAACTTCTATCGGATGGGGCTCTGTTTTATATAGCCAATGCCATGGCAGCAACGGGGAAAAATCCCCAGCAGGTGGCAGAAGGTGTAGCAGAGGGAACTATAGATCTAAAACGCTATCCATCGCTTGATAAAGAGGGTGTAGCTAATACCTTAGAACCCTATATCCTAGAGGGGATAAAGAAAATTGCCGCTAAGCGAGCTCGCCGTGAAGAGTATCTTCGTACCATAGGCGAGGGACCTCAGCCTTATTTATACGTGATCGTAGCTACAGGCAACATCTACGAAGACGTAGTGCAGGCTCAGGCAGCAGCTCGCCAGGGGGCCGATATTATTGCGGTTATCCGCACCACGGGACAAAGTTTGCTCGACTATGTACCCTATGGAGCAACCACAGAAGGTTTCGGAGGTACGTTTGCTACTCAAGAAAACTTCCGCATCATGCGTAAGGCTTTGGATGAAGTGGGAGAAGAAGTTGGACGTTATATCCGTCTCTGTAACTACTGCTCCGGGCTCTGTATGCCCGAAATTGCCATCATGGGAGCGTTCGAAGGGCTTGATGTTATGCTCAATGATGCTCTCTATGGTATCCTATTCCGAGACATCAATATGCAACGTACTCTTGTAGACCAGTACATGAGTCGCGTTATCAATGGCTTTGCCGGAGTAATCATCAACACCGGAGAAGACAATTACCTCACTACGGCAGATGCTGTGGAAGAAGCCCACACCGTACTTGCCTCCGACCTAATTAATGAGCAATTTGCTCTAAAAGCAGGTCTTCCCGAGGAGCAGATGGGACTTGGGCATGCCTTTGAGATGGATCCTATGCTAGAGAATGGCTTCCTTTATGAGCTCGCTCAAGCTCAGATGACAAGGGAGATATTCCCTAAGGCTCCGCTCAAATATATGCCTCCTACGAAGTTTATGACAGGGAATATATTCCGTGGCCACATACAAGACGCTCTCTTTAATATGATTGGGATCTGGACACATCAAGGCCTTCAACTCCTTGGGATGCCTACAGAGGCTATCCATACCCCATTCATGAGCGACCGCTACCTCTCTATCGAAAACGCGCGTTATATTTTCAATAATATGCGATCGATTGGCGAAGATGTAGAGTTTAAGGAAGGGGGAATCATGCAAACCCGCGCACGTTTGGTCCTAGACAAAACAATTAACCTCCTAGACGAAATCAATCAACAGGGTATCTTTACCGCCCTTTCTAAGGGTACATTCGCTGATGTAAAGCGTCCTATTGATGGAGGAAAGGGGTTGGATGGTGTTGCTTCCAAGGGAGATCATTACTACAATCCAACGATTGAATTGATGAAAAACTTTAGAATAGAGGGTAAGCTATGAGTGGTGGATTATATTCGATGGAAGAAAAGGACTTTGACCGCACGCTAGACTTAGCGAAGGTAAAGCCCTATGGAGATACAATGAACGATGGTAAGATACAGCTGAGTTTTACTCTACCTGTACCCATCGGTGCAGAAGCAGAAGAAGCAGCAAAGCTACTACTCAAAGAGATGGGTTTACAAAACCCCATGGTAGTTTTCTCTAAGGAACTTACCAATGGATTTACCTTCTTCAACTGCTATGGCAATTGTAGTCACACGGTAGACTACTCTAATATTTATGTTCCTAAAGTAGAAACTACCACTTGGGATATGGGCGAGACGGATGATTTTATTCGTACGAATATAGGTCGTCCTATCCGCATTATAGGAGCAAGTACAGGTACCGACGCTCACACTGTGGGTATTGATGCCATTATGAACATGAAGGGATTTGCCGGCCATTATGGTCTGGAGCGATACGACATGATCGAGGCTCTCAATCTCGGAAGCCAGGTGCCCAACGAAGAGTTTATCAGCAAGGCCCTTGATTACAAAGCCGATGCTCTACTCGTATCACAGACCGTAACACAAAAAGATGTACATATCAAAAACCTTACAGAACTCGTAGAGCTTCTCGAAGCAGAAGGCCTGAGAGATAAGGTTATATTGGCTTGTGGCGGTCCGCGTATTACGCATGAGCTTGCCAAAGAACTCGGGTATGATGCAGGTTTTGGTGCTAATACTTTTGCCGACGATGTGGCATCCTATATAGCACAGGAGCTCCACCGTCGTATGGAAGAAGGGTTAGTAGAAAAGTAAATCTCTGAACAAGACAAAAAGAAGAATCAATTAAAAGCATATAGCCATGGACAAGAATGAAATAAGAGAGACTATTGCACGGCGTGTAGCTCTCGAACTAAAAGATGGAGATGTAGTTAACCTCGGTATAGGACTACCGACAATGGTTCCCAATTACCTTAAAGCCGATGTTGAGGTAATGCTCCAGAGTGAAAATGGAATGATCGGCATGGGACCTGCTCCCAAAGAGGGAGAAGAGTCTGCAGAGTGGACCAACGCCGGAGGCGGTTTTATTACAGCGGTACCGGGTGCCGCTACATTCGATAGTGCTACTTCGTTTGGGATCATCCGTGGTGGACATGTGGATGTAAGTATTTTGGGAGCTCTCGAAGTGGATGAAAACGGAGACCTCGCAAACTGGATTATCCCGGGTAAAAAAGCGCCGGGTATGGGGGGAGCAATGGACCTCCTCGTAGGTACTCGTAAAGTAATTCTTGCCATGGAGCATACCGCCAAAGGAGCCCCAAAGATTCTCAAAAAATGCCGTCTCCCTCTTACGGCACAGGGACAAGTAGATTTGATTATCACAGAAATGTGTGTGATTGAGGTACGCAAAGGTGAGGGATTGGTAGTAACGGAGCTTAATGAGCACTTTACTCGCGAGGAAGTTATTGCAGCTACAGAAGCTTCTATTATCTTTGCGGAAGATTTGCGCCCAATGCGCCAATGAGAAGAGAGACTATTATTAAGAATCAAATAAATCACTATGGATTTTTCACAAACTCCACAAGAGCAACTGTTCTTGCAGATGATCACTGCTTTTGCAGAGAAGGAAGTAAAACCCTTAGCTGCAGAGATTGATGAACAAGAACGCTTCCCCATCGAAACAGTTAAGAAGATGGCGAAGTTGGGTATTATGGGGATCCCCATTCCTACTCAATATGGCGGTGCCGGTGCAACCAATCAAATGTACTCTATGGCTGTAGAGGAACTAAGCCGTGTATGTGCTACCACTGGGGTGGTCGTATCGGCTCACACCTCTTTGTGTTGTGCTCCTATCCTTGAGCATGGTACTGAGGAGCAAAAAATGAAGTATCTACCCAAGCTTGCCTCTGGTGAGTGGATCGGCGCATTTGGTCTCACAGAGCCCAATGCCGGAACAGATGCCTCTGCTCAACAAACCTTCGCTGTAGACAATGGTGATCACTGGGTACTCAATGGTACTAAGATCTTCATCACCAACGCTGAGTATGCACACGTGTACATCATCTTTGCAATGACCGATAAGAGCCAAGGTAATCATGGTATTTCTGCATTTATTGTAGAAAAGGATATGCCCGGCTTTAGCATTGGTAAGAAAGAGCTTAAGCTCGGTATCCGTGGATCTGCTACGTGTGAGCTTATTATGGAGAACTGCATTGTTCCCAAAGAAAACCTCCTCGGCAAAATCGGCGGTGGCTTCAAGATTGCCATGAAGACCCTCGATGGTGGTCGTGTTGGTATCGCATCTCAAGCTGTAGGGATTGCCCGCGGTGCTATGGACGAAACTGTTAAGTACACTAAGGAACGTAAGCAGTTTGGTCGCAGCATTGCCAAGTTCCAAAACACACAATTCCAGCTTGCAGATCTACAAACTCGCATCGAATGTGCTCAGCTTCTCATCCGTCGTGCCTCTTGGCTCAAGGATGCCCAACTCCCCTACTCTGTAGCTGCAGCCGAAGCAAAGCTCTTCTGTGCAGAGACAGCTATGGAGGTAACAACTAAGGCTGTACAGTTCCATGGCGGTTATGGCTATACTCGCGAATATCCTGTTGAACGTATGATGCGCGATGCCAAGATTACAGAGATTTACGAAGGAACCAGCGAAGTTCAACGCATGGTTATTTCTGCAAACCTATTAAAATAAGAAGGAGGACTATAGATGTTGAAAATAGTTGTTTGTATCAAACAAGTTCCCGATACAACTGAGATTAAGCTCGATCCCGTAAAAGGAACGCTCATCCGTGATGGGGTACCTAGCATTATGAACCCCGATGATAAGGGTGCGCTAGAGCAAGCCCTTCTCTTCAAAGACAAGTTTGGTGCTGAGGTAACCTGTATTACGATGGGACCTCCTCAAGCAAAGGAAATCATCCGCGAAGCTTTCGCTATGGGTGTAGACAAGGGATATCTTGTAACAGACCGTCGTTTTGGTGGTGCTGATACCCTCGCAACAAGCTACACCCTCTCTCAAGCTCTTCGTACTCTTGAGTATGATATTATCTTGGCTGGTCGTCAGGCTATCGACGGGGATACGGCACAAGTTGGTCCTCAGATCGCTGAGCAACTCGACCTCCCCCAGGTTACTTATGTTGAGAACGTTGAGTTCGATGGTAAGGACCTATTGACCGTTCGTCGCAATGTAGAAGAAGGTCACGAAGTACTCGAAGTAAAGCTTCCTTGTATGCTTACTTTCCTTGCTTCTGCCTACGAACCTCGCTACATGAACGTACGTGGTATCATGGAAGCCTTCGACAAAGAAATTGTTGAATTGAATGCCGATAGCTTCCCCGTGGATCCCGAACGTTTGGGTCTTAAGGGCTCTCCTACGAGCGTTAAGAAGTCATTTACCAAGGGAGCTAAGGCTATGGGGACTCTCCACGATGAGATCACTCCGGAAGAAGCTGCCGATATTATTATCGAAAAACTCAAAGAGAAATTCATTATCTAATGCATACTATGGACAAGGAACAATATAAAGGAATTCAAGTCTTTGCGGAACAACGTGAGGGTGTAGTTCAGAACGTTGCATTCGAGCTAATCGGTAAGGCACGTGAATTGGCAGACTCTATTGGAGAAAAGGTTACAGCTGTTCTTCTCGGACAGAATGTAGCAAACCTCAGCCAAGAGCTCATTGCTGCTGGTGCAGACCGCGTACTCCTTGTTGAGCACGATCTCCTCAAAGACTATGTAACAGAGCAATACGCACAAGCTATTACGCACCTCCTCAATACATACAAACCCGAGATATTCCTCTTAGGAGCTACAACGATAGGTCGTGACCTTGGTCCTCGCCTCTCTGCACGTATGCACACCGGTCTTACAGCAGACTGTACCTCTCTTGAGATCAACGAAGATCGTAATCTTCTCATGACTCGTCCCGCCTTTGGTGGTAACCTCATGGCTACGATTATCTGTAAGGAACATCGTCCTCAGATGTCTACAGTGCGTCCCGGCGTGATGCGTAGAAAGGGAAGCGATCCCTCTCGTAAGGGGGAAGTAGAAAAGGTAGAAGTACCTTTTGACGAATCGAAGTGCCGCGTTCGCTTAGTACGTAAGGAGCGTGAAGAAAAGAACCTCATCGATATTACAGAAGCACACGTTCTCGTATCAGGAGGTCGTGGTGTTGGAACCAACGATGGTTTCGAAAAGCTCACCGCTCTTGCAGCAACCCTCGGAGCAGAAGTTTCTTCTTCTCGTGCAATGGTTGATGCAGGCATTATGTCACACGATCGTCAGGTAGGTCAGACAGGTAAGACTGTTCGTCCTGATCTCTATCTCGCATTGGGTATTTCTGGAGCTATTCAGCACCTTGCAGGTATGGAAGAGTCTGAATACATTATCGCCATCAATAAGGATAAGTTCGCTCCTATCTTCCAAGTTGCAGACCTTGGTCTCGTAGGCGACCTCCACAAGATTGTACCCATTCTGAACGAAAAGCTGAAAGTAGAACTTGCTAAGTCGGGTCGCTAATCCCGCTTAAAAAGATTTGCTATGAGTACTTCGTACACTACAATTCGTCTCGATTGTAATGGTGCTATAGCAACGCTTACAATCGACCGACCAGAAAGCCTCAATGCGCTCTCTCGTAAAGTATTGGAGGAGCTAGAACAGGCTTTGCACGAAGTCGCTAGTAATACGGAAATCCGCGTCCTTCTCCTCACCGGGGAGGGGCGCGCTTTTGTTGCCGGAGCCGACATTGCCGAGATGCGTTCACTCTCTCCATCCGAGGCTAAAGACTTTGGAGCGTTGGGTAGTCGAGTATTTCGCACGATCGAATTAATGCCAATGCCGGTTATTGCAGCCGTCAATGGATTTTGTTTGGGAGGTGGGTGTGAAATGGCTCTTAGTGCAGATATCCGTATTGCTTCGTCTAAGGCAAAGTTTGGACAGCCTGAGGTTGGCTTGGGTATTACACCCGGCTTTAGTGGCACTCAGCGATTGCCTCGTACAATTGGTGTAGGGAAAGCAAAAGAATTGATCTATACGGGTCGAGTTATCAAGGCAGACGAAGCTCTTGCCATAGGCTTGGTCAACCAGGTTGTGGAGCCAGAGGTGCTTGTAAATACGGCTCTTGAGCTTGCCCAAGAGATTGCATCCCAATCGCCCAATGCGGTGCGCCTATCCAAAGAGGCTATCAATAGAGGCTTACAAAGCGACATTGACACAGGCATTGCAGCAGAGAATACGCTCTTTGGTCTTGCCTTTGCACATCCCAATCAACAAGAGGGGATGTCCGCATTCTTGGAGAAGCGTAAACCTCAATTCTAAATCAAAAGGATGAACATTCTCCCCCTCTTGGGAGGTTGTATTCAAAATTAATACTACAGATAAGATGAAAATAGCAGTTATCGGTAACGGTACCATGGGTGCAGGCATTGTACAATGCGCAGCTCAGCACAATATGGATATCGTAATGAAAGGACGCAGCAAGGAGTCTCTTGATAAGGCAATGCTCAAGCTAAAAAAGAACTTTGCACGTCTCGTAGAAAAGGGTAAGATTACAGAAGA
This sequence comes from Porphyromonas endodontalis, assembly GCF_052173515.1. Taxonomy (GTDB): domain Bacteria; phylum Bacteroidota; class Bacteroidia; order Bacteroidales; family Porphyromonadaceae; genus Porphyromonas; species Porphyromonas endodontalis_A. Next base: position 190,199 of record NZ_JBQMYL010000001.1, on the reverse strand, counting down.
ACAATCTGCTCAGTACTATGCTCACATTAAGGCTACACAAGACTTTGCAGATATAGCCGACGCCGATCTCATTATTGAAGCTCTCTCCGAGGATATGGAGGTAAAAAAGGCAACGCTTCGCAATCTTGATGGTATCATCAAACCAGAAGCTATCTTTGCTACCAACACGTCTTCTCTGAGTATTACAGAACTAGCCTCGGTAACGAATCGTCCTGCAAAGGTGATTGGTATGCACTTCTTCAATCCTGTACCTCAGATGAAGTTGGTAGAAGTGATCAGCGGACAATGTACATGTCCCGAGGTGCTCGCTGTGGTTCTTGACCTTTGCGCACAACTCGAAAAGACCGCAGTGCGTGTGAGCGAAGCTCCCGGGTTCGTTGTAAATAGGATTCTTATCCCCATGATTAACGAAGCTATCGGTGAACTTGCTGATGGCGTAGCTACTGCAGAAGAGATTGATGCCGCTATGAAGCTTGGAGCCAATCACCCCATGGGTCCTCTCGAATTGGGAGACTTTATTGGGCTTGATGTTTGCCTTGCCATTATGGAAGTGCTTCATAATGAGTATGGCGACGATAAGTATCGCCCCCATCCTCTCTTGCGCAAGAAGGTACGCGCCGGTCAGCTCGGACGTAAAACGGGATATGGCATCTACGATTATTCTAAATAAGATCGCCACCGTTTAAGATCGTTCTAAGCTAAACAATATAGTAGGGTTGAGTGCACCATGGGGTGTATTCAACCCTATTCTTTTCTATTCATTTGCCTTTGAGAGGTACTTCGAGGCTCCCTTTTGGAGAAGACGTCAGAGGATGTCGGCACTCTTCCTTCTCTTTACCCAGAAAAGCTAGCACCCCCACAAAAGACTCCATATCTGCCCAAAAATCTTCCCCCCTCTTGCCTAAAAATGAAACCGATTTCACCCAAAAGGAGGGGACACTTTCAGCTAAAAAGGGCCCCAATTCTACCTGAGAAAGATTTCTATTTTAGCTAAATACTAGAAGAGTACTACTCTAACCTTTTTCTCTGTACATGAAATAAAACCTTTAATCGCACATCTTCCCTTTTCCTTATTACAGGAGAAAGAGATACAAGACCTAGTCTATTTTGTATCTTTGTAATAACTATTCAGAAGACCATTTGAGTAGGAAATAATTGACTCCTCTCCCAATAGTTCCCTCTATGATTTTGCCCCCTCCTGCACAAGCCATTTCCCCTCATCTCGGTATTTCTCCGGCAAAAGAAGTCCTCACCTTTATCTTGAGCCTCCTTTTGGGGTTTGGATTGTTTGGTGCAATTTACACCCTGCTTTCTCCCCTATTATCTCACTCGATATTTGGTATTGCCATTACGCAAAATATCGTTGTTTTTTTGGGGGCAGCATCGCTCTATGCCTATTTTGTATTCCGCAAAAAGGCTCCCAAAGCATTGGGTCTAACAGCTCCACAACCTATTATACAAGGCAAAAGCAGATGGTACGAAGGAGGAATTATATTGGGAATAACACTCCTTGTTTGGGGAATATCAGCCCTGTTGCAATATGCCGCGGGAGAAGCTATCGAAGCACTACCCAAAGAGGTAGGGGCATGGATAACCCAATACGAAGAAAAAAGTAGATCCATGCTAGAGATGCTGCAGGGTGATGGCTCTGTAGAAAGTCGCTTGAAACAGATCCTTATCATCGGTATGCTAACGGGCGTTTGCGAAGAGATTTTGCTGAGAGGGGCTTTACAACCTCTGCTTATTCGCCTAACTCATAGCCCCCCCGTTGGCATCCTCTTGACAGCTATCATCTTTAGCTTATTACATCAGTCAGTCCTTAATTTTCTTCCCATTATGGTACTAGCCCTTTGGTTTGGATGTCTTCGTCACTATTCCGGCTCTATAGTTTGGGGGGTACTTATCCATATACTCAATAATAGCTTGGCTCTCTTTTAATCGCTTATCATGATGCAATCTCAAGAAGACTCTTTCCTTTCTCTCCTTGCCTCTCGCTGTATCGATCAATATGGGGCTGAGCTTCATCAATGTTGTTTTGTATTCCCATCTCAGCGTGCCGGCACTTTCTTTCGCTATGAGCTAAGTAAACGCCTAACTCAACCCTCCTTTTCTCCACAGATTATTACAGTAGAGAGCCTTACTGAGAAACTATCCGGACTCAAATCAGCACAACGTACCCAACAAGTTTGCCTTCTCTATCGCGAGATTGTAACCCTAAGAGAAGAACTCGGATTTCCCCTTGATGAGAAAAGCAACCCTCATCTCCCCTTTGATCATGCTGAGAAGCTTTTGTCGGACTTCAACGATATAGACAACTACCTCGTAGAGCCGGACGAGATTTTCCACAACTTAAAGGCTCTAGATGATCTTACCTCCCTCAATTATATAAGCCCGGAGCAAAAAGAAGCAATCGAAATCTTTTTTGGGTACCTAAGCAAGGTTAATAGTGATAAGAAAGAACGCCTTGAGGAGCTATTCTCGGCGATGACCACCGAGATGCAACTTCTCTATCATCGTTTTCGTGCCACCCTCGAGAGTTTAGGATTAGGGTATAGTGGGATGCTTGCCCGCCGTGCTGCAGAACTAAGCGAAGAGACTTTTGACAGGAATCTACAAAAGCTTCTCTCCCCATCTGTTAGGCATATTATTGTTGCAGGATTGTATCACCTATCAACAGCCGAACGCGAGATACTAAAACGCCTGAAACGCACCAATAACCACTACTCCACCTCATTTTATTGGGAAGAGGTGAAGCTTGCGAATCATACCACCCCCTCCGACTGGAGCTTTCTGATCGGAAAAACGATGCAAGAGAGTAAGCAAGAACTAGGAGGCGAGTGGCTAAGTACCCAAGAGAGAGGGGTACCCAAGATAGATATTGTACAGATCCCTTCGGATATAGGGCGGAGTAAGTTAGTGCCTACTCTACTCCAAGAACTCATAGACGATGCTCCACGTGCTGTAGAAGATTTGCAATGTGCCATTGTACTCCCCGAGGTTAATACGCTACTTCCATTGCTTGATGCTCTACAAGGGATTTCCCATCCCATCAACATAACCATGGGGTATCCCCTCCATCTCTCCTCGGTGGCGGTATGGCTCCATAGATATATTGAGCTGCAGCAGTTTACCCGATGGAGTGAAAAAGGGGAACTACTCCCACTTGACGCTCTTGAGCATCTCATCAAGCATCCGCTAAGCAACCTTTTGGTAAGTAGTGAGGAACTATCTCCGCTCAATGAGGCTCTTCGATATAACTATTACTATATCAGCTATCAGAAGATATGCACTCTTTACCCTCAAGGCTTTCCCGAGCCACTTCGCCTTCTGATTGAACCCATATCTGAGAAGTCAGCCCTAATCCAAAGGCTTATAGCTCTACTCGACCGGCTTGCCTCCCTGCTGCACCAAGAAGATAATGATACTGAAGAGGGGGACTCAAAGGGAGGCTCCGAGCACGTTCACTACATCCGAGTGCTTGAGATAGAGTTTATCAAAAAACTAAGAGACCTTGTTATACAAGTGGGTAACCTACTCCCTTTGATGGGAGATACCGCGGAACGCACCATTCTATACCGTCTTCTCTTTAAGTTGGTAGAAGAGGAGACCCTCCCTTTCGAGGGAGAACCGCTGGAGGGGTTGCAGATTATGGGATTCTTAGAGAGCCGGCTCATTAACTTCGACTATCTCATTATCCCCGAGAGCAACGAGGGAGCACTTCCTCACAAACGCCCTATCAACAGAGGATATATCCCGTACAACGTGCGCTTGGGATACGATATGCCTACCTATCGCTCCGATGATTATACGGAGGCTTATTACTTCTATCGACTTGTAAGCCGTGCCCGTAGGGTTTTCTTTATTGTGGACAGTAGAAGTGAAAAAGAGCCCTCTCGTTTCTTGGCACAGCTACGCTACCTCTTCCATCTCACACCCCAAGAGCATACCGTAAAGGTATCTATGCTGGCGACTCAAACGCCCAAGATTGTCATCCCTAAGGATGAGGCGGCAATGGCAGTCCTTAGGGAATACACTACGAGCAATACGGACGACGTAAAGAAAGCTCTATCGGCTAGTAGCCTCTCTACTTATGCCCTGTGTCCTCTGCAATTTTACTACAAATACATACGAAAGATTCCCGAGGTGGAAGAACGCACAGATCTACTCTCCCCGGGGGATTTTGGTACTGTTATACACGACGTAATGCAGCACCTGTATGAGCCCTATGAGGGTAAGTTGCTTTCTTCTCAAGACTATGAGTGGTTGATCGATCCGCATACCTCTCTGCCGAGAATCAGTACAATAGTAAACTCCTACTATGCCCAAAATGTACTGCATCAAAATAGTACTCCCAAAGGAATTGAGGGGATGCACCAAATGTACATTAGGATGATAATGGAGGAGATTTACGCTGTCTTGAAGTTTGATGCGCAGTACATCCGAAGGGGGCATCAACTCGCCTATGTAGCCTCCGAGCAGCGAATTGATATGATAGAGCCTCTCCCAGAACTGGGGATTGATGTACGCTTCAAGGGCTTCATCGATAGATTGGATGAAGTAGATGGTCTCTTGCGCATTGTGGATTATAAAACGGGGTCGGACTCCCAAACTTTCAAAGATTGGAGTCAACTCTACTTTGCTCAAGAAAAATCTCAGCACCGCAAGGCTATTGCCCAAATCTTCCTTTACTCGGAGGCCGTTCTCCGCTTGGAGGAAAACGGAAGGGCTCAGCAAGAGGGGCTAAATTGGCTACAACCTAGGCACAATCGGGTACAACCCTCTCTATATCAACTAAAGGGAATGTGTAGTAATAAGGAGCACTACAATCCCCTAATCAGGCTTAATCAAACGGAAATAGAGGACTATGCAACCTCAGAGATACGTGATTCGTATTGCCATGAGCTGCACAAAGTCCTCCTCCGTCTCTTCTCTCTGGATGTACCCTTTGCTCAAACAGAAGACGAAGAAGCATGCCGTTATTGTGCTTTTAAGGCTATTTGTGCCCGCTAATGTATCTCTAATAGCTCATAAAGTGCTTACTTTGCATAGCCGATAAGCGTATCGGACCTATTATTTTGAGACAGAAAAGACAATACATATATATGGCAACAAAACAAAATCTTTTTGCAGACTTCTCTCCTACTTCGGCAGAAGAGTGGAAAGCAAAAATTACTGCCGACCTCAAAGGCGCTCCCTACGACAAAAAACTCGTATGGCGCACCAAGGAAGGCTTTGACGTACAACCATTTTACCGCCGTGAGGATCTCAATGGATTGCTCACCCCAATGGTTGCTCCCGGCGAGTATCCCTATGTACGCTCTACCAGACTTAACAACGAATGGTACACGCGGCAAGAGATTCATGCCTCTTCGCCGGAAGAAGCAAATCGTATAGCTCTTGATTTGCTCTTCAAAGGCGTAGATGCTCCCTCATTCACCCTTGCCGCCTCATGGATTACCCAAGAGGGGCTCTCTGCACTCTTAAAAGATATCGAACCAACAGCTATTGAATTAAACCTTAGCTGCTGTGTATCTCAAGCCGCTCGCTTGGCTCGTGAGCTTACCCTATACTTCCAAGGTAGAGGGATCGATCCAGCCCAAGTTATTGGCTCCATCAACTACAATCCATTTAAGAGAGAGCTTGTGCGTGGGAAGCGCAATCCCGATTGGCGTGCCGAGGCTCGTGGCGTTGTAGAAGCAGCTCAAGCCCTCAAGGGGATGCGAGTGCTACAAGTAGATGCCTATATGCTCGCTAATGCAGGGGCATACATAACTCAAGAACTAGGCTATGCCCTAGCCTGGGGAGCAGAGATACTTTCCGCTCAAATAGAGGATGGCTATACTGTAGAGGAGGCAACAAAACGTATCAAGTTCAATTTTGGCATCAGCTCTAATTATTTCATGGAGATTGCCAAATTCAGAGCCGCACGTTGGCTTTGGGCGGAGATTGTGGCAGCACATGGCGAAGAGTATCGCGAGGTGGCAAAAATCAATCAACACGCCGTTACTTCACAATGGAACATGACTCTCTACGATAGCTACGTGAACCTACTTCGTACACAAACAGAGGCCATGTCGGCAGCCCTTGGTGGTGTAGACTCCATCACGGTACTTCCCTTTGATACTCCTTATGGTTCGAGTGACGACTTCTCCATGCGCATCGCTCGCAATCAGCAACTTCTACTCAAAGAAGAAAGTCACTTCGACAAGGTTATAGACCCCTCTGCCGGCTCTTACTATATCGAAACTCTAACCTCAAACATTGCTCACAAAGCATGGGAGTTGTTCCTCTCAATTGAGCAGGAGGGCGGTTTTGCTGGGGCTGTGCGAGAAGGCAAGGTACAAGAGAGAATCAACGCAACCAATCGCACTCGACACGAAGCGGTGGCACAACGCAAAGAGTCTCTACTCGGTACCAACGAATTCCCCAACTTTGGAGAAACGGTACACGATAAGGTTCCTCAAACAAAAACACATCACCACTCTTGTGGTGTAGACCACTCTAAGGAAGAGAATGTACTCGCCTTGGACTTCAGCCGTGGGGCTTCGGACTTTGAGGCACTACGCCTTAGTACGGAGCAGGCTACCAAGCAACCCGTGGTTTTCATGCTTACGATTGGTAACCTTGCCATGCGCCTTGCTCGCGCCCAATTTGCTGGCAACTTCTTCGCTTGTGCCGGATACAAACTCATCGACAACCTAGGATTCGACACTATCCAAGAGGGGGTAGACGAAGCATTTAGCAAGGGGGCAGACATAATAGTACTCTGCTCTAGCGACGATGAGTATGCCACCTACGCTCCGGAAGCCTATCAAGCCATCGGGGGGAAATGCCCCATGGTAGTAGCTGGGAATCCGGCTTGTCGCCCTGAGCTAGAGGCTCTGGGGATTGAGCATTACATCCATGTGAAGAGCGATGTTTTGGCTACACTCGCTAGTTTCAATAAGCATTTTGGCATCTAATCCGTAGAGTAATATTATGTACACAAGACCCAATTACGCAGCTATCGACATAGATAAGCAGGGCTTTACTACGACCCCTACGGTACAAAGTATGCCCTCTATAGAAGACGAGGCTTGGCTTACTCCTGAGCAAATCCACGTTAAGAAAGTATATACCCACGAGGATATAAAAGACCTAGAGCACCTCGATTTTGTATCGGGGATTCCTCCCTATTTGCGAGGTCCTTATAGTGCTATGTATCCTCTCCGCGCTTGGACTATCCGACAATACGCCGGATTCTCTACGGCAGAAGAGTCCAATGCTTTCTACCGACGCAACCTTGCTTCGGGGCAAAAAGGGCTCTCCGTTGCCTTTGACCTTCCGACGCACCGTGGATACGATGCGGATCACCCCCGAGTAGTAGGAGACGTTGGTAAGGCCGGCGTTTCTATCTGCTCTCTAGAGGATATGAAAGTTCTTTTTGATGGGATCCCTCTATCTAAGATGTCCGTTTCGATGACGATGAACGGAGCCGTTCTTCCCATCCTTGCCTTCTACATCAATGCCGGTCTAGAGCAAGGGGCTAAGTTGGAAGAGATGGCAGGTACCATCCAAAATGACATCCTCAAGGAGTTCATGGTGCGTAATACATACATCTATCCTCCTGAGTTCTCAATGCATATCATTGCGGATATATTTGAGTACACTTCGCAAAAGATGCCCAAGTTCAACTCCATATCCATCTCAGGCTATCATATGCAAGAAGCCGGGGCTACGGCAGATATCGAAATGGCCTATACTCTTTGTGATGGAATCGAGTACCTCCGTGCCGGGATTAACGCAGGGATAGAAGTAGATAAGTTTGCTCCTCGTCTCTCCTTCTTCTGGGCTATCGGGGTAAATCACTTTATGGAGATTGCCAAGATGCGTGCCGCACGTATGCTTTGGGCAAAGATTGTCAAAGGTTTTGGAGCTACCAATCCCAAGAGTTTGGCTCTTCGTACACATAGTCAGACGTCGGGATGGTCGCTTACAGAGCAAGACCCCTTCAACAATGTAGGACGCACTTGTATCGAAGCCATGGCAGCTGCTCTCGGGCATACTCAGTCTCTACATACGAATGCGTTGGACGAAGCTATTGCCCTCCCTACGGACTTTTCGGCTCGTATTGCTCGTAATACTCAAATCTACATTCAGCAAGAAACCATGATCTGCAAGGAGATAGATCCTTGGGGCGGTTCCTACTATGTAGAGACGCTTACCCACCAGCTTGCAGAGCGTGCTTGGCAACATATCCAGGAGGTAGAGGCCATGGGAGGGATGGCCAAAGCCATCGAAACAGGGCTTCCCAAGATGCGTATTGAGGAGGCTGCTGCTCGCACCCAAGCTCGCATTGACTCTCATCGCCAGATTATTGTGGGTGTAAATAAGTATCGTTTGGAGAAAGAAGCTCCTATCGATATCCTTGAGATTGATAATACAGCCGTGCGAGAGCAACAGATTGCTCGCCTTAAGGATTTGCGTAGCCACCGCGACGAAAAAGCCGTACAAGAGGCTCTTGCTGCTATTACTCAGGCTGTCAAAACAAAAGAAGGCAACCTACTAGAACTTGCCGTAAAGGCAGCATCTTTACACGCTTCTCTAGGAGAAATCTCAGATGCATGTGAGGCAGTAGTAGGTCGCTATAAAGCTGTAGTTAGAACGATTTCCGGAGTGTATTCAAAAGAAACTGGTGAAGATAAAGACTTCGCCTATGCTACTAAGTTAGCAAAAGAATTTGCCCAGCGTAATGGGAGACAACCACGCATTATGATTGCAAAAATGGGGCAAGATGGTCACGATCGTGGAGCCAAAGTGGTAGCAACGGGATATGCCGATGTTGGGTTCGACGTAGATATGGGACCTCTTTTCCAGACTCCGGAAGAATCGGCTCGTCAGGCTGTAGAGAATGACGTAAACATACTTGGGGTTAGCTCTCTTGCTGCCGGGCATAAAACTCTTATCCCTCAGGTTATCGCAGAACTAGAACGCCTTGGGCGCCCCGATATTATCGTAACGGCCGGAGGTGTTATCCCCGCTCAAGACTACGATTTCCTCTATCAAGCGGGAGTTGCTGCGATATTCGGGCCGGGTACTCCCGTTGCCTATTCTGCAGCAAAATGCCTCGAGTTACTCCTCGAAGAGGGGGATAACAAGTAGACTCTAGCCCTTCTTTCCCTTTAGGTATCAATCGGAAGTCTCTTTTCGGTTGATACCTTTTTTGTCAATACTGCTCCAAGAGACGAAAGCGAGCCCCATACATTTATCCTTATCACTTGCGACAAGGTACTCGGATATTGGGTAGGTCTTAGTACTTTTGTAGCCAGAGCAGAACTATATGATACGCATCGACATTATAACGGTACTCCCGGAGATGATAGAGCCTCTCATAGGGTATTCTATACTAGGCAGAGCGCAGCGAGAGGGCTTTGCCAAGATTGTTTTGCACAATCTTCGGGACTACTCTACCGACAAATGGCACCGAGTAGATGACTATCCTTTTGGGGGAGAGGCTGGAATGGTGATGAAAATAGAACCCGTTGTCAATGCCATAGAGAGCCTACAAAAAGAGCGTACCTACGATGAAGTTATCTATACATCGCCCGATGGGGAACGCTTCAGTCAAGGTATGGCAAACGATCTAAGCCTTAGAGAAAACCTCCTTATTTTATGTGGGCACTACAAGGGTATCGACCATCGCATACGTGAGCATTTCATCACCCGAGAGATATCTGTTGGAGACTATGTACTCACGGGAGGCGAACTCCCTGCTGCTCTTATGACTGATGCTATCGTGCGTCTTTTACCGGGCGTATTGGGGGATGCAGAGAGTGCTCTGAGTGATACATTTCAAGATGATCTACTAGCCCCCCCCATATACACACGCCCTGCCGAATTTAGAGGTTGGCGCGTACCCGATATTCTACTAAGTGGGCACGAAGCCAAAATCAATGCCTGGCGAGAGAGCCAAGCGCTAGAGCGCACAAAAAGGCTTCGCCCCGACCTCCTCGAGAAGTACAATAAAAAACCATAGCACTACGATAATTATGTCACAGCTAACCGAACAAACCGTCGCTCGTTACCTCCTAGAGGTCGAAGCCGTAAAGTTACGTCCTAATGAACCTTTTACTTGGGCATCAGGCTGGAAGAGCCCCATCTACTGCGATAATCGTCGCACCCTATCTTACCCTTCTGCACGCGATTATATCAAGATGGCAATGGCAAAGGCGATTGCCGATCGTTACCCTCAAACGGAGGTAATAGCCGGAGTTGCTACGGGAGCCATCTCTTGGGGAGCTTTAGTGGCAGATGCTTTACACCTCCCTTTTGTGTATGTACGCTCTCAAGCTAAAGACCACGGAATGCAAAATTTGATTGAGGGTTATCTCCCCGAGCAAAGCAAAGTACTTGTGGTAGAAGACCTTATTTCTACGGGAGGTAGCAGCCTCAAAGCGGTAGAGGCTCTGCGTGCGGCAGGTGCTGATGTATTAGCCCTCTATGCCGTGTATACACATGGTTTTGCCGTGGCTGAAGAGCTGTTTGCCGAAGCAAAAGTGCCCATGCATACACTGAGCAACTATGGAGCCGTTCTTACCGAAGCAGAGAAAATTGGATATATCACACCCGATCTCAAACCTCTACTCGATGAGTGGCGCAAAGATCCTGCACATTGGCGTCAATAGTTTTTTGGAGGAATAATAATTCGTCTCATGTCCGACTTCAAAAGCAAGAAGGTTGGCATTGATGCCCCTTGTGAGGCAGTCTTTGCCAAACTTTCTAATCTAGAAAATCTTCGTTCGCTTGCTCCGCTTGCAGAAAGCAAGGGGATTGAAATAAAAAATATCACCTCCGATAGTTGTTCGCTCGGTGTGCCCAAAGTTGGGGATATTGCCCTATCTGTAGAGAAGCGTGTACCCCATTCGCTCATTCGTCTCGTAGGGCAGACAGTCCTTACCTCCTCTCTTAGTATTGAGATACAGCTCTCTTCGGAAGAGGTGTCTAGCACAGGGTTAGTCCTTTTGTTGGATGCCGATATCCCTTTCTTTGCTCGCATGATGGTAGAAAAACCTCTCAAAGAAGGGTTAGACAAAGTGGCAGAAATGCTCACTAAGGTGCAGTATACATAAACAAAAATCAATGCTCTCATGGTGCATCCCAAGTCTCTTTACCTGTGGATTACCCTTCTACTCCTCCCTTCGTGTGGTGTAGATGTGCGTTCCACTGTACCCGATGCACCGGTGTACTACGAGATAGACTTTGCATCGTCGGAGGCAATCCCTTTGCGACAACCATCCGGTTACCTTCGTATCGAAGAGCGCACCATAGAGAATAGTGCCATAGGGTTTGGGGGACTGCTCGTTGTCCATAGTATGCTTGAGAATGGAGTTTACTATGCCTACGACCTTGCATGTCCGCACGAGGTGAGTGCAGATGTACGTCTTTTTGTGAATGATCAATTGGAAGCTGAGTGCCCCCAATGCCATAGCACCTATAGTATCCTCTATGGAGGAGGAGGGCCTACAGGGGGACCAACAAAAGCTCCTCTTAGGAATTATGCCACTCAGCGCACCTCACGTGGTCTCCTTGTTTACAATCGCTATTAGTCCTCTGTTTGCATGATCCGTCTGTACCGAGTCCATCCCCCGTTTCCTCAGATAAGGCTGTTATTTGCCCTTATCTTCTTGAGTGTTTTTCCGATCAAAGACCTCTTGGCTCAGTCTGATTACGCAATTGGTACAGCAAAAGACTTTGGCGATATAGAACTTATCAACCGAGGAGAAACCCTCCGAGGATTTCGTCTGCATCCCTACACAGGTGCTCCCTATCAGAGTAATATTGATACCATGGCTCTCGATTACTACAGACGAAAGATGGTGGAGGGGAAAGGGCTTGCCATGGGATACACCGGCAATCTAATTAGCCCCCGCCACTTCAAAACTTTCTTTGATAGAGAGCCCGACTATGCCACTTTTAGCTTTGGATCGGCTTATCAAGGAATCCTTTACCACCCCGATAACCTACTCTTCTACAACACCAAATCGCCCTATACCAACATGCTCTATCAGCGCAATGGTACTGCAGAGCAGCGAGAGGAAGAGCTTGATATGACCATGGCGGTGAACCTTGGGAAGGCGTTCAATTTTGGAGGAGACTTCAACTATTCTTATTCCAGAGGTCAATACATTGCCAACCACTCTAGTGGGGTGAGTTATCGACTTTTTGCCAGTGTCCTACTCCCTAGATATGAATTATTTACCTCGGCTGGTAATAATTATATCAAGCAAAACGAAAACGGAGGCTTGGCAAAAGATGGCTATATAGACTCCCCACAAGAGTACGGATCCGGGCGTACAAATATTAGCTCTATTGAGATGCCCGTTAAATACTCTTCGGGTGTTGGTAATGCCATGTGGGTAGGGCATATCATGTTGGCTCACCGCTATAACTTAGGCTCTCTTCGGGACTTCCGTAGGGGCAGCACCCTCCCTAATGGCACAATTACGGAGCGAGATACAGCTCTTTTTGTTCCTGTTGGTAGCATCGGGCACCGCTTTTCGTACGACCGTGGGGTACGTCTTTTTATCGCAGAGAGAGCCAATTCTCTTCCCTCTGTTTATGGGCAAACATATAATCATCTGTGGCGGAAACCCGGAGCAACTCAGGATACCCTCTCCTTCCATCCGCTGGACTCCACTCGCATGGTTCAGTTTGCCAATACTTTTTCCTTATCCCTTCGCGAAGGATTTCGCCCCTGGGTAAAAATGGGGCTTACAGGCTATGCTCGACTCGAAAACCGTGCGTTTTATGTACAAGACTCAATTCCCGGGAAACAAGAAACCAAAGAGTTTGCCACCTATATAGGAGGACGAGTTGAGCGGCATAATGGTACCGGATTGAACTTTGACGCAGGAGGGGAAATCGCCGTCTTGGGTGCGGATATTGGCTCTATGCGCTTCTCCGGCAATGTATCATCCCAATTTTCGCTTTGGGGAGTACCAATTGGTATTGAGGCTGATGCCCGCTTTCATTTCCTCCGAGTACCTCACCTATGGCGTCATCATCACGGATCCTATGTGTGGTGGGATAATGAATTTGGTTTTACAAAACAACTCGTAGTGGGCGGGAAGCTCTCCGCTCCTCAGTGGGGTACTGAGTTATCACTGCATTCGGCTACACTTGCCAATACGATCTATTTTGATGCAACACGCCGCGCCCAGCAATATGCCCCTCCCATCGAAATACTTGAGGGGAGACTAAAGCATCGGTATCATTGGGGTATTTTGGGGTGGCAAGCTGAGGTCGCCTATCAGCTGTCGAGCAACCAAGAAGTAATGCCTTTGCCTACCCTTGCGGCCTATGGGTCACTTTATCTAGACTTCTATACGGCACGCGTTATGCGCACGCAGTTGGGGATTGATTGCCACTATCACACTCAGTACTATGCCCCTTACTACGAACCTGCGGTGCAGCAATTTATCAATCAGCAAGAAGTAAAGATTGGGAACTTCGCCTTGCTTAATCTCTTTGCCAACTTCAAACTAAGAAGGGTGCGCTTTTTTGTGATGCTCTACAATGCCGGAGAGATGCTGATTCAACCCTCTAAACGCTGGTCTTTGGCTCACTATCCCGTCAATCCAATGACTCTCCGCTTGGGTATCAATTTCGATTTCAACAACTAACGGAGCCTGCCATCTCGCAAGAATGCCCTATCTTTGTTGCAAAGAAAAAAGGAACAAATAAGAATCTCCCACCAATAGATGTACCGACTCGTAAGCCATCTTGATAAGCTGCTTGCTCTGCACGATTGTGTGATCATACCTTCGCTAGGGGCTATTATCAAAGAGTATGTACCGGCTCACTACAGTGATGCAGAGTACATGGTATATCCTATGGAAGAGTGTTTCCATTTCAATGGGGAGCTTCGCGAGCGTGACGGACTTCTCGATGATTTGTATGCGAAGAGCTACCACGTAAGTATGCGCCGAGCACGCAATTTGGTAGATACTGACGTGGAAGAGCTTCGTCGCGATATGATTCGTCTTGGGGGGATCTCGATAGGTCATGTAGGGCGTCTTATGATTGGGGCGGATGGGAAAATGGATTTCCAACCCGAACGTAATCGTCTCCCTCTTGGGTATGGAGAGGCTTATGGGCTTAGCACCTATACCCTACCTCGTTTAAGTGAAAAGACCCTTACTTCCCTTGCGATAGAGGAGGCAAAGCCCCTTGTAGAGGAGTTGGATGCCACCACAGAAAAAGCAGATCCCTTGCAACAAAAGTCGGATGCTAAGTACCTACATTTTCGTGTTTCGCGCCGCGTTGTGGGTTGGGCTGCCGCCGTTGCTGTGCTCCTTGTCTGCCTACTCCCGGTAACCACCCACCCCGTACAAGAATACTTTAGTGCGAGCTTTGTTCCCACAGAGACGCAACAAACATCCATTTTGCCGGGAGAAAAAACTTTGCAACAGGGTAAGAATGCTACAGAAACTACCTGCAAAGAAGAAAATTATCAGGCAGAATCCGAAGAATTATCACCCAGTTCTCTAGGGGATTATTACGTGATAATTGGATCTTTCCGAACTGAAGCCAAGGTGAATGAATTCCTAGAGGCTCATAGAGATAGTGCCTTTGCGGCCTCCATGGGAGCCGTAAAAAAAGGAAAGAATCGCCTGATCTACGCTAAACGCTTTACTTCAAGCGACGAGGCAGAGAGCTATCTTGCCACCCTTCGCAAGTCCGGAACGGAATACTCCGAGGCTTGGTTGCTCCACTATTGTGAGTAATCTCTACTCTCCTACTTATCTCCTCCAGAGGCGTGGTGCCCCAAAATATCGTTGATGAAATGAAAGCCTTGGCAAAAAGCCTTGGCTTTGTTGCTTTAGGGATTGCGAGGTCTCACCCCGTTCCTCAAGAGGTACGCGACAGCTATATATCCAGCCTACAAGAGCAGGGCGTTGGGGACATGGGATACTTGGAGCGCAACCTAGAAGTACGATTCGACCCGGACAAACTTGTATCGGGAGCTAGGAGTATCATTGTAGGAGCCTTTAACTACTTCCCGGAAAAAACACAACGCACCGATGCTCCCCAAATTGCCTACTACGCCTATGGAAAAGACTACCATCGTGTAGTAAAAGACAAGCTATTTACTCTACTCAAGTACCTACAAGAGCGAATAGATACTCCCTTTTCTTCGCGTGTTTTTGTGGACTCGGCTCCTCTGATGGAACGCTATTGGGCGGTACAATCCGGGGTAGGAAAAGTGGGACGTAATGGGCTTCTCATAGTCCCTCATTTCGGTTCGTTCTGCTTTTTGGGAGAGATTGTAACCACTCTAGAACTACCGGCAGACGCTCCCAGCGAAGGCTCTCCCTGTGGTCGCTGTATGCGCTGTGTAGAGCATTGCCCTGCCCAAGCAATTAGCAAAGATGGTAGCTTCTCACCAACACGTTGCCTTAGCTATCAAACCATTGAGCACCACGGGAGCCTCGAACCCAAGGTGGTGGCACAACTCGGAGAGCGTATATATGGCTGCGATGCCTGCCAATTGGTATGCCCTCACAATCGCTTTGCTTATCCGCATCAAGAGGGGCTATTGAAACCTGCTCCCGACCTATTGGAAATGACAAGTGAGGACTGGAAAAATCTGGATAACGAGACGTTCGAACAACTTTTTGAGCACTCTGCCGTCCAACGTGTTGGGTTTGATGGACTCCGTCGCAATATCAATTCGCTACTCATCTCCGAAGAGACGGAAGCCTCTACTCAAAGTGAAAAGTGAGTAGAATCATGCGAGGGGTAGCACTTCTCAGTGCCTGAGTAAATCGAAAGCGAGCATCATCTGCTATATCGGGTCGCTCGTGCTGTATCACGTCTCCTAAGCCATAGGAAAGAGACAACTCAGGACAAAGTTTGAAGAAGGGAAGATAGATATCACAGCCCACCCCCACCTTAAGACCATATTCTACAGGCTTAAAATGAACAGCATCCCCTCGCTTTTGTCCGATTTGCAATGCGGCATAACCTCCGGCGAGCATATAGGGACGAATGTTGTTCATCCGCTGAGAAGAGTACTTAAGCAACAAGGGGAACTCTATCAGATTGGAGCGAGAGGAGAGCCGTTCGATCTGATTTTCTCCATCGGAAAAAGAGATGGCTCTCTCGGATAAATGCAGTGTAGGCACAAAGCGAAGCTCCCAGTTGAGTTTAATAGTATAGTCTGCAATCAGTCCCACAGAAAAGCCTGGGGTATAGTCCATAACCTCTCCATACAGAGGGGCACTCGGTGCTCCACTTGCTGAAGAAGAGGTTGATCCCGAATTTATTATTGCGAGATCCTGCGTGTGCATCCCCACATGAAACCCGAGATGAAACACACGATAATCCGCATAAGGGCGGCGCTGGACTACTTGCTTTTGCCCCCTTGCAACCGCTACACTCCCCCCTAAGAATAGAAGGGTTAGTAGGAACCATCTCCATAGAGAAGAGGTGTATTGTGCGACTAACTTACGTACTACCACGCTGAGATAACGTGTTAGCTTGGCTTTTTATTGTACTTTTGCTTGTCGGATATACTGCAATGAATTAGTAGACAATAGTATGATAGAAGTAATCAATTTCTCCGATCGCCCGTCGTTGATGAGTGACTATATGGCTGAGCTCCGAGATGTGAATATACAAAAAGACTCTATGCGTTTTCGTCGTAACATAGAGCGCATAGGAGAGCTCCTTGCCTACGAAGTGAGCCAGCATCTCAACTATGCAAAAGAGGAAGTACAGACACCGCTTGCCATAGCACACAATTATCGTCTGCAAGATCCTGTGGTTATCGGTACTATCTTGCGAGCCGGACTACCCTTTCATGCCGGTTTCTTGAATTACTTCGATCATGCAGAAAATGCCTTTGTATCAGCCTATCGTAAATACAAAGACAAACTCAAATTCGACATTTTTGTAGAATACATTGCTTGCCCCGATCTTACGAATAAGGTACTCATTCTCACAGACCCCATGCTTGCAACCGGCGGAAGTATGGAACTTGCCTATCGTGCTTTGCTCTCTCATGGCAAGCCCCGCCAAGTACACTTTGTATCGGTAATAGCTAGTCAGCAAGCCGTAGACTATCTAAGAAACGCCATCGATCCGGATACCGATGCAACTATTTGGGTAGCTTCTATAGACCCCGAGCTTAACGATCACTCCTACATTGTACCGGGGTTGGGAGACGCCGGAGATCTCGCCTACGGAGAGAAACTCTAATCATTTTTCTCATTGGCATCTACGCCCTCTCCTATTCAACTTGAGTTACTTGCCCCTGCAGGGAATGTAGAGTGCGGTTTGGCAGCTCTCTCCTCGGGGGCAGATGCTATATATGTAGGTGCTCCCAAGTTTGGAGCCCGAGCGGCAGCCAATGTTTCTTTATCAGACATACAGCACCTTGTCTCCGTAGCTCATCGCTATGGAGCAAAGGTTTACGTCGCTTTCAATACCATTCTATATGACAACGAGCTCTCAGAGGCTGAGGCACTCATTCGTCGTCTCTACCTTATAGGCGTTGACGCTCTTATAGTGCAAGATATGGGGCTTTTGACCCTTGATTTACCCCCTATTGCCCTACATGCCAGCACACAATGCCATAATGCCTCAGTAGCTCAATTACAACGCTTAGCCGCCTTAGGTTTTGAGCAGGCTGTACTCGCTCGTGAGTTGACTATTGAGGAGACGGCCGTGCTGCATCAAGCGGTTCCCGACCTTCGTCTAGAGACCTTTGTCCATGGTGCTCTCTGTGTCAGTTATAGCGGTCATTGCTATCTCTCCCAGGCATTTGCCGGCAGAAGCGCCAATCGAGGAGCCTGTGCTCAGTATTGCCGATTACCCTACACATTAGAGGATGCTACAGGGCGCAAGATTGTAGAAGGTAGCCACCTCCTATCCCTCAAAGACCTGAATAGATCGTCTATTCTCTCCCAACTGGTAGAGGCAGGTGCCGTTAGTTTCAAGATTGAGGGCCGGCTCAAAAATGCCTCTTATGTACGCAATGTCACAGCCTATTATCACCAACTTTTAGAAGGCATTGTTACGGCTCAACCTGAGCGATATTCAAGGTCTTCTCTAGGACGAGTTTCCCTCTCTTTTACTCCCGATCCTTTCAAGAGCTTCTCGAGAGGAGCCACCACGTACCAACTAAGAAAAGGGGACTTTAGTGAGATATTAATACGCCCAGAAAGTCCTAAGAGTGAGGGAGAGTTTATCGGGGTTGTCTCCAAAATAGAAGGGAATAGCCTATGGCTCGATCGCAGTTGTGACCTTGCCAATGGGGATGGAATCGCCTTCTATACCCCTACAGGGACGATGGAAGGGACGCGCATTAACCATCTGCAAGAAAAGGGGAAAATCGTTGTAGACAATCCAGGGAATCTTAAGCCGGGAACAAGGATCTATCGCAATTATTCAACCCAATTTGAGCGCGTAATCAATCGCCCCGATAGCTCAGAGCGATTGTTGCCCGTGAAGCTCAAATTTGGAGTTCTTCCCTGGGGATTTGTGCTCGACTTGGAGATCGACAACCCCCAATCCAAGGTAACAACACGCGTCACACTACCCCACAAGATAGAAAAAGCCATGCAAAACGGGGAGGTTCGTCTGCGGGATGCCCTTGCCAAATTAGGTGGAACCGGCTTTTTCTCCACTGCAATTGAAGTCGATACAAAGGGATTTTTTGTGCCCTTGTCTGTTGCAAGTTCACTAAAAAGATTGGGTGTAGAGGCTCTTGATAGAGCCCTTAGGTTGCATCATTTGGCCCATCCCATTTACCGACCTTCTTACGCAAGTATCCCACAAGCTATAGGCACCGATGGTACCATTACCTTTGATTACAATGTAGCCAATTGTGCTGCAAAAAAAGCCTACCAGAGCTGGGGAGCTCGCCAGATTGCCCCTGCATATGAAGTCTCTCCCACAAAAGATGCTCCCCTTATGACCTGCCGGCATTGCATTCGCCGACATTTGGGTTATTGTACACGCAGCAAGCGAAAGATGCCTTATAAGGAGCCACTCTACCTTGTACACGGCAAAGAGCGTATCCGTCTCGCATTCGATTGCAAAGAATGCAACATGAAACTTTACTCTGCCCAATAGGCTGGACGTTTGTGTATTGAGATTGCCTAAAAAGTATTACCTTTGCAGCCAGTCTGCAACCGCTGAGCACAGCAAAGTCTAGTCGAAGCGGGTGTAGTACCCTAAGTTTAACTCGTTAATTGATAAAACGAAATGTATCTAGACTCAGCAAAGAAGAAAGAAATCTTCGAAAAACATGGTCAATCTGCTACTGACACGGGTAGCGTAGAGAGCCAAGTTGCTCTTTTCACTTACCGCATTGCCCACCTTACAGAGCACCTCAAAAGCAATCGCAAAGACTTTGCAACGGCTCGCGCTCTTAAGATGCTCGTTGGTAAGCGTCGTCGCTTGCTCGACTATGTAGCAAAGAAAGATATCGAACGCTATCGTAAACTCATTGCAGAATTGGGTATCCGTCGTTAATCGAAATTCCATTCTGCTTCTCTCGAAGAGGTGCTCTTAGGGTCTTTCCTAGGGTCTCTTCTATAAGAGTGAATCATTGCCTCTCTCTTCTTCGTCTTCGCCTTGTGCGTAGCATGGAAGGGAGAGGTTATTTGTATTAGATCATTGATATTTTCTGACAGTAATCCCCGAACTCATACATTATACATATATTTGTGACGGGGAATGAGAGTGTATCCGACTAATAACTCTAAAATTCCTCCGGGTATACCCGTATTTCTCTTAGGAGGCATTGGCTCCGTAAAGATTAGAGAGAAAGACTAACGACAAGTAGGAAAACAAACGACAAACTAACGAAAATGAAAGATTTTTTGAAGATGTTCTTAGCCTCGATACTTGGCTTTATCGTGGCATCGGTGATACTCACCTGTATTACAGCTTTCTGCATGATGGGTTTCATTGCCGTTGTGGCAAATCAATCTCATAAGAGTGTAAGTATCCCAAAAGAATCTCTCTTGGTAGTAGATCTATCTTCAATCAAAGAGATTGAAACGGACTCTCCTTTCGATAATTTCTTAGGCTCAAAACGAGAAAAGAGTCTTACACTTACCGAAGCTATCCGCAGCATCCGATATGCGGCAGAAAACCCACGCATTGAGGGGATTTACCTTACAAGTGCTATGCCTGAGGCTGGTTTGGCTTCTATTGACGAGCTACGTCGTGCCCTCAAGGACTTCAAGAAGTCCGGTAAGTTTGTTATTTCCTATGCGGACCAATACAGCCAAAAGGGATACTACCTAGCCTCAGTTGCCGATGAGATCTATCTCAATCCCCAAGGGGCTGTGGAGCTTGATGGCATGTATGTATCTAATGTCTTTTACAAGAATGCATTAGAGAAGTTTGGTGTAACTATGCAGGTATTCAAAGTGGGTACTTATAAGGGGGCGGTAGAGCCTTTCCTTCTCGACAAACTAAGCGAACCTAACCGAGCTCAGATCACCTCATTTACCTCCGAACTTTGGAACAATATGCTACAAGGGATCTCTCAGGAGAGAAATATTGCCCTTGACTCACTCTCTAGACTTGTAGATCGCGCTCCTATGTTCCTATCACAGCAGGAGCTTGTAGCCTCAAAACTAGTTGACAAACTCTGCTACGAGCGCGAGGTCATCAAGATGTTTGAGGATGAGTATGGAATAAAAGAAGATCACTTTGTAACTCTCAATCAAGTATATAACAGTGAGCGTCGCTACGACAATTCCGGAGATGGCACAGTACAGGTACTATTTGCCGAAGGGGAGATTACTTCAGGGGTTGAGTTTGGTACCATTACCGAGGCTCTTGTAGGTCGCCTACTAAAAGCGGCAGATGACGATGATATTGATGCCGTAGTTCTCCGCGTAAACTCCCCTGGGGGTAGCAGCTATGTCTCTGACCAAATTTGGGACGCAGTGCGCTATACCAAGAGCAAGAAACCTATTGTCGTTTCTATGGGAGACTACGCAGCATCCGGTGGTTACTACATCTCTTGTGCCTCCAACTACATCTTTGCCGAACCTACAACCATAACAGGTTCTATCGGGATCTTTGGATTATTCCCCAACTTTGCAGGGACTGCCCAAAAGTTCTCCGTTACCGAAGATGGTGTAAAAACAGCAAAATATGCCGATTTTGGCAATGTATTTCGTCCCATGACAGACGAAGAGCGAGCTTTGATGCAAGCTTACATTGAGCGAGGCTACGATACGTTCCTCTCCCGTGTTGCAGAGGGACGCAAGTTAGAAAAGTCTCAAGTTGACCTTGTTGCACAAGGACGCGTATGGACTGGGAAGCAGGCATTGGCCCGCCACCTCGTAGACGAACTCGGAGGGCTGGATGAAGCCATCGCCAAGGCTGCTGAACTTGCAAACATAAATACGCCCTCGGTGTGGTACGAGTCAAGTCGTCAAGACAAGTTCTCAAACTTAGTGGATCGTTACCTGTTTGAAAACTCCGATAACTTGGTACGTACTATACTTACCGAAGAAGAAATCGAAGCTCTCAAAAAAGCTCGAATTATGCGCAGTAGTACCGGCGTACAAGCTCGTATGCTGTACGACATTCAGTTTTAACAAAGCAGATTAATCGCACAAAAGAGGAGCAAGAGACCCCTAAGAGGCATACCAATCTAGCGTTGGTCTCTTCCC
Organism: Porphyromonas endodontalis; assembly: GCF_052173515.1. Classification (GTDB taxonomy): domain Bacteria; phylum Bacteroidota; class Bacteroidia; order Bacteroidales; family Porphyromonadaceae; genus Porphyromonas; species Porphyromonas endodontalis_A. The sequence continues at coordinate 168,513 of NZ_JBQMYL010000001.1, read as the reverse complement.
CTCTTGCCCATGAGGTAGCGCGAAACGTATGAAATGAAACCCGTTGGCACATCCCCTTGGCTCGCCCCGGCTGCTGCACTCTATGGTGCAGGAGTGAGGCTACGCAACTGGCTCTACGACCGTAATATACTTTCCGGTAAGAGCTTCCCTATCCCTATTATCTGTGTAGGGAATTTGGCTGTTGGGGGAACGGGCAAAACTCCTCTAGTGGAGTATCTAATAGAAACACTCCAAAACGACTACAGAATTGCCGTCGTAAGCCGAGGATACAAACGAGCCTCCAAAGGGTTAATACACGCAACTCCTGAGTCTACAGCACGTGAGATAGGAGATGAACCGAGGCAAATACTCCGCAAATACCCCCATATTACAATGGTTGTGGAGGGGAATAGGAATCGAGCCATTGAGTACATTATGACTCTTCCTGAAGGGGAACGCCCACAAGTTATCCTTCTAGATGATGGGTTCCAACACAGAGCGACAAAAGCTTCTCTAAGTCTATTACTCACAGATTGTCAGCATCCATTTATGAGTGATAGGCTACTACCGGCAGGGAGACTTCGCGAACCTATAAAGGGGAGACTTCGTGCGGATGCCGTAGTGATAACACGATGCCCTAAGGATATGTCTCCCATGGATCAGCGCATTATGGAGCGGAACCTATCACTTTATTCTAATCAGACAGTCTATTTTTCGACGATTCAATATGGTCAGTTGTCTCCTCTATTCCCAGAAGAGGCAATACCCCAACTGATCCAAGAAACTCATACAGCACGTGTTATCGCCATTGCAGGTATTGGGCAACCTGAGCTTTTCTTTAGAGAATTGTCTCGTAGATTCTCTCAAGTAGAGACTCATACTTATGCAGATCACCACGTATTTTCTCCCCGAGAGATCGCACAAATGGAAACATGGCTGCGCTCTTCTTGCGATTTCATCATTATGACAGAAAAGGATGCCATGCGCCTAGAGGGTGGAGATTACAAGCTCTCCCCTCTTCTCCGGCAACGGATTTACTACCTTCCCATCCGAACTCTATTTTTGGGACGTAGTGCAGAGCGGCTGCAAGAATTACTGCACACCACGCTACGAAAGTACTATCCCAGATAAATCACTTCCAACACTTACTACATCTTACGTATATGCCAACTCCTATTGCAGAATTGGGCGAGTTTGCCCTGATCGATAGACTAACCCTCCAACACCAAACAACCCAATCTTCTACCCTCAAAGGCGTAGGGGATGATGCCGCTGTACTCTGTGCCCCTGAAGGACAAGTGCAAGTGGTAACAACAGATTTACTTCTAGAGGGAGTGCATTTCGACCTAACCTACGTGCCCCTCAAACACCTCGGGTATAAAGCCGTAATGGTCAATCTATCTGACGTTTTTGCGATGAATGCAAAACCTGCACAGATAACCGTCTCTATTGGTATATCCTCCAAATTTTCTGTTGAGCAGATCGACGAACTCTACGAAGGTATCTATCTTGCTGCCTCGCGTTTTGGCGTGGATGTAGTGGGTGGTGACACAAGTGCCTCTCTCAATGGACTTGTTATCAGTATCACGGCTCTCGGCTATGCTCGCCCAGAGGAGGTTGTGTATCGTAGTGGAGCTAAGCCCACAGACCTCATTTGTGTATCGGGGAACTTGGGTGCTGCCTATATGGGATTGATGCTCCTAGAGCGTGAAAAGCGTGTGTTTGAAACGGATCCAACGCCCTACTTCACGCCAGATTTCGATGGTAGAGAATACCTCATAGAACGCCAATTGAAACCCGAAGCTCGAGGGGATGTGATCTCTACACTACTTTCCCACGGCATACGACCCACGGCCATGTTGGATATATCGGATGGTCTCTCTAGCGAACTTCTTCACCTCGCACAAGCCAGCCATGTGGGTATCAGACTCTACGAAGAGCGAATCCCCATAGATCACGAAACATTTGCTGCGGCAGAAGATCTGCACCTCTCCCCGATTGCCGTTGCTCTCAATGGTGGTGAAGATTATGAACTCCTATTCACCGTTCCCCTATCCTATGCCGATCAGATCCGAACGATCCCCGGAGTGCATATCATCGGACATACAACAGAAGCCGACGAGGGATGCCATCTCATTACCGGAGACGGATCGCTCTCGCCCCTAGAAGCTCAGGGATGGAACGCCCAACAAAAACTCCAAGAAAACTCTCAAAAATAACTCCTCACACCAACAATGATCAAAACAAAAAGGCTGGGAAAATTCACCGCTTCCTTCCGAACGATTGGAGAATATACCCTATTGATGCGACAGGTGTTTAGTCGCCCTGCTCGCTGGAGCATGTTTTTCAAGCAACTGGTACGAGAGATTGCAAAGATTGGACTAGACTCCATTCTCATTGTGATGATCATCTCTTTCTTTATTGGTACGGTTATTACCATACAGCTTGCCATCAACATTAGCTCCCCTATGATCCCTCGCTTTACGATTGGCTACTCTACAAGAGAGATCGTATTGCTAGAGTTTTCGTCCTCCATTATGTGTCTAATCCTGGCGGGAAAGATCGGTTCGAGTATAGCATCCGAACTCGGGACTATGAGGGTCACAGAGCAAATTGATGCTCTAGAGGTAATGGGCATTAACTCGGCTAATTTCTTGATTCTCCCCAAGATTATAGGGCTTCTGCTCTTTATCCCCGTACTCTCTATTATCAGTATGGCCACGGCTATTGGGGGTGGATTCTTAGCAACCTGGCTAACCCCCTCACTCACGGCAGAAGACTTTGAGTACGGTATGCAGCTCTACTTCAATCCCTACAACGTACTCTACTCTGTCATCAAAAGTCTTGTATATGCCTTCATTATCACCTCCGGCTCTAGTTACTTCGGCTATAATGTAAAGGGGGGTGCCTTAGGAGTAGGGGTAGCGAGTACCAATGCTGTGGTAACAAGCAGCGTACTCATCCTCTTAGCCGATGTGTTACTCACTAATCTCTTGCTCATCTAACGGACTATGATAGAAGTAAAGAATCTTGTCAAAGAGTTTGAGGATAAGCAAGTCCTCAAGGGTATCTCTACTGTCTTTAAGAGTGCCACCACCAACCTTATCATCGGGAAAAGTGGGGCGGGTAAGACTGTATTGCTGAAGTCTCTCATCGGACTAGTTACCCCCACTAGTGGAGAAATTCTTTTTGATGGGGAGGGCATTCTTCAGTTCGATAAGGAGAAGAGAAAGCAACTCTACCGCAAGATGGGGGTGATGTTTCAAGGGTCGGCACTATTCGATAGCATGACTGTGTTGGAGAACGTACAGTTCCCCTTAGATATGTTCCTCCGCAAGCCTCTCAAAACTCGCCGATCCATTGCCCAAGAATACCTCAAGAAAGTGGGGTTAGCAGATGCTGCTGCCAAATATCCCTCTGAGATAAGCGGTGGTATGATGAAGCGTGCTGCTATTGCTCGTGCCTTGGTAACAAGACCCAAATACCTCTTTTGTGATGAACCCAACTCGGGGCTAGACCCTAAGACCGGCGGGCAAATAGACCAACTCATCCATGACCTGACCAAAGAGTTCGAGGTAACGACTATCATCAATACGCACGACATGAACTCGGTACACAACATCGGTGAGAATATCATATTCCTCTACCGTGGAGAGAAAAACTGGGAGGGCTCTGCCAGCGATATCGAGAAGACGGGGACACCCGAACTAAAGCGGTTTATCTTGTAACCACCCTGAAGGAAGCAGGAGAACAAATAGGCTCGGGAGGGTAGCTCCGGACCGAGTCGAAAAGACGTAAGAAAAGGGTCGACACTTGTGATAAAAGTGCCGGCCCTTTCTTGTCAAAAGGAAGCTCTCTCTGGAGGACCTATTACAATGGTAATTAGCTTGTCGCAAAAAGCTAATGAGCTTTTGTCAAATTCCTAATGAGCTTTTGTCAAATTCCTAATGAGCTTTTCGGAAAAAGCTAATGAGCTTTTGCCAGATTCCTAATGAGCTTTCAGGAAAAAGCCATTTGCAGCTTAATTTACACCGCTATATAGCTTGATTACCGGCTATTCCTTTTCTTCAAGAATCTCCGCTATCTTTTCATACGTCTTCCCATTTCGGATTGTAATGTACTTATAGAAATCTTGTTTCATCAGTTTCCTATGATATGTGGTTTTCAGGTATTCAGCCTCATCATACTTTCCCCAAAATATCGCATTTCTACCAACATAAACTATCTCGTTGCAAAATTCTGATTGGGTTATAAAATCTACAATGACTGATTTTTCAACTTGATTGGGAATAAAAAGGACATCCTTTCTTGCTAAATCTTCCCCCCACCAACTAGGTAAATCCGCTCTTTCTTCTAAATAATCTTCCTTGCTAATCAGAGCAAAAGGAATGGGAAAGTCATAATTTCTTTCTAATACATCTGCTATCTTTGAGATGCAACTTTCAAGACTTTGAACACTTTTGAAAAACAAATTTCCACTATTGATGTACGAATCAACACCCTCAAATCCCTCATCTGAAAGTGTTTTTTTCAAATCACTCATGGAGACTTTGTGTTTTCCGCCCACATTGATACCTCGCAATAAAAGTATATATACCATACAACTCATTCTCTAAAAGATTTCTTACCAATCATATTCTCTTTCCATTGTTGTTTAAGTAGAAAAACAATAGACCCTATCGATAGAAAAAGGTTGGCCTCTCAAAAGGGAAAGAGAAGCCAACCTTTTCAGTATGGTTCTAGGTTCTATATCTATTCAGGCAGGTCACTGCCATCGAAAGCAAAGGGCAAGAGTCCTCTATTGTCGTGGAGTACGAGGGCTTGTTCTTTGCCTACCATAATCACCTTAAAAGGCTTCTGGTGCCTACTACTCGTCTCCATAAGCACTTGGCGACATGCTCCACAAGGCGTTATGCTCTCTACTCTATCTTCTTCACTAAAGGCCACCAACAATAGGATCTCCACAGCCTCATTGGGATACTGCGCTCCGGCTGCGAAAAGAGCCGTACGCTCAGCACACAAGCCCGAGGGATAGGCGGCATTTTCTTGATTACTCCCCACTACGACCACGCCATTAGAGAGCAGAAGAGCGGCTCCTACGCGAAAGCGGCTATAAGGGGCATAGGCATTACGAGCAGCCTCTACGGCAGCCTCCTCCAAACGAAGGAGCGTGGCATCGAAGTCTTTTCGTTGGATTCGTTCGTAAGGGATAGATAGTGTGTGCATTGTTATAGAGAATCAGAATTTATAACCAAAGGTGATTGTTGCACGAATATTGCTGTTTGAGAGCTTTATTGCATTGGGGGTAGAGAATACATCTTTCTTGAGAGGAGCTCCACTACGATCTGACAACATCGGGAATGCGTAAACATAACTATTATTCTGTGCTCGTACTAAAGAAGCATCTATATAGAAGTCTCTAGAGAAGCGATACCCTACCCCTCCACCAAAGATCCATTGGGTCTTTTGAATGGTATAGTGTGGGAGTGTACCTGCTACAAGCATCGGAGTTTGGCTACTGCCCTCGAAGGTGGTAAGTCCATTCCCAGGCTTCATAGGAGTGGTAGAATAAGCCCATCCCAAACGCAGACTGAGCGCAGGCAATACGCGCACTTCGCCCCCTACACGCACGGTATGTTGCGATCCGTAATGAGATTCAATGGCCCTATTATCCGAACTAGCCGAGACTGACCCCGGGAACTTAAGACGCATCATACTGTAGGGCATCAAGTCATAATCCACACTGATGAGAGCTCTATTGCCAAAGGTATAGGCGAGCCCCACTACAAATCTACTGGGAGTGGTAACAGAATAGGCATTGCTCCCCTTAGGTGTTTTCCCTTCGAAGCTGTACACCTTCTTTATATTCTTCCCATCATCAGTTAGTGAAGTATAGCGAGTTCTTGCCGTAGCATAGTAGCGATCTTCCAGAGAAAGCCAAGTGGGAGAATGGTAGGCAAGACCGATTCGTAATCCATCGGTAGGGCGCAATATTGTACCAATACTGAGTCCAAAACCGCTCCCTGTGGTAGCTAATTCGTTGTAAAGCTGAAGGTAGTCATCGTATGAAAAGTCTTCGCCGTAGGTAGATGCAAGTTGCTTCTCTACAGAAGTGTACTTGAGTGATGCACCCAGATAGTAACGATCTCCCCAGTTGTAGCCGAAGTTGAAGTCGTAGGCATTCACAGCCCCCCTCTCCTGCATCTGTAAGGTAGCACGTTTGGGACCAAAGGGAACCTTAGAACCCGATCCATCGGGGTAATAGAAGTTAGTAGTATAAGGGCCTGCTCCTCCAGCACCCGGATTGATGAAAGCGGCCTCATAACCAAGAATCGTCATCCACGAAGCATTGGCGTTGTAGAGTCCACCTTTTTGAGGGTCGTAGAAACTATCGTAGCGGAGGTCATCGGGAGTAATCATTGCAGTATAGTCTGCAATAGAAAAGGGAATTCCCTTGACACCATTATAGTCGAGAAGAGTGCCCTTAGGATTCGTTTCTGCTTCGAAATCTCGATCGTACCTAACTACTCTATTGCGACTAATACCAAACGAAAATCCATTGCCCGTAGAGGGGTTATAGTAAGAAGAAATAAAGCCTATCTGGGGAATTTTTACGTTACTAGTACTATGTTTTAATTCTTGATTGTACCAAGATGCCGTTGTAGCACGGTTCGAAAACCCGAAGGACATCGCCATTTCCGATCTGTGAAAGACGGCTCCACCTGCGGGGTTTTGGGATATAGAGGAGAGATCTCCCCCTAAGGCAGCAAACGCTCCCCCCATAGCTTGAAAACGAGCCGACCCGTCTATTTCAGTTCTACTTAGAGAAAAAGCATCCGTCTCACTCTGTGCATAGACCGAGCCCACCCCCACAAGAGAGCAAGCCACGATCCCCAAATACATTTTCAAAAGTCCATTCATGATCTATAATAATTGCATTGGTGTTTATCTATTTCTGCGGATATATCCTCCCAATTCTTAGCGACGTCCTCGAGAAGTTGTTGACGAAGAACCTCCTCCATCATAGCTACCGCGCGAAGAGCTGCTCCCACTACTCTGTGAAGAAGAGCCTGAGTCAAACGAACGGTGCTGCTGTATGGTTTGCTGCGAAGAAGAGGTACTGCGTCTTGGCTCCGAAGGAGTATCGTAAGTGCCTCTACGCTGAGGTTGGTAAGACTCGTATTGGCTTCTCTGCGAACGAGAGGGCACTTCTCTTTGCTCTATACGTTGCTGTGAGCGGTCTATCCGTTGGGGTGTTGTTCCTTCGTATGAACCGCGACGCGCGGGGCGTTCGGTAATACCTTCGGTACGACGGCGCATTGGCTCATCCGTGGATACGCGCGAATTGTTCGTGCGAGAGTCTTCTCCATAAGAACCACGAGCGTTGCCTGAGCGAGAGGGACGATACTCTCTAGGATTATAGGAAGTATTATCCGTTACACGATTGGCGTTTTCTGTCCAATAATTACCTCGTGTTTCGTTTACCGCTTCTAAGCGACGAGCCTCACGATCGGAGAGCTGCTGATTTACAGAAGAAGCTGTAGTCACTGAGCCTCCGTTATTGCGAGAGCTATTACCTGCAGCCCCGTAATATTCGTTATTGCGACGACCATTGGGAGTTCGATTTACAGAGTGGTAATAGGAGCCAACATAGGGGTCATAGCCATAACTACCATAATATCCGCTATAATAACCATCTATAAATCCCTGGTGATAGCCATTGTGCCAAGCATAGTAGGGGTTGCTATAGTAGTCCCAAGCTGAGCCCCAACCCCAGCCCCAAGAGCTGTATCCCCACCAACCATACCTGCGGTAGCGAGGGTAAGAAGGCCCATACCATACATAATACCAGTAAGGATCGCCATACCAAGGCGAGTACCAAGAATAATACCCTGGGTAATACCCTGAATAGTAACCGGGATAGCCCCCATAGTAATTGGAGCCACAACCATAGCCACAATTACCGCAACCGACTCCGAAGTAGATGTTCACATCTCCACCTCCGTAGTAGGAGCATTGATCACAATTGTAGCCACAACCGTAGTAATCTTCGTCCGTGTATATGACAATACTATTCCCTCTTTGTACAACAATGGTAGAGGGGTCATGGAAGCGTGCAATACGATCGGTATAACGGCCCCGTGAGGAGCGTGGGCGAGTTTTGTAGTCACCTCCTCTTTCTCTAGAGGCATATTGCTTTGAGGTATTGTTCCCTCTCCTTACAGAACGCCTAGAAAGAGAGTCGTTTGCATTCCCCCTCCGGTTGTAGGCGTCAATATCTCGGTCGGAAGGATCATCGTAATAGTCCTCTTGGTCATATTCATCCTCGTAATTGTCGTACGCATAGCGAGAGTTTTCTCTATTGGCACGAGCCCACTCTTCTTCGCGTTGCCTACGCTCTCTCGCAAGTCTCTCACGTTCTGCTTTTTCGCGAGCTGAGATCGCCTTACGCTGCTCCTGCACCTGCTTCTGATTGTTGTAGATATCATCAAAATCCCAATCATTCTGAGCAGATGCCGAGGTTATTCCCAAAACTGCTATCCCCATGAGGATTAGCCATCTGTTTCGTTTCATAGTCCTTATAATTAAAGTGTTGATGTTATTCTTTTTGCTCAATAGAAGCCCTCCCGCACGGAGAACCGGAGATATTCATTCTATCTCTCTATACTCTCTAGTATTAGACAGCTTCGTAGCACCAATGTTTAAATATGCCAGACCACTATCCGCGGGTAAAGATACACAAATCCCGCAACTAGAAGACACAATGCGCCCAAAGAAGAAAAAAAGACAGGCTGATAATGAATTTCATATTGGCTAGAAATAGAAACTTTTCTGGGCAGAACTCTCCCCTCTTACTGGCTGAAAAACATTTTGCTACAGGCCTAAATCCGAAAAAATTCTACCCAGTCTCTTTTTCTGTTTTCACAGCACATCTGATGTTTATACCAGGCACCTGCCATCTGCTGCAAAATGATTACTTTTGCAGGCAGCACTCTTGTTTTTTGCCTCTCTCTAGAGCGAGAAAAACAGAGGAGCGGAAGATTTTTATAGACAATAAATACACTCATAAAATAGAATAGGATAAATGGCTCAAGAAGATCTTTTCAAGAAAATAGTATCCCACTGCAAAGAATATGGATTTGTATTCCCCTCTTCGGAGATTTACGACGGGCTGGGAGCAGTGTATGACTATGGGCAATATGGCGTTGAGCTGAAGAATAACATAAAAGCCTTTTGGTGGAAGAGTATGACTCTATTGCATGAAAATGTAGTGGGGATAGACTCAGCCATATTTATGCATCCCAAGATTTGGCAAGCCTCAGGGCATGTGGATGCTTTTAACGACCCCCTTATCGACAATAAGGACTCGAAAAAACGCTATCGTGCCGATATCTTGATCGAGGATTATCTCGCCAAACTTGACGAAAAAATAGACAAGGAAGTTGCAAAAGCTGCAAAGCGTTTTGGAGAATCTTTTGATGCTGCACTCTATCGCGAAACCAATCCCAGAGTACAGGGCTATCTAGCCGAGAAAAACGAAACACTAGAGCGATTCTCCAAAGCACTCAACGACAACGATCTTGAGGCAATCCGCACCATCATCATAGACAAAAATATTGTTTGCCCCATTAGTGGCACCTGTAATTGGACAGAAGTACGCCAATTCAATTTGATGTTTGCCACAGAAATGGGCTCTACGGCAGATGGTGCCTCAAAAATCTATCTGCGGCCGGAGACGGCTCAAGGGATCTTTGTTAACTACCTCAATGTGCAGAAAACAGGGCGTATGAAGCTCCCCTTTGGGATTGCCCAAATAGGGAAAGCCTTCCGCAATGAGATTGTGGCCCGTCAATTTATCTTCCGTATGCGTGAGTTTGAGCAGATGGAAATGCAGTTCTTTGTAGCTCCCGGTGAAGAGATGAAGTGGTTTGAGTACTGGAAAAAGACACGTATGGCATTCCACAAATCACTCGGACTGGGCGACAACAAATATCGATATCACGACCACGAGAAGCTAGCGCACTACGCCAATGCAGCTACAGATATTGAGTACGAAATGCCATTCGGATTCAAAGAAGTAGAAGGAATTCATAGCCGTACCAACTACGATTTAAGCCGTCACGAGGAGTTCAGCGGAAAGAAACTCCGCTACTTCGATCCTCAAACAGGAGAGAGCTATATACCCTACGTAGTGGAAACCTCTATCGGGGTAGACCGCCTATTCCTCAGCTTGATGTGTGGTGCTTACTGCGAAGAGCCTACAGAAAATGGTGAGATGCGCATCGTACTACGCCTCCCAGCGGCCCTAGCTCCCATCAAACTCGCTGTACTCCCACTCGTACGCAAAGATGGTTTGGACGAAAAGGCACGCGAAGTGGTACGTGAGCTTCGCTTCGACTTTACTTGTCAATACGACGAAAAAGACTCCATCGGGAAGCGTTATCGTCGTCAAGATGCCATAGGTACCCCCTATTGTATCACTATTGACAATCAAACAATGGAGGACAATACTGTTACCATCCGAGAACGCGACACGATGGAGCAGCACAGAGTTGCTATAACAGATCTCCGCAAAGAAATCGCCCAAAAGGTGGATATGGGGACTTTACTACGGAAAATAGCTTGTGACAGCCATGAATAAGAGAATATTTCCAATCTTGATAGTTGTTGCCACTTTGATGGCAGCACTGCTACCTGCATGCCAGAGCTCAGTAGACTCCTCTGAGGAGTGGCGTCGCCGTAACGAAAAGGCCTTTGCAGACTATGAGAGCAAAAGTGAGTATAAAAAGGTTACGACAGATGGCTCTCTTCCCTACGTCTTTATGAAGACCAAGACCAAAGGCACCGGTACAGAGCATCCTATATCCACCTCGCGTGTGATTATCCACTATGCTATGTACCTCCTTGTTTCTACATCGTCTACAGGTACAGCGCCCTTGGATGGTAACTTTGATCAAGAACAGGGGTTACGCCTTTCACTCAATAGAGGAGAGAAACAAAGGGCGATTGCAGGTATGCAAATTGCACTCCAAAATATGGTAGTAGGAGATCATACCGAGGTGATTATCCCTTGGTATCTAGCCTATGGTGCTAAAACTACTAAATCACAGAACATTAACATCCCAGGTTACTCAGCTTTGAGGTACGAGATTCGTCTTGATAGCATCGTACCTGAATCTGCTGAATAACTCTCCCAAGAGGTAGTCTATATTATTTGCAATCCAACTAGATATTAATGGTATCCAGACCCCATATTCTTATATCTAACGACGATGGTATTCACGCCCCCGGCATAGCAGCCCTGAGCACTATGCTTCGCACAATTGGGGATGTTACCGTTGTTGCCCCAGAGGGAGCGAGATCGGGAGCTTCGTCTCAAATCACCTCTTCCCTGCCCTTGAAACTGACCAAGATGGAAGAGGAAGAGGGCTACCGAGTCTATCGCTGTACCGGCACTCCTGCCGATTGTGTAAAGCTAGCTCTTAACGTACTATTCTCAAAAGAATGCCGTCCCGATCTTGTTGTGACCGGAATTAACCATGGGCGTAATGATGGTATCTGTATTGTTTATTCGGGTACCGTTGGGGCAGCTCTAGAGGGCTGTATTGCGGGTATTCCCTCCCTAGCGGTATCGGTCAATGACCACGGAGAGGATGCGGAAATGCGCTATGCCGTAGCCTACACAAGCTCACTAGTCCGTTGGATGCTCTCGAACAAAATACCAACACATACGATGCTCAGCCTCAATCTCCCTAGTACTGCACCCTTGGGATTCAAGGTGGCTCCACAGGCAGTAGGGCGCTTTAGAGACGAATTCTTAGAGAGCACAAATGGATCCGGGGGACGAGTATACTGGATGGTAGGAAGCCAAGTAAAAACAGAGGATGAACCCAATACGGACTGGGATCTCTTGGAGGAAGGGTATGCAACCCTCACGCCTATCCGTATTGACATGACCGATAGGAATTTCTTGCCTCAGCTCCATGAGGCATTTCGCGATGGTCTCCCCGAATAAAATCACATCCCCACGATGCGATATTTCTTGATAGCAGGAGAGGCTTCGGGAGACCTTCATGGTGCTCACCTCATCAGAGCCATAAAAGCTGAAGATCCTTCGGCTACATTCGCATTTATGGGCGGAGATCAGATGGCCTACGAAGCGGGGAGACGACCTATTGTCCATTATAGTAAGGTTGCCTTTATGGGGTTTATTTCAGTTTTGAGGCATCTCCCCGAGATTCGCTCTGCAGCTCATCTCGTACAGCAAGAGATCAAGGATTTCGATCCACATGTTGTAATACCCATCGACTACTCCGGGTTCAACTTTCGTTACATTCTCCCTTTTGCGGACAAGGCATTGCCCCGCACTTCCGTCTTTTACTACATCCCTCCCAAAGTGTGGGCTTGGAAGAAAAGGCGTACAAAGAAGCTCCGTACCCTTTGTACACAAGTGCTGAGCATCCTCCCCTTTGAGGAGGAATTTTTGATTCGCCACAAAGTCAATGCCTACTATGTAGGTAATCCGTGTGTAGACGCAGTGGGAAAGTATTGGGATACGTGGGGCGACCCACAAGCAAAAGTAGACCTACTCGATAAAACACCTCAACTCACAATAGAGCATCCGATTGTAGCAATACTCGCAGGGAGCAGACGTGCAGAGATAAAACAAAATCTGCCTCTTATGCTCTCCACCCTACGGACTTATTACCCAGAGTATCAATGCGTCATAGCAGGAGCCCCAGGCATTGAGGTAGAGTTTTATACCCCACTCATCCAAGGACATAAGGCAGAAGTCCTTTTGGGACAGACCTATAGCATCTTGGCAGCAGCAGATTTTGCCCTTGTAACATCGGGCACCGCTACCCTAGAGACGGCACTCATCGGGACTCCTCAGATAGTCTGTTACCGAAGCATCGGATCTCCTCTTGTCAATTGGGCTTTTTCGCGCTTGCCTATCTCCTACTTCTCTCTGGTAAATCTCATATTAGACACCCCTCTACTAGAAGAGCTACTTGCGGCCAAAGCAACTCCTGAGCATCTCCATAGTGCTATTGAGCGACTTCTAGCCTCAACACAACAGATCTCAGAAGGCTACGCACGCCTACGTTCCCAGCTCGGACGTGTGCCGGCTGCTCGCACTGCTGCCCAAGTTATCACTCGCTCTATCATTCATTAGTAACAAAGACATCACGCTATCTTTCGATGAAGAATATCCGCAATTTTTGCATTATTGCCCATATCGACCACGGTAAAAGTACCTTGGCAGACCGTCTTCTTGAGTATACAAAGACCGTATCCGGCAAGGACCTTCAAGCTCAAGTACTCGACAATATGGACTTGGAGCGCGAGAGGGGTATCACCATTAAGAGCCATGCCATACAGATGGAGTACGAAGAGGGAGGAGAAAAATACATCCTCAATCTGATAGATACTCCGGGACACGTGGACTTTAGTTACGAGGTCTCAAGATCTATTGCCGCCTGCGAGGGTGCTCTCTTGGTGGTAGATGCAACTCAGGGGATCCAGGCTCAAACCATCTCCAATCTATACATGGCGATAGAGAATGACCTGACCATTATCCCTATTATCAATAAGTGTGACCTAGCGAGTGCCACTCCCGAGGAAGTAGAGGATCAGATTGTAGATTTGCTAGGGGAATCTGCCGAAAACATCATACGAGCAAGCGGCAAGACCGGCATGGGAGTTGAGGCTATTCTTCATGCCATTGTAGAGCAAGTCCCCCCTCCAAAGGGAGACCCGGAAGCCCCCCTTCAGTGCCTTGTTTTCGACTCTGTTTTCAATCCATTCCGAGGAATTATCGCGTACTACAAGGTGGTCAATGGCTCGATCAAGACAGGAGATAAAGTAAAATTTATCGCCACAGGTATGGAGTATGAGGCCGACGAAGTAGGCGTACTCAAATTGGAGATGGCACCCCGTAAAGAGGTAAAAACAGGCGATGTTGGCTACATTATATCAGGGATAAAAACAAGTAAAGAGGTACGAGTGGGCGATACCATCACCCATATAGCGCGCCCGGCTCTGGAGGCGATTGAGGGTTTTGAAGAGGTGAAACCGATGGTATTTGCAGGGGTATATCCTATCGAAACAGAGGATTTCGAAAATCTTCGTACCTCTCTTGAGAAATTGCAACTCAATGACGCCTCCCTTACATTTACCCCTGAGAGCTCGGTAGCATTAGGTTTTGGATTTCGGTGCGGCTTCCTAGGTCTGCTCCATATGGAGATTGTACAGGATAGGCTTGACCGAGAGTTCGGCATGAACGTAATAACCACAGTCCCCAACGTTTCTTACCAAGTGTACGACAAGAAGGGGGCAATGAGCGAAGTGCATAACCCTTCCGGCCTGCCAGATCCCACCCTAATTGATCATATCGACGAGCCCTATATCCGCGCTACCATCATCACTCAAGCTGCCTATATTGGCCCCATCATATCCCTCTGTATGGATAAGCGAGGCATTCTCATCAAGCAAGAGTTTATATCGGGGAATCGCGTAGAAGTACTCTTTGATATGCCCCTAGGAGAGATTGTTATCGACTTCTACGACAAGCTAAAAAGTATCTCTAGAGGATATGCCTCTTTTGACTATCATATCAGCGACTTCCGCCCATCCAAACTCGTTAAGTTGGATATATTGCTGAACGGAGAACCCGTTGATGCCCTCTCTACCCTAACCCACATAGACAACAGTGTGTCCTTCGGGCGGAGGATGTGCGAAAAGCTCAAAGAACTTATCCCTCGTCAGCAATTCGATATTGCCATACAAGCAGCTATCGGAGCAAAGATCATTGCACGAGAAACGATCAAAGCCGTACGTAAGGACGTAACCGCCAAGTGTTATGGGGGGGACATTTCGCGTAAGAGAAAACTTCTAGAAAAGCAAAAAGAGGGAAAAAAACGAATGAAACAGATTGGTACAGTAGAGGTGCCTCAGAAAGCATTCCTTGCTGTACTCAAACTCGACTAGACCTATAGAAACATAAGGTCGGAGGATCAGATATGGCAAAAAACGACACAAAGGGAAAAAAGAGTAAGGCCTCTTCGAGCCAAAGTGCAGTAACAGCACTGGATGGGCATATACCCCCTCAAGCGGTAGAGCTGGAGCGTGCTGTGCTGGGAGCAATACTACTTCAACCCGGAGTTATGGGCGATGTAGCAACGATTCTTAAGCCGGAGAGCTTTTATGTAAGAGCACACGAAACTATTTTCAGGGTGATTTGGGAGCTCGAAGCGAATCAGAAGCCTATCGACATGCTCACCGTCACAGAAGAACTTCGTCGTACAGATCAGCTCGAGGAGGTAGGTGGAGCCGCCTACATTGCCAACCTTACAACTAGTGTGGGAGCGACTGCCAACGTACTCTATCACGCCCATATCGTTGCCGGCAAAGCCACGAGCCGCAATTTGATTTCCTTTGCCTCCGAAGTTCTCACCAAGGCGTACGAAGATTCTATTGAGTCTGAAGTACAGATGCAAGAGGCCGAAGCGGCTCTTTTTGAACTCTCAAAACAGAATATCCAGCAAGATATTCGCCGA
The DNA here is from genome assembly GCF_052173515.1 of Porphyromonas endodontalis. GTDB lineage: Bacteria > Bacteroidota > Bacteroidia > Bacteroidales > Porphyromonadaceae > Porphyromonas > Porphyromonas endodontalis_A. Next base: position 152,974 of record NZ_JBQMYL010000001.1, on the reverse strand, counting down.
GCCGACTCGCTTCTAGAAGAAACCATATCGGAGATACAAGAGGCCAGAAATATAGGAGATGGTATTAGTGGTATATCCTCCGGCTTCCCTGCGATAGATAAGATGACCGCAGGGTGGCAAAAGTCCGATCTCATTATCATTGCAGCGCGTCCTGCCATGGGTAAGACGGCATTTGTCTTGTCAATGGCCAAGAATATGGCTATCGACCTAGGTATACCGGTAGCTATATTCAACCTCGAAATGAGTGCGAAACAACTTATAAAGCGTCTCATCAGCAACGTATGTGAGATACCGGGAGAGAAGTTAAAGAATGGTCAGATGGAAGCCTATGAATGGACGCAACTCAGTACCAAGCTACGAGATATTCAAGACAAACCTCTCTATATAGACGACACTCCGAGCCTCTCTGTTTTCGAGTTTCGTACCAAAGCTCGCAGGTTAGTACGGGAGCAACATGTAGAGCTTATTATCATAGACTACTTACAGCTGATGAATGCCCAAGGTATGAGCTTTGGTAACCGAGAGCAAGAAGTAAGTACGATATCCCGCTCTCTCAAGATCCTAGCCAAGGAGCTAAACATTCCCATTATAGCCCTTTCTCAGCTCAACCGTACCCTAGAAACACGACAGGGGGACTCCAATAGTAAGAGACCTCAGCTCTCAGACCTTCGTGAGTCCGGAGCCATTGAGCAAGATGCCGATATGGTATGTTTTATCCATCGTCCCGAGGTATACAATATCAAGGTTAACCCCGAAGACAATACATCTACCCAAGGGATGGGCTTCTTCATTATCTCAAAACATCGTAATGGACCTATCGGAGACGTAAAACTCATATTCCGCGGTGAATACACAAAGTTTGCCCCCTACGATAGCGTTAACTTCGTTACCATCGATAGCGGTATCGGAGGAAACTTTTCGCCCATTGCCCTTGATGGGAATTCCGTTCCATTCTAATACCTATCCATGCTTCCAGATACAATGGTATTACAGGGTAAGACAGCTTTGTTTTTCACCTTAGGGTGTAAACTAAACTTTGCAGAGACCTCTACCATAGGTCGGCAATTGCGAGAGTTGGGAGTAGTATTGGCTACGGAGGGCTCCTCTGCCGATATATGTATCATCAATACCTGCAGCGTAACGAGTGCGGCCGATCGCAAAGATCGCACCCTCATCCACCGAGTAGTTCGGGAGAATCCACATGCAGCCGTGGTAGTCATGGGGTGCTATGCCCAACTGAAGGGGGAAGAAATTCTCAACATCCCGGGCGTAAATATAGTAGTGGGGGCTGGCAGAAAAAGTGAAGTCGTAGAGCATCTTATTACTTTCTTCTCCGGAGAAGGGGTGACACCTACCAATAAGCACCACTACGCAGGTGAGCGGATTCATCTACACCGCTTCGAAGAGGGCTGTAGCAGCGACGACAGAACGCGACACTTCCTAAAGGTACAAGATGGCTGTAACTACGGCTGTACCTATTGTACCATCCCCAAGGCTAGAGGGGTAAGTCGCAATGGAAGCATTGCCTCTTTGGTTGCTCAAGCAGAAAGAGTGGCCCAAGAGGGAGGAAAAGAGATTGTACTTACAGGAGTCAATATTGGGGATTTCGGCCGCTCCACAGGCGAACGATTTGTAGACCTAGTGCGGGCCTTGGATCAGGTCGATGGCATAGAACGCTACCGCATTAGCTCTCTAGAGCCCGATCTGCTCTCCGATGAGTTGCTCGAAGTTGTAGCTCAATCAAGAAGCTTTATGCCCCACTGGCACCTACCGCTACAGAGTGGTAGTGATGCCGTACTAGCCCTAATGAAAAGGCGGTACCGCACCCAGCTTTTTTCTGATCGTCTGGCGTGTATCAAAGAAATGATGCCGGAAGCCTTTATTGGTGTGGATGTAATTGTAGGGATGAGAGGCGAAACTCCTGAGTTTTTCGAAGAGAGTCTTGCCTATCTTGAGGGGCAACCTGTAACACAACTCCATGTATTTAGCTATAGTGAACGCAGTGGTACACCTGCTCTATCCATACCTCTCGTAGTATCTCCCGAAGAGAAAAAAGAACGTAGTAAAGCCCTTATCGATCTATCGAATCGTAAGCTAAGCAGTTTTTACAAAGAGCACGAAGGAGAAAAGCGTCCCGTACTTTGGGAGCACTCTTGTGTAGATGGTAAGATGTATGGTTTTACAGACAATTATATCCGACTAGAGCACGAATTTTGCCCCGATATTGCTCTATCAGGAGCTATCACACAAGCCACAATTGGGACGGAAAAAGAGCCGGGTATAGCCTTTTGCTCCCTAGAATGAAAAGATTATGAGCACGGCACCTCTTATCACCATAGGGATCCTCAACTGGAATGGGAGCCATCTGCTCCGTAAGTTCCTCCCCGATGTTGTACGCTGTACGCCTAGTGATAAGGCTTGCATTGTGGTAATTGACAATGGCTCTACAGACGACTCCATTGAGGTCGTGGAGAGGGGATTCCCATCCGTAAAGCTCCTTAAATTCTCAGAGAATTACGGATTTGCAAAGGGCTACAATCAGGCTTTGGCACAATGCGAGACTCCCTATTATTGTTTGCTTAATAGTGATGTAGCCGTGACAGAAGGATGGCTAGATGCTCCTCTTGCTATGCTTGAAGCAAATGCTCGTCTCGCAGCAGTACAACCGAAAATACGAAGCTTTCACCATCCCTCTCAGTTTGAATATGCAGGGGCAGCAGGAGGCTTCATAGATCATCTAGGGTATCCGTTTTGTCGAGGTCGGGTATTCGACACCATAGAGGAGGACAAAGGGCAGTACGATACAGAGGCTTCTATTTTTTGGGCTTCGGGAGCCTGTCTATTTGTTCGCCGTGATGCTTACCTCCAAGTAGGCGGATTAGATGAGCGATTCTTTGCTCATATGGAAGAAATTGACCTCTGCTGGCGATGGCTACGGAGTGGCTACGAAGTGAGATATACCCCCAATAGCACAATATATCATTTGGGTGGTGCCACTCTTAGCACTAGTAATGCTCGCAAGGTGTATCTCAACTTTCGCAACAACCTTCTGATGCTCTATAAAAACCTTCCTAGGAAGCAAGCAAAAAGACTTCTCCCCAAACGTATGCTACTGGATGGGCTATCGGCAGGCATGTATCTAGTCAAAGGAAAATCTCGTTTCGCTTGGGCTATCTACAAAGCTCATAGAGACTTCAGAAAAATGAAACAGCACTACACTCCCCCTCTTGCTGCTCCACCAGTGCAGCTAAGCAGCGTATATCCACACTCTATTGTCTGGCAATACTTCTTCTTGGGCAAGCGACATTTCTCCGACTTAAAGCCCTAAAACGGGAAATTCAACACTACATCAGAAAGCTATCTCACTACTTTTGGGGATAGCTTTTACTTGTATAATATGCTGGGCTAGCCTATCTTTGCATTGTATTACTAATTGATTGTAAGAAGCATGTCACTACGCATAACGCAATTCTACTCGGCAGATACGCTCATGAGCGATCTTATTTGTGAACGATACGACCTCCTACTCGTTATTACTCGCTTTGGTATCCCCCTTGGGTTTGGAGACCAAACTATACGCGAGGTTTGTGAGGAAAATAATGTACATGTAGAGACACTTATTGCTGTAGTCAATACTATTGTATCCCATAATACCAAGCCCAGCCGAGAGCTGCTTGCATCGCTTTCTCCTATGGCTTTAGTGGACTTCTTGAAGCGTTCTCACCATTATTTCTTAGACTATCGCCTACCCAAACTTTTGGTGCACCTCCGTCGTGCCATAGAGGGCGGCCCCGAAGAGATCGTATTTCTCATCAATAAATTCTTCGATCAATATGTAGCTGAGGTGCACAAACATATGGGATATGAGGATAAAAACGTGTTCCCTTATGTACGTGCTCTAGTAGATGGTACTCAAAAACGGGGTGCCGGGGCATACAATATAGACATATTCTCTCGCCGGCATGATAAGGTAGAGGCTCGTATTGGAGAGCTTAAGAATATCTTGATCAAGTATTTCCCCGATGGTAGCGGCTACGAGCTAACTAGTGTGTTGCACGAGCTATTCTCTGCCGAAGATGACCTCGCTACACACAACTTTGTCGAAGATTTCCTTTTTGTTCCTCTTATCCGTTCGATGGAACAGAAGCAAAATTCATAATCCCTCATACCCTTGGGGCTAAAGTCTTACTCTTAGAGGAAATAAAATTTGAGATGATACAAAGCGTACATAAACTACTCATCGTAGAGCCCAATCCGGTAATTGCTTTGGGGATAGAAGCGGTGATCAAACGATCGAATAAGTTCAGAACGCAGATCGCATTTGAGATTGATATAGATAGCATTATCTCTAGCATTCATTTCTTTACTCCCGATATTATCTTGATGAATCCCATCATAATGGGGGTACACTTAGACGAACGATTCTTGAACACAGCACACGCCAAGATCTTGGCGCTTACCACCGGGTCCGTTGATCCCTCCTTGCTTTATAGCTACGATGCCACCATCAATATTGGAGACTCTGCTGAATCCATCCTGCAAAACCTCCTCTCGGTTATTAGCCAAGCCGAAAACGAAGAGATGGATCTAGACAGCGAACGCCTACTCTCTCCGAGAGAAAAAGACGTAGTGGCTTACGTGGCAAAGGGGCTTACCAACAAGGAAATTTCTACCAAGCTTTCCATCTCTATTCACACTGTAATTACCCACAGACGCAATATTGCCAAGAAGCTTAAGATCCATAGCCCTAGCGGACTCACGATCTATGCCATCGTCAATAAGCTTGTAAATATCGACGAAATTCATACCTAGTAATAGGGGTATATTTTCCCAAAAGGTCTCCCCAGAGAGTGTGTTCTCATCCCCCGAATACTCTCTGGGGATTCTTATAAAAAGGGGCTCTTCTCACACACAAAATAACGGGCAAGTCATTAGCAAGTAGCGCTCAAGGTCTTGCTTTTCTAGTTCCATGATTTATTTATCTCGATTTTATTTTTACCTTTGCATCAAAGATTGGTGAGATGGGAACCATACCCATCACGCCCCTCCTCCGCCAAAGGCCTCTAGACCTTTGGCGGTTGTATTTTATGGGGGCATATTACTCTTATCTGCTCTCTAGCTAAGTTTGTAGTCAATAATCGATGCTACTTGCCTTTGTGCGCAGCAGTGGCTCCCCTCTGTCCGTAATAAAGAGGTTCAAGACAAGTAGGTGCGGTATATATCATAAGAGTGGCATCTGCTCTTTTCCCTTTTATTTCAAGCCTTAATCCATATAAAAAGGGGCTCCTCACAAGAGAAGCCCCACTCTATAACCCTAAAAGAGTTTCTATTTTAGAGATAGGTGTTTAGTCATCCATACGTACAAACTTGAGGCTCGAATCGAACTTCAATTCCAACCCATTGGAGAGTTCCACTTGGTAACCACCTCTCCTGCGCTTCTCGATCTGCCTAATGGAGGTACCGGGGAAATTCTTAGCCACATAGTTAGAGATGGCATTTGGAACGATATTTTTGGGGACTATACCCGGCTCAGCATCAACGTCTTTCCAAATGCCTTTCCCATCAAACTCTATGCGAGTACCATCCACCAACACAACTTCGTAGCTCTTACCGATCAAGTCATTATCGACAGTCACATAAGAGACTTCCGACGTAAAGTTCGCTTTCACAAACTGCTGAGCCACTTTGGGCAATTGTGCAAAGGGGATAGGTCTGTCATCATCTTTCATAGAAGTAAGTGACAACATTAGGGTTAGGCTCACAAGCGAAGAGAGCACCAATAGAATCTTCTTTTTCATTTTCTTTCTCATTAAATCAATACTAAAACTAAAGACACGTCCTGTCCTTATTTACACACTAAACAGAGTCGGTATAAATAAGTTCAAACCTCTCTGAATTATGTGATACATACCAAAAATCGCCTCGGGAATAAAAGGAGAAAATCAATACCCTCCCATCAATTTCGCGGCAAACATAATACAAAACATTCGAATACAAGCTCTTTTTATTAGCGCCCCATAGAGAAGCTGGGAAATAAAAAGCTGATAAAAATCAAAAGGTTAAATTCTACCCCCTGTAAATCAATACCTTGAGATAACACTTTTCTTTGATACATCCATATTTTCATCACAGAAAAAAGTGACAAGAAAAATGATTGACAAATCGAAAGTATGACTAGAGTAGAGAAATCACAGTGCTAGTCAGGCTGAAAATATAAGGATATGTACCACTAAATCCTTTGTAGGGAGAAAAATCTAAAGTACAGGCCTAGAGCCCACTCCCTTATTGGGCAAGAATTATTTCTGTCTAGGGTGAAAATCCTACACAAGTTACCCAAAATCTTTTCTGATTTTACCCAGAGTAAACCGATGTAACTCACTCCCAATCTTCAGGAGAATTTTCATTGAGGACCGGGAGAAAGGGACGATTTTATTGAGAGGAAATAGCACTTCTCTGCTCCCAATTAACCTGAAAGCTAATTAGCAACCTAACAATTACTAATGACCCATCTTATAAAAGCTCATTGGCTTTCTCTCAAAAGCTCATTAGTAATCCGACAAAAGCTCATTAGCTTTTCATTAAAAGCTCATTAGGAATTTGACGAAAGCTAATTAGCTTTTGACTGAAAGGTAATGTTGATACAACACCACCGATAAAGCCCCAAGAGAAAAGGGCATAAAAAAACTCCTGCTCTACCGGAGTGAGAGCAGGAGCTATAGAAGTGATTTATCTCCCTAAAGAAAGGGAAATAAGATTATTCTTTAGATACTCTTAAGCTGCAATTGCTGCTGCAAGTTCGGGAGCAGCACCGAAGATCAAGATAGCAACGAGAAGGGCAAGAATAGCGTAGAGCTCGGGGAATACGGCCATCACCATAGTTGCACCGAATACGTTGTCACCACCACCAATCGTCTTGATACCATTAGCACAAACTTGAGCCTGACGAATAGCAGAAAGAAGACCTACAACACCAAGGGTAAGACCTGCACCAAAGATAGCCCAAGCAGCGATAATGTTGAGGCCGGCACCGAGTTGTTGTACAAGGCCAAGAGCCATAAAGAAACCAACGAAGCCGTAAAGACCCTGAGAACTAGGAAGAGCTGAAAGAGCAATGTACGAACCCATTGCATCGGGATTCTTCTTCATAGCACCAACGGTAGCATTACCGCAAATAGTTACACCAATTGCCGAGCCAATACCAGTGAGGGCCACCATGAGGGCAATTCCTAAGTAGGTTAGAACGTTAATCATACTTTGAACTGTAATTAATTGATTGAGTTATTTGATTTTTCTATTATTGATTACTTGAAAGGAGTGTATTGACGCCCCCCACCTTCAAACTCTGCATTCTTGTAGAATTCAACAAATGTAAGACGTAGAGGGTGCACCAAAGAGCTAATCATACACAGCCCAAAATTGAGACCATGACCAAATAGCAAAATGATTGCCATTACCACAAAATTGAGACCTACAGGGAGCCCTCCGCCCACTTGTACGGCAAGGTTATTAAACACCCCACCCAAGATACCACCAGTCAAACCGATAGCAAACAGACGAATGTACGAAAGCGTATCTCCCAAAAGTCCGGAAGCATTGTTGTACGTTGCCCACAAACCGGAACCAAAATTGAGGAAGATATTCTTGCCTGGTGTATTGTAGAATAAAGCAATAACAAAGGCGAGAGCAGCAATCCCCAAGAGGACTTTTGATGCCATAGCAAGCATAGGATTACCTTCACCCAGCATCATCGCTACGAGCCCAAGGCCTCCGAAGAGGATCAAGATAGCCCAGCAATAGGTAGCCAAACCATATTTGAATCCCTTCTGTACTTGCGTCTTATAGCCGGCAATAAACTTACCGAATACAATCTGAATAAGCCCCAGCACAACGGACAAATACATCATTGTGTTCTGGTTGAGGATGTAGGTATCGGGCACAGAGCCGAGTATCGTACCTCCGGTCCAAGGCATTACCATACCAAAGACAGTCCCCATGAGAGAACCTACGATGGCGGTAGTTCCACCTAACCACATGAGCATACTACACACCGACTTAACGCCATCCTCTTTAGCTTTCGTCTTAGCAACGGTGGCTCCTATCAAAAGCAATAGTCCATATCCACCATCTCCAAAACAAAGAGCAAAGAAGAGCATAAAGAAGGGAGCAAATAGTGCCGTAATATCCAATTCCCCGTAATTAGGAAGCGAATACATCTTCGTTATCATCTCGAAGAGACGAGCATAACGATTGTTTTTAAGCTTCACAGGGACATTGTCATTCTCTTGGATCTCTACCTGCTCGTAGTAGCAAGGTACTCCATCTAGAGCGGGAGCAATTTTGTCTGCCACTCTCTCGGGCACCCAGCCCTCCAATACCATAAGGGTATCGTTAGCCTCGGGTTCCGCCTGCAAGAGAGCATTGGCGAAATCAAAATCGCGCTCGATGAATCGATCATATCCATCTAGTTCGCCCAAGCGAGTATCAGCAAATTCAACAATCCTATTATGGGTCTCTTCTGCCTCCTGCTGTAGGGTTTCCAACTTCTTTTGCATCTCATCCATAGAAGCCGTTGGAGCCTTTACCTCATCGGCTTCGGGGCGAACGTCGCCACTTTGTCCAATCGTAACAAAGTAGGCTTGAGCGCGAAAATCATTAACCTTTACGGCGCGATACTCCTCAATCCATTCCTCCTTGAACTGCTGCGAAGCCACTACATAAAAATGCAGCTTGTAACCAGCATTCTCAAGTTTCTTCATCAGATCGAGGTCATACTCACCCCAAATACTCCAATAGTCGATCTCACGTCGTTGGGCAGCAATCTGGTTAGCCAGATTCCTTTCCTTCTCCATGAGCTCCTCTATCTCAGACCTCACAGCCACTCCTTGCTCCTCAGATTGAGGGAGGATCATAGAAACCTCCGGAGCATCTTTGGATCGCAATGATTTTACACGACGACGCAGGTCTGCCAAGTCTTTACGCTTAGCGAGGAGGGCTTGTAGGTTATCGAACTGCTTAGGGCTCTTAGTTTCCTTGATATGTACCACACCAAGCTCACGAAGACTCTGCAAAAAGCCCTCATACTCTCTGTGGTATATCAAGAAAAGATACTTCTGCATTTTTTCAATCATAGCAGTGCCTCCTTTTCTTTGCGTTCGCGTTCTTCAATATTGGCTCGCATGATCTTCTGAGACGATTTAGAGAGACTCTCTTCATCTTCAAGGTATCGCTTAATCTTACGAATAGCATCCTTATACCCTGGGATCTGTACCTTCTCAAAAAGATTTACCTTCTGAGTGGTCTTCTTACGAGCATACTCCAAGAATTCTAGTTTGAGGCCAAGGAACTCAGCTTCTATACCAGTAGTAGCAAGCACCTTGAGCAACTCTAGTCCCTCAGAGAACCACGAAGGAGAATTGAACAAACTAAATGGCTTCACCTCGAAGTCTATCTTATCCAAGACCGGCACTATAACACCGGCAATCTTCTTGGTAGACAACTTCACATCCTTCACAGATATAAGCTCCGGATTAAACTCATTCCAAAGCCCTACCATGTGCTGATAACTAGAGATGCCATCTTCTAACTTTTGTTCCAATTTCACCACTTCGTCTTTCGTCTTCTTCACCTCAAGACGGAGAGCACTCTCCTTACTTTTGATCGTAGGGAGCGTACGCACTCGCATCTTCAGCTGCTTCTCTTGCTGATGGAGCGAAGTTTTGTTGTATTGAAACTTAATAGCCATGACTCTTATCTATCAGGCTTTATTCTCACCAACCCAATACTTCTCTACAAGAGACTGCTTGATGTTTACTTCTGCAGGAGTAAAGTGCTCTCCAAAAAGTTTCCAAGCAATATCGAGCATTTCAGTCGTATCAACATTCACGTCAATAGCAAGCAATTGTCGAGAATAATCGTCTGCAAAAGCAAGAGAACGATTATCGTAGTCGGTAAGGTCGAAACCGTTCTCCATCTTCGTTTGTGCATTGGCAGCATCGGAGAATAGACGTACGGCGGCATTCATCACCTGAGGATGGTCGTCACGAGTCTTCTTACCAATTACAAGCTGCTTCAAACGAGAGAGAGAGCGGAATGGGTCGATAATAACCTTACCCACATTGCTATCCTTTCGGAGGTAGAGCTGACCCTCGGTAATATACCCCGTATTATCGGGCACAGCGTGGGTGATATCGCCACCACTCAACGTAGTAACGGCAATAATGGTGATAGACCCACCATCGGGGAATTGTACCGCCTTTTCGTAGATCTTAGCAAGGTCTGAGTAAATCGAACCCGGCATAGAATCCTTCGAAGGAATCTGGTCCATACGATTTGATACGATAGCCAAAGCATCCGCATAGTTGGTCATGTCCGTAAGGAGCACGAGCACCTTTTCGTTCTTTTCTACCGCAAAATATTCAGCTGCTGTAAGAGCCATGTCTGGGATAAGCAGACGCTCTACAGAGGGGTCTTCGGTTGTATTGATGAAGCTAACAATACGATCGAGAGCACCAGCATTGCTAAAAGTGTTCTTGAAGAAGAGGTAGTCGTCGTTGGTCATCCCCATCCCCCCAAGAATAATCTTATCACTCTTGGCACGCATGGCCACCATAGCCATTACTTCGTTAAAGGGTTGGTCCGGATCCGCAAAAAATGGAATCTTTTGTCCAGTTACGAGGGTATTATTGAGGTCGATACCTGCAATACCGGTTGCAATCAACTCAGAAGGTTGCTTACGACGTACGGGGTTTACAGAAGGACCACCAATTTCTACTTCACGTCCTTCGGGCTGCGCTCCTCCATCGATAGGAAGACCATAAGCATTGAAGAAGCGTCCTACAAGCTGATCGCTCACCTTGAGCGTAGGAGCCTTGCCGAGGAATACAACCTCTGCATTGGTAGGAATACCTTCAGTACCCTCGAATACCTGGAGGGTAACTTCGTCGCCAACGATTTTTACGACCTGAGCCATTCGTCCATGGATCAAAGCCAACTCGTCATTACCAACCCCTGTAGCACTTAGCATACAAGTTGCCTTGGTAACATTCGAGATCTTGGTATATATCTTTTTAAAAGCTTGTGTTGCCATATTAATTTTCTCTATACGAGGTCTCTCTTTCCCTGGAGATTACTTGCCACTCTTGGCAATCATCTCTTCGCATTGTGCCAAGTACTTCTTAAAGTCATCGCTCTCAAACTCTGAGTAGTTCATCTGCTTGAGGACGTTGATAAGGCCCTTAAAGAACGCCGTTACCTGATTGAAATCTTCAAACTCAAACTCGGTATGGCAGATCTTTGCTACAAGATCCAACATATACTTTTGGCGAGCAAGAGGAGAGTTACAATCGATATCGTCGAACGCATCCTGCTGAAGGATTACGAAGTCAATAAGCTCCGCTTTCCAGAAGGTAATGTGATACTCTACAGGTACCCCGTCGTCCCCTAAGATGTTGATCTGCTCAGAAATTTCCTTACCACGCTGCAAACGCATCTTTAGCTCATTTACTTTTTCGAGCCAATCGGGTGCAATGTGTTGCGAGATGTACTTTTTGAACTCAGGATATTCGAGATACTTAGAATAACTATCAATAGGATTAACGGCCGGATAACGCTTACGGTCGGCACGCTCTTGCTCTAGAGCGTAGAAGCATCGAGCCACCTTCTTAGTGTTTTCTGTCACAGGCTCCTTAAGGTTACCCCCGGCAGGAGATACCGTACCAATAAAGGTTACAGAACCGGTCTTACCATTTTTGAGATAAACGAACCCAGAGCGAGCGTAGAAGTTGGCTACGATGGCCGAAAGCTCCATTGGGAAAGCATCAGGTCCAGGAAGTTCTTCCAGTCGGTTTGACATCTCACGAAGAGCTTGTGCCCAACGAGAAGTAGAGTCCGCCATAAGGAGAACACGAAGACCCATTGTACGATAGTACTCAGCAATAGTCATAGCCGTGTACACAGATGCTTCACGAGCCGCAACAGGCATGTTTGAGGTATTAGCGATAATGATCGTACGCTCCATGAGCTTACGTCCGGTGTGAGCATCTACAAGTTCTGGGAACTCAGCAAAGATTTCCACAACCTCATTTGCACGCTCACCACAAGCAGCCATAATCACGATATCTGCCTCAGCTTGCTTAGAAATAGCGTGCTGCAACACGGTCTTACCCGTACCAAAAGGTCCAGGAATAAAGCCCGTACCACCCTCTACGATAGGATTGAGTGTATCGAGCGTACGTACTCCGGTTTCGAGCAACTTAAATGGACGGGGCTTCTCTGCATAGCAAGGAATGGCTTTCTTTACGGGCCATTTCTGAATCATTGTAACAGAGTGCTTTTCGCCATTCTTATCCTCAAGTACTGCGATTTCTTCATCAGCACGATACTTGCCGGCAGGCTTAAGGCTTACAACTTTGTACTGCCCTTCGAAAACAAAGGGAACCATTATCTTGTGGGGTTGGTAGTTTTCATCAACCTCACCAAGCCAGCCACCTGCCTCTACAAGATCACCTACCTGAGCGAGAGGTTTGTACTCCCACAATTTATCTTGCTCTAGAGGATAGGTATAGGTACCACGTTGTAGGAAAACCCCATCCATCTTATCGAGGTCATTTTGCAGACCATCGAAGTTCTTGGAAAGGAGGCCGGGACCGAGAGTTACCTCCAACATATGACCAGCAAACTCAGCCAGATCCCCTACCTTCATACCACGAGTACTCTCAAACACCTGCACAAACACCTTGGCACCGATGATCTTGATCACCTCACTCATCAGGCGAGTTCCACCCACCGTGATAAAGCAAATTTCGTTTTGAGAGACTGGTCCATCTACCTCAACGGTCACAAGGTTGGACACAATCCCCTTAACAACTCCTTTTGTCATGGATATATTATTTCTTTTGATTTCTCTTGAACTCGTTGAGAGAGTCGTTGCTCTCCTTTTTGAGTGTTGCTACAATGGAACGGAATGTTTCTTCTCCCGTTTTCTCATTGAGCTCCGTCCAGCGCTCTATGATACGTAGCTGTAGATAGTATGCCAAGATGGTCTCAACATTGAATGTGCGATCGAAGACACGCTCCTCTAACCAATTCCATTTGAGGACATCTAACATGCGCTCCCGACGAGTAATATCAGTCTCATTTTGCACCGAAGAAAGAGCAGCAATGTACTCCATTTCCTCTTCGGAGAGACCAAAGTTTGTAGCTGTTGACGTCTTTAATTTGCGCTCAACCTCGGAGTCTCCCACGATATAATCTTTGGGATCCCAACCTAGATTGCGACTTGTAAAGGCTGCAAACACATTCCTTATGTCAAGATTAAGACGCGACCACTCTGCTACAAAACTATTTTTAGCAGGGAGAGCGAACTTGGTATAATAGTAATCGGCAAGTTTATCCTCAAGGCGAAGGGGCCACATACGTACCTCTTCCTCATCGTCTTGTAGGTCATCTTCCTCGTCCTTCTCTATCACAAAATCCTTAAGAAAATCTATGATATAAGCTGGTAAATGGTGCTTAGGAAGTCTCGTACCCTTCTTGAGAGCGTCCACCACTGCAGCAACCTCCTCGTAAGAAAGTAGCTGAGGTTGTTCGTCTGCCTCCAACGCTTTCTCCGGAGATTCGAGGTAATCGATAAGGAATCGATTATCGCGCTCCCAGCGAAGCATCTCCAAAAGCTTAAAATCGCTTGAGGTAAGTACCTCTCTAAGCTCCTCTACAAAGAGCTCCGAAGAAAAGGGGAGTTTTCTATCGTCTACACCAATATTCGGTAAACCCGATATTGTGGCATAATACTTTGCCATGGTGCACTTAGAATAACATTTCCACAAGACGAGGACGCAAGAAGCTCTGGAAGAAAGACTTTAGTTCTTCTTCTCCAAACTGAATCTTGTACGAGCCATCTGCGGGTTTTAGGACAAAATTGGTTGCCGTACCTGCTACTTCGTTAATGGTAACGCCCTTATTGAGAAGGTCCTTAGCATTTGAGGCGAAATACTCTTCTAGCCCCTTGGCATCGGCTGTTTCAATTACAACATCGTTTCCAGGAGTCCAATTTTCAACAATCTTGCGAATAACTTCGCGCATAAAGTTGGGATCTTCAGCAGCTGCTTTTACGTTACCTTGAGCAATCTTGTCGGTAATAGAATTTGCCACAGAAGCCTTCAAGGCATCCAGGGTTTGAGCAGCATAGAGTTTGAGTTCTGCCTCAACATTCTTTTTGAGTTCATCAGATCTCTTCTCAGCCTCACGGATGATTCTCTCAGCTTCTGCTTTAGCTTGGTTGAGCATTTCGTCGCTTTTGCTCTGAGCATCAGCCACGAGTCTATCAGCTTCTAGCTTCCCTTTTTCAACCCCTTCGTTGAAAATTTTGTCAGTTAGTTCCCGGATCTTAGCATCCATATCTTATCTATGTTATAATTTGTATTCCCTATTTTCATAGAAAACTACAACTCCTCTTGCACACCAAAAGTAGCAACAGGAGCCATACCCTCTATACTCCGCGCAAAGGTACAACAAAAGCTTGATTTATAGGCCTATTTGGGTAGTGTCCCAACAAAGGCCTACAGACCAAGCTTGACAAATAGAAACAGAGAAAGTCTATTTTACATACTTAATGTAATCTCCATAACCCTGCTCCTTCATTTTCTCCAATGGAATGAAGCGTAAAGATGCACTATTGATACAATAACGTTCCCCTCCCAATTCTTTCGGTCCATCTTCAAAAACATGACCAAGATGGCTCCCCGAAGATTTACTCCGAACCTCTACACGCACCATTCCATGTGATGTATCCGTACGTTCCACCAGAAGTTTATCGTCTATAGGACGTGAAAAAGCCGGCCATCCACAGCCACTTTCAAACTTATCTGTAGAAACAAACAGGGGCGTACCATCCACCACGTCTACATAAATCCCCTTTGCATAATGATCATAATACTCATTTTGGAAAGGAGGCTCTGTACCCTGCTCTTGAGTCACTTTGTACTGCATAGGAGTTAGCTTACGGCGCAACTCGTCCTTATCCACATAGCGTTGTGCATGTGCTCTTGCTATTTTATCTTTTCCTATGTGGCAATAGCCCGAAGGATGTTTCTTTAGATAATCTTGATGATAAGCCTCGGCCGGATAAAAATTCTTCAAAGGAATGCACTCCACAACAATAGGCTTAGGATACTTTTTTGCCAAAGTTTGAAGCATCTCCTTGGCTACCACTTCATCCTGAGCATTAGTATAATAGATACCCGTTCGGTATTGACGCCCAACGTCATTGCCCTGCCGATTGAGAATAGTAGGGTCAATTACATCGAAATACAATCCTAAGATAAACTTTAGAGGAACCACCGAAGCATCGTACTCAACACGAATTGTCTCGGCATAATCGGTATCTACATCCTCGTATTTGGGATTTGGACGAGTGCTATTAGCGTAGCCAACAGTGGTCTCTACCACGCCCTGTACTCCATCAAAATAGCTTTGCATTCCCCAAAAGCATCCTCCTGCTAAATAGATTGTCTTTAGATTCTCTTTTGCGGGATGAGGAGCTTGGGCTTCTATTACGGGTTGGTTTACTGCGATCATTTTGTCTGTTGTTTAGTTACTACTTTCTCTACTCTCAAAACGGATAATAACTTGTGATGGTTCACCATTAAACCCAAAGAGAAGAATAGAATTATGAGAAAAAGGGAATCGCATACAGCAGATAGAGAAAATAAAAGGAGGACTTGATCGCCTCAAATCCTCCCTTTTCTTTCTATTAGTAGACCTTATTGTCCGTGTTTATAACACAAACTAATTAGTCGAGCTTGTGAACCACGATACCGGAACGGAGCTTAGGCTCAAACCAAGTTGTCTTGGGAGGCATAATGTTCCCCGTATCAGCAATATCCATAATTTGCTTCATAGTAACAGGATAAAGAGCCAAAGCAACCTTCATCTCGCCGCTATCAACACGCTTCTTTAGCTCGCCGAGGCCACGGATACCACCAACGAAGTCGATTCGCTTGTCTGAACGCAAATCCTTGATACCCAAAATCTCATCCAAGATTAGATTAGAAGAGATGGTAACATCCAATACCCCGATGGGGTCGTTGTCGTTATAAGTACCGGGCTTTGCTGTGAGCGAATACCATGTACCACCGAGATAAAGAGCGAAGTTATGCAACTTAGCAGGCTTGTAAATATCGGCACCCTTCTTTTCTACGATGAAGTTCTTTTCCAAAGCTTTTAGGAAGTCAGCTTCGCTCAAACCATTGAGATCTTTCACAACTCGGTTGTAATCGATAACCGTCAGTTGGTTTGCGGGGAAACAAACGGCCATGAAGTAGTTATACTCTTCGTCACCCTTGTGATTGGGGTTATTCTTTGCTTTCTCAGCACCCACGAGGGCAGCAGCAGCCGAACGGTGGTGTCCATCAGCAATATAGAGAGCTTCGAATCCTGCAAAAATCTCTGTGATACGCTTGATATCAGCTTCTTGATCGATGATCCAGAACTTATGACCAAAGCCATCAATATCAGCGACAAAATCGTAAATAGGAGCAGCATCGGTGTAACGAGCTACGATAGCATCAAGTTCAGCATTGTCGGGATAGGCAAAGAAAACGGGCTCGAGGTTAGCGTTGTTTACACGAACGTGCTTCATACGATCCTCTTCTTTGTCTCTACGGGTAAGCTCATGCTTCTTGATTACACCATTCATATAATCTTCTACCCATGCACCTACTACCAAACCATATTGAGTCTTACCATTCATGGTTTGAGCGTATACATAGTAGTTTTCTTTGGCGTCTTCAACAAGCCATCCCTTCTGTTGGAAGAGATCGAAGTTCTCACGAGCCTTGGTATAAACACGTTCATCGTGCTCATCCGTACCTTCGGGGAAGTCGATTTCGGGCTTGATGATATGATAAAGAGACATCTCATTTCCTTTTGCTTCAGCACGAGCTTCTTCGCTGCTGAGGACGTCATAAGGACGAGAAGACACCTTCTCTACGAGGTTAACGGGAGGACGAAGTCCCTTGAAAGGTTTAATTCTAGCCATACTATATACTCAAAGAAAAAAATCGAAATAAGGGGAGACATGGTATCTCTACGATAAAAACCCATGTACTCCCCCTCTCTATCGATCTTTTTGTGTTCTAATACTACAAAAAAGAAATTACTTGTTTACACGGAACTTTTCCACACCATTGGCTATAAAGTCAACGATTTGGTTAGCAGCTGCAATACCTGCATTGTTGTTGGCTTCGCCGGTCTGTGCACCCATCTTTTTGGGAGTAGAGAAGTAACGATCGCCGAGGGCAGCTACCATAGCTTCGTGGTTAGCGGGCATAATGTCCGTGAGATAGCGAAGGTCTGTACGCTCTGTGAGAGCCTTTAGTACGCCCTCTTCGTCAATAATCTCCTTACGAGCAGAATTGATGAGAACGGCATCCTTAGGCATCTTCATAAGAAGATCGTAGTTGATAGACTTAATCGTCTCGGGAGTAGCAGGAGCATGGAGCGAAATTACATCGCAAGTAGCGAACAATTCGGGCACAGTAGCAATAGGAGTTGCACCCGATTCTTTGATAGCTTCTGCAGGCACAAAAGCATCATAAGCAAAGATTTCCATACCAAAGCCTTTGGCGATACGGGCCACATTGCGACCCACATTACCATAAGCCAAGATACCCATCTTCTTATCCTTTAGCTCACTACCCGACTTGCCATTGAACTGATTACGAGCATTGAATACGAGAAGACCCATCACAAGCTCAGCCACAGCATTTGAGTTCTGACCGGGAGTATTCATTACACACACGTTGTGTGCGGTTGCCTCTGCAAGGTCTACATTGTCATAACCGGCACCTGCACGCACTACAATCTTGAGATTCTTTGCGGCATCAAATACTTCCTTATCAATTTTATCACTACGGATAATGATAGCATCTACATCGGCAACAGCTGCGAGGAGCTGGCTCTTTTCGGTATACTTTTCTAGCAATACAGTTTCGTAACCTGCCTTGCTTACAATATCCTTAATCGCTGCAACAGCAGGAGCAGCAAAAGGCTTTTCTGTGGCAATAAGAACCTTTGTCATAACAATATATTAGGATTAAAAAAAAGTGCTCTGCTCACTAGACGAGACCTCTAGAAGAACTAGAAGCATCTAGAGAGCTAGAGCACTAAGATGTGATTAATTAGTGTTTGCTTTCGAACTCCTTCATAGCGTCAACGAGAGCCTTCACGCTATCCATTTCGAGAGCGTTGTAGAGGCTTGCACGGAAACCACCTACCGAGCGGTGACCCTTGATACCGATCATGCCACGCTCTGCAGCGAAAGTGGCGAACTCAGCTTCGAGTTCTTTGTATTCGTCGTTCATCACGAAGCAAACGTTCATGATAGAGCGATCTTCGGTAGCTACAGTACCACGGAATAGTTTGTTGCGGTCGATTTCGTTGTAGAGGAGCTCAGCCTTGTCGAGATTGCGCTTTTCGAGTACCTTGAGACCACCCAACTCTTTGTACCACTTGAGGGTTTGGAGAGCTACATAGATGGGGAATACAGGAGGAGTATTGAACATAGACTCCTTCTTGATGTGAGTGTTGTAGTCGAGCATTGTGGGGATAGGACGCTCGAAACGACCAAGTGCATCCTTCTTTACAATCACGAAAGTAACACCGGCAGGAGCCAAGTTCTTTTGTGCACCACCATAGATAAGATCGTACTTGCTGATATCTACAGGACGGCTGAAAATATCGCTAGACATATCGCACACCAAGCGAGCCTTGCAGTCGAAGTCCTTGCGGATTTCACTACCATAGATGGTATTGTTGGAGGTGTAGTGGAAGTAGTCTACATCTTCGGGGATAACGAAGTTCTTGGGGATGTAGGTAAAGTTCTTATCTTCGCTAGAAGCCAAAACTTCTACTTCTCCACCAAATACCTTAGATACATATCCGGCTTGCTTGATAGCATTTGTAGCCCACGTACCTGTGTTGATATAGGCAGCCTTCTTGTGCATAAGGTTAAGAGGTACCATATAGAACTGAAGGCTTGCACCACCTCCAAGGAAGATAACTTCGTATCCTTCGGGGATATCGAGAAGTTCCTTAAAGAGCTGAGCAGCTTCTTCGATCACAGCGGTAAACTCTTTACCGCGGTGCGATACTTCAAGTACAGAAAGACCTGTACCTGCAAAATTCATTACTGCATCAGCAGCATTCTTGATAACCCCTTGATTTAGAATTGAGGGTCCGGCATAAAAATTGTGCTTTTTCATCACCGCAACTGTTTTTATTGATTACTTATATTAGTCTATTCCTATTATCATACGAAACCGAGGCTTGGAATGTTGCACATCCCCCAACCCCTAAGCACCTACAAAGGTAAACTAAACATTTGAATAAAGCCAAATACACCCTAAGACATCCCTCTTTCTTCACAAAGAGGACTCCAAAAGAAGCATTCAGGATGCTGCCTGAAAAGAAAAACTTTCTTGCCCTACAACAAAAAAATTCTTGGGCAAAAGAAAAAACTTTTCCAGGTAGTTTCCGGGTACAAATCCAGCTGATTTCTCCCTGCCCTACTGCCCTAAATATTTTATTTCCTTGGGATAGCCCTTAAGATCTGCGCAATACAAGTGAAATAAAATTAGTACAGGAAGCAACATCCTCCCCCCCTTGTTCACAAAAAAAAAAGAGTCGACCCTTTTGCTAGAAAGGCCGACCCCTTTTTGAGGAAATCAATGAAGAGGTACTATCCCCTAATTAGCGGGGAGATAAAATCCTCTAAAGCGAAGGTTTAAAATTCATTCGGACTAAATGCGAGGCACAATCCACCAAAATTACCCGATTGATCCACCTGTACCATCACATTGTTTTTACGATCGATATAGGTAGGTATGGCCGATTTCGAATACTTCTCCCAACCTTTTCCGGTAAAGAACTTCTCGATATAGGTTGAGTTAATCACTCTTACATCGTCAGTAAACAGAAGTGCTATTGCATACTTACCGGTATAATCTCCTTCACCTTCCCATACAATCATCATGGGAAAATCTTTTGAGGTTGTATTAACAACGTCACCGAGCTCATTCTTATCAAGAGACTTAAAGTAAGGTTGCTTCTTGTACAACTCAAGAGCTTCTGCCAGTGTGTATTTGCCAAATTCGAGGATTGGCAAAGGAATATCCAACTCCTCTTTCATAAAGGAATCTGCCATCTGGGGATTGCCTTTGAAGAACTGCACTTTGGGAACGAATGCGCTTCCATCCGTAGGTTTATTTAGCTCAGCCACAGCAGCCATATTGGTGTCCTTATTATAATACACAGGATTACCGTGGTCAGAAAGTGTGGTGATCAAAAATCCCATAGAGCGCATATACTCTGTAACATCATCGGGTTTAGGACGCTTATCGGGAGCTACAAAGATAGCGCACTCCTCTACGAAAGATTTGGTTTTCACATCAAACCAATAACGGGTGCTAGGGAAGTTAGGGTTACCGGTCTTAAAGGAATAGACACCCTTGTCCGCCATCGTTGCTTCGGGATCAAGAGTGTGTCCCATACGAGCCTCAAAGCGAGTTACCATATCAAGGGTATTATCAAGCCCCATAAGAGGAGCCCAAAGCCCTGTTGCATGCCCCTTCTTATCAATACGAGACCATGATGTAATAGCCTCATCAAAAGGAGCGAAAACATAAGAAATATCGCTATCACTACGATGCGAAATGAAGACGACCCATCCACGTTGTTTATGAACAAATACCCCTTCTGTTGCCAACTTGGTCGCAGTCTTTTCTTGTACAAAACCTTGACTTAGGAGGCTTGCTACAAAAGCTCCTTCGGACTCTGTATTTGCAATCTTTTCCATGGCATAGCGATACTTGCCCTCAGCATCAAACTGGAGGTAAATGGTACGGGCTAGCCCTTGGTCTCCATTTATCTTGACTGTGAGAGTACGTGCCTCGGCATCTTTTGTCACAATCTGCCCCAGCTGTTTGGCCTCAGCTTCGAGAGCATCATAGCTCTTACCGAAAAGGGAGCTAGGGAGCGTTACCAAAATAGGAGCGGGCTTCGGACCTGGAATTTTACCGCAAGCGGCCATCAAAAGCGTTAATACCACAAGGAGTGTAGCAGGGAATAACTTTCTTGTCATTGTTCTGATTTTGACTTATTTATCTACTATATATTCGATTTCCAACAAACCATGCTTAGCATGAAATTCTCTTAGAGAGAATATGTTTTACAGCTTCTCAACCTAGCCAAAAAGGCGCTATTGATCCGCAACAAACATCCATCTCGGGACAAATGTAACTTGATTTTATATACTTTCACCATATTGAGAACGAAATCTGCACCACTCCAATAACACATTAAACATCCGCATGTCTTTCGCTCCAAGACGTTGTTTTTAGGTCAATTCCACATAATACTCTCATAAAAACCGAATAAAACTGAAAGAAAAGACAGAAAACATTGTTCTTTCACAGGAAGGCATTTCTCTTTTCGAAGATGCTGAAAAAGGGGAGAACGAAGATGAAAATAACGCCCCAAGGCTAGGGAATATAAGGGGTTTTAGTTGCACGATGCGACTAAAACGTGCAACTTTACTAAAGACAACATTCATACAACGATATATTACTACTTTTGCAACAAGCAACACCACACAACATAGATAAAGAAAGGAGAGTTGTATCCACATCCTTTACGAGGTTGGGTATGACATTACTTATAAAAAAGGACGTATGGAAGGGAGTATCACTCCACAACAAATAGATATTGGTGCCATCATATCGGCAAAGTGGGGGCAAAGCGTTCCGCACTTTGTTGTGCGATTGGTAGAGAGACTTATCCATCAGCGAGAAATCAATGAGATACTGCGAGACCATGGGCACCTGCAAGGCGTTGCTTTTATGGATAAGCTGGTGGAGATTTTTCGGCTTTCTCTGGGTTTTGTTCACGAGGAGCGTTTGCCACAAGACAAACGTGCTCTTTTCGTCTCCAATCACCCTCTAGGAGGGTTAGATGGCATCTGTCTTACTCACATGCTCGCAGGGCACTATCAATCAGACATTCGCTACATTGTCAACGACCTCCTAGGGAATCTCAAACCTCTAGAGTCCATTTTTCTCCCTGTCAATAAGTATGGTTCCCAGAGCCGTAGCTCCATTGAGAGAATGAATGCCGCTCTAGCAGGCGACCTTCCGGTGATCACTTTCCCTGCCGGTCTTTGCTCTCGCCACTTTGATGGTCGCATCCAAGATCTCACATGGCAAAAGAGTTTTGTGCGTCATGCCGAGGAGTTCCATCGTCCCATTGTACCCCTCTTTTTCGAAGGTTATAATAGTAAACGCTTTTATAGGATAGAACGAGTGCGCAGAAGCCTCGGGCTCAAATTCAACATCGGCACTGCACTACTCCCCGATGAGATGTTTCGTGCCCAAGGCTCGTCATTCCGGGTTTGGGTAGGAGAGCCTATCCCCTATCAAGAGCTACCCTCAATGGGGAAACGCTCGGCAGATATTGCCCTCGCCATTCGCGAACGTGTATATCGTCTCCCGCAAGAGAGTACGCCATCGTCCCTCTAGTTATTCACCTCAACCACTTTATTGCAATAATCTATGCAACCCATTATAGCCCCTATTGCTCCGGAACTTATCATGGGGGAACTTACCCCCGACAAGTTGCTTCGCCCCACAAATAAAGGACGCAATAACATTTATATCTTCTCAGCACACGAGGCTCCACACACCATGAGAGAGGTAGGACGACTACGAGAAGAGGCCTTTCGTGCCGGCGGTGGGGGCAGTGGTCTTGCGTGTGATATCGATGAGTACGACCTAGATCCTCTGGGCTATAAGCAACTCGTAGTTTGGAACCCCGAGGCTCAAGTGATTGTAGGAGGCTATCGCTATATTTTAGGTTCCGACGTGGTAAAACATCCGAAGGGTACCGATATACTTGCCACTTCTCATATGTTTGACTACAGCGATGAGTTCGTACGAGATATTCTTCCCTATACAATAGAGTTGGGACGCTCGTTTGTTTCTCCCGACTTCCAGTCTACCCGCTTTCACCACCTCTCCATCTTTGCATTAGACAACCTATGGGATGGCTTGGGAGCACTCACGGTACTCAATCCTGAGATTCAGTACTTCTTTGGTAAGGTAACTATGTATGCCAATTACAATCGTCGTTGTCGCAATCTCATTTTACACTTCATGCAACGCCATTTCCACGACGATCGCCACCTCGTTACTCCCAAGCAACCTCTAACCGTTGATGTTGATCCGGAGGAGATGGATCGGCTATTTTCAGCAGGAACTCTCAGTGCCGATTATCTAGCACTCAAGCGCGAGGTTCGCAAAACAGGCATCAGCATTCCACCTCTCTTCAGTGCCTATATATCCCTCTCACCCCAACTCCTCTTCCTCGGCACAGCGATTAATTACGAGTTTAGCGAGGTGGAAGAGACAGGGATTCTGATCCGTATAGATCAAATTTTAGAAGAGAAAAAAGAGCGACACATCAATACGTTTCAGAAAACGCCTCACCCCGCGAGCTAGAGCAATAGAGATGGCACAACACAACGACCTTGGCGTATTGGGCGAACGAGCTGCCTACCGCTATCTAGAACAATTGAAGTACAAAATACTCGATACGAATTGGTCTATTGATGGCAAGAAGGAGGTGGATATTTTTGCCACAGACGAGAGAGAACTCATCGTTATTGAGGTCAAAACGCGGAACGAAGATTATTCTGTTTCTCCATTGTCGGCAGTTACTAGGCGTAAGCAAGCCAACATAATATCCCTTACAAACGCCTATATCCGTCTAAAGGGCATTACCCTACCCATACGGTTTGATGTGCTCACAGCCGTTTTCCATCCCTTTGATCAATCCTTTGATATAGAGTATTATAAAGATGCCTTTAGGGCAACAGTACGAAAGAAATACTAGCCAAGAAAAACAAAACAGCACTAGAAAGCACAAGTTTGCATACTTGAAGATGCCAATTTGCTCTCTTATATTGCAACTAACATACACCTACCATAATATTTTTAATACCTTTGCATATAAAGAGTAAAGGTTATTATATGGAAACAACATATACTATAGGCATAGATATTGGAGGAACCAATACTGTGGTAGGTGTAGTAGCGACTAATGGCACTATTCTTGCTCGAGAAAAATTCCCGACACGTTCTTGTGGTGCCAATTTCACTTGTTTTACAGATAAAATAGAGAGGTATATTCACGCGCTTACCCAGCAGTATAATCTTGCCGGCAAGATTGATGGAATTGGGATTGGTGCTCCCAATGGTAACCATGGAAATGGTACCATAGCCTTTGCCTCTAACCTCCCATGGAAAGAGCCTTTTCCCATCGTCCAGCTGCTCCAAGAGCGAACGCATCTACCCGTTGCCCTTATAAACGATGCCAAAGCTGCCGCTATTGGAGAACGCACCTACGGAGCGGCACGCGGCATGCGCGACTTCATTATCATTACCTTGGGCACTGGTGTTGGGAGTGGTATTGTAGCCAATGGAGAGCTTATATTTGGTCATGATGGACTAGCCGGAGAACTGGGACATTTTATAATTCGCCGTGGGGGTCGCCCCTGTGGTTGCGGACGTTGTGGATGTTTAGAGACCTACTGTTCGGCACGCGGTATGGCAAGCACTGCGATAGAATTGCTCCAAGAAAGTACAGAAGACAGCCCTTTGCGCCACATCCAAGAGGAGGAAATCACGAGTAAGGCCGTCTATGATGCCGCCGAAGCCGGGGATCCGATTGCTCAAAAAGTATTCGAGATAACAGGTGAGATATTGGGCGAAAGTTTGGCAGATTTCATGACCTTTTCGAGTCCGGAAGCGATTATTCTCTTCGGAGGAGTTACGGCAGCCGGGGAGCGATTGCTGCAGCCCATCCGGAAAGCTCTTAACAAAAATCTTCTCTGCGTTTACCAAACACCCAAATTACTTCTCTCTCAACTTCCTACCGATGATGCCGCCATATTAGGCGCTGCAGCTGTAGGAGTAGAGGTAGCCCTCCGCGCTAGTGGACAAAGTAAAGGCGCAATGGCTTCGTAGTAATATTGCATCCTTTTCAAATTAGATATCAAACTACTATGGCAGAAAAATCACATCCTATTGCTCTCGTAACAGGGGCTACATCGGGTATCGGTCGTGCAACAGCTTTGAGGCTGGCACACATGGGATACGATGTTATCATTACAGGTCGTCGTGGCGAGCGTCTTGCTGCCTTGAGTCAGGAGATAGAAAAAGAAACAAAAAGCCGCACATTGCCTTTGGTTTTTGATGTACGCTCCTTTGAGGAAGTTCAGAAGCATTTAGGCACTCTCCCCTCGGAGTGGGCTGATATTGAAGTGCTTGTAAACAATGCCGGATTGGCCGCTGGGATGGAGCCTCTACAAGACGGCTTGGTAGATGATTGGGAGCGAATGATTGACACCAACATCAAGGGGCTACTCTATGTAACCAAAGTGGTTTCTCCTGGGATGATCGCTCGTGGGCGTGGTCATATCTTTAATATTGGCTCTATTGCAGGGCGTGAAGTATATCCTTCCGGCAACGTGTATTGTGCGACCAAACATGCTGTGGATGCTCTCTCTAAGGGGATGAGAATCGACATGCACAAGTATGGGATAAAGGTAACTCAGATAGCACCCGGAGCGGTAGAAACGGAATTTTCTCTCGTTCGCTTCCATGATGATGCGGCTCGTGCTGAGAAAGTTTACGAGGGCTATACGCCCCTCACTGGCGAAGACATCGCTTCTTGTATAGAAGCTGCCCTCCGCTTACCCGACAACATTTGCTTGGCAGATATGCTTGTTCTCCCTAAGGCTCAAGGATCTAGTCGAGACTTCCACCGCAAATAACACCCTGCGGATACCCCTTTTTATCCCTCCATACTACATTATCGCGGAGGATTTAGTCCTATTCTGAGGGGCAGTTTGGGAATTGAGAGTTACGAGATCTCGCTCCCCAAGCCGCCCTTCTTTGTTATGGGTAAAGCTCCAATACAAAACATCCTTCCCCAAACATTTCGATCACGAACTGGGTAAAATCTTCGTAATGTCCCAGCCCAGATTTTTCTGAATTCTGCCCTGTAAATATTTTTGTCTTGCCCAAGATTGCAAAAAGTTCTACTCAGTTTTCAGGCAAAGTTTGGGCAAGATATTTTGGGGACGTCTCCACGCCTCTAAGGGGAGCTAACAGGATTCGTGGAGGGCGCTCCTCCTTCACCATGAGGGGAAATAAACAACCATTCAACCCCTCGACAGGCAGTTCCTTTCAATCTCTGTTACACATCATCTTCACAACCCCTACATTCGTTCTAATTAATTCGGTAGCATATAGGGGTATAAGTCATCTATTATAGTTACTTTTGTAGGGAATAATTCCGTTGTATTACTTCAGGAAAGGAGTTTGTAATAATATCAGTCGTTGGAATATGGACACAAACAAGTTAGTGTATGTTGCCCTTGAGCTAGGTAGCTCTCATCTCAGCGGGCTACTTGCCTACAAAGATGCTCTAGGGCGCGTTGTGCCTATGGCTTCGCGTCGGGTGGAGAGTAAGGGCAGTATCGTACATGGGACTATCTACAACATAGATGTAGCAAGCGCGATAGCCAAAGAGATCATCAAAGACTTCGACCAAGAGCTAGAAGGCAGTGGTTATAGCATATCCCAAGTCTACATTTCGATAGATTGTCGTTCTCTTCATTCTCTACGACATATCGTCTCTCACAGCTATGATGGGGATGGAATACTCGCCACTGAAGAGCATGTAAAGGAGCTGGAAGAGGAGGTGCTAAAAGAGCAATTTGATGGATACGAAATACTCTCCGTACTCCCACCCTACTACCATGTGAATGGACGGAGAGAAAACTCCATTGTGGGAATGTTGTGCCGAGAAGTGCGCGCCTACTACACATTGCTACTTGTACGAAAGACCTATGTTCGCCTCATCACCGACTTGGTAGAAAAGAGATTGCGTCTAAAACTCGCCGGTATCTTAGCAGCTCCTATCTGCGAAGCGCAGGTAATTTTGAGTCCCGGGATCCGGCAAATGGGATGCGCTCTTGTGAATATCGGAGCCGATTGTACTACGGTATCTGTCTACAAAGAAGATGCTCTAGAGTTACTGCGCGTTTACCCTGTAGGAGGGAATGCTGTAACGGGCGACCTCACTACGTTGCATATCCTACGAGAGGATGCTGAGGAGATCAAGTGCAACCGACTTAGCACAGTAAGCGAGATGAAAGACGGAGATTATTTTGTAGAAATTCCCTCTTTTATCGGCAAAGAGGCTCAACAAATTAGGCTCTTAGACCTCAACCGCTGTGTACAGGCCCGCATGAAAGAGATTATTGCCAATGTACAAGCTTTGGTAGAGAGCTCCGGAGTGGCTAATCGCATCGACGGAGGATATATTTTCACAGGCGGAGGTTGCCTCATTGGCCGCTTCAATCGTCTACTAAAAGACATGGGAATTAATGACTCCATACAGATCACCTCTGTCAACGACAAACTCTTCTTTGCAGAGCCCAATACGGATGAGTTTTTTGCAAACCCCTCTCAATATGCAAGTATTGTAGGCGCCATTTATTGCGCCACAAAGGGATGCTTAGAGGTTGCCAATACGGTGTTCTCTAGCCTGCCCCAAGAAGAAGAGTTTGAAAACGAGCCCTCAAAGCCTCTACAACAAGATGAACCTCTCAACGTATCTGCCGAAGGAAGAACAACGAGACGTGAAGAATACACAAGAGAAGAGGACGAGGATTCAAACGGCAAATTCGACCCAACAACTAGGAGAGACGAGAAGAAAAATAAATTCTCTATTGGGAAGGTCTTCAAAGATTTCCTTGACGCGGCTTCTAACACACAGCCCGAAGACGAAGAAGAATAAAGAGCAAGCACTAGAATCGAAAACGACATGTTTCCAGAAGATAATAAGGATATAAATGATACTCCACTCAAGAGAAGCGAAGAGGGTTTTTCGATTGAGTTTGATGTAAACTCAGATAATGCTTCAGAGACACCAACTCTAGCGCCCGCCCAAGAAACTGTCTCTCGAGATTTGATGGAGGAGCACGAAGAGGTACTAAAAGGGGGACTCCCGTTCGACCTACTTACCACCTCCATGGCAGAGCGCAAGCCTATAAAAATTGTGGGTATCGGCGGTGGGGGTGGTAATGCAGCTGAGCATATGTACCTAGAGGGAGTAGAAGGTGTAAGCTATCTAATCCTCAACACTGATGTACAGCAGCTCAACGACAATAAGATCCCTCACAAAATCGTACTTGGGGAGAATGTAACAAGAGGACTTGGTGCCGGTGATACGCCTGAGATTGCTCGCCAAGCAGCTCAAGAGAGTGCGAATAAGATTAGAGAAGCCCTCCGCGATGGCAATACAGAGATGGTATTCATCACAGCCGGCATGGGGGGTGGTACCGGTACCGGTGCTGCCCATGTCGTGGCTAATATTGCCAAGAAGGAATTGGGACTTCTCACAGTAGCCATCGTCACTATCCCGTTCGCTTTTGAGGGATCACACAAGATTATAAAAGCCCTAGAGGCGGTAGAAAAACTCAAAGAAGAGGTAGACTCCATCCTAATTGTCAATAACGAACGCCTCCGTCAGTACAACGCAGCGCAAAAGAATTCCTTTACCAAGTCTCTCTACATAGGGGACACCGCTGTATCTAAGGCAGCCAGTAGTATTTCCGATCTCATTATCAATCCGGGGTATATAAACCTTGACTTTAATGACGTAAAGAAGACGCTGAACAACGGAGGGGTAGCTATCATTAGTACCGGTATTGCAAGCGGAGAAGATCGTCTTAAGAAAGCTATTGATGACGCTCTCTCCTCTCCCGTTCTCAACAACAACGACATTACCCAAGCCAAGCGTGTGCTGATAGCTATTGCCCATGCTCCCGACAACGACGAAGATCCAACCTACAACTTTCAGACGGAGGAACTGGATGCACTCAACGACTTTACCTCGGGGATGCAAGACTATAAACTCATACCCGGGTTTTACGAAGATAAGTCTCTCAAAGAGAATCTACGAGTAACCATTTTGGCTTCGGGATTCGATCTCTCTGCCACTATCGAAAGTGCCAATCTGGGAGACCCTATTGCCAAGAGCGAACTACTGCAGCGACATAAAAATCAACAGCAACTCATCAATAAATACTACGAGGGAACTCAGTCGGTCGATAACTTCAATCGTAAACTTCGTGGGCACCTCAACCTTCCCTTTATCCTCAAAGAAGAAGAGCTTGATGACGATGAGTTTATAAATGCCCTACTCAACACTCCTGCGTACAATCGTAATCATGAGGAGCTTGAGAGCCTGCGCAAACTGAGGAATCCCGACATGGGAGGAGGAGAAAACAAAGCGAGTGGCTTCAGTGGTACCAATGCCATTGACGATAAGCCCCTCGTAAGCAATGTTATCGACTTCGACTAAAAGTGAGAATATCCCTACTATACTAACTCTATTTATCCGTAATGTTCTATGAATCTATTCGATCAAATAAGTGAAGATATAAAGAGCGCAATGCTCGCTCGCGACAAGGTAACTTTAGAGGCTCTACGTGGAATCAAAAAAGAATTCCTCGAAGCAAAGACGGCCAAAGGAAGCAATGGAGAACTACCGGATGACAAGGCTCTTGCCATCATTCGCAAACTACTAAAGCAAAGACGCGACAGTGCCGAAATTTACACGCAAAATGGCCGTCCCGAGCTTGCAGAAGCCGAACTTGCGGAAAGCCTTGTACTTGAGCGTTATCTTCCCAAACAACTGAGCGAAGAAGAGCTCATGCCCATAGTGCGAGCTGCCGCCCAAGAGAACGGCATTACAGATCCCAAGCAAGGCGGTCGTCTGGTAGGTATCCTCTGCAGGCAACTAGCAGGGAAAGCGGATGGCAAACTCATTGGAGAGGTTGTAAAAAAGGTACTAGCTTCTGAATAAATCCTATACAGAATTAATCTCTGTATGGTGTACACAGTGTAAGTATTATATGTCGTATTTATTGATATTAGGAGGAGGAGAAAGCGGTGTAGGTGCCGCTATTCTCGCACAAAAGGTAGGGCTTCCTTGCCGAGTTAGTGATAAGGGGAAATTGAATCCTCAGTACCGAAAGGAACTAGAAAAACGAGGGATTCCCTACGAAGAGGGCAAGCACTCCCCCGATTGGCTCCTCGGTGCCAACGAAGTAATTAAGAGCCCCGGGATACCGGATTCTCTCCCCCTAATTCAGGACTTTATAAAGCGTGGAGTCTCTGTTATTAGCGAAATAGAGTTTGCCTCTCGATACCTACCGGAGGATACAAAGGTCGCTGCCATTACGGGTTCGAATGGTAAGACCACCACCGTCAATTGGGTTACTCACATCCTAAAAACAGCAGGATACGATGCTGCTATGTGCGGCAATGTTGGGTTTTCCATGGCACGACTTGTTGCGGAAGATCCTCACAAATACTATGTAGTGGAAATGAGTAGTTTCCAACTCGATGGCACCTACAAATTCCATCCCAATGTGTCCGTACTGCTCAATATTACCCCCGACCACTTAGATCGCTACGAGCACAAGTTTGAGCTGTATGCCCTATCCAAGATGCGTATTACTCAGCAACTTGGCAAGGGAGATAGCTTTATCTATTGGGAAGAAGACGCTTTCATAAAGAAATACTTGGAGCAACACACAATGGAGTGTTCCCTACTCCCATTCTCTCTACAAGCTGGTGGAGCAAAAGCTCTATATGAGATCGATAAAGAAACGCTCCATATAGAAGCCCAACACGACCTACCGGCTTTCTCTATCCCCAAGCGTGATTTAGCCCTTGTGGGGAAACACAACCTACTCAATGCAATGGCTTCTGCTCTCGTAGCTCGTGAGTTTGGGGTGAGCAATGAATGCCTCGGCAAAGCTCTAAGAGACTTTAAGAATGTTCCTCACCGTATTGAGTTCGTAGCAGAGATCAATGGCGTACGCTATATCAATGATAGCAAGGCAACAAACATCCAAAGTACCTTCTATGCCTTAGAGGCGCAAACTGCCCCCGTGGTACTAATCCTAGGAGGGACAGATAAGGGAAATGATTATTCGGAGATCGAAGATGTAGTGCTCAGCAAGTGTCGTGCCCTTATATTCATGGGTATAGACAATGATAAGCTACACCGATCCTTCGATGGTAAAATTGCTCAAATACGCGATGCCCGATCAATGGATGAGTGCTTAGCCCATGCTCAAGAGCTCGCCCAGTCCGGAGATGTAGTCCTACTCTCCCCTGCGTGTGCCAGCTTCGACCTTTTCAAAAACTACGAAGATCGAGGAGAGCAATTTAAGGATAAAGTGCTAGCGACTAAGGATAGATAGCCTCCCCCAAACAGAGCGGTATATGCCAATAGATGTAGTATCGAAAGCCGATGGATTGCGTAAGAGTTTCTTTCGCTCCAATCGTGTAATTGTCAGTCTTTTCCTTGTACTTTGGGCTATTGCTGTGCTGGTACAATTCAGTGCTATCAGTTTCTTGGCAGGAGAAGAAGGGCGAACTTTTTTGGGAGTATTAGTCAAATCTTTGGGGATCATGCTCAGCACGCTGGTGCTATTCTTTTTGTTCTCCAGTATCCAGCGCCGTGATAGATTGATAAATACAGGGTGGCTAATCTACCTTCTCTCTGTGCTTGGGATAGTACTGGTTCCCTTCATCGGATTAGAGATTAATGGGGCCCGACGCTCCCTCCCCATGCCCATAATCGGTTCTATTCAACCCACAGAGTTTTTCAAAATTGGGATTGTCTTTGTGGCTGCCATGGTATTCGGGGATTTCAATCACCCCATCAGCCGATTGGCAGACAAGCTAATGAACCTACTAAGAAGGGTCTTTAGGGGGATTCCACAATTCGAGTGTAGCCCCACGGCTTCTTTCTTTATTCTGGTATTTACCCCCCTATTCTTCGTCTTCTCCCATGCTCTATCTATGACTATCTTTTTGGTCATTCTCTCCTTAATACTCGTACTATATGGGGGTAAGGTCGATCGCTTTTTTATCAGGGTAGTGCTAGGTATGGTGATCGTTGCAGGAGTAGGATTCTTAGCCATAAAATATACTCCGGATAGTGCGGTGCGTGGCACCAAACTCGAGCGCATGATCACCTGGAAAAACAGATTGGAGCCCGACCGTGCAGGCTTAACAAAGGAGGAATATAATGCCTTGTCGAAGACTCAGCAAGACTCTCTAAACTACGTAATAACAGACGCCACGATGCAAGAGAAGTATGCAAAGATGGCAGTAGCAAGAGGGTTACACAATGGGATACAAGGAGCGGGGAATAGCAAGATGCGTCACTTTATGCCCGAGATATATAACGACTTTATTTACTCTCTTATCATCGAGGAATATGGTTATTTGGGGCTTATCGGGGTACCCATCATATATCTATTATTACTACTCTACATTCGCCAAATAGCCCAAGACTCAAAATATCGCTTCTACGAAATTGTCCTCTACGGCCTCACCACGAGTATCGTGCTCCAGGCTCTTGTCAATATGTTTGTAGCCACTGGTATGATCCCCGTTACAGGTCAGACGCTCCCCCTTATAAGCTATGGAGGATCCTCTCAGTGGGCAGTATCCATTCAGTTTGGGCTTATTGCGGCCGTTGTCTCCATTATTTACAAGGAGAAAATGGCTGACAAAAGAGAACAAGAGGAGCGCGAAAAAACAGAGACAGACGCTATTATCGAAACCTCCCAAGCCCCTATTACAGAAGAGCTAGAAGGCATCGAGGAAGAAACAATCAACGAACATGAATAAGTCAATAGAGCGGATTATCATATCAGGAGGAGGTACCGGGGGACATATATTCCCGGCCATAGCTATTGCCGATGCGGTACGAGCCCGGTACCCCAACGCCGAGATTCTTTTTGTAGGAGCTGAGGGGCGCATGGAAATGGAGCGAGTGCCCAAAGCCGGCTACAAGATAGAAGGGCTCTCTGTTCGTGGTCTCGATCGTAAGCGTCCATGGCGCAATTTCAAAGTATTGCTTGACTTCCTCCGTTCGGAACAAAAGGCAAAGAAGCTGGTAAGGGAGTTTAATCCTCAAGTGGTAGTAGGTGTGGGAGGATATGCTTCCGCCCCTACACTTAGAGCGGCTCAACGCTTAGGAGTACCCACCCTCATCCAAGAGCAAAACAGCTTTGCGGGTAAAGCCAATAAGATGCTGGCTACTCGAGCAAAGTATATCTGCGTTGCCTATCCCAATATGAACCGCTTTTTCCCAGAAGAATCCATCGTCTTAACGGGGAATCCGGTTCGCCCTATCCTCGAAGACTCTCCCCTACCCGATAGAGGTGAAGCCCTCGCCCGTTTTGGGTTTACCGACGAAAAATATCCTCTACTGATGGTCGTAGGGGGAAGCCTTGGAGCTAGAACCATCAACGAAAGTATAGAAGCAGGGCTTGCACTCCTCAAGGAAAATAAGATACGCTTGATCTGGCAAACAGGCAAGGCCTTCGCCTCTAGAGCCCAAGACGCTATTAAGGCGTTAGGTCCCGATGCAGCGCAATGGATCGTATCAATGCCCTTTATTGATCACATGGAGGATGCCTTCTCTTGTGCCGATGTAGTGGTATCTCGCGCAGGGGCCACCACCATTAGTGAACTATGCTTACTAGGGAAGCCCTCTATTCTTGTTCCCTCTCCCAACGTCGCAGAAGACCACCAGACCTGCAACGCAAAGGCTCTATCCACTCGCAATGCAGCCGTATTAGTCACAGATATTGATGCTCGCAATCGGCTCGTGGATGAGGCTCTAGCCTTAATAAAAGATAAGCAGAGGCAAAATGACATGTCAGCGAATGTCAAGCAATTGGCCGCACCTCATTCAGCTCGTCGTATCGTAGAGCTTATAGAAAGTATCATCTCCCAATAGCAACTAGCAAAGCACCTATCCTATGAACAAAGATAAGCTCTATAGCCACGTATATTTTATTGGCATCGGAGGTATTGGTATGAGTGCCTTGGCTCGTTATTTTCATGCCAAAGGCTCCTTGGTAGAAGGGTATGATCTGACTCCGAGCCCACTCACGGAGGCTTTGCAAAGCGAGGGAATCTCCGTACACTACACCGATGATCCCGAGTATCTTGCTCGTTGTGCTTTCCCTCTAGCAACCACACTCGTTGTGTACACACCAGCTGTCCCCGACCATTTGGGAGAGCTACAATACTTTAGACATGAGGGTTACCGAGTAGTAAAACGGAGCGAAGCCTTGGGAGCCGCAGTGCAAGATGATCTCCTACTCGCCGTGGCCGGGACGCATGGAAAGACTACAACATCCTCGCTTCTTGCCCATCTTTTGCACCATAGTAAGGTAAAAACAAATGCTTTTTTAGGTGGAATTAGTGCCAATTATCAGTCTAATCTACTACTAGATTCAACTAGTCCTTACGTTGTAGTAGAGGCTGACGAGTACGACAGATCTTTCCTACACCTGTACCCTTATATTGCGATAGTCACCTCCATGGATCCCGACCATTTGGATATTTATGGGACTCCCGAAGGTTATCGTGAGGGCTTTGCCCAATTCATCCGACAAATAAAACCGGGAGGGACCCTAATCTATAAAAAGGGGATTACCTCCACTCCCGCAACACAAGAGGCAGTCAAGTGCTATACGTATGCTATGGGCGAGACAGCCGATAGTTACTCCGACAATATCCACTTCGATGAGGGACGTCTCTTTTTCGATTGGCACTTCCCGGAGCGAGGCATAGAATTCAAGAATCTAGAATTGGGGGTACCTATTACTATCAATGTAGAGAATGCTACAGCAGCTCTCACGGCAACCTGCTTATTAGGAGTAAGTGAAACGGAACTCCGTTCTGCACTAGCCTCTTTTCGTGGTATTCATCGTAGATTTGAGCGTTTGCTAGATACCCCCAACAGAGTACTCATAGACGATTACGCTCATCATCCTGAAGAGCTGAGAGCCTCCATAGCCTCTGTACGAGCACTCTACCCCCACGACAAGATAACGGGGATCTTCCAACCTCACCTATACTCACGTACACAAGATTTTTATACTGAGTTTGCCGCGGTTCTTTCTGAGCTAGACGAGGTTATCTTGCTGCCCATCTACCCTGCGCGAGAAGAGCCTATACCGGGTGTTTCTTCCTCTCTTATTTTAGATAGGGTCTCCACGGCGGAAAAGTCTTTAATCCCTAGAGAAGAATTGGTAGAAAGACTACGAGAGAGAGAGAATCTTAATCGAGTAATTCTAACACTAGGCGCCGGAAATATTGACCGTATCGTAGCTCCGCTGCGAGATATGCTCCTGGAGCGAAATTAAATGTCCTTGAGAATGAATCGTAAACTATTTTTCTTCATTGTAGGACTGCTCCTAATTGCTACTCTTATCACCCTGGCAATCACGACGCATCGCGATCGCAGTCACATCCATATTGTCAAGTATGTTGCCAACATACAGAGAGTAGAAGGTGCTGCCAATATAGACGAAGAGGATGTAATACATGAGCTGCAACAGATGTTCCCAAGTGGGAAAACTAAAAGTATAGACTCGATTGATGTGCATAAGATTGAGGAAAAACTAAAACAAAACGGACTCTTCGAAAAAGTAAATGTCTACTACACCCTAGAGGGAGAGTTGCATGTGGATATTACCCCCGCAGAGCCGGTATTCTTAGTGGTTAGCGATAACAAAAGCTATTATGTATCGAAAGCTCATAAATGCATCCCCGCAGAACAGCTAGGGAAGTACTCACAACCCCTACTTGTAGTGTATGGGGATGTCGATGAGCAGGAGGCTACGGGAGAAATCTATGATCTCTGTAATCTCATTTCGTCCGATGCCTATTGGAGTAGCTTTTTCACAGGCATCCGAGTACAACCAGGGAGTAAACATGTAGTAGCCGACACACAATACGATCACCTCTCCATCAACTTTGGTTCGATGGGAGATTGGAAATATAAATTGTGGCAACTTCGCACCTTCATAGACCAAGCCATCCCAAAGGTAGGTTGGCAGGCCTATAGTCAGATTTCCCTTGAATACCCCAACCGCATTACAGCTACTGAGCGCATTTCTCTCTAGAGAGGTGGACAGAGGGAACAAGATGGAGTAAGCCTCCGAAAAATTGGAGTGCTCTCCTTTTGCAAGACATTCCCCTATCGAAAAAAAGACATACATCAAAACATCTAGATAAACAAACGATAAGTTATGAACAAGATTATCAAAAGCATTCTAAGTATTCCCTTTGCTCTGGTAGTACTTCTTACTAGCTCTTGCCTCAAACCAGAGCCATGCAATAGCAAGTTTCAATTCGAGCAAGAAAGTATCACGCTCAAAATAGGTGAACAAGTTACACTAAAATTCAGTGGATATATTTCCAAGAAAACCCAGATTTCATGGAGTGTAGAAAAACCCAATGTTGCCTCTGTGGATAATGGAACCGTACGTGCCTTGAATGCCGGTACTACCAATGTGTATGCAGAAGCAACCATCAATGGAGTAAAAAAAACGGCCCGATGTACCATAACTGTAAGCCCAGAAGGTCTCAAGTTTACAGACTCCAATCTCCCTAAGAGGATACTACAACTCCATCCTGAAATTGACACGAATAAAGATGGAGCTATCACTCCGGAGGAGGCTCTTCTGCTTACCGAATTAGACCTTGAAATTAAAGACAAGACAAAGGCAACAGCAGAGGAAAAAATTACCAGTATTGACGGAATCGAATTGTTTACCAACCTTACCTTCCTCAATCTCAAAAACCAATTTATCAAAGATGCCACCCCTGTAGAGGCTCTCAAAAAGCTCGAAAAGCTCTACATTACTTACACAGAGATCCCGTCTATACAAGTAAAAGAAATGCCGGAATTGCGCGACCTCCGTCTCTTTGGCAACAAGAATATAAAGGAGATTGATGTTAGAAGCAACACTAAGCTTGATACTCTCTATATCCAAGACACTCAAATCTCAGAGATTGATGTAACCAACAATAAAGAGCTTATAGACCTCAATGTAAACCGAACAAACCTCACTCGCTTAATCCTTGCAGACCTTCCCAAACTTAATCAAGTCCTTGCCGTTAAATGTCAGATTTCTAGCGTTTCATTCAAGGGGTTACCTGCTATAGAGAAGATCTACATTGATAATAACCAACTAACGAGAGTTAACTTGAAAGACCTGCCCGCTCTCATGCACCTAAGTGTTTACAATAATAAGTTGCAGACTCTAGAGCTAGACTTACCTAAGCTCATGTTCTTACACACCCACGAAAACGAGCTAAAATCAATCGATCTTAGCAAGCTCCCGATGCTCTTCCATCTGGATATTGATAAGAATCCTCTAGTCAAGATTGATTTATCGTCCAATAAACTTATACGTGACCTAAGGTCAGAATACATCCCCACGCTTGAGGAAATAAACTTGAGGAATGGTGAGTATAACGAAGATGCCCAATACGAAATCAAAGAAGGCAATACGGGCCTTAAGAGAATATTGGTGGACAGCGGAGATGAAGAAACACACCTACGTAACCTGTTTCCTGCCGGTTCTGGTGTAGCCATCCTAGCCGAATAAGCAACACTTTTCCACGTTGAGAAGAGTATAATTAAAAACCTCTCACTCCATCTTTTGGGGTGGGAGGGTTTCTATTTATGGGCTTCCTTATGGAAAAAGCTCTCCAATTGTCAAGCATTTCTGCACTTCTTTTGATGGCTACAAGATGGCTAAGTCTAATATTCTTATTACCTTTGCAGTTGGAAAAGTCCATCGGGATGTAGCACAGTTGGTAGCGCGCCACGTTCGGGACGTGGAGGTCGGAAGTTCGAGTCTTCTCATCCCGACCAACAAACAGGAAGACGTGTTGAGTAAATCTTTATTCAGCACGTCTTTTTTATGCCTCCTATCTGACAAAACGACATTAATTGGACATTTTGTCTGACAAATCAGGGAAAGGCATATTTTTTGCATCCATGTAGAGCAAATAATTGTAGAGCAAATAATAAAGCATTGACCTATGGAAAATCAAAACAGACAATCAACAACTCAGCAACAGAGTGCTCTCAGCCTTTACGCTCGCGACCTTTGTCAAGCTGCCAGTGCGGGAAAGTTAGATCCTGTGATCGGGCGCGATGAGGAGATTCGCCGTGTGCTGCAAATACTATCCCGAAGAACGAAAAACAATCCCATCTTGATAGGAGAGCCGGGGGTGGGCAAAACAGCCATTGTAGAGGGGCTTGCACAACGTATTATTCGTGGTGACGTACCAGAGAATCTTCACGACAAAAAGATATTCTCTCTTGATATGGGAGCTCTCATCGCTGGGGCTAAATATCAGGGAGAGTTCGAAGAACGACTCAAAGGAGTAGTACGCGAAGTGGTGGAAAGCCAGGGACAGATCCTCTTGTTCATCGACGAGATTCACACCCTAGTAGGAGCCGGTAAAAGCTCCGGAGCCATGGATGCCGCCAATATTCTAAAGCCAGCGTTGGCACGAGGCGAACTGCGTGCTATCGGGGCAACCACTCTAGACGAATACCGAAAGTATTTTGAAGTAGATAAGGCCTTGGAGCGTCGATTCCAAATGGTAATGGTCTCAGAACCCGATGAACTTGCCTCAATATCAATCCTGCGAGGGCTCAAAGAGCGCTACGAAAATCACCACAAAGTCCGTATCCTTGATGAGGCCATTCTATCCGCAGTGCATCTATCACACCGCTACATCACAGATCGATTTTTGCCCGACAAAGCCATCGACTTGATAGACGAAGCGGCTGCACGACTCCGTATTCAAATCGATTCTCAACCCGAGGAATTAGACGAAATAAGCCGACGCATCAAGCAACTAGAGATCGAACGCGAAGCAATCAAGAGGGAGCACGACAAGGAAAAGGTGTCTCAACTCTCCCAGGAGATTGAAGAGCTCCGTAAGCAAGAAAGCGAACTATCATCTCGCTGGAATAAGGAGAAGACGATCATCAACACCATCCAGCAATTGAAGTCCGACAAGGAGCAACTATCCATTCAGTCCGATAAGGCCGAACGAGAAGGAGATTATGGCAAGGTAGCAGAGATCCGCTATGGTAAGATACGAGATATTGATGCCCGAGTAGAAGAAGAGCGAAAGAAGTTAGATGAAATCCGCTCAGGAGAACCTCTTATCAAAGAAGAAGTCGGTAGCGACGATATTGCCGAAATTGTAGCCAAATGGACTGGTATCCCAGTGAATCGTATGCTTACGAGCGAACGAGAAAAGCTACTCCACCTAGAGGAAGAATTGCATAAGAGAGTGGTTGGGCAAGACGAAGCGATACGCGTGGTTTCCGATGCTGTACGCCGCTCCCGTGCCGGCCTACAAGACCCTCGCCGCCCTATCGGTAGCTTCATCTTCTTGGGTACTACCGGAGTCGGGAAAACAGAACTTGCCAAGGCTATGGCAGAGGTGCTTTTCGATGACGAAAGCATGATGACTCGTATTGATATGAGCGAATATCAAGAGAAGTTTAGTGCAACCCGATTGATTGGTGCACCTCCAGGGTATGTTGGATACGAAGAGGGAGGGCAGCTTACCGAAGCCATACGACGCAAGCCTTACTCTGTGGTTCTATTCGATGAAATAGAAAAAGCGCATCCCGATGTATTCAATCTCCTATTGCAAGTATTGGACGACGGACGTCTAACAGACAATAAGGGGCATGTGGTCAATTTCAAGAATACGATCATCATAATGACGAGCAACTTAGGGAGCTACGAGATTAACCAAAAGTTTGCCCACATTACCCCGGAGAATAGGGAAAGAGTGGAAGAAGAGGCTCGAGAAGAGGTGTGGGCTATACTCAAAAAAAGTATCCGACCCGAGTTCCTCAATCGTATCGACGAAGTTGTAATGTTTAAGCCTCTCACTGCACAAGAGATTGCAAGCATTGTGCGTCTGCAGTTGCAGTCCATTGGCACCCTCCTAAAGAGTAGCGATATAGAGCTGACTTACTCAGACGCTGCCGTTACTCGACTCACGGAGTTGGGTTATAGCCCTGAGTTTGGGGCACGGGCCCTCAAGCGTGTTTTGCAAAGAGAAATCCTCAACGAACTCTCAAAAGCTTTGCTGGGGAATAGTGTTGACAAGGATCGCCCCATCCATATTGATGTGGATGCAGAGACGAAAAAGTTCACATTTACCAATATCTAAATTTTACAGCCCGTGGAGAAGAATTCCATGGGCTGTAATTCTTTCTTTTACCTTCAATAGATTCTCTACCAGAGGGGAAGTAAGAAGTCTGTCTTCTAAGAAGAGATTCTGAAACACCCCTCTAGCACACCATTGCTCCCCCTCCTCTTGCTTGAGAGATGGATGAAAGGGGGAGATTATTGTTATTGTTTTTATTACCTTTGTTTTGGTAGATAGGGAATCTCTCTTGAGGGCTTACCTACCCTAAAGGCATCTTATAAGCATAGAGATAGCAACAGATACAAGATGACAGTACAAGACGAATTTAAGCACTTTGCAACCCGTAAGCTAGGGCTCAACAGCAATACCCTACACCATTACATATCCGCAAACGGAGGTTATGTATCCCCTACTATCATAGAAGAACGCCAGCTCAATGTGGCTCAAATGGACGTATTCTCTCGTCTTATGATGGATAGGATCATTTTCCTTGGCGCGGGTGTAGACGATTATACCGCCAACGTAATACAAGCTCAACTACTATTCTTGGATAGCTCTGATCCCGGAAAAGACATCTCTATTTATATCAACTCCCCAGGAGGATCTGTATATGCCGGTTATGGGATCTACGACACAATGCAGTATATCAGTTGCGACGTATCTACTATCTGTACGGGTATGGCAGCCTCTATGGCGGCAGTACTGTTGGTAGCCGGCTCTCATGGAAAAAGGTTTGCACTACCGCACTCTCGTGTCATGATTCATCAGCCTCTGGGCGGAATGCAAGGGCAGGCCAGTGATATCGAGATCGCAGCAAAAGAGATCTTGCGTGTAAAGGGAGAGCTTTACAAAATCATCTCTGAGCACTCCGGGCAACCACTAGAAGTCATTGAACGCGATAGCGATCGAGACAAATGGATGACAGCCGAAGAGGCTCAGGCTTATGGTATGATTGATAAGGTACTCAACCCCAAGCCAAAGAAAGGAAACTGATTGACCTCTATACACACAAAGAGATAGTACTCCTCCAGTAAAAAGAGAGATGGCTCCTAAAAAGAAAGACGGCAATCATAAGCATTGCAGCTATTGTGGACGTGGAGAAGAAGAAGTAAACTTCTTGATACAGGGCGAAGAAGGTGTAGCCATATGTGACCTTTGTATCAACGAAATGAACAAGATGATCCGCCAAGCGATGGGTCCCGCTCCTGTAGATAGCACGGTAGAGAACCCTCCCAAAGCAGACCTTTGTTTTGAAAAATTGCCCCGCCCCAAAGACATAAAAGCCTTCTTAGACCAATATGTAGTTGGGCAAGATGCTGCAAAAAAATACCTCTCGGTTGCTGTATACAACCACTATAAACGGGTGCTCCAAGTCCCCAATGACGAAGATATTGAGGTAGAAAAAAGTAATATTATCATGGTAGGGCCTACGGGTACAGGTAAGACACTCCTTGCCCAGACTATAGCCCGTATGCTAGACGTACCCTTTGCCATTGCAGATGCTACCGTACTTACCGAAGCTGGTTATGTAGGGGAAGATATTGAAAGTATCCTCACTCGTCTTTTGCAATCGTGCAACTACGACGAAAAAGCAGCAGAGCGCGGGATTGTTTTCATTGATGAAATAGACAAAATCGCGCGCAAAAGTGATAATCCCTCCATTACTCGCGATGTAAGTGGAGAGGGTGTGCAGCAAGGGTTGCTCAAGTTGCTTGAGGGGTCCATTATCAATGTACCTCCAGCAGGCGGTCGCAAGCACCCCGATCAAAAGTTCATCCACGTAAATACTCGCCATATTCTATTTATCTGTGCAGGGGCTTTCGATGGTATCGAACGAAAAATTGCCAACAGATTAAATACTCGCTACATTGGTTATCAAGAAGAAGGTGAGCGTTCTCATGTTGATCCTCAGCATCTTCTCAAACATGTCTCCCATCAAGATCTTAGAGCTTATGGGCTTATTCCCGAGATCCTTGGGCGTCTTCCCATCCTTACTTATCTTGATCCTCTAGAAAGAAGTACCCTCAAGAGCATTCTTACTGAACCTAAAAACGCCATTATCGGTCAGTACGTAAAACTCTTTGCAATGGATGGAATCAAACTTCATTTTACCGATGAGGCTCTCGACTATATCGTGGACAAAACGATCAAAGAGGAACTGGGAGCTAGAGGACTTCGCTCCGTAGTGGAAACAATCATGATGGAAGCGATGTACACCCTCCCGGGTAATACCGACGTTTCCGAACTTCTCGTAACACGAGAATACGCACAAGAGCATAGCAAGGAACTACATATTCGCAATTAGAAGAGAGATTGCATTCTATCCCCCACTCCTCTAACATGGATCTAACCCTACTGGCTCATCTCAAAGAGCATTTTGGCTTCGAGACATTCAAAAATCACCAAGAAGAGATTATCTGCGCCCTATTGGAGGGCAAAGATTGTTTTGTGTTGATGCCTACCGGAGGGGGGAAAAGTATGTGTTACCAGTTGCCCGCCCTTATCTCTGAGGGGACAGCAATTATCATCTCCCCTCTCATTGCTCTTATGAAGAACCAAGTAGATGCTTTGCGTAGCTACTGTAATGACGACTGTGTAGTGCACTTCTTTAATTCGTCTCTACGCAAGAGTCAAATGGATCTTGTGCGACAGGACACCCTAGCGGGGCGAACCAAACTTCTCTATGTTACCCCCGAGTGTCT
The DNA here is from genome assembly GCF_052173515.1 of Porphyromonas endodontalis. GTDB lineage: Bacteria > Bacteroidota > Bacteroidia > Bacteroidales > Porphyromonadaceae > Porphyromonas > Porphyromonas endodontalis_A. The sequence continues at coordinate 110,061 of NZ_JBQMYL010000001.1, read as the reverse complement.
TACTAAGGAGGAGAACCAAGCTTTCTTACAATCTATTTCTATTTCCTTCTTTGCCATAGACGAGGCTCATTGCATCTCCGAGTGGGGTCACGACTTCCGTCCGGAGTATCGTAAAATACGCCCTATGATTGATGTTATAGGACGCCGTCCCATCATTGCTCTCACGGCAACAGCCACCCCCAAGGTGGAGCACGATATCCTGCGAACCCTACAAATTCCTCAAGCTCATATCTTCCGATCTTCATTTAATCGACCCAATCTTTTCTACAGCATACTCCCTAAAAATGAGGATGTTGACCGCAACATTGTTCGATTTGTCCTCTCAAACCCTCAAAAAAGTGGCATAGTCTATTGCATGAGTCGGAGCAAAGTCACTACTTTTGCCGAGATTCTTCGAATTAATGGTATCCGTGCCCTTCCTTACCATGCCGGTTTGGATGCTCAAGAGCGAGCTGCTAATCAAGATGCATTCCTTAGCGAAGAGTGCCAGGTAATTGTAGCAACCATCGCCTTTGGCATGGGGATAGACAAGCCCGATGTACGCTTTGTCATTCACTACGATATGCCTAAAAGTCTTGAGGGATATTATCAAGAGACCGGTAGAGCGGGACGAGACGGAGGAGAGGGAGTATGCATTGCTTACTACAGCCAGAGCGACATGCAACGGTTGGAAAAGTTCATGCAAGACAAGAGCAATAGTGAGCGAGAGATAGGCAAACAACTACTTGCAGAAACAAGTAACTATGCCGAGTCCGCCCTATGTAGGCGCAAGCTCCTACTTCATTATTTTGGAGAAGAATACAGAGAGGAGAATTGTGGAAATTGTGACAATTGTACGATGTCAAAAAAGAAATTAAATGCAAGTGAGTGGTTGCAATCTCTCATAGAGACGATACTCGCACTCAAAGAAAAATTCAAAGCAGAATACGTAGTAGACGTGCTAAGAGGCGTGGATACTGCGGATACAGAAGCCTATGGCCATACCGAGCTAGAGTGCTTTGGGCAGGGAAATGATGTAGATGCCGATCTATGGCAATGTGTCATTAGCCAAGCAGTGATAGGTGGATTTATAGATAAGGATGTAGAGAACTATGGTATCCTAAAGGTAACGGCAAAGGGGAAAAAGTTCCTAAAGAAGCCTACCAAATTCGAGATCGTAATTGATGATCAAGAGGATGATGAAGATGCCATGATGGGTAAAGAGGATGCTTCCGGAGAGGCAGGAGACCCCGAGCTTTTCTCTATCATGAAAGAATTTCGTAAGACGATGGCTCTACAGCTAAAGGTGCCGGCTTACGTAATCTTCCAAGATGCCTCTCTCAAGGCTATGGCTACACTCTATCCCACCACCGAGGAGGAGTTACAAAACATCCCCGGTGTAAGTTCGAGTAAGGTAAAGCGTTACGGAGCAGAATTCCTCAAGCTCATTCGCAAACATGTGGAGGAGAATGAGATAGAACGCCCCATGGACTTCCATGTACGTACGATCCCCAATAAGTCTAAGATCAAGCTCACCATTATCGAACAAATCGACCGCAAAGTATCGCTCGAAGATATTGCGTTCTTCAATAACTTAGAGATTGACGAGCTCCTCACGGAATTAGAAGAAATCGTATACTCCGGCACGGGCATCAATATCGACTATGCCATCAAAGAGATAATGGATGATAGTGATGTTTTGGAGGTATATACCTACCTCAAGCAATCAGAGACGGACTCCATAGATGCTGTTCTCGAAGAGTTTGGGGATGTCTATTCCCTAGAGGAGCTACGTCTTATTCGCATCAAATTCATATCCGAGCAAGCCAATTAACCTAGCCCAACCCCCATTTCTCTAAGCAATAAAGAAAATGAAAAGACTCAACTCCCTACGCCCTTGGATTCTAGCCATCGGGCTATCATGTGTCTCCATGTGTACCCTATTGGCTCAGCAAGTCATAGACGAAGTAGTTTGGATGGTGGGGGATGAAGCGATCCTTCGCTCCGATGTAGAATATCAAAAGCTACGCCTTCTCTCTCAAGGTGTACGGCTAGATGCCAACTCAGAGTGCGCTCTACCGGAGCAACTTGCCGTGCAAATGCTCTTCCTTAACCAGGCAAAAATTGATAGCATCACGGTAGATGATGCGATGATCAATCGCTATGTAGAAGCCAATATCCAAGGGATGATAGCGGAAGTTGGATCTAAAGAGAAACTCGAAGAGTACTTCAATAAAAGTCTAACTCAGATCCGAGAAGACCAGAGACGGCAGGCCAAAAGCGGGGAAATCGTGCGTGCCATGCAGCAAAAGCTGGTGTCGAACATCTCAGTAAGCCCGTCAGAGATACGTGCTTACTTCGCCTCTATCCCCACAGACTCTCTACCCTATATTCCCACCCGACTAGAGGTACAAAAAATTGTGCGTAAGCCCATTGTAAAGCTGTCGGAGATCGATCGCATCAAACAAAAACTTCGCGAATACTCTGAGGAAGTCAACTCTGGAAAAACTTCTTTCTCCACCCTTGCTCGTCTTTACAGCGAAGACACTCGCACCGCCCTCAACGGAGGAGAATATGGATTTGTGGCCAAAACGAGTTTGGAAAGTGAGTTCGCTCGCATTCTCTTCGATATGCCCAACAACAAACGAGTTTCTCCCATTATCCAAAGTGAAGAGGGATACCACATTGTGCAAATCATAGAAAAACGTGGTGATCTTATCAACTTCCGCCACATTCTCTTGCGCCCCAAAGTTGCCGACGAAGCCCTCGAGACAGAGGTTACCAAACTCGATAGTATAGCTGGTCAAATAACGAGTGGAGCCCTCTCCTTTGAGGCTGCTGTAGCTCAATATTCGCAAGACGAAGATACGAGCAATAGCGAGGGCTTACTCGTAAATACCAACTACCAAAGCACCTATGCCGGCAGTTCGTTCTTCCCTCTTGAGGAGCTTCCCCAGGATATTAGCCGAGAAGTGGCTAATCTGAAGGTAGGAGAGCTGTCACGAGCTTTCGTAATGATCAATGAGAAAGGCAATAGAGAGGTCTTGATAGTAAAACTTCGCAATAAGCACGATGCCCACCGTGCTACGCTTACAGAAGACTATCAAACGATCAAAGAAATGGCTCTCCAGCAAAAGCGAAACCAAGAGCTCGATGATTGGGTACGCACACAACAACTCAAAACATTTATCGAAGTTGCCGAGGGTTATCGCAATTGTGACTTCAAGTATCCGGGTTGGATTCACGATAATAAATAACCGAACAAAGGTCACACAAAAGCCATTCTCCCTCCCTAAGAGCATGGATTGATCCCTATCTCGATAGAGAATGTCGAACAAAGACTCTCACCCTCACACTAAAGAGCACGCACGGTGGCAGATTTCCACTGTGGTGCTCATTGGTTTATTTATTCTCTTCTCTTCGTTTGCCCTAATGCCACCACCTCCTACCTTAGGGGGTAACACGCAAGCAAAAGGGACACGACGCATCATCCTCGATCATGCAGATCGCCTAGAGTATAACGCCGAATTAACCCCCGGGGTGCAGCGTCTCGTTGGGAATGTACAGCTACGTCATCTCAATTGGGTAATGACCTGCGATAGCGCCTTTCTCGACCAAGAGACGGATCAATTTGAGGCTTTCGGAAATGTGGAAATACACGAGGGGGACTCTGTAACCATCCTATCGAAATACCTCAATTACGATGGGATGGCTCGGTTTGCAAGACTCAGAAACACCGTAGAACTTCGCAACTCCACTGCCACCCTCTACACCGATAGTTTGGATTATGACAGGGTTGCAGGTAAAGGGTATTACTTCGATACGGGAACCATTGTAGACTCTCTCAATACCTTAACCTCCATCTATGGGGAATACACCCCCAGTACAGACCAAGCCATCTTTCGGGATGCGGTGGAGCTTGTCAATCCCGATTTTACTCTGAATACGGACTATCTCGTCTACAATACGCGAACTAAAATTGCGGTATACGATGGGCCTACATATATTGTTTCGGACTCCGGTCATATAGAAAGCACACGAGGGGTATACGACACAGAACAAGACCTAGGTATCCTACTCGATCGCTCTATAGTATACAACACCCATGGCACCGTAGAGGGGGATTCTCTACTCTACGACAATCGGTTGAAGTTTGCAGAGGCCTTTGGTAATATGGTGCTGATTGATACCGTAAACCAAGCAATACTTAGAGGGGAATATGGTTATTATGACGAGAATAAAGAGTATGCCTTTTCTACCCAACACGCTTGGCTTACGGATTACTCAAAGCCCGACACACTCTATCTTGGAGCCGATACTCTTGAGTTAATCACCCGAAAGCAGGAGCCCAAGGACATTCGCATAACGCGAGCCTACCACAATACAAGGGTGTATAGGAATGACGCCCAAGCGGTAGCAGACTCCCTCCATTACTTCTCCATGGACTCTACAATGGCTCTCTATGGTGCCCCTATTCTATGGAGGGATAGTATGCAGCTGGAGGGAGATACAATACGCCTGCACTTTGCCGATGACACGCTACATCATGCAACAGCATGGCTCAATGCAAAGGCTATGCGCCTATTGGAAGAGGATAAGTTTGAGCAAATCAAAGGGGATTCTCTCATTGCATTCTTTGCAGATAGTAGCATACGAGAGATGCAAGCCCACGGAGAGGTAGAGATGGTGTACTATGCCTTGCAAGAATCCATCAAGCACTACTATGCGGTGGGTCGCATAAAGTCGCCCCATGTATATACCTACCTCGCAGCAGATACCCTGCAAAAAACAATCTGGCAAGGCCCCGCCTCGGGAGGGATTCACCCTATTGAGAGTGTAAGACCGGACATATCTAGGATTAGCGGCTTGGTTTGGCAGCCGGAGAAACGTCCCCAATCTCCCGACGATCTATTTACCCAAGAGCTAGATTCTCTAGGGGCTCCTATCCCTTACACACACCCTCATACCTCCACCCTCCGAGGCTTTAGCGGAGCACAAGCCGCATTGGCAGCTTATCAACTCCTAGACAAAGAGGTAGAGAAGCTAGAGACTCAGCAAGCCGCTCTAGAGCAGAAAGAGTCTCAAGACGATGGCAACGATAAGGACAAAGCGGAGCAAGAAGAGAAACTAAGTCTCTACATTCGCCGCCCCGATGACAGCACACCCTCTTGGCTGGCTCCCCAGCCTCTTGATATTTTCAATAATGCAATGAAACAACTATGGGACTCTTTTTCTTCTTCAACAATCAACGAACAAGACGCTTCGAACACAAGCCAATCTATTGGAATCAAGAGCGAGAAGCCCTAGAGGAGCGAGTTGCGCGCATCCGAAAAGAACTCGAAGAAAAAGGAGAGATCTCTCCCGACAAAAAAGTAGAACTCTACAATACAGAGACTCTTTTAGGGAAACAAATTGCCGAGCACGAGGCTAAGAAGGGAGCGCAAACAGAGGAGCATCGCACTCAGTTTGCTGACGAACTCCATTCCTCTATGTTGCAAAATATGCGCCATCTTAGTCAGCAAGAAGAGAAAGGGATATCGGGTAGAGGTAGAATAAATGAAATACTAAAGATCCTGCTCGTACTTCTCGTATTGGGAGTATTGGTATGGTTCCTCTATTATAAACAATGAGCGATATAATACATGTACTCCCCGATAGTATTGCCAACCAAATAGCGGCAGGGGAGGTTATCCAGCGTCCTGCATCCATCCTGAAAGAGCTGGTCGAGAACTCTCTTGATGCCGGTGCGAAGCGTATTATTGTGGAAGTAGAAGAGGCCGGGAAGGCGAGTCTCAAGGTTACGGACGATGGCTGCGGAATGTCTCAAATGGATGCTCGCATGGCTTTTGAGCGTCATGCCACCAGCAAAATCTCTGACGTCCAAGATCTCTTTTCTCTACGCTCAATGGGATTTCGGGGGGAGGCTCTAGCCTCTATTGCCTCCGTTGCGCAAGTTGAGCTGACGACGAGACGCGCTGAAGACGAAATGGCTACCCAACTTACCCTTAATGGCTCCGACGTTGTGAATGTACGCAACGTTGCTGCCCCCGTAGGGAGTAGTTTTATGGTGCGAAATGTCTTCTTCAATGTACCGGCACGTAGGCGCTTCCTCAAATCCAATCAGACCGAGCTAAAACACCTTATAGAACAATTCGAGCGCATCGTATTGGTCTATCCCGGGGTTTCTTTCTCCTTTTATAGTGATGGAAACCTGACGCTCAATCTACCGGCCACTACACAGCGGCGCCGTATCACAGACACGCTGGGACAGTCTGTAGATAAGGGGTTAATTCCCATCCATTTCGAAAACGAGATCTCCAATATCAACGGATTCGTATCCCTACCGGACTGCGCAAAAAAACGAGGTGCAGAGCAGTTTCTGTTTGTCAATGGGCGATATATGCGCCATCCCTACTTCCATCGTGCCATCCTCTCTGTGTACGAGAAGCTACTCTCCCCCGGCTATGCCCCCAATTATTTCCTGTTCTTTTCCATCGATCCCTCTCGTATTGATGTAAATATACACCCCACAAAAACGGAAATAAAATTCCTCGACGAACAAGCCATCTTCAAGCTCCTAGCCATCGCCATTAGGCAGTCGCTGAGCACAACTATGGCTGTACCGACCATCGACTTTGAGCATAAAAACGTGGTAGATATCCCTATTTATTCAGGGAAACAAAAAGAGGTACTCCCCTCTCCCGACCAGCCTTTGGATCCGAACTACAATCCGTTTAATTCGACAGATCTACCCACTACCCAGTCAAGTGCTAAGGGGTATTCAGCCCCCTCTCGGCGACCGAAGGTGGATTGGAAGTCTATGTTCGAGAGCTTCGAGCAACACAAAGAAAACAGGGCTACCACCTTCTCTCAAAAAGAAGCAGCCCCAATCTCTCCGGAAAGCTGCCCAGTTTCAGAAAAAAATCCACCCGAAAATCAACTTTTTTCTACCCAAGAAAATTTTTCTTCTCAGGCAGTAACTCTAGAGAAAACACCCTGCTTTCTCCACGATAATAAATACATCGTTAGTTCTGTTAGTAGAGGTGTTGTTCTCATCGACTACAAGAGAGCCCAACAACGGATTATCTACGAAGAAGTAAAGAAGGAGTTTGCCAAAGAGGGAAAAGAACACGCAACTCGTAAGCTACTTTTTCCCGAGTTATGCGCATTCCTCACAAAAGATGTTGCCCTGGTGGATGGTCTTCTTCCCGAACTAGAATCCATCGGATTCGAAATTTCTTCGCTCGGGGGAGGGAGCTACTCTATCTTAGCAGTTCCGGAAATGGTGGAGACAGATGCAAAAGAACTAGTCGAACAAATTATATCCGATGCCCTAGAGCAATCCATCTCTACTAAGGATGCTCTTATAGAAATCCTCGCCCTCAAACTATCGAATTATAGGGGGGCAATTAGCAACCTCCCAGTCTCTCCGGAGGGGATTGAAGCACTTATTGCGAAACTATTCTCCTGCCAAGAGAGCACCTACACTCCGCAGGGGAAATTGATCATGCGCGTATTGTCTAACAACGAAATACAGCAAAGCTTCGACTAAAGGCCCTGTCTCTTCACGCCCTTCTTTCTCCCTCAAGCTCTAGGTCTTAACCTCATGTGTTACAATAAGATTACTCTAGGGCTGATGGGATTGTATTTCTAAAAGGGGATAGGGAGGATAGGCCTACATTAAAAAGAAATAGCTACTTTTGCACTCGTATTGCGATAAAGGCCTATTACGGTGTCGCAGCACATAATGGGTCAAGCACTCTATGAAACAGAAACTTTTTTCTGACTTCTAGAACAGGGAAACCAAGAAGGACGCATAGAGAACCTGCCCATTGTTTTTTTGATAGTAAGGTGAAAACAATAGCCATTCCTCCTCCCAATGAGTAATGAAAGAGCAAGAGAAATGGTTCTAACCCAAGAGAAATGGAATATCACTACATGACTCAAGACGGCTTCGACCGTCTAATGGATGAAATTAGTCGTCTGGAAAGGGAGGAGCGTCCTGCCATAGCCCAAGCAATTGCTGAGGCTCGGGACAAAGGAGACCTCTCAGAAAATGCGGAGTACGACGCTGCTCGCGAAGCTCAAGGGCTGCTCGAAGCAAAGATTTCGCAACTTAAAACACAAGCTGCTAACACACGCATTATAGACGAAAGTACGATCGATACTAGCAAGGTGCAACTACTAACCAAAGTAAGAGTAAAGCGCCTTGATGACAATTCTATTATAGAATACACGATTGTGCCCGAGATAGATGCCAACTTCAAAGAGCGGAAACTCTCCGTTACTGCCCCTATCGCCCGAGGTCTTATCGGAAAAAAGGTGGGAGAAATAGCCGAAGTACAAGTTCCCATAGGGCTTCTTCGTTTCGAAATTTTGGAGATCTCTATCTAAGGGTCTCACTCCGTAGAATTACAAATTGGTAATAAGCTATGAGTTCGATTTTTTCTCGGATTATTGCAGGAGAGATTCCTTGTTATAAGGTAGCAGAGGACGAGCGTCATTTTGCATTCCTAGACATCAATCCAAAGGCCGCAGGGCATACGCTTGTAGTTCCTAAGCAAGAGGTTGATTATATATTCGACCTCGATGATGAGAGTACAGCTGCCCTCCACCTATTTGCCAAAAAGGTAGCAAAAGCCATTGGCGAGGCTATTCCGTGCCGCAAGATAGGTTCTTTTGTGCTAGGGTTAGATGTTCCCCATGCACATATCCACCTCATACCCCTACAAGACGAATCGAGCGTAAATTTTGCCTCGGGACAGCACCTTGAGCTAAGTAGCGAAGAGATGCAACGTATTGCAGACAGTATAGCACAAAAGATCAAATAAAGAAGAAACGGACCAAGCTGGATCTTCTCCTCCCCAAAAGGCAAAACCGTCTCTACCCTATCACTCCCATACAAGTTTTATTATTTGTATGGGAGTTCTTTTTTGAGTCAAAGAGATTTTAGAAGAATAGTTTAGATATAAAGTACTTCAGGAAGCAAGAGATAAGTAACCAAAGGGAGCTATTATAGAAATTCAAAATATTTCTTCTACAAAAAGGTCATTATAAAGAAAAAACTCCTATCTTTGCTAGGGAAAGATTGTACGTAATGAATTTTTTCGATTTTGACTTTGCGGACGAAGTCCTAGACGGACTGGATGCCATGAATTTTTCAGAGCCAACCCCCATACAAGAGGCGACTATTCCACCTCTTTTGGAGGGTCGAGATCTTCTTGGATGTGCCCAAACGGGTACCGGCAAAACGGCAGCTTATCTTCTTCCCATCATTAATCGAATCTATTTAGGCGAGTTCGAAGAGGGGTATATCAAGGCTATCGTAATGGCTCCTACACGAGAATTAGCACAACAAATAGATCAGCAAATTACGGGATTTGGATACTTTGTTTCTATCTCCTCTCTCGCCATATATGGGGGGACTGATGGATCAGCTTGGGCACAAGCTCAGCGGGGAGCCGAGCGCGGGACCGATATTGTTGTAGCCACCCCGGGCAGGCTAATCTCTATGCTAAACCTGCAAGCTGCGGACATATCTCACACTTCCTATTTTGTTATTGATGAGGCAGATAGAATGCTTGATATGGGCTTCTATGATGACATAATGAGCATCTGCAGACGCCTACCCAAGACCTGCCAAATTGCACTCTTTTCGGCCACAATGCCTCCCAAGATAGAGGAACTCGCTCGTAGTATTCTTAAGGATCCGGTACACGTTGCCATCGCAATATCCAAACCTCCCGAGACCATTCTACAGAGTGCCTATATCTGCTACGAAGCACAAAAATTACCCATTGTTACAGACCTCTTATCCTCAATGTCTGAAGAGAAACCAACCAAAACGGTGGTATTCTCTTCTTCAAAGCTCAAGGTACATCAGCTTGCTACTGCTCTAAAAAGCAGAGGGGTAAATGTTGCAGAAATGCACTCGGACCTCGACCAGACCACGAGAGAGCAAGTGATGCGTGACTTCAAAACGGGTTATGTGGAGGTGCTTGTAGCTACGGATATTGTAGCCAGGGGTATTGACATTGATGACATCAAGGTAGTAATCAATTACGATATGCCTCATGATCCCGAAGACTACGTACACCGCATCGGACGTACGGCAAGAGGCACTGACGGAAGAGGCGTTGCCATCACCCTTGTCAACGAAGAAGAACAACGTAGCTTTGCTTCCTTAGAGCATTTCCTAGGATACTCGATATACAAAGTCCCCATAGGGTCGGAGTATGGAGAAGCCCCTAAGTACTCCCCAAAAACATCTCAAAAGCGTTACAATAACGGAGGGAATAGACGTCGCCCGAAGGGAGAAAAGCAAGCCAAAAGAGCTTCTAACGGAAAACAAAAACAGACACAATCTGAAAACGGAACAACCCCCAAAGGACGGGTTTCGCACCGCTCTAGAAAACCCTTTTTCAGAAAAAATCGATCTAAGGGGGAAGAATAAACACTATTATCTCTATTGCCAATAATGAAGAAATCAATGAAAGAACCCATATTACTCAGTGAAGTCTCATCTGGGACAAAGGTTGGACAAACGAAAAGCCAGATCATTGCATATTGTATCGAACATGGTCCTTCTACCATTACCGATCTCGCGCATCATTTAATGCTTAGCACGCCTACCGTTACTAAGTTCATCACAGAGCTTGAGAACAAGAAGTGTATTGCCAATTATGGCAAGCTGGAGACTAATGGAGGGCGTTATCCCTACATCTATGGGTTACACCCCGAAGCAGGGATATTCATCGGAGTAGATGTACAGCACGATCGTATCCACATTGGACTTATGAATTTGGTGGGAGACATCCTCCTACAAGACTACGATATTCCTTACACGCTAAGTGATACTCCGGAAGCTCTCAGCGAACTTTGCAACCTGATTCGCTCCTTTATCTCGGAACATAAGATTGACACGAGCAACCTACTCAATATCAATGTCAATATGCCCGGGCGTATCAACTCTCTAACGGGGCATAGCTACACCTTCTTCCAACAGCTACAAAAAGAAACTTCACTTGCAGAGATTCTCAATAAAGAACTAGGTTTTAATGTTTCGTTGGACAACGATACACGTGGCATGGCTTACGGAGAATATACGCAAGGGGTAACAGCAGGCTCTGATGCTAAGAACGTACTCTACCTCAATCTGAGCTGGGGACTTGGGCTTGGCATTATCCTCGATGGTAAAATCTATACAGGTAAGTCCGGCTTCAGTGGTGAGTTTGGACATATGAGTATCTTCGACAATGAGATACTTTGCCCATGTGGGAAGAAAGGCTGTATGCAAACTGAGATTGGCGGACTCGCTCTCCATCGCGTACTCACCCAACGTATTGCTGCGGGAGAGGTATCTGTGCTTTCTGACCTCTACAACAAAGGGCAGAATATCACGCTGTCCGACATCATCGATGCTATCAATCATGAGGATGTACTCTGTCTCGAAGTTCTCGATTCGATTGGGCGTAAACTAGGTAGACAACTTGCAGGACTCATTAATATCTTCAATCCCGAAGTAGTGATTTTAGGAGGGGCATTGGCCGCAACAGGCGAGTTCCTACGCCTCCCCGTTGAGACGATTGTACGGACCTATACGCTCAATGTAGTAAGTAACGATACGTCCATCAAGATTGCCACCCTCGGGAAAGAAGCCGGGCTTATTGGCTCTTGCATGATGGCTCGCTCTCGCCGCTTTGGCAAAACAAACTAATCTAAATACGGAGGGGAGGATAAAATTTCTTCCCCTCTAATTCTTTCCCTCTTGTTGCATATTTCGCAAGAATAGTGTTACTTTGCACCGAGAGGGAGGAATAGCCTGTCAAGGCTACTCTCTCTGAGGAATATAAAACTAGATCACGATTGCCTATCGAAACATTGCTACTCTTTAGTTATTAGAAGATCATAGCAATATGAAAGATATAAAGCTGAGATCAGACGATGAGTTGATCTCACTCTATGCTGAAGGTTGCAACGAAGCCTTCGATGCACTTATCGACAGATATGACGGTGAGTTGCTTTCTTATATACGCCTACAAGTAGGCGATAGCGATGTGGCAGATGACCTGTTCCAAGATACTTTTATCAAGGTTATTCATGTGCTCCGTGCCGGCACCTATCAGATGCAAGGCAAGTTCCGTCAGTGGCTGTTTAGGGTCGCTCGTAATATGGTAATAGATCACTTTAGACGCACCAAGGCGCAGCATGTGGTCTCTATCCATGACGAAAATTTTCGCGAAGAGTATCTTGATAGACTTCCCTACCCTAGCCCTAACATAGAGGAGCAGTTGGTAGAGCAAAATCGCAGAGACCTACTACACTCTTGTGTGGCACGTCTCCCCAAGGAGCAGCGAGATGTACTCATCTTACGCTACCATAAAGACATGAGTTTCAAGGAGATTGCCGATTACACCGGGGTTAGTATCAATACAGCATTGGGACGAATGCGTTATGCTCTTATGAACCTGCGTAAGATGGCCCCTCGTCAAGCCTTTGACTAAAATAGCCAGGCTCCTTACGAAAACCTAAAGCTCTCTCCTGCCATTCGGGAGGGAGCGAAAAAGTTTTCATAAGGAGTTTTGTGTTTTTTAAGTACCGCTATTTGGATTTTGTATTGTACATTTGCAGGGAAATAGTATCGATGGATCTACATTAGGAGACATAAAGTTCTCCTTGTCGTTGTAGAAAGAATCGTCCCTTTTTCTGAACTAATCGCTAAGTAGAACTTTCCCCTCTGGGTAAGCGATTTCTTTTCGAGTTTAGTAAGTTTTTGGAATTGATCGATTCGCCATCGTATAGCCAATCATATATTATATCACCTCCGTAGTCTACATAAGCCTTTACGATAAAAGGAAAGACCAAAGGAGCACAAAGCAAAATAGCAGAAGGTAATTCACACGATGCAAACAAAGTACACTATTGTATCTCTTGATGGCAAGACAGACGAAGAGCTGCGCGCTATCTCCCAAGAGTTGGGGATGAAAGACATCCCCTCGGGCAGAGATAAACTCATTTATGCCATTCTAGACTTCCAAGCTGAACTCCAGGCAGAAGTTGGAAAAGAACAAGGAAAATCTAAAGCAGATCGGGGTAACTCTAAGCGTCACGATACAAGCAACACAAATACAACAGAGGAGAAAGCCTCCTCTCAATCTAAGGAGAAAGATCGCTCCAATAACCCAAAAGGGGCGCCAAAGGCCTCCTCGAATACCCCCTCTTCTCCCAAGCAGAAGAGTCTCTTCTCTCCGGACATGGACGACGAAGCGCGGAAAAAAGCCATCGAAGCTGCCTCAGCCGAGAGTGCAAGTCATCTAGCAGGAAATATTAAGACGGAAAGCTCCTCAATCCATCCGGCCTTACTCTCTTCCAGCTCCATCCCGGAAGAAATAGCTTCAACCATCAAACACGAAGATACATACCCCAAGGGATCAGCAGCCATCCTCCCCGACACTCCGGCCCCCCAAGAGTCTCAAGAGTCGAATTCTCCGAATAAACCGACGCAAATGGTATTCACCAATGCCAATGCCAAAGACTCGCTACTCGACTCCATCATGCCACTAATTACCCCCACAAAGGGCACAAATGGAGAAAAACCTGCAGCTCCCCAAGAGCGTAAGGGGCAGAAAAATGCAGAAAGGAGCAACCGCAATCAACACAATCGCCAAGATAAAGCGGGAAAAACAGAGAGCCACGGCGAAGAAGAAACCCCTCTATACAATTTCGAAGGAATGCTTCCTTGCATTGGAGTATTGGAGGTTATGCCCGATGGATACGGCTTCTTGCGTAGTGCCGATTACAACTACCTCTCCTCGCCGGATGACATATACCTCTCACAACAGCAGATCAAGACCTATGGGTTAAAATCGGGAGATGTGGTAGAGGGAACCATCTATCCTCCTCAAGATGGAGAGAAATATTTCCCCTTTGCCTCTCTTGAGAAGGTGAATGGGAAGCTCCCGTCGGAGATTTTAGACAGAGTGCCGTTTGACCACCTAACTCCGCTTTTCCCCGAAGAAAAATTCAAGCTCGAAAGTCTTGATGTGGCAGGCGTATTCGACAAAACAGCCATGCGCATTGTAGATCTATTCTGCCCCATAGGTAAGGGACAACGTGGGCTTATCGTATCCCAGCCTAAGACAGGTAAGACAATGCTTCTAAAGGACATTGCCAATGCCATTGCAGCCAATCATCCCGAAGTCTATGAGATCATATTGCTCATTGATGAGCGCCCTGAAGAAGTGACAGATATGGCTCGCAACGTTAATGCTGAGGTTATCGCCTCCACCTTTGATGAGCCGGCTGAGCGTCATGTAAAGATTGCAGAAATCGTGCTAAGCAAGGCAAAACGTATGGTGGAATGTGGGCATGATGTTGTAATCTTACTAGACTCAATCACGCGCCTTGCCCGAGCATACAATACTGTGCAACCGGCCTCCGGCAAAGTCCTCTCAGGGGGTGTTGATGCGAATGCTCTACAAAAGCCTAAACGATTCTTTGGTGCGGCTCGTAATATCGAACACGGAGGGAGTCTTACGATACTCGCAACAGCCCTCACCGATACGGGCTCCAAGATGGACGAAGTGATCTTCGAAGAGTTTAAGGGAACAGGGAATATGGAGTTGCAACTCGACAGAAGAATTGCCAATAAACGCCTCTTCCCGGCTATGGATATCATGTCAAGTAGCACCCGCCGAGATGATCTTCTTCTCGATCCTGTAACCCTCAATCGCATGTGGATCTTGCGGAAATATCTATCAGATATGAATCCCATCGAAGCTATGGAATTCGTTAAACAACGTATCGAATCTACGGATTCAAATCTTGAGTTCTTAGCATCGATGAATAGCTAAAAAGGCCATAGTTCAATGGTTTATAAGTACCTTCTCTCCCGATAGGAGTGGAGGTACTTTTTTGTTATGGAGAATTCTTTTTAAGGAGGCAACCTCCCCGATCAACAAGATACAGTGACACTTAATTGTTCGATTGAGGGAGCAATTATTTGGGAGTACCCTACTTTATTCACAAAAGACAGGCCTTAGTCTCATTTTTATTTGCTTAATTTGTAAGCGAATTGAGAGAGGATCCCTATACGTTGTAGGGTTGCCTCATCAAAGGAATGCGTATGGAAGATACTAACTTGATGCCCCAAGAGAAAAACCTCAACACTACAGCACCCGATGCTGCTGAGGCTACTACTCCCGAAGCTCCCGTAAACGGAGCCGACCACTCTACTGAGAGTCCTGCTTACAAAACTTTCTCTTATGAGGAAATCGAAGCTATGACTTGTCCTCAGATTGTAGATGCAATTGCACTGATGTCTCAATCTGAAGTCTTACCCTCTCGCCGTGATGTCGACGCCCTAAAAAAGGGATTTGACAGGAAAAAAAGTGCGTACGAACGCGCGGAGACAGACGAAGCGAAAGCCCAACTCGAAGAGGCAAAACTACACGAGAGTCGCTTACACGATATCCTGGAGACCTACCGACTTCGCTACCAACAAAACCTAGAGGAGGAGCGAAAGAAGCAGGAGGAGAACTACGAACTCAAGCGTCAACTCATTGAGACCTTGCGCTCCATCGTTTCGAGTCAAGACGACTTTTCGACCATCCGTACGCAATACTACGAACTAGAGGAGAAGTGGAAAAGCATTGGCCAAGTGCCCGAGGCAAAGTACAACGACCTCCAAGCCGAGTATAGTAGATTGCGCGAAGAATACTACGATCTTCGTCAGATGAACGAAGAGAGCCGCGCCTACGACTTCCGCAAAAATCTCGAAGCCAAACAAGACCTCATAGCACAAGCCGAAGAGCTCAGCACTCGTGAGGATATCATAGATGCGTGCAAAGAGCTACAGCAACTACACCGCGAGTGGAAAGAAATTGGCCCTGTAGAAAAGTCTATGCGTGAGGAGATTTGGGCTAGATTCAACGAGCTATCTCACGATCTAAATAGGCGTCGTCAAGAGTTTTTCGACAACCGAAATGCCCAAGAAGAGGCCAACCTCTCCGCAAAACAAGAGATCTGCTTGGCAATAGAGTCGCTACCCATCGATTCGTTCAATAACGCTTCAAAATGGAAGAGTGCCACCGAACAAGTGCTCAAGCTACAGGAGCAATGGAAAGAAACCGGGCACGCTCCACGCAGTGAAAGCAATGAGATCTATAAGCGTTTTAGATCGGCTTGCAATTTCTTCTTTGATACAAAAGCTCAATTCTTCCAGACCCTACGTGAACAATACGATCAGGCTGATGCCACCAAGCGCAAGATCATAGAAGAGGCAGAGTCTCTTGCCCCCAGTACGGATTGGAACAAGAAGGCTAAAAGGCTCAAAGAGCTACAAGAGGAATGGAGAAAGGCAGGACGTTCGTCCAAGCGCGTAGGCGATGAACTTTGGGCTCGCTTCCGCACAGCATGCGATACCTTCTTCGAAGCTCGTAAGAAACAAGGCAATGCACGCAATACAGAGCAGGTAGCCTGCCTAAAGGAGAAACGTGAAATCATTAGTGAAATTGAAGCACTAACAGAAGAGGAAGGCACTCCGCAAGAAGAAATGCGCAGCAAACTTAACGCCCTTATGGAGCGTTTCAATGCTGTGGGGCATGTGCCTTATCGCGATAAAGAAAAGGTGTACAACGCCTACTATCGTGCCGTAGACAAAGTGTACGAAAAGTTCCAAATGGAGCGCAATCAGCGCCGTCTCGAAGCCTTTGCCTCGGATATAGACAGCATGGGTGGAGACCTTAAGAAGCTAGAGGATGAGCTAGAAAGACTCTACCGCACTCGCGAACGCATGTCCAAGGAGCTGCAAACCTCTACCGGCAATCTAGATCTCTTCTCGGTATCGTCTAAATGGGGCGACTCCGTGATGCGAGATATAGAGCAAAAGCAACAACGCTTGAAACGAGATCTAGCCTCTGTGGGCGAAAAGATCCGTCTACTCCAAGAAGCAGTGAAGGAAGCACGTGCAGAGAACAAATAAGATCCTCTTGTCACTACTTCGGACATTCACGAATAACGATTAATTGTGTCACTCAAAGGAGGTCTATTCGGCCTCGTTTGAGTGGCTTTTTGTTTCTAAAAAGAAGATGAATTTGCAAGAAGAGGGAGAGCATAAAGAGCGACTTCTAATTACAGGAGCAACAGGTTTTATCGGCAAATACATCCTAGAAAAAGCTATAGAACTTGGGTTTGATGTATGGGTGGCAGTGCGCAAAGAGAGTGCAAGACAACACTTCGAGGGGCTACCTATCCACCTTTTGGAAGTTGATTTCTACTCTGTAGATCAGATGGCGCAGCAGTTCGCAAAGATTCCCCTCTCGCTATCCACCGAGGCTCCTTTTCGCTACGTTATCCACAACGCAGGTCTTACCAAGACGCCCCATAAGAGAGAATTTCAGGAGGTCAATGCCGAGCATACACGCCGTCTACTAGAGGCTCTTGAGCGTATGCCTGCTCTACCCGAGAGGTTCGTACTGATGAGCAGTATGGGTAGCTATGGAAAGAATCGTAGCCATCACCCCTTGGATGCCTCTATGCCGCACGAGCCGAATACGCTCTACGGAAAAAGCAAACTCCTCGCCGAACACTATGTGCGCCAGTCGGACTTTCGCTACACCATCCTCAACCCTACCGGGGTATATGGATTTGGCGACCAAGACTATTGGCTCTCCATCGATACCATGAAAAAGGGATGGAGTTTTCTATCAGGACGCAAGCATCAACAGCTCTCTTTTGTATATGTGCGAGATCTGGTGCAAGCGCTATTCCTCGTAATGACTCACCCCGATGCCGAAGGGAAAAATTATCTCGTTTCGGATGGGCAAACGTACGACGACCACGACTTCACCCTTTTCGCATCAAGGCATATCCATCGCAAAGTGCGCGAAGTGCGAGTTCCCCTCGGCATCATATATATAGCATGTGTTTTGGGAGCACTCTACGGAAAGCTCACGGGGCATCCCATTGCACTAAACTTGGATAAATATCCCATCCTCAAGCAACGCAATTGGCAGTGCAATATCGCTCCCCTTCTAGCCTTAGGGTATCGCCCCCAATACGATCTAGCCAAGGGACTTGACGAAGCATTCGCTCTTGCCAAAAAGAAGGAGGGACGCTAAAACTTAGCCGTCGGAGGGCACTTTCCACCCAATCCTCCAACAGACAACTTGACCTAGAATAGAAAAGGAAAAACTCCTGCCCTAAAAATAAAAATTTATAGGCTGATAATTCACCGATTATCAGCCTATTTTTGTATCCATTTCTGCCCAGAATCCCTCCCCAAACCACCCTAGACAAAAAGAGATTAGCACCCGATAAAAGTAATTGGTCTGCATCTTAATTCATAGCACCCCAAAAAGAACTACACTCCAAGCCAAAGAGGTCAAATACTTTATTAACCTTATCAAGGCGAAGTGTGGTCTTTTCCTACTTCAATTCACGAACGATGCGTAGACCCTCTCCAGCTTTCTATAATAGATCTACTTGTATCAATTTTATTCTTTGCACATCTCTTTCACGTACTGCGCTATGATCGTCCTCACTTGCATCTTATATCAATTGATTGAAGTATCCTCATTCTGAATATAGACCCATTTTTCCGTTTTCAGGAATACAAATTCCATGGAAAACAGTTAGAGTTTTTCCCCCAGATTATCGAGTATTCTAAAGCCAATTCTGAACTCATCTTCAATTTTCAACAGAAGTAGAATCAGTAGCATAAGAAGGATGAAATAGTTCTTGGCATGGACTTGCACATCGTCACCTACAGGTATTACTCCATGTGCATATTGGTTCCGGATAGCAGGGCCATTAGTGTATTTGTTATTATTGAGATAGTAAGAGAACAGATTACGCTCAGATTCGCAAAGCAGGTGGTCGTCAATTTCTAACAAATCATCTTCTTTCCATTTGTCTAGCAATTCACGAACAGGCTTGCTGTGATGCCAATACGATACTACACGATTGCGCCAAAGGCAACCTAGTATTTCAATTGCAGATTGGTTGTTAGGTTTTAGTACCCCTTGTTCATCAATCCTAACATACCCTTCAGCAATTAATTTGTTTATCTTATTCTTATGGTAATCTTTCTTATAAACTGAATAAGGGACTTCACAACTTGTGATAAAATCATAGAAGTTATGAATCCTTGTAGTATCAAATCCATCAACAACATGAAGGACTTCTGCTGTTCGGAACAAAAGCATCATCGGTTCTAAAATCTCCAAGGAATTCCTCTTGATCACGTAATACTTATTTTCAAAAAGACTTTTAGCATCTGTGGGTAGCAATGGTTTTCCCAAAGAGAATAGCCTCGGATTTATATCTCCCTCTTCTACAAACAAATTATATTGTTTTGAAACTGAATCCAACTCAGGTATGATAGTTCGACATTTGACCACCCAATCTGCATCTTCTGCTGGCAATGCTAATTGCAAAGCTGGATAACCATAGTATTCCTTAAAATGATTCTCGTAGAAGTTTTTCACTAAGGATTCCAGCCTACACTCCATTGCAGGAAGCACTCGCGAATATAGGTTTGTATTAGCTAATGCGAAGAAGTTCTTGAGCCGACAACTTTGATTCATGAAATAGGCATCTTTGCCATGATCCATACAAGCCCATTCCAAACCACCAGTTTCAGAATCTTTATTGACGAGGTTTATCAGACAATCCTCACCCAGCAGACCGAAAAGATTTCCAAAAACGAGAATCTTCTCCGTTTCGTTCAAGCCCTCAATATATTTCCAGCTATGAACTTGTATAAACCCATTTTCTCGTTTCCCTATTCTGGTTGGTGGAATATTATCACTTCTATCATACTCTACACCATACTTGAGATGAATTGCGGTTGCCTTGTCAAACAACTGCTCATTCATTCGCTTTTCCACATCTTGTGCAAGAAGTCTCGTTTTTGGAGAAAGAACAATCTGATCAGCATTGTCCTTTATCTGCATCACGAGCCTCACGTAGTTGAGGTTAGGCTCGCCCTGGTTCAAGAAGTCTACAATAATCTGCTCCTTGTCGGCAGATGTCAATGATGCGGGGAAGAAGTACGTCCCACCATTATCATTTAAGTTGCTGCGTGCATATTGATCCAAGAGGATATGAGCAGATAGACTATTACTCTTCATCTTGCTCTTGAGATATTTCGCGAACTTATTTACGATCCGTTCCTGTTGCAGAATCAGACGCAAATTGCCATCTTCAGTAAGCACCTTGTCCAAAAAAGGCTCATCAAGCAAATCTAAAAGATCATAATTAGCGACTACCTCCCAGAATGATTCTGTATAGCTCCAGTCTATTAACTTGTAATAATCATATAGTGCTTCTTTTGGGATAGCTAATAGATATCTCACAATAATTTCTGAGAAACTCTTGACCATTGATTTCAAACTATCAATATAATCCTCTTTCCAAGTTGATAGATGGTTGTCACGATCTATATGTTTTTTGATGTGATAGAGTTCCAGAACATCATTGATATCCTTGACGAATTTTGATGCCTCAAAATTCATCAATAGGTCCTCTATTTGCTGTAAACTCCAACCTATGCTCAAATCATGTTGGGAATAGTATTGTACTCTATGTCTTTCCATATTTATATCTATGAATTTATAATAGGTGCTATCTCCCTCACATACTACGCTATGCTTGTTCTCCATCATATAGGGATAGACCTATACCTTATTAGGAGTAAATATAAGGAACATAAATCTATTATCCCCCTTTTCAGGGATATTTTTAGCTCTAAAAGTCTAACACAACCTTGCAACGATAAAGAGAAGTTCTAATGAGAGGAGATTGAAGATAGATGACTATATTCATACATATATTTATCTCTTCTGATAAGGCCTTTTGATAAAGAGGATGGCAAATGAGAAAGATCCATATTCTCTGCTAATTTAATCAATCCTGACAAAACAAGAGATATAATGGAAGAAGGAAAGCAAAAGGAAACATACAAGAGAGGGGAAAAAAAAGAGACATGCAAGACGCAAACACTTTCGCCGCCAAAGCCAAAACAACCTTGAAATAAAAAAAACCACCACACTATTGCCGAAGATAAAAATAAAAACTATCCTTACGTGCGATTAAGACTAAATATTATAGCAATATGAAGCTAGAAAAGTTTTTATCTATCCTCGGTTGGATAGCTACGGCAACAGCCATGGCGATGTACACTTCTTATATCCCACAGATTGGATCCAACCTTGCCGGACATAAAGGCGATTGGCTGCAGCCAATGGTAGCAGGCATCAACTGCACTCTATGGGTAGGCTATGGATTCATTCGCAAGAAGAAGGATTGGCCCATCGTTATAGCCAACCTCCCGGGTATTATCTGTGGCTTCTTGGCCTCCTTCACAGCCATGTAAAAGAAATAATGTCCTAGCGGAGAGACAAACGAATAACAGAACGATAGAGGAAATTCAGCAATAGCTGATTGTTCAGAAAGCAAGACCTCAGGAGTGCAACAAGGCATATCCCGAGGTCTTTTTATTTAAGCGCAAATAAATTATATCTGTTGCTACTCTCAATAGAAAAGAGCCCGCAGGGAAGTCTCCCCCACGAGCTCTCTCAAAGTATATATCAGACTATACGTCTAGATTTTATTACTCTACAATAGTAACCCATCCATAAGGATCTTCTATATCACCATACTGAATAGCACGGAGGCGATTATAGAGTTCTTCGCAACGCTTACCCGGCTTACCATCCTTAGAGATCTGGTAAGTCTTGTTTTCATCGAGGTCATCAATACGAAGAATAGGGCTGATCACTGCAGCAGTACCGCAAGCTCCGGCCTCTTCGAACTCTGCAAGTTCGCTTTCGGGTACATGACGACGCTCTACATTCATACCCATATCCTTAGCGAGTTGCATCAAACTCTTATTGGTGATAGAGGGGAGGATAGAGGTGGACTCGGGCGTAATGTATGTATTGTTCTTGATACCAAAGAAGTTGGCAGGGCCGCATTCGTCGATATACTTCTTTTCCTTTGCATCAAGGAAGAGACATGCAGAGTAGCCCTTGTCGTGAGCAAGTACCGTAGGAATCATACCAGCGGCATAGTTACCCCCAACCTTGATCGTACCGGTACCCAATGGAGCTGCACGGTCATAGCCACGCATAATAGCCATAGGAGTAGGCTTGAATCCTTCTTTGAAGTAAGGACCAACAGGAGTTACAAATACGATAAAGAGATATTCGGGAGCCGGCTTAACACCAACTTGAGCACCAAGCCCTAGAAGAAGAGGACGGATGTAAAGAGATGCACCACTCTCGTAGGGAGGAATGAAACGTTCGTTGAGTTTAACAGCCTTGATGCAAGCCTCTTCGAAAAGTTTCTGAGGTACGGGTTGCATCACAACACCCTCTGCTGAGCGGATCATACGCTTAGCATTCTCGTCTATACGGAAGATACGCACCTTTCCATCTTTGCCCTTGAAAGCCTTTAGCCCTTCGAAGGCTTCTTGTCCATAATGAAGGCAGGTTGCCCCCATATGCATGGTGATCGTTTCTTCGGAAGACACTTCTAGTTCTCCCCATTTGCCGTCGCGGTAGTAGCAACGTACGTTGTAGTCGGTCTTGTGATAACCAAAACCCAAAGATGACCAATCAAGTTGTTCCATAATACAGTACGTATTTGAGATTTGTATAACTCCTACAAAAGTAGCCATTATCGGTTAAATGACAAAGGTTTTACCGAAGGTCTTGCCTCAAATATACCTTTGTGATAAGCTCGTTGCCCATTGACATAGGTACTTTCGACGCTATGATGGAAGCTATAACCTTCAAAAGGCGACCATCCACAACGGCTCACAATACCCTCTTTGTTTACCTCTGTATTCTCCCGAGGATTGATAAGGACGAGATCGGCATAGTACCCGGGGCGAATATATCCTCGCTCTTGTAGCGAAAATAAGTCACTAGGGCGGTGACACATCTTATCCACCACCAACTCTCTAGACCACAAGCCCTGCTCAGCAAGTTGCAGCATTACGAGTAGAGAGTATTGAACGAGGGGTCCACCCGAAGCTGCCTTGAGAGCTCCTCCTTCTTTCTCCTGCCAAAGATGAGGGGCATGGTCCGTGGCTACTATATCCAACGCTCCGTCTATCAAACCTTGGCGCAACGCCTGGCGGTCTGCTTCCGTCTTTATGGCAGGATTCCATTTAATACGTGTGCCAAGGCGAGCATAATCCTGATCCGTAAACCAAAGATGATGCACACAGACCTCACTTGTAATATGCTTTTCTTTTAAGGGGAGGTCATGGCGGAATAAAGCTACCTCTCTAGCTGTACTCAGATGCAACACATGGAGGCGAGTGCCATACTTTGTAGCTCTATCGAGCGCCTCCGACGTACAGCGGTAGCAGGCCTCGTCACTACGAATAAGGGGGTGGCAAGTGATAGGAGGATCCTCTCCATAACGCTCAACGTACAGGGCTCTATTACGGCGAATTATCTCTTCGGACTCAGAGTGAATGGCTATGAGATGAGGGCTCTCTGCAAAAAAAGTCTCTACTGCCTCTCTACGATCCACCAACATATTGCCTGTAGAGGCTCCCAAAAAGAGTTTAATCCCGGGGATTATCTTTAGATCTAGAGAAAAAAGGCTATCTGCATTGCTATTTGTTCCTCCCACAAAGAAGGCATAATTTGCCCAAGAGACCTCGTGCGCATGGTCGCGCTTCCACATAAGAGCATCGTACGACGTGGTGGCGGGGTTCGTGTTGGGCATATCCATAAAGGAGGTTACCCCCCCGGCTATGGCTGCTCTACTCTCGCTCTCTATATCTCCCTTGTGGGTAAGCCCCGGGTCTCTAAAGTGTACTTGGTCGTCAATTACTCCGGGAAACAACCACAACCCCTCACAATTTTCTATCTGAGCATTACGCGCCTCTTCGGGGATTTGTGTTAGGGGCATTATCCCTTGATAAATTGCCGCAATGCGCTCCCCATCAATTAGTACAGATCCGAAGAAAGTTTTTCCTTCGTTTGTTATCTGAGCATTAAGTAGTAGTTGTTTCATAGTAGTTCGTAGTGTTTGGATATTTCCCCCGGTCGTTCCTTAATTTGCTTTGCGGTGCGGATATCCTTTGAAAGTATGCCATAAACGCAACTTGAGTACCCCCGTGAACGCTTCGCCAAAGATGGAACTGCTCATCTTGGAGACCCCTAGTTTGCGATTGATAAAGATGATGGGCACTTCCGTTAGCTTGAAACCGAGACAAGCGGCTACGTATTTCATTTCGATTTGGAAGGCATAGCCTTTGAAATGGATAGCATCAAGATCAATTGCCTCTAGCACCTCCCGACGATAACATACAAAGCCGGCCGTAGTGTCGTGTACCTTCAACCAGGTAACGAAACGGACATAATAAGAAGCCCAGCGGCTCATCATGATACGATTACGAGGCCAATCCTTCACGCCTCCACCCTTTACATAGCGAGAGCCCACAGCCACATCATACCCTTGATCGTGACACGCAGCATAAAGACGAGGGAGGGCTTCTAGAGGATGACTAAAGTCGCAATCCATCTCGAAAATGTAGTTATACCCCTCAGAGAGACACCATTTGAAGCCTGCAATATAAGCCGTACCCAAACCGAGTTTTCCCTTTCGCTCCAACAGATGGAGACGCTCAGGGTATTTCCCCATCTCCTCTTTTACGATGGAAGCCGTACCATCAGGAGAGGAATCATCCACAATAAGTATCTCAAAATTACCCTCTAGAGCAAATACTTGGGTAATCATATTGGCGACATTTTCTCGCTCGTTGTAGGTGGGGATGATAATAATCTTATCCTTCATACTATAGCGCAACTCTCCTATAATTGCTATCCGTTTCTTTAGTTGCTACAAAGGTAACACAAAAGAAAAAGAGAACATATCACCTATCTCCTACAGACCTCACCTATGCAAGGATTAATGTACCTTTGCCCTGAAAAAGAAGACAAGCCCCAGGGGAATTATACGCACCCTCACCCCAAAAAGAACATCATGCATGATCTAGACAAACAGATAAACCAAAGGCTCGAAGATCTGGCAAAGAAGGAGAACCTCCGTCACCTCTCTCTCCCTTACTCCTCTCTAGGGAAATGGATTGTAGTCAATGAGGAGAAGCGTCTCAACCTATCCGGCAACGACTATCTCGGGCTTACTGAGCGTGATGATCTACGTGAGCAGTTCGCCGCCCTTCATCCCAACTGTAGTAGTCCCTCAGGCAGCACTTCTTCTCGCCTTCTATTGGGGAATTATGAGGAGGCAGCTCTTTTCGAAGAAGAAATAGCAAAGGCTCTGGAGCACCCGGCTGCCCTACTTTTCAATAGTGGATACCATCTCAATACAGGCATTCTCCCTGCATTAGCCCATCTAGAGGGCGTAAAAGTATATGCAGATAGGATGGTACATGCAAGTATTATTGATGGGATACGCCTAAGCCGGCTCCCCTTCACACGTTTTAGACACAACGATCTTGAGCACCTTACGGAGCTATTAAAAGAGGATGAAGGGAAGTATCGTATTTCCATCGTTGCCGTAGAAAGTCTCTACAGCATGGATGGCGACGAAGCCGATCTCGAGGCGCTTGTTGCTCTAAAGAAGAAGTATCCCTCTCTTGTTATCTACTGCGACGAAGCACACGCCATAGGCACCCACGGAGCCAACGGATACGGATTGGCAGAAGAACAGGGAATACTTGCCGATATTGACATACTAGTGGGCACTTTCGGAAAAGCCCTAAATAGTATGGGAGCCTATGCCGCAATTAGCACCCCTCTCAGGGAGTACCTCGTCAATATGGCTCGCCCCCTTATTTTCTCTACAATGCTACCACCGGCTGTTATAGCTTGGAGCCGATACATATTCGCATTATTGCCCCAATTAGGAGAAGAGCGTGCTCAATTGAGGCAAGTAAGCCAATATCTCCGTTCGTCTCTCCAAGAAAAAGGATACTCTTGCCCCGGGGTGGCTCAGATCTTGCCCCTAATTATAGGAGAAAATGGGGCTTGCGGTCTTTTGGCAGAGAGGCTACAAAAGGGAGGATTTGAGGTAAAACCGATACGCTACCCCACCGTAGCTCTCGGGACAGCGCGCCTACGCCTTTCTCTTACCGCAGCCATTACCCCTGCCGATCTCGCCCCAATGCTACAAATGCTAGAGTCTCTCCGATGAAACAGCTCCTATTCCAAACCACCCCTACACCGGCACCCTCCCTCCTCATCTTTTGTAACGGATGGGCTATGACTCGCGCCGCTATAGAACACCTTACACTCCCCCTCGGGTATGATCTCCTGCTCGTAGAAGACTATAGGAGTCAAGACTTCTCTTTCGACTTTTCTCCCTACTCTCATGTAGATCTTGTAGCCTGGTCTATGGGAGTATGGGCAGCTACTCTACTTCATCAGCGCAATAAACTACCCCATCTCTCTAGAGCCATTGCCATTGCAGGTACCCCCTATCCAAGGCACGATGATTGGGGGATCCCTTGTGCCATCTTCGACGCAACAAGAGACCATCTCAACGAAGGGAATAGAGAACGATTCAACCGACGAATGTGCGGAGGTAAACGGCTACGGCATCTATTCGAGTCCCTTAAAACACGCTCTACCGAAGAGTTAAAAACAGAATTGTCTTACGTGGGAGCGCAACCACCTTTCCCCATTGAGCAGGGGCAATCACCTTGGACTCATGCTATAATCCCCGTCAAAGATCGCGTCATTCCCTCTTGCAATCAACTTGCGTGGTGGCATAATACGGGAGTAGAAGTCGCTACACTCCCCAAAGCTGATCACTACCCTTTTAGTGCATTCTCCCATTGGGAGGAACTCCTCTCACCCGATATACTTCCTCATGAATAAAGCCCAACAAGGTATCGCCCGCTCCTTTGCTCGTGCAGCCTCATCCTACGATCGGCATGCCCTTGTGCAAAATCAGATTGCTCAACACTTGGCAGCTTATCTACCCCAAGGTGCAGAGTACGACCATATTTTAGAGTTCGGTTGCGGTACAGGCCTACTAACCAAAGCCCTGGAGGGAAGAATTAAAGCCCAACATTGGTTGCTCAACGATCTTAATTCCACCATTACAGAAAAGGCAGAACAGTACCTAGAGCACCAAACTTACACAAAACTCATAGGAGATATATCCGAAGTATTATCCCAAATTACTACTCCGCTAGACCTCATCGCTTCTGCTTCTGCCTTGCAATGGATAGAGGATCCTTTTCTTCTACTTACTAAAGCAAAAAAACTCCTTACCCCCCAAGGGACTTTGCTCATCTCTACATTTGGGGAACGTAATCTACACGAGTTGCGCACCCTCACGGGGCGAGGGCTCCACTATTTTCCCTCGTCGGCGTATAGGGAGTTTTGCTCACGAAACTTCAAAGATGTGGAGGTGCAAGAAGAGGAGGTAGTACTTCGTTTTTCTTCGTTGTTCGATCTTCTGCATCATCTACGAGCCACCGGCGTAACCCATCTCCCCAATGACAATATTTCCTATCTTTGCGGTCGTACCCAGCTAGCCCAGCTAGAGAAGGAGTACACTACAAAGTATCCTCACGCTCAAGGAGGAGTCTCCTTGACCTATCACCCCATATATATAAGGTGTAGCAAAAAGCTCCTCTAAAGAAACCCTCTAAGCAAACATAGAACTAAAGAAACAAATATGAAACGAACAAAAATCTTTACTGTCATTGCATTGGCAGCCCTTACATTCCTTGCCATCGGCTGTAAAAAGGAAAGCAAGATTACAGGTATAGTATCCCCCGATATGAAGGGCGAGATGCTACGGATTTATGACCTAGATCAAGAGGATAGCACTATCGCATTAGACAGCATCACCCTTGATGGCTCCAATTTTGAATACGTGTTCAAAGGCGAAATGGGCAAAGTATATCGTCTCATTTCTACCAACGAAAGTATCAACGCTATGGTGGTAGCAGAAGCCGGGACTCTTACCCTAGACACTACTTGCAACGCTTTCCGTGGTACACCTATCAATGACGAGAATGCCGATATCTACAAAAAGATACAGGAAGGGATTGCCCAAGGAGGTGACAATTGGATCCAAGAAGTCTACACTCTTTCTGAGCAATTCTACCTTAAGTATGCGGACGTAAAAGCAGGCTTTTTGGGCTACTACCTCTGCAAAATGACCTGTGAAGAAAGCAGCAAATTAAGCGATCTATTAGACAAAGCAGGGGAAGCCCTCAAGGCTATGCCTCTGATTAAGGCAGATATCGCACTCTTTGCGAACCTCAAAGAAACGATGCCCGGCAACCAATTTAGGGACTTCTCGGGCGAGGATATGGAAGGTAATAAAGTATCTCTCAGCGACTATGTAGGCAAGGGTCAGTATGTACTTGTAGATTTTTGGGCATCTTGGTGTGGTCCCTGCCGTAAAGCTATCAAGAATGAACTCCTCGCCATCTACGAAAAGTACCGCAACAAGGGTCTTGGCATCATTGGCGTAGCAGTATGGGATGGCAAAGAAGATCATCTCAAAGCTGTAGAGGAATTGGGTATCGCTTGGCCTCAGATCTTCGATACTGAGGGGAATACAGCTACCGAACTCTACGGAATTACGGGTATCCCCCAGATTATGCTCATTGGCCCTGATGGTAAAATCGTTGCTCGCGATTTGCACGGGGACGCTATCGAAGAGATAATCGCTCCTCTTTACGAAACCACGAGCGACACAAAATAATAGACACTGCACTCTCCTCCCCGCATAGGGAAGAGTCGAAAGAAAGGTGCTGCATAGGGATATCCTTTTCCCTATGCGGCATTTTTGTTATATCGCTGTCCGGTAAAAGAAACAATAAGGGGCTGGTTTCCACAAATGGAAATCAGCCCCGGTTGTTTTACCTTTGGCGTTAGCGTTAGAATGTACAATAGTAAGACATGAGTAAAAGTCCAACTTTTACCGGACAGCAATAATTTCAAACCTTTTTATGCTCCGGGAAAAGGGGTATTGCCAAACCTGCTCAGATGCCCTTCTTGAGTGAGGCAACGTGGTTCCATGTGCCGCCATTGAGGACGTTGTCAAATCCATTGCGTTCGAGGATGACATGGGCTTGAGAGCTGCGGCCTCCACTAAGACAGAAGACTATGATCGACTTCTTACCCTTGAACTTGTCAAGCTTCGCTTCGATCTGATCTAGTGGAATATTGACTGCACCGGGGACACTGCCCGAAGCAAATTCGCCGGCAGAGCGGACATCGACCAAGAATGCACCATCCTTGATGGCCTCGATGAGTGTCTGATCATCGGGACGAGAGAAAAGGCTTTTGATAAGTTTGAACATGAAAAAGTTATGATGTTTTGTAGGAGTGATAAATGACATTATTATTTGGACATCCTGCTCTGACAGACAAAGTCTGTCTTTGGGATGCTTGTCTGAGAGATGGCTTCGAAGCCTCCATCGACATTCGTGAAGTTGCGATACCCTCTTGCCTGAAGGATGCTTGAGGCTATCATGCTGCGGTAACCACTGGCGCAGTAGAGGTAGACATGTTGGTCACGAGGGAGATCTGCTATCCAGTCGTTGATGTAGGCGAGGGGACGGCTGTAAGCCTCTTCGACGTGCTCTGCCGCGTATTCGCCCTCCTTGCGGATATCAACGATGATGCCCTCTTTGAGAGGGAAGTGTGCGGCAAGGGTTTCTGCAGAGATGCATTCGACATGATCGATCTCTTTGCCCGAAGCCTTCCAAGTCTCGAAACCTCCGTCAAGGTGGCCAAGGACATTGTCAAATCCCACACGACTGAGCCTTGTGATGACCTCTTCTTCACGCCCCGGTTCGGTGATGAGGACGAGGGGTTGTTTGACATCCACGATCATGGCACCTACCAAAGGTGCGAAGTCTCCGTCAATACCGACGTTGATCGAACGAGGGATGAAACCTTGTGCAAAGGTCTGGGGAGATCGCGTATCGAGTACCAAGGCGTCGGACGCTTCCACAAGCTGTTCGAGCTCTGTCGCCGATAGGGCAGATTGACCACGCTTCAGGATATGTTCGAGGCTGTCATAGCCTTGCTTGTTCATTGCCACATTGCCCCCGAAGTAAGCGGGAGGAGGGAGGAGACCCTCGATCACAGAAGCGATGAAGGTTTCTTTGTCAGGTTGCTTGAGGGCATAGTTCACACGCTTCTGGTTGCCAAGGCTGTCCACGGTTTCCTGCATCATGTTTTTTCCACAGGCCGACCCCGCACCATGACCGGGATAGACCACGATGTCGTCCGAGAGTGGGAGGATCTTTTCGTAAAGACTGTCATAGAGCAGCCCCGCAAGTTCTTCCTGAGTGAGGTTGGCTGCCTTCTGTGCCAAGTCGGGACGCCCCACATCTCCCAAAAAGAGGGTGTCGCCACTGAAGAGTGCCGTCTCACGACCTTCTTCATCGATGAGGAGGAAGCATGAACTCTCCATCGTGTGTCCCGGAGTGTGGATGACCTTGATCTTCGCCTTGCCGAGCTCAAAGGTCTGACCGTCTTCGGCCACGATGGCATCGAAGCCGGCCTTGGCCGTAGGACCATAGATTATGGGGGCTCCCGTAGCATGGCTCAGGTCGAGATGACCGCTCACGAAGTCGGCATGGAAGTGTGTCTCAAGGATGTACTTGAGTCGGACACCGTCACGCTTGAGGCGTTCAATATATGGATTGATCTCACGAAGAGGGTCAATGATGGCGGCTTCGCCCATGGAGGTGATGTAGTATGCACCTTGGGCGAGACAGCCTGTATAGATTTGTTCTACTTTCATAATATGTTCGGATTGTTTTGTTATGATGCAAAGATGAAATGTTTTTCTTCTCTGTACAGCTACTTTGGTCACATAAGGGTGTTTCTTTAGGAGAATATCGTCTCTTTCAGGATGATGTATATACCCATGACAAAGACGAACCACCCAAAGGCAGGCTTGAGTCTCGCTCCATCGATGCGGTGAGAGAGCTTCATGCCCAAAAAGATACCGAGGATCGCAAATGCGGTGACAGAGAGGAGGAAGCCCCAGTCAAGATCCCTCAGTCCGCTCTCGCCCAAGAAGCCCAGCAGGGACTTCGCAGAGATGATAACGAGAGAGGTGCCGATGGCTTGCTTCATAGGCAGTCTCCCGAGAATGACGAGGGCAGGGATAATGAGGAAGCCACCACCTGCACCGACAAGACCTGTAAGCGAACCTACCACGAGACCTTCGATGAGGATCAAGATGTAGGGATACTTGCGGTGAGTCCGGGCCGATTGTGGGGACTTGGGACTTTTTGTTGTCGGACGGATCATGCTGATGGAGGCCACGAGCATAAGGATGGCGAAGAGGAGCATGAGCATCATACTCCTATCGATGATGAGATCCCCCAGCCTGAGGACCTCTTGCGGTATGGCAGGGACAAGATAAGCCCTCGTTAGGAAGACGGCAACGATCGACGGCAGACCGAACAGGATGGCTGTGCGCACATCCACAAGCGAGTGACGGTAGTAGGAGATACTCCCAATGATGCTCGTGGCTCCTACGATGAAGAGCGAATAGGCCGTACCCAAGATCGGGTCGATGCCAAAGAGATAGACCAATACGGGGACGGTGAGGATACTCCCTCCTCCTCCGATAAGTCCGAGCGAAAGACCTATTAAGATAGAAGCTAAATAACCTGCGATGTACATAATGAGCTCGGTTTGATTAACGACGCAAAGGTCGTCATAAGCCGCACCCCATACAGCTACTTTTGTTACATAAGGGTGATTTTGTTGCGCCCGAGTCGGACCGCTCCCGACTCTTCGATCTGTTTGAGCAGTCTCGAGACCACCGCTCGGGCTGTTCCGAGTTCCGTAGCCAACTGTTCGTGTGTGATCTGTATGGTATTGCCCTCGACGAGTTCGGCCTTCTTGTGGATGAGGTGCAACAGGCGTTCGTCCATCTTCTTGAACGCTATGGCATTGATCGTCTCGAGGAGCTCTTCAAACCGCTTGTGGTAGGTGCGGAAGATGTAGTTGAGCCACTCGGGGTGCTCTTTTATGAAGAGAGATACCTTGCTGATCGGCAAGAAGAGGATTTCTGCATCATCCTCGATCTCTACCTTGACCTTGCTCGTCTCGTTGTGCAAGCCTCCGAGGAAAGACATGATACAGCTCTCTCCTGCTTTGATGTAATAGAGCAGGATCTCCCGCCCATCGTCCTCGGTGCGTATGACTTTCATAACCCCTTTGATAACGATGGGTATGGAGCGGATGTGCGAGTTCTCGTTGAGGATCACACTGCCCGCCTTGTAGGTCTTTAGGATACCATGGGTGTAGAGCTTTTCGACGAGTTCGGGCGAACTGCGAAATTCGGTTATGTCTTCTAATTGCTTCACAGGGACAAACGTAATAAAAAAACATGACTTCGCCCCGGCTTCAGCTTTAATGAGGTTATCGACTAATAGCCTTTTACTTGTCGTATGTATTGTGCCGGTGCCGATCCCCTCCACCCGATCCGAGGGAAAAACCTTCCTCCTCTACTATCAACTTTTTCAGTACACCACGAGGTGCTGCATGGAGACAAAAGTCCTCTATGCGGCATTTTTTATTAGACAATCTTATTCGCAAAAATGATGTACCTTAGCGAAGAAACAAAAGAGGACAACCCTTATGAATACATTCTTTATCCTAGGTTTGATTGTGCTAATATTAGCCCCCGTTATATACCGCTTCCCGATGCTGCTTGCCGGCTATAATACCATGTCTAAGGAGGAGCGTGCAAAGATTGATGAGAAACGCCTCAAAACATATGCCGCAGGAGGGTTGGCAATATTGGGGCTCGTTACGATGCTCTTTGGTTTCCTGCCGGAGGGGGCTAAGTGGGTAGATATCTCTTATGTGTGTTTTATTCTTGTATTCCTAGTTGTCTTTCTTGTAGCAACAAACAGCAATCGTATGCAGAAAAAATAGCCCTGTAAACCCAATCTTCATGCCTAATTTATTTTCCTTAATAGGGTAATTTCCCGAAAATTATAGGCCAGAATAATGAAAAAAATCAGCCTATTTCTATTCAAATTCCACCCTACATTCTGAGGCACTCTCTTGCTCAAGGAAGAGAGGGGCTTGAGGTATAATTTCTAAAAAAGCGCCCTACACAGAAGAAGTAGAAGTCCACTTCCATGAAAGTTTTCTGTGACATTTGCTCATTGGTAGGGTGTTCAGACACCTCAGAAGACTGCATTAAAGTTTCATGTTTGTAGAGAATTTGCTACTTTTGCCCCAAAATAAAATGTCAGATAGGTATTTGAACTTATAACATGGAATCGAAAAAAGAAAAAGAGACGACTGCCGGAGAAGTTATCTCGCGTGGCGAACAGTTTGCAGAACGTTACTCCAAGCCCATTATGTATGGCGTATTAGGAGTTATTGTTGTGGCCTTTGGTATATGGGCATACATACAGTATGTAAGTAAGCCTCGTGCAGCTAAGGCTTCGGCAGAATTGTTCCGCAGCGAGGAGCAATTTATCATGGGTGCAGATAGTGCTGTACTCAAAGTAAACGGCGTGAGCGAAGAAGGCGTCCTCCGGATTATCGACGAATACTCCGGCACTGCTGCTGCCAACCTTAGTCATCTCTATGCAGGCATTGCCTACTACGATCTTGGGAAATACCAAGAAGCTTTGGATGAACTCAAGAAATTCGATGCCAAAGACAAGATGGTAGCTCCTTCTGTTGTACGCCTCATGGGCGACTGTATGGTTGAGCTAGACAAATTGGATGAAGCCGTAACCTACTTCGAAAAGGCCGCATCTCTTGCCGATAATGATGTAGTCTCTCCCGGCTGTTTACAAAAGGCAGCTCGTGTGTACGAGGTACAAAAGAAGTACGACAACGCTATTGCAGCCTACGAAAAAATTGTAGACAAGTACTACACTGCTTCTGAAGTAGATCAAGCAGAAGCAGATATTGTACGCGTTAAAGCTCTTGCCGGCAAGTAATAAAATAAAGGGCATACATCTGGATAGATTATGCCAAGCATAAATAAAAGAAGGGGAGGTACCCAGAGAGAGTCGTGAGAAAATATCACCCTCTAAAGGTACGCTCCCCTCTCTATTTGTAAAACCATTACAATAGTAAAACCCATCAAGACCCTATGACAAGTCTCGAACCAAACCACGCGGAGACTCACTACCAATTGCGCAGTTGCTCCGCCAAAGAAGTACATATTGCCGTAGCCGTAGCCGAGTGGAATAACGACATCACATTTGCCCTACGTGACGGAGCCTTGGCAGCATTAGAAGCCTCCGGGGTACCCAAAGAAAATATCAAAGTGGCTTACGTACCAGGGGCCTTTGAACTCACATATGCAGCTGCCTCCTTCCTCCAAGCAGAGACACTATACGATGCTGTTATCATCTTAGGTTGCGTAATTAGAGGAGAAACTTCGCATTACGATTGTATTTGTGATGGCGTGAGCTATGGTATTACCTCCCTCAACAGAAATGCCTCAGCACCAGTCATTTTCGGTCTTGTAACTACCGAAAACAAGCAGCAAGCTCTCGATCGTGCCGGCGGGAAATTAGGCAATAAGGGTACAGAAGCTGCACTGACGGCACTAAAAATGATTGATTTCTCTTGCGAGATTAATCAATAGTTTGTACCTTTGCACTCGGTTCAAGTTCGGAGAGCGATCTTGAGTGCAATTAGGGCAGTTACCAGAGTGGCCAAATGGGGCTGACTGTAACTCAGCTGGCTTACGCCTTCGGTGGTTCGAATCCATCACTGCCCACGCACAGAATACACTTCTCCCTAGCAATTGTTTAGGACAAGAAGGAAATGCGGAAGTAGCTCAGTCGATAGAGCATCAGCCTTCCAAGCTGAGGGTCGCGGGTTTGAGCCCCGTCTTCCGCTCTATCCTCCACAGGGATTATGATGAATCTATATGATTTATACAACCCTTTGGAGGATTTGTCGTAAAAGAAAGTAGCTTATCCTACTCTCTTACACGTGGGTGGCTCTGTGCGCCTATGAGGTCGCCCGGATGGTGGAATGGTAGACACGAGGGACTTAAAATCCCTTAGCTATTGCAGCTGTGCGGGTTCAAGTCCCGCTTCGGGCACCCTAACCCACTCCCCAAGTTGGTAGGCAAGGGATTTTACGAGAGGGATCCGCCTTGCAGAGATCTAGAGCACATAAGGATACGAGAGTATCCTTTTTTATTTGTACACATCTAGTTCCATCTTCCCCCTCCTCTTGCAGTTGAGACTCCCCACATCCAAAGAGAGAAAAACAACCGCAATAGGAATACGCACATCAGCCCCCAGTCTTTCCACGCCCCTCTCCCCTCTATTAGGCTTTATACTAGAGCCTATAAACCGAAAAACACGAGTGAGAAACTTGGTCATCTCAAAAAAAATGCTTTACTTTGCACCCGATTACGGCTCTGCATGGGCGCTTGATTGTATAGAAGTAATGATGCTAAACTTCGTATCGAATAGCAATATGTGCAGCAAGTAATTGACAATGAGTATAATAAGAAATAACGACTATACAAAGAGATGTCTAAGGCTTGTCAAATTACAGGTAAGCGTGCGATGGTGGGAAACAATGTATCGCACTCTAATCATAAGACGAAGCGTGTCTTCAATGTAAACCTCTTCGAGAAGAAATTCTATTGGCCGGAACAAGATTGCTGGATCCGTCTCAAGGTTTCAGCAGATGGTCTTCGTTTGATCAACAAAATCGGTCTTAACGAAGCTCTAAAGCGTGCCGCAGAAAAAGGATATATAGGCGCATAAATTCATAGGCAGCAATAGCAAAGAATCAATATGGCAACTAAAAAAGCAAAGGGGAATCGCATACAAGTAATCCTCGAATGCACAGAGCATAAAGAAAGTGGTATGCCGGGCACTTCTCGTTATATCACCACCAAGAATCGTAAAAATACAACTAACCGCTTGGAGCTAAAGAAGTATAACCCGATCCTTAAGCGTTATACTCTTCACCGCGAGATTAAGTAAACATAGGAGAGAAAAGAAATGGCAAAGAAATCCGTTGCAACTTTTAGAAGCGGTAGTAAAGATGGCCGCGCCTATTCTAAGGTAATCAAGATGGTAAAGTCTCCTAAGACGGGTGCATATTGCTTCCAAGAGGAGATGGTACTTAACGAAGCAGTACAAGAATTCTTTAAGTAAGGGTATCCGGTTCTTCTCCACCTCTTAGATCTCTTTTCAAAAAGAGCAAGATAGAGTTTCCCTCTAGGGAAGAAAAGAAGAACTAAGAATTACTTTTCATCTATAAAGAGAGCTGTATTAGGATTAATCCTGATACAGCCCTTTTCTTTTTAGGGGATACCCTCACACGAAGGAGAGTAATAAATAGGCGCTCCACCTCCCCTCCCTTTTCTCTTTCATAGAAAGAAGAGAGTATCTTTGTGGAAAGAAAAAGAGAAGAAAGAAGATGGCACATGCAAAAGAGCGAATTATACTAGGAGTAGACCCAGGAACGCAACTCATGGGGTATGGACTGATTCGCATTACTGCATCTCAACCCAAACTTTTAGCATTGGGAGTAATAGAACTAAGCAAATACGAAGATCATTACCTCCGTCTAAGTCACATCTTCAGTCGAATTACTGGTTTGATTGAGGAGTTTTTACCCGACGAGATGGCTCTCGAGGCTCCATTCTACGGAAAGAATGTACAGAGTATGCTCAAACTCGGAAGGGCGCAAGGCGCCGCTATGATAGCAGGGCTGCAACGCGGGCTGCCCATTACAGAATATGCACCACTACGCATAAAGCAGTCCATTACGGGGAGTGGCTCTGCATCAAAAGAACAAGTAGCTGCAATGCTACAGAGAATACTCTCTATACCAGAGACTGACATGCCCAAGCATCTTGATGCCACAGACGGCTTAGCGGTAGCACTCTGCCACTTCTATCAGACGAGTAACCCCCTGGCCTCGTCAGACAAAGTCATCCGAAACTGGTCTGATTTTGTCAAATCCAACCCTAACAAAGTACATGGACTCAAATAAACAAAAAAAATCCACCTCTTCCAAGAAAACTTTAATTCACTGAATATCAAACAGAAAAATAGAGTAAAACAAAAGAATATCATCTCCAACTCTCTCTTCACACTGCCTACGTATTGCAGGAATAAAAAAAAGCAGTACCTTTGCACTCGCGGGTGAGTCCTATACGGTCAGCTCCTTGTGATCCCCCCAGGGCTTGATCGCAGCAAGGGTAGCAGGTTGTAGCGACGCGATATAGGTTGCTCACCCCAACCCTACGAATGCCTCTTTAGCTCAGTTGGCCAGAGCACGTGATTTGTAATCTCGGGGTCGTTGGTTCGAATCCGACAAGAGGCTCAAAAGTGATAGTGGAAAATCCTCTCCCAGTGCTATGATGGCATCTTGGAGAGGATTCTTTTTTTATCAGACATCATTCCAAATCTTCGCCTCTCTCCTACCCTATGAACTTTGAACTAACAAGCCAATACAAGCCAACAGGCGATCAACCGGAAGCCATCAATCAACTTGTTGCAGGGCTCAAGCAAAACATACCGGCACAAACTCTCCTTGGAGTCACGGGTTCCGGGAAAACCTTTACCATCGCCAACGTAATAGCGCAAGTCAATCGTCCGACCCTTATTGTGAGCCACAACAAAACCTTGGCGGCACAGTTGTATAGCGAGTTCAAAGCCTTTTTTCCCCACAATGCGGTGGAATACTTCGTCTCGTACTACGACTATTATCAACCGGAGGCTTATCTGGCAACCACAGATACTTACATAGAAAAAGACATGGCCATCAATGCCGAGATAGAAAAGATGCGCCTACGTACTACGGCGTCTCTACTATCCGGCCGAAGGGATGTAATTGTCGTTTCATCGGTATCATGCTTGTATGGTATGGCCGATCCTGGTGTTTTTTCGGATTGTATCATCACATTAAAACGAGGGATGACCTATCCAAGAAGTCGGCTCATGCGCGACTTGGCAGCAAGTTATTATATCAACAACAAGGCAGAGTTCACCTCTGGATGCTTCCGAGTGCATGGCGATACTATTGACATTTTTCCGGCGATAGAAGGGTATGACGGTGTAGCATACAGGGTAGAATATTGGGACGATGAGATTGACTCTCTCTCTGTTATTCACCCCGTCTCCGGCGCCGTACAGGGAGAACTAGACAACCTAAGCATTTACCCTGCCAACCTATTTGTCACCACCAAAGAGCAAACAAAGCAGGCCATCGAAGAGATTAAAAAGGATCTTGCTCTCCGTGTAGAAGAATTAGAAAGCATGGAGAAGCACTACGAAGCAACTCGCCTACAAGAGCGTGTGAAGTACGACGTGGAGATGATGAGCGAGATTGGCTATTGTACCGGGATAGAGAACTATTCTCGCTACTTCGATGGGCGAAGTGCAGGAGCTCGCCCCTTCTGTCTCCTCGATTATTTTCCTCAAGACTTCCTACTCGTAGTAGACGAAAGCCATGTAACCATTCCCCAAGTGCGAGCTATGTATGGCGGAGACAAGGCTAGGAAAACCTCCCTTGTCGATTATGGATTTCGCCTCCCGGCTGCCCTAGACAATCGCCCTCTTACGTTCGACGAATTTAGAGAACTTACCCCCTCTACCATATATATAAGTGCAACGCCTGCTGAGTACGAATTAGAAGAAAGTGAGGGGGTAATTGTAGAACAAATCATACGCCCCACAGGCTTGCCGGACCCCATCATAGAGGTCAGACCCACGGAACACCAAGTAGACGACCTGATGGAGGAAATACAGCAGAGGCGAGAGCATCATCAAAGGGTATTGGTCACAACCCTTACCAAACGAATGGCAGAGGAGCTGAGCGAATACCTCCAGAGGGCCGGCATAGCTACGGCCTATATCCACAGCGATGTAGACACCCTAGAGCGAATACGCATCCTCGACGAGCTTCGAAAAGGGGTGTTTGATGTATTGGTAGGGGTCAATCTTCTCCGAGAAGGACTAGATCTTCCCGAAGTCTCCCTCGTTGCCATCCTCGATGCCGATAAGGAGGGATTCTTGCGTTCGCACCGCTCTCTCACTCAAACAGCAGGTCGCGCAGCTAGGCATGTAGAGGGGAAGGTACTTTTCTATGCCGATAAGATAACGGAGAGCATGCAGCAAACTATTGATGAGACAGCGGACCGAAGAGAGCGACAGCTTGCCTACAACAAAGCGCACAACATAACGCCTCGTCAAGTGGTCAAATCGGGGACAAGCCTAGTCTCCGGTAGCGACCTACCCTCTGCCCTCCCCGACAAAGTCTACATTGAGTCTAGCATACCCACAAAAGATCCTATGGTAGAGCATCTTAGCGCATCCCAGCTCCGAAGCCTACTCGATAGTACTCGCAAAAAAATGTACGAAGCAGCAAAGGCTCTCGACTTCTCGGAGGCAGCAAGACTAAGGGATGAAGCCAATAATCTAGAGGATAAGCTCCTAAAGTTAGAAAGAGCTTCCTAGAACTTTAGCTGTAGAGAGTAGCCTAAGATTCAAATATTTGTAGTACCTTTGCACCCGAAATGTGAATGTAAATCATTAATAGAAACGTCAGTATGAACAGTTACGAAACCGTTTTCATCCTTACTCCCGTTTTGTCTGATCAACAGATGAAGGAAACGGTACAGAAGTTCGTCGATCTTCTCAAAGAACAAGGTTCTGAGATCGTGAACGAAGAAAACTGGGGACTCAAGATGCTTGCGTACCCCATTGACAAGAAGACAACAGGCTTCTATCAATTTGTTGAGTTTAACGCAGAACCCTCTGTGATCAAGAAGCTCGAAGTAAACTTCCGCCGCGATGAACGCGTTTTGCGTTTCCTCACTATCCGCCAGGATAAGTTCGCTCGTGAGTATGCCGAGAAGCGCAGAAATCTCAAGTCTAACAAGTCAACAAATCAATAAGCCATGTATAGTAAAAATAAGGGCGATATCCGCTATCTAACCCCCATGTCGGTGGATTCTAACAAGAAGAAGTATTGCCGTTTTAAGAAAAGTGGCATCAAGTACATCGACTATAAAGACCCCGAATTCCTTAAGAAATTTCTCAATGAGCAGGGACGCATTTTGCCACGTCGCATCACAGGGACTTCGCTCAAATTCCAGCGCCGTATAGCTCGTGCTGTAAAGCGTGCCCGCCATTTGGCTCTTTTGCCTTTTGTTACCGACTTGATGAAATAACAAAGAGAGGAGATAGAAACATATGCAAGTTATATTAAAGGAAGACGTCCTCAACCTTGGGTATAAGGACGATATTGTAACCGTTCGCGACGGATATGGTCGCAACTATCTGATCCCTCGTGGCATGGCTGTTATAGCTAGCGAATCTGCAAAGAAGGTGCTTGCCGAAAGCCTCCGCCAACGTCAGCACAAGCTTGCAGCCATCAAGAAAGCTGCTGAAGATCTTGCTGCTAAACTAGAGGGTGTTACTCTCTCGCTCAAAGCTAAAACATCTAAGTTTGGTGTTATTTTTGGTAGTGTTACTAGCATCCAACTCGCGGAAGCTCTCCAAGAAAAGGGCTTTGAGATCGATCGTAAGAGCATCTATCTAAAGAACCCCGTGAAGGAAGTTGGGAACTACGAGTGCCAACTCCGTCTCCACAAAGAAGTGCAAGTAAGCATTCCTTTTGAGGTTCTTTCTGAAAACTATCAGGAACTAGAAATCAAGAAGGAGGAGATCATAGAAGAAACTCCTGCTGTAGAAGCAGCTCCCGAAGTTACAGAAGCTCCAGAGGCTACTACAGAAGCATAGGCTAGAATATAAGTA
The DNA here is from genome assembly GCF_052173515.1 of Porphyromonas endodontalis. Taxonomy (GTDB): domain Bacteria; phylum Bacteroidota; class Bacteroidia; order Bacteroidales; family Porphyromonadaceae; genus Porphyromonas; species Porphyromonas endodontalis_A. The sequence goes on along the minus strand of NZ_JBQMYL010000001.1, from coordinate 69,317 downwards.
TCGCTCTCGCTCCTCTAGGGAGGGGGTAGGCCTTACTCTCAGGCACTCTATAGTCGCGCACTATAGTCGAAAGTTGCACAGACAAAGGTTAGCAGTACCCTTAGCGATATGATATTTGCACAACATTACCGACCTCTAAACCCTGTACAAACAAGGGTCTGGAGGTCGGTTCTTTTATTTGTTTTATAAGCGAAACGTCCTCTTCCTATATTGAGGGCTTGGGCAAAAGACTTTCCTTTTTGGGCTATGATTGAATGGATTAAAGAGGTGTTTTGGACACCGTCCGACATACAAACCATTATTGCCATTTGCCTTGTTTGTGCCGTAGGGCTGATGCTGGCAAAAATAAAGATGGGCAAGATATCCCTCGGGATCACCTTTGTATTCTTCGTGGGGATCCTTGCTGCGCATTTTGGGTTGCGAGTAGATCCCACAATGCTCACTTTTGCACAAAACTTTGGATTGGTACTCTTTATCTATTCGCTGGGTGTACAAGTTGGCCCCTCGTTTTTCCCCTCGCTCAAAAAGGGAGGCATTACAGATAATCTTCTCTCGGTACTACTAATTGGCATTACCCTTGTGCTCTGTTGGGGCATTTATGCAGTAGTCGGCATTCCCATAACAGAAGTAATTGGTATTATGTCTGGGGCAGTAACCAACACGCCGGTATTGGCAGCGGCACAAAGCACACTTGCCGGCATTGATCCCAGCTCTACAGATGCTCAATCGAATATGGCGCTGGCATGTGCTGTAGCTTACCCTTTGGGAGTTGTAGGGATGATCCTTGGGATGGTGATCCTCGGAGCTCTTCGCAAAAAAGGAGAAGAGAAAGGCTCTTCCGCCATCCAGCACAATACGTTTATCAATGAGTTTATTGCCAATAACCCTGCCATCCTAGGACGCACTATTGCAGCTATTGCACACGATGTGGATGCTAAGTTCGTTATTTCTCGCATTTGGCATAACGGAGCCGTTGTTTTACCCACCTCTCAAACCATTATTACGGAAGGGGATCACCTGCTTGTTGCTTCGCATAAAGAGGATGTTCGAACGATAGAAATGCTTTTTGGCACTAAGGCTTCGAAGGACTGGAACCGAGAAGACATTGATTGGAACGCCGTAGACAAACAACTCGTCTCCAAAAGACTCATCGTTACGCGCCCCGATCTTAATGGAGAAAAGCTAGGCTCTCTCAAGCTCCGTAATCTCTACGACATTAACATAACGCGCATCTATCGATCCGGTATTGAGCTATTTGCCTCACCCTCTCTGCGCCTTCAGCTAGGCGACCGACTCATTGTGGTAGGAGAAGCCAATGCTATTGCCAATGCCAAAGAGAAGATTGGAGATGAAGTAGGCGTACTCGATGTCCCCAATCTGATTAGCCTATTTGTAGGATTGGTACTAGGGTGCGTCGTTGGATCAATTCCTATATTTATCCCAGGTATCTCCATGCCCATAAAACTAGGATTGGCCGGAGGCCCTATTGTCATAGGAATTCTAATGGGAGCATACGGGCCTCGCTTCCGACTCTCGACCTACATAACCAATAGTGCAAGTTTGCTACTACGCCAACTTGGTATCGTGATGTATCTAGGTTGCCTAGGGCTGGCAAGTGGAGCGAATTTCTTCGATACCATTGTACATGGCAACGGCTGGCAGTGGGTGCTGATAGGGGCAGTTATCACCATTCTACCCATATTGATCGTCGGCTGGATTGCTATGAAGTTTTCCCGTCGCTCCTATGGAGCTACTTGCGGGATGCTGTGTGGGAGTATGGCCAACCCCATGGCTCTAGATTATCTTACAGACAAAGTACACGATGATAGCCACAATGTAAGCTATGCTACGGTCTACCCTCTCTCTATGTTTCTACGGATCATCACGGCACAAATTCTTTTGCTACTTATTGTATAAGCAATCAATCTCTCAAAAGCCTCTAAAGGGAGCAGGGAAAAATAACGCACCCTCACCCCTCTATTGGTTGCCATACAAATCGCAGTATTCTTGGGAATTCATCCCTCCCAAATTATAGAGGAGCATCAAAAGTCCTATGTAAATTAGCTTTTCACTCAAGTAAAAATACCATGTCTACAACGTACAATCGCAATGTTGATCTTCTCAAAGGGGTAGCTATACTTCTTGTCGTCGTAGGACACTCTTTCTACTTTTCTTTCATCGAACATGAAAGCGCGATAGCATTCATAGCCCTAGCGAGTATACACATGCCCCTATTCTTTGTTATATCGGGGTATCTGTCAGGATGTAAAAACCCCAGCACTGCGAACTTAACATGGATTCCTAAATACATCAAATCCAAAGCACAAAAATTACTCCTACCGCTCCTTATCATACCCGCCTTGTATGCCTTATGCATGAATGCGAATGTCGAAGCGGCTCGAGTATATTACCTAGAGTCCATTGTACCTAGTACGATGCATGCAGGGTATTGGTTTACGCTGGCCCTATTCCAAACATTCTTGTTCTTTCTTCTCTTCAAGGTTCTGATCCATTTGACTATTAAGCTACCCTTTTTCTCTCGAAAGGGAGAAAATTTGTTCCTAGAGCTTTTCTGGATGATTGCAATCATCCTACTTGTCCGTCTCTTTATAGCTCCCAGTCTACTCACGAGCCACGAAAGAATCTACAAAATGATTAGCTTTTCTAAAGTCGATGACTTGCTTCCCTATTTCTTCATAGGGTACTTACTATCTAAAAAAGAAAAGTACATCTCTTTACTCAAGTCCCCCATACTTGTGGCGATTGCAGCTTGTCTGTTTTTCCTGTTTTTCTACGATAAGATTGCCTACGATCGCTGGAGATACGACTATGTCATAACCATTTCGGGCTTAATTATCCTCTACAATGTAGTGACACGGCTACACTTCAGAGATGGAAAGAAAACCATTTCTCATCTATTCATCTACTTAGGTAAGAACTCTCTTCCTATCTACCTCATACACTATTTCCTCCTTCCTGAGCTTCCCATGGTCAAAGAATTTCTAGATCAAATTGGGAACCCCAACCGAATATTCCTTGTCGAAACAACACTAGCAACCCTCAATGCCCTCTTCGTGATCGGCGCCTCCTTATTTGTTACTAAAGCGATTCGACTGAATAAGTATCTTGCATTTTTGCTCCTTGGGGATAACTTACCTCAAAGAGAACGCTTCAAAGGAAATTCTCAAGAGGAAGCGTAGTGTATACGTCATTATAAGAGTTACGCCTATATGGCAAAATAACTATTTTTTGTGAGCCATATACTACCTTTGTAGCATGAAAGAGATCGAAATTGCAGCAAAAACAGAGCTACATTCTCTAGAGATAATGGCTCCGGCAGGTTCATACGAATCCTTAATGGCAGCCATCAACGCCGGAGCTGATAGCATTTATTTTGGCATTGAAGGGCTTAATATGCGCTCCAAAAGTGCCTATAACTTTACGAGAGAAGACCTTTATAAGATCACTGAGATCTGTCGCAAAGCCGGGGTAAAGAGCTACCTAACCGTCAATACCATCATTTATGATGGTGATATGACCTATATGCGGCAACTCATTGACGATGCAGCGGCAGCCGGCGTATCGGCTATCATTGCCTCCGATGTTGCGGCTATGACCTATGCACGCAAAGTAGGAGTAGAGGTACACCTCTCTACACAACTTAATATATCCAATACAGAAGCCCTGCGCTTCTATGCCCAATTCGCCGATGTAGTGGTACTTGCCAGAGAACTCAACATGGAGCAAGTGAACGCCATACATCAGGCGATAGAAACAGAACCAATTACAGGCCCCAAAGGCGAGGCGATCCGCATTGAGATGTTCGCTCACGGAGCCCTCTGTATGGCTGTATCAGGCAAATGCTATTTAAGTTTGCACGAGCTGAATAAGAGTGCCAATCGAGGATCGTGTGGACAGATTTGCAGACGAGCTTATCGCGTATATGACAAGACGAGCGACGTAGAACTAGAGGTGGAGAACGCCAATATCATGTCACCCAAAGACCTCAAGACTATTCATTTCCTAAACAAGATGATAGATGCCGGAGTACGCGTCTTCAAGATCGAGGGGCGAGCACGAGGGCCGGAATACGTAGATACCGTAGTACGGTGCTACCGAGAAGCGATAGAGGCAATCTGCGAAGGCTCCTATACTCCCGAGCGCATTGCGGAGTGGGATGCTCGGCTATCCACTGTCTTCAATCGGGGCTTTTGGGATGGATACTATTTGGGGCAACGTCTTGGAGAATGGACGCCTATTTATGGCTCAGCCGCTACCAAACAAAAGATATACAAAGCCAAAGTGACCAACTACTTTAGCAAACTAGGAGTAGCAGAGCTAAGCCTAGAGGCAGGCAGTTTGGCTGTAGGGGATGAAATCCTAATCACGGGACCAACAACCGGCCTGGCACGCATCACTTTGCAAGAAATTCGCTTCGATCTACAGCCCGTAGAGCGAGGGGAACAAGGTACACGGGTATCTATCCCTGTTCCCTCTAAGGTGCGCCCCGGAGATCGTGTATACCTCTTCGAGGAGCGGACAGAGCGGCAAGAATCCTTTGGAACAGAAACACCAAACAAATAAATATAAACCATTAAACCTACTAATAGAGAGATGAAAGACCAGAATTACCTCTTCTCAATTGATCTAAAAGTACGCGACTACGAGTGCGATTTGCAGGGCGTTGTAAACAATGCTAACTACCAACACTACATGGAGCATACCCGTCACGAGTTTCTGGAGTCGCTGGGGGAAAACTTTAGTGCAATGCACGATGTGGGTATCGATGCTTTTGTGTATAAGGTATCCATTACCTATAAGAAGTCGCTTCGCAGCGGAGATTACTTTAAAAGCGCGCTCAATTGCTACAAAAAAGGAGCTAAACTCATCTTCGACCAATACATCCTATTCCCCGATGGGACAGTGAGCGCCCAAGGGGAAATAGAAACAGTTGCTGTACAGAATGGCGTAATCACCCGAGGGGAAGTATTCGACAAGTTACTAGAGGGAATAGACTCGAATAGATAAAATTTATTCTACTCATTTTTAGACAGATAGCGAGGTTGAGAAAATATTTTTCTCAGCCTCGTGCAGTATTTAGGGGTTTCGTGCATTTACTCTATAGAAGCCTCTCCAAACAGGAAGAGTCCGAGGAAGGAGTTTCTAAACAACAAGAAACAGAAAGAAAAAGCTAAGGCAAACAAAATAGAAGTTCGCGAGGGAGCGAAGCAAAGACGAAGTAATGAATCCAACGAGCCCAACACACCAACACTCCGGAATGCGCCCAACACACCAACACACACTGCGCCATACTAAGTTTTTGTTCTTACTCCTGTTTGTGGTCACGATTAGCGGTTGTTCCCTGGGTCCTCACGAAGGCCTCATTTGGGATTATCGTAACGAAAATCTTGAGATTGCTCTTGTTGATGATAAAGGGCAATCGCTGATCGACCCAACAACTGACGAGGGGCTCGCCCTACTCGACTCTATCTCCATTGATTACGATGGTAAAAACTATCCCCTTCACGATCGTATCAATAGAGGCTTGCGTGCAATGATAGAGGGATACAGAGACTTCTTTTTACGCCAAAACTCGGGTCGTTACGTTCTTAGCTTTGGGGAGTTCCAACCTAACTATAAGGATCTACAAGTATTGTACCTTAACCTCCCCGGCGGGGAACGTCGCCGCATCTCCTTTATCCACACCCTCAAAGGGAATAGATTCAACAGTTCGGTTTGGATTGACGATGAGCTGGAACCTCAAACCAAAGAACTGAACAACGTAATCATTCACCCTCAAAACAATGGAGCCGCTTTCCGTGTATCGAAGAATGCAAAAGCAGCCCCTGTCACCTTATATATCCACCCGCGCTTGCCGGATAGCTGCCTTTACAAAGACAATCTAACAAATGATCTCTCTATTCCTAGAAAGGAATATTCGTTCTACAAGATTACTTTCCGTGGCAAAACTTACCCCCTCTTAGAAGGGAATAAAATAGAAGGACTAGGGCTCACAACAGGCAACAGTCGTTTCCTCCTCGCCCACCAAAATCATTTCAAATCTCCCTATTTAGCTTTTGGTCCTTTCCGACCCGAGGATGATATACACAATGCAGAAATCGTTGTTAGCTATCGTGGTAAAGAACATACAATCTTGCTCAACTGCTACCTCAACGAGAAGAAAGAATCTGTATATGAAGCCTGGTTGGGTGACGAAAACAAGAAAAATATTTTCTACTTTCGCAGCGGACCACTTGTAGAAGTAGACTGGAGGTAATGACAGAGCAGGAATTGTGCGATGGCTGTAAGGCTGGTAATCGGGAAGCATACCGAGAGCTTTACCATAACTATGCACCATTCTTGCTACACCTAATACAGCGGTATGTAGGAGACTTAGAAATTGCAAAAGATCTGATGCACGATGCTTTTCTTTCTATTTATCAGAAGATAGAAAAGTTCGAATACCGAGGAGAAGGTTCTCTAAAGGCCTGGCTCTCACGCATCTGCCTCAACGACAGCCTCATGTGGCTCAGGCAAAAGCAACGCATTACCATACACTCCCTTGATGAGGAACTGGATGCAAATCAAGAGATACCCTACGATACCCCACAAGAAGAAACAATAGAGAGTATCAGCGAAGAGGTGCTACAAGGCTTTATACGCGAGCTCCCCGATGGCTATCGTACCGTCTTCAATCTCTACGTTTTTGAGGAAAAGTCCCACCGAGAGATAGCCCAGTTGCTCAACATTAATGAGCGCTCCTCCTCCTCCCAATTAGCACGTGCTAAGAAGCTATTAGCGCAGAAAATAACCTCTTGGCAGTGCAACAACTAAACAACACACCACACCTCCTTCTCCCAAAGAGAGAAGAGCTAAAGAGATAAGAACTCGATAGAATGAACAACAACACACCACAGAAACCGCTAGAGCCTTGGCTCCAAGCTCTCAAGAAAAAGGTGGCAGATGCTCCTCAAAAGGAGAGTCTACCCTTCGATCTTGATGCTGAATGGAGCAAGCTCGAAGCGAGTTTGCCCAAAGCGTCTACGCCCCTCGCAGCACACAAGGGGGGCAGACTCCTTAGGTTCAAAAAGTGGTCTGGAGTAGCCGCCTCCGTAGCTCTGTTGCAGCAAGGGGCTAAGATACTTCGCTATAAGGGTTATGGTGCAGTAGCTGCCGCCACCCTGGTAGTAGGGATTGCCGGGCTTACTTGGGTGATGCTTAAGAAGCCCAATATGCCCCAAGAAAGCCCAACGCCCGCAATTGCACAGAACGAAATTGTAGAGCCCTTGGTTCCTTTAGCTCCGGAAACGATAGAGGAAATCCCCTCCTCTCCGGTATCTCCCCAACCCTCTCCTATAGCAAAAAAAGAGATGGTAGAACAGCCTTTTGTAGAGACACAACCTCAGGCAACTCAAAGCGAGGAGTCCCTGCCTCAAGAGGAGACTCTCCCGACTGAGAAGGCTCCTAGAAATACATTTATAGGTCCGGAAGCTCCTGAGGATAGAAATCCCCGACGAGAATTGATAGCTGATGCCAACCCACGCACCAGCTCTCAAATAAGAGCGGGACTATTTGTAAGCAATGTGGCGGCTTCAAAAAGACATGGCGACATGTCATCCCCGGCGGGTAGTGAGTCTCAGCTTATGTCGCGTACTCTCAATCAACCCATATCCATCCCAGGGTCGGCTTTTGCCTATGAATCAGCCTCTTTTACACACAAACTCCCATTCAACTTGGGAGCTAAAGTAAGTTTCGGTCTAGGTCGTCATTTCTCTCTAGAGACAGGGCTGGTCTATACCTTTTTGCGCAGTGATCTAAACAACTACAAATCCATGGGGCATAGGGCAATGCAGCAAATCCACTACCTCGGTATCCCCATTGGATTTAATTTTGCATTCTACAAAAATCAAGATTTCCGCGCCTATGTAGGAGCCTCGGGGCGTTTGGATAAAGCAATAAGTAGCACCTTGATGGGAGAAAACCTTGGAGAAAACCCATGGCAAATCTCACTACAGGGGAAGATGGGGCTATCCTACGATATTGTACCCAACTTGGGTCTGTTTGTAGAAACAGGAATGGCTTATTACTTCGATGACCAAAGTCGTCTACAAACATTCTACAAGCAGCATCCCCTAACCTTTGCAATATCTGCAGGTATCCAATTAAACTACTAAACTGATTTTATATGCTTATGAGAACAAATCTTCTACGCAACTTTCTATTGGGTTCTCTCACACTCCTAGCTTTTTCAATTAAGCCTCTACAAGCTCAAACGAGTGAAAACACACCGGTAGTTTCTACTACTCCGGAGGTATCGTCTTCCCTCCGCACTCACAACAACATGTGGTACTTCAAGCCTTTTTCTCTCCTCTATGGAGCTCAAGTTGGCTATATGAATAATGTGCGTGATCGCGTTTTTGTTGGAGGAGAAGTTGCTTTTGGTGCCTGGAATGGAGCCCCCTATTCCATAATGGCAGTCCCTTCTCTCCGCTATTACTATAGGCTGGGAGACATTACTCGTTCTTTTGCTGCATACATCTCACTAAAAGCACAAATAGGTTGCTACTATAGGCTAGCAACAAAGACTCCTTACGATCAAGAGAAAAGTAAAAGTACCGCTCTATTCGTAGGAGCCGGGATAGGAACCGGATTCCAAATCGCTATTGACAAAGCAGGGAGACTCCACATATTCTCAGAAGGGACACTCCGCCTCAATAACCTCGAAGGCGATAGGGAGTTGCCCTCTCTGGATGGCGACCACAATTTTAGCAGCAGACTAACCTACTATACCATGATGTGCCCCACATCGCCTATTGAGTTATCAATCGGGGTTTCTTACTTATTCTAAAAACGATCTAAAAGATAAGACACACACCTTCACTTGATTTGAGGTGGGCTACTATTCTTTCCCGAGGATAGTAGCCCCTTCTGTTTTTCTCCCCAAATAAGTTTTTGAAAAGGCTCTCCGAGCTAGGTCTATCCTCATTTCGATCTGCCCCTCATACTCCCCCTGAGAATCTATCGTAGCTTCTCCCTTCAGTCTACAAGGAGAAAGGGAATGTAAAAGCAAAAATTATTGTACCTTTGGGATCGGTATAGGCTGCTACTCCGAGCGGGAAAAGCACGTAGAAAAAGAAAAAAATGCACCCAAAACTCCCTTAGGGAACTGGGTGAAAACGAAATAAAAATAGACTGAAAAGGGGAAGCAAAAGCACCCTACATTGGAAAGAAAATTAGCGTACAAATTTAGGATACAACTCCTACCCTTCTCTAAGGGAAGAGACTAAGGAGAATTGCAACCTAGAGCACTATAGATATGGAAGATATAGAAGATCGAATAATAAAGATCGACATAGAGACCGAGATGAAAACAGCCTACATTGACTACTCAATGTCGGTAATTGTGTCCCGTGCTCTACCTGATGTTCGCGACGGATTTAAGCCTGTACATAGGCGCGTACTCTACGCGATGAATGAGATGGGCAACGTATACTCTCAGCCCACACGTAAGTCTGCCAAGGCGGTTGGTGAGGTACTTGCAAAGTACCACCCCCACGGTGATAGTGCCGTGTACATGACCTTGGTACGTTTGGCCCAGCCTTGGAACCTCCGATACACGTTGGTAGATGGCCAGGGGAACTTTGGGTCGGTAGACGGAGACTCGCCCGCTGCAATGCGTTATACGGAGGCTCGCCTTACAGAACTTGCCGGGGAAATGCTGCGTGATATTGATAAGGAAACCGTCGACTTCCAAAATAACTTTGACGATACTACTCAAGAACCAACAGTACTCCCAACGCGTTTCCCCAACCTACTTGTCAATGGGGCTTCGGGGATTGCTGTAGGGATGGCTACCAATATGGCTCCCCACAACCTGAGGGAGTGTATTGATGGGTGCGTTGCTTACATTGATGCAGGAGGTGCTCTAGAGGTAGCTGATCTTATGCGTTACATCAAGGCCCCAGACTTCCCCACAGGAGGGTTTATCTATGGCTATGCCGGAGTAAAAGAGGCTTTTGAGACAGGTAGAGGACGTATCGTACTAAGAGCTCGCACAGAGATAGAGACCGATAGCAATGGTCGTGAAAATATCATTGTAACAGAGATTCCCTATCAAGTAAATAAAGCCCAACTTGTAAGCGATATTGCTCAATTAGTTAATGAGCGTCGTATCGAAGGGATCTCCAATATTAGTGACGAATCAAGCGGTAAGGGCGGTATGCGCATCGTAATAGAAGTAAAGCGCGATGCCAACGCTTCGGTGGTGCTCAACCATCTTTTCAAGCTCACTCCCCTACAAAGCTATTTTAATGTAAATAACATTGCGCTCGTAAAAGGGCGCCCCTGCCTACTCAATCTGAAGCAACTCATCGGAGAATTTGTAGATCACAGGCATGACGTAGTGCGTCGCCGTAGTATCTTCGACCTCCGAAAAGCACGAGAGCGTGCACATATCCTAGAGGGGTTGCTCATTGCGGTAGACAACATTGATGAGGTTATCCACATCATACGCTCTTCCGAGAATGCTCAGGAGGCTCAAGAGCGACTTCGTGAGCGTTTCGAGCTATCGGAGCTACAAGCTAGAGCCATTGTAGACATGCGTCTGCGTGCTCTTACGGGACTTGAGAGCGACAAACTCCGCGCAGAGTTTGACGAACTCATGAAAACGATCCAGTACCTCGAAGGTCTTCTTGCCGATGACAATCTGCTTATGCAGGTGGTGAAAGACGAACTACTAGAGGTTAAAGAGAAGTTTGGCGACCCCCGTCGTACTGAGATTGTCTTCTCTAGCGAGGAATTCAATCCCGAAGATTTCTATGCAGATGATGAGATGATCATAACCATCTCACACCTAGGATACATCAAGCGTACTCCCCTAAGTGACTTCCGTAGCCAAGCACGTGGCGGGGTCGGATCAAAGGGTTCGACAACGCGCGAAGAGGACTTCATTGAGTACATTTACTCTGCCTCTATGCATGCCACTCTACTACTCTTCACGACCAAGGGTAGGTGCTTCTGGTTGCCCGTCTACAAGATTCCGGAAGGAGCAAAAAGCACCAAAGGACGAGCAATCCAAAACATCCTCAACATAGAGGCGGACGACCGCATTACGGCCTGCATCCGCATCAAGAAACTCCAGAAGGACCCCGAGTTTGTGGCTTCGCACTACCTCGTGTTTGCGACCCAGCAGGGGATGATCAAGAAAACTCCGCTAGAGGCTTATTCTAACCCCCGAAGCAAGGGTGTATTCGCCATCAAACTAAACGAAGGCGATAGCGTAGTAAGCGTTCGCCTCACCAATGGTAAGACTGAGATACTTCTTGCCAACAAGGGAGGGCGTGCTATCCGATTCCCCGAAAGTAAAGTACGCTCAATGGGGCGCGTTACCACCGGAGTACGTGGGATGATCTTAGACGAAGGAGGAGAAGACGCCATCGTAGGAATGGTAGCACTCAAAGACCCCGAAAAAGAGACTATCTTGGTAGTAAGTGAGTGCGGTTATGGCAAACGCACGACCCTCGATAGCTACCGCATCACCAATCGCGGCGGTAAGGGGGTGAAGACTATGCAGATCACAGAGAAGACAGGATCCCTCGTGGACTTCCGCTCCGTAACAGACGAACTCGACCTAATGATCATCAATCGTAGTGGAGTGGCTATACGCATGCCTATGTCTTCCATCAACGTGATAGGACGTGCTACCCAAGGGGTTAAGCTCATCAACCTATCAAGCCGAGGAGACGAAATTGCCTCTGTATGTATTGTTGCCAGCGAAGAAGCTGAAGCAGAAAAAGCCCTACTAAAGGAAGGAGCTTCCGGTGAAGAAGTAAACCTCACCTCCGAAATAGATTCTAATGATTACGAGGAGATAGAGGACGACCTCCAAGAACAAACATCAGAAACAGAAGAGGATAAAACAGAATAACAGAACAAAAAGAACTTACCATAGAGGGAAGAGGAACCTATCGAACCTCTCCTATCTCGTAGGATCCTTACTCACTAAGGTCAGTGTAAAGCGTATAAACTATAAAAAACTATTCGCAATGAAGACAACGAAGAAAGTAATGTCTATTGTATTGACAGCCCTCATGACTAGTGGGTTTGCCATGGCACAAAAGGCTAATGTAAAGGGAGCTGAGAAGATTGCCGATAAAAAAGGAGATTACAACGAAGCTCGTGCTCTTATCAAAGCGGCTCTCGAAAACGAGGAAACAAAGGGCGACCCCAAAACAATGTACATTGCAGGGTATGTAGAAGAGAGCAACTTTACAAACGAAAATGTAAAGCAACTAGAGGGAGTAGAGCCCGATCGTGCTCAGATGAATAAGGCCCTTCTAGATATGTTTGGCTACTACATGGGTACCATTGATATGGAGACTGCCGCCAATGGTGGTAGTACAGCACCTGGGAAATATGGTAAGAAGATTAAGGACGCTTTTGCCAATAACCTTCTCTATTTCATCAATGCAGGGGGGTACTACATGGAGAAGCAAAATTACAAAGAAGCTCTCCGTGCGTTCTCAGCATTCAAGCAAATAAAGAAGCTTCCTATGTTTGTAAATACTCCGATAGCAGCTGTAGACTCCAACTCCATGATGGTGGATTTCTTCTCTGTGATCAATGCTTATCAAACAGGGGATAAGCAACTTACCATCAAGCTTGCGGAGGAAATCAAAAATGTAGAATACCGTCGTAATGATCTTATACAGATCCTCTCTCAAACCTATCTTGAGAGTGCTGATACGGCAAAATACATTGCAACAATGCAAGAAGGGCTTGCCTTGTATCCTAACGAATCGTACTACTCAGTCAATCTTATCAATACCCTCATACAGATGGGACGCACAGAGGAAGCTATTTCTCTTTTAGCCTCTGCCATCGAAAAGGCTCCTAACAACGCTCAACTCTATGACGTAATGGGGAAACTCTATGAGACAACCGACGAAGACAAGAGTCTTGAGTGGTATGGAAAGGCTCTCGCTATTGACCCTGAATTCACGGAGTCGAACTTCAACATGGGACGCGTGTATTACAACAAAGCTGTAACTCTTAAGTCGAGCGACAAGTACGATGCAGCTACCGACAAGAAGATTACCGAACTCTTCCAAAAAGCGCTACCCTACTTAGAAAAGGTATACGAGAAGAATCCGGATCAGTGCTACTACATACTTGCTCAAGTGTACTACAATCTCAAAATGGGAGATAAGTACGACGTTATCAAAGCTGCCTATGGGCTATAATTGATAGTTGTAAAAGGACAAGGCTATAAGAAATTTAATCTGTAAGACATCATAAAAAATTTATTGGTTTCTCTTGCTGTTGCTCTCATCTGCACAGCAACAGCGTCCGCACAAATGTTCAATCTTCGTGTAGAAGCAGGGCCTGTATTTTCATTTTCTTCACTCGCCGAACATGGTACTAAAGTCCACAGTGCAGGCACAAAAGTAGGATATCATGTAGGAGCATTGGCAGATATAAGTCTTACTAAGGGCCTTTATGCAAGTACAGGATTATCCTTCGAAATGAAAGGGAGCAAGGATCATTCTTACCTGGATGGGAAAACTTTGAAAGTCAGCAAAGAAGCCCTGAATGAGATTACAATGCACTATCTACAGGTCCCCATTAATGTAGGATATGGCCTATCTCTCACTCCCAGCATTCGTTTCGCAGTACAAACTGGGCCTTATTTTGCTGTAGCTCTAGGAGGTACGCAAAAAACAAAATCCAGGATTACAGAAGCAGTAAAGAGCTTCAATATATTCAAGGAAGGGGTCTTTGGGCTTGATAAGCCCAACCGCTTCGATCTTGGGTGGGGAGCTTCTGCTATGCTATATCTTGGCAGCATTTATGGCACCATAGGGGCAGACTTTGGCTTCCTCAATGTAGCCCAAACAGATCCGTCAGGAATTGCAAATGAGCTAAAGGGGTTGTCACTGAAGAACTCTACCGTTCATATCGGACTTGGCTATTGCTTCTAAAGCATCTCGCCTGTAGAGAAAATAGTTTGTAACTTTGCGGGGGAATACGTATTGGGGTATCTCAATGGGTATTTCCCCTTTGATATTTATAAAAACGGCATTTGGCAATGAAAAAGACTCTCGTAATAGTGGTTCACCCCACACTCTCCACCTCAACTATAAATAAGGCTTGGAGCGAAGCTGCTTGTGGGCATGCTACGCTTCATTTTCTCTACGATGCTTATCCCAATGGAGCCTCTTTTGATATCGCCGCCGAGCAAGCTCTCATCGAAGCTCATGACCGCATTGTTTTTCAATTCCCACTCTATTGGTACGCAGCACCCTACCTACTAAAAAAATGGCTCGACGAAGTTATTACTTACGGCTGGGCATATGGCGAAGGCGGTGATAAGATGGAGGGAAAAGAGCTAGCAGTAGCAGTCTCCTGTGGAGGGAAGAAAGAAGAATTTTCCGAAGGAGGAATACAATGTCATTCCTTGGCTCATTATATGCAGATTTTTGACGGGATTGCAGCTTTTGTTCGGGCTAAATATATTGGGTTTCATGCCCTATACGACTCTTACAATCCGGCAACAATAGAAAAATTGGCAGCCAATTGCAGTGAGTACGTTAGGTTTCTAGAGCAAGACTAACCTACAAAGAGACCTTTCGTTTGATTTCCACAAAATAGCAACCATACAAAGAGAGAACACTATGACAAAGAAATCTGCTTCTACAGAGTACACCGTGCATCTAGAAGGGGTACAGGTGGCTCGCGCAGAAAATCAACTTATACACAATGTTACGATACGTCTGGCGCATAACGAATTTGCTTACCTATCGGGACCTGTGGGGGGAGGTAAGAGTTCTCTCTTAGAGCTTCTCTACGGAGAGCTTCCCCACACCCAAGGGAAAGCTTATGTCTTGGGCTATAATCTAGCTCACCTCAAGCGCAATGCTCGCCAGGCTCTTCGCCGTCGGATGGGTATTGTATTCCAGTCTTCGGATCAATTACTTTACGATCGTACAGTAGCAGCCAACCTCGACTTCGTACTTCGTGCTACCGGGAAATACCCTCGTCTCGAACGCCAGCAGCGCATAGAAGAGGTTCTCGACAAAGTTGGGATGCAGGGTAAAGGTTACAAGATGCCCCACGAACTCTCGGGAGGGGAAGCCGAGCGTATTTGCATTGCACGCGCACTCATTGTCAAGCCCGAGCTTATCTTGATGGATGAACCTACAGCAGGACTAGACCCCCAAACCGCTCTATCCATCGGACAACTTGTGCAACAAATATCTAAGGAGGGAACGGCTGTGCTCATGGCAACACACAACCACGAACTCATGCGAGAACTCCCCGCGCCCACCTACACCATAGACGCTACTTCTCGCTCTTTACAGCTCTCTTTCCCCGAGGGGATGGAGCCTACAGAGGCCTAATTCGGTTCTATCCAAAAGGCTCTTTCTAGTTATCTTAATCTCTACGATACCCTATGATTGTACTCAAGTTTGGCGGTACTTCGGTAGGTAGTGCACAACGTATACGGGCAGTGGCACACTTGGTCTCTGCTATTGCAGGGCGCAAAATCGTGATATTATCAGCAATGTCCGGAACCACGGACGCTCTCGTTCAGCTAGCACAGCGGATTATCAATGCCCAGTGGCAAGAGGCCGAGGAGGCTGTTGCTGCCCTAGAGGCTCGCTATCATTCTGTGATAGAGGAGCTCTTTGAAACACCCGCCCTCCGTAAAGAAGTATGGCAAGCCTTAGCTCCCATTTTCGCAGAATTACAGAGCCAAACGCACAACGAGGCTTTTACTCAGAACGACGAAAAGCGTATTCTCTCTCGGGGGGAAATCATCAGTACCACCCTTATGGCATTTACTCTGCGCGAGTATGAAAATCTAAATGCCGTACACCTTGATGCTCTCTCCTTTATGCGTATCAACCACAATGGAGAGCCCGAGCCACAACACATAGAAAAACATCTAACCCCCTTACTTACAGCAGCGCCCGACCCCAATGCTCTCTTCTTGACAGAAGGGTATATCTGCATCAATGCCTTCGGCGAAATAGACAATCTACGCCGTGGAGGAAGTGACTATACAGCTACCCTTGTAGGAGAGGCAGCTCATGCTAAAACGATAGAGATTTGGACAGATATAGATGGGCTCCATAATAACGACCCTCGGGTTGTAAACGTAACTAGCCCTGTACGCCGTCTCCACTTTGGCGAAGCTGCGGAGCTAGCACACTTTGGCTCCAAAATACTCCACCCCACTTGTATAGAGCCGGCTCGTCGTGCCAATATCCCAATACGCCTACTCAATACACTCGACCCACAGGCTCCCGGTACCCTCATTTCGTGTGAGACCAGTCGCGATATGGTCAAAGCTGTATCCGCCAAAGACGGGATTTCCCTTCTCACTCTACGCCGCCACCCTCATATTAAGAGTGGGTCTCCTCTATCCGATTATATTATTGCTATTACCCAATTGATTGCAAAACATAACCTGTGTGTAGACCTCCTGACAACGATGGGGGATAGCTATCTCATCGCCGTAGAGGAGGCTCCCGAGGTTGCCCTTTTTGCAGAAGAAGCCGAGGAATGGGGTTCTGTTCTCTACCAAAGGGATATGACAATCGTTGCTGTTGTGGGGGATATGGGCTGGGATCGCATGGGCTTCGAGTCCCGCATCCTAGATGCCATTGATGATATTCCCATTCGTATGATCTCCTACGGAAGCAGTAATTACAGCCTTGTACTTGTAGTGGGCTCTGTAGACAAAAAGCGTGCTATGATTGCGCTCTCCGATCATCTGTTTGCCAATATCAATCTACAGTCTCCCGAAATTGGCTAAGCAGCCTAGCGTCTACTACTCCTGCATGACACTACGACAAGTCCTACACCTCGTCCGTCCTCATACCCTACCCGCCTCCGTTGCCCCCGTCGTTACGGCTCTTGCTCTTGCAGCCTTAGATGGGTTCTTTTGCCCTACAACCGCCATTCTCACCGTGCTAGTGGGGGTATTAGCTCAAATCGTAAGCAACATTGCAAACGATCTATTTGATTTCAAAAAGGGAGCGGACGGAAAGGATAGAAAAGGCTTTGAGCGACCTCTTTCCCTTGGTAAGGTTAGCTATCGGGAGGTCAAATGTCTACTTATTATCAGCATCGTTGCAACCGCTCTTACGGGCATTGCCTTAATCCTACTTACCTTCCCTTGGCTTTCCATTGTGGGGGCACTCGTTATCCTAGGAGCCATTGCCTATACGGGAGGCCCCTTCCCTTTTGCCTATCATGGTTTGGGAGAAGTTATGGTGTTTCTCTTTTACGGATTGGTAGCCGGTGGGGGTACTTACTACATCCAGAGTGGGACACTCTCCTGGGAAGCTATAGCACTTGCCTCTGCCATGGGGTTTGCCAGCTGCAATATACTCGTTGTCAATAATTATCGCGATGTGGCAGAAGACGCCCTCTCGGGGAAGCGCACCCTTTTCGTACGCTTTGGAAAGTCTCTTGCCCCCAAGCTCTACCTTGCCAACCTACTCTTATCCGTACTTCTCCTATTCCCCTTTTATTCTATTATAGGGATGCTATCTTCGGGGATTTATCTTGCCCAAATGATGCACCTACAACGTACAATGCTCCATACAGAGGGAGCGCAGCTCAATAAGGTACTAGTACGAACGGCGCAAGGAGTCGTGCTTTTTGCCCTCAATGCGTTGATTGTAATCTTCGTTCACTACCAATGGGGCGCGGCTCTCGGAGGGTTGCATCATCACTAAACCTCTAGGCGGAATATACTACAGAGAATGCATAACACGTTAGTAGGATATATGGAAAGAAACAATCCTCTCTCCCCTCTCATGGCACATCTCTCGGTGGAAAAGATCTTTTCTACCCCTCTTCTTTGGGCAGTATTGCTCGTACTTTTACTCCCAACTTCGCGCGCTAAAGCTCAAGAGAGGGAACAGTCTTTTACGTTCCTCAATATTCCAACATCAGCCCAAACAATGGCTATTGGCGGGCTAGCCCTCACCTATGTAGATGGGATGGATGGGCAAGCTTTTGACAACCCGGCTCTATACGGAGAAGAAGCCGCAGGGCGCCTATTTCTCTCCTACCTCAACTACATGTCGGGGGCACATGGCGCCAACGCTATGTATGGGCTCCCCGTGGGTGAGCGCGGTGCGTGGGCTGTGGGCGTGAGAGCTCTGAACTATGGGAAACTTACAAGCTACGACAAAAACAACATACAAGGCTCTACCTTCTCCGCTACAGACGTTGCTCTGCAAGGGGTATTCAGTTATGAACTAACTGATAAGCTACGAGGAGGAGTTGCCCTTAAGATGCTATACGGCAATATCGAACGCTGCAATAGTTTTGGTGTTGCGGTAGATGCCGGAGTGAGCTATTACGATGGAGAGAAAGGTCTCTCTTTGGGTGCTGCAATCACGAATGCCGGAGCAACAATCAAAGGATACAGTGAGAGAAAGACTCCTCCGGCTTGGGATCTCAGGCTCGGTTTCTCCCAACGCTTTCTACATGCCCCTTTTCGCATCCATGCTACAGCCTATGGACTTAATCCTGTCATCCTCCGCTCTTCGCTCAGCACCTCCCAAAAGTTTATGACTCGCCTCGTTCGTCATTTCACACTGGGAGCCGAGTACCTTATGGACGATAAACTGTGGATTGGTCTAGGCTACAACCCTAGAGTTGCTCAAGATCTCAAGGTACAGAATGGCAATCTCCTCTCAGGGTTTTCTCTTGGAGTTGGCTTCAACCATCGCGCATTTCGCCTAGGGATCGCAGCTTCGCGCTACCATCCGTCTTCTCTTAGCCTCATGGTTACGTTTTGCACGAACTTTGGTAGCGATCAGTATGTTTTCTAATCAGGATAATTCATATAAGTCTCTCTTCATATGACGGATAGGAAGATCACGATTGCCATTGACGGCTATAGCTCCTGTGGCAAGAGTACAATGGCGAAAGCCCTAGCTAAGTCTCTGGGATACATCTATATTGATAGTGGAGCCATGTATCGCGCTGTTACACTCTACTCTCTACGACACGGGATGTGGAACCAGGGGGAAGTGGATCAAGAGCGCCTAGCTAAGGACATGCCTCAACTCAAGGTAAGTTTTAAGCGAGACAGCCAAGGACAACTACGTACACTACTCAACGACGAGGATGTAGAAGAAGCTATCCGCACGATGGAGGTATCCAATCATGTTAGCCCCATTGCCGCACTTCCCTTCGTGCGCTCAGCATTAACCCTACAGCAGCAAGCCCTAGGAAGAGAGAAAGGAATTGTAATGGATGGGCGAGATATCGGCACCACCGTTTTTCCGTTTGCCGAACTTAAGATATTTGTCACTGCTCGCCCCGAGGTACGTGCCCAGCGTCGTTTTGACGAACTACGAAGCAAAGGGGACACGACCTCTACCCTTGAGGAGGTCCTCACCAACCTAAAAGAGCGAGATCACATCGACTCTACTCGTGCCGTTTCTCCGCTACGCCAAGCCGAAGATGCCCGAGTGCTCGACAACTCAGAGCTCACCCTAGATCAGCAAGATGCAGTTGCTCTCTCGTGGGCTAGAGAGACCATTGCCCAGTGCTCTGCCTCAAAATGATCACCATCGAAATAGATCATCGGTCGGGTTTCTGCAACGGTGTCGTTCATGCCATCAAGAAAGCCGAGCGAGAGATGGCCTCAGCTCCTGAGGGAGAACTCCTCTATTGCTTGGGGGATATTGTACACAACAAAAATGAAGTCGATAGGCTCGAGAGTATGGGGCTTGCCACCATCGATTACGAGCAATTCAATGCTCTCCGTGGCAAACGTGTACTCTTTCGGGCACATGGGGAGCCACCTGCCGTATATCAAGCCGCCCGAGAGCGAGGAATCACAATTGTAGATGCGACCTGCCCCGTAGTGCTCCAGCTGCAAAAGCGAATCCGCAAATACTATCAAGAGGGAGCAGCACAGCACACCCAGATTGTCATATTTGGCAAGAGAGGACACGCCGAAGTCAATGGACTAGTAGGGCAAACCAATGGAGAAGCCATCGTGATACAAGAGCCTGAAGAGATTGAGCAACTCGACTTCTCTCGCCCCATCTCCCTTATATCCCAAACGACAATGTCTCTCGAGACCTTTGGAGAAATTGTAGAGAAAATTAAGGAGCGAATGCACCCGGGCGTAGCCTTTACCTTCGCCGACACCATCTGCCGACAAGTAGCCCTCCGCATCCCACACATCCAAGAGTTTGCCCTGTGTCACGATCGCATTTTCTTCATTGCGGGCAAGAAGAGCTCGAATGGGAAGGTGCTATTTGAGAAGTGTCGCTCAACCAATCCTCAGACCTTTTTTCTCGGCTCCCCCGAGGAACTAACCCCCGATATGCTACCATCCGGAGAAGACGAAAGTATCGGTATCTGCGGGGCAACCTCCACTCCAAGATGGCAAATGGAGGCCCTAGCCAAGCATCTACAGCAGCTGCTCCCCAATAGCCAAATCCGCTAAGCAGGGGGGCTTCATCCTCCCATCTCTTTTCCCGAATCTAAACCTGAATTTTACAGATTTCTCCTTACTAAAATAACGATCCGTCTAGTAAGAGATTATAAATCTTCCGTCCCCACCCGAAATTTCGACACGTCAGGATTTACTTTTCAGCACGTCATAAATCATTTTCCAAGTATGGAAAATGATTTTCGGCACCTCAGAAGCGGTATAGGATCCTGAAAAAGAATTACAGTCTCCACAAAGAGGGGGTATAATACAAGTGAGGGTCGGACAAGTCCGACCCCCACAAAATTGAAATTCGTACTAGGCTCTAATATTAGATAACCTTGCTGACTACATGACCGATACGTACGATGTAGGCATCCTCGCCGGGAAGAGCTACTTCTATTTCACGATCACCAAGTTCATTTCTGTACACAATTTGTCCCATTACGTCATAGACGTAAACGGCATCCCCATTAGGATTGGAAATGGAGAGGACTCCATTAGCCAAACGAGCTGTAGGCTCCGTAAGAACAAGTGGAGTATTTGCAGTAACATTGCGTACCAATCCCATTTTTGAGAAGTCACTCACGATAAGATCTCTTTCAGTAGCCTTAACAGCCTTAACTCGGTGATAGAGAGCATCACCCTGTACATCCTCGGGTACAGTCACATCAATCGAAGTACCATCGAAAAGAGGCTCACCAAAGTATGGTGCAAGGTAAGACTCTCCCTTCTTAAAGTTTTGTGTTACCTTGAAGTTATCCACAAAAAGATACTCGGGCCCTTTGACTGCGAAGAGAGCAATGATAGAACGCTTGCTACCATTCTTAAGTTGTACTCGATAATCTTGCCAACGATTGATAATGGGCATCTCATTCTCCTCAGCGGGATATACAAGATCTGCCTGCTCATAACGCTCTGTCTCTTCGTTGTAGTTGAAGAGGGCAAGAGCAGCTTGTGGGAATTGGTTACTTTGCTTGGCATAGGCACTATAGAGACTCATAGAGACATTCACCACGCCACCTCCATGTGAGAGATCTAACTCAGGAGACTGCATAGAAGCACTAACTCCATGGTTGATGTACTGCCAGCCATCAAAGCCGACATAGTCCGTACAGGGAGAGTAAGAGTACATCTCCCATCCCGGCATATGGAGGTCTTTCGGGAATGCTCTACTATAGCTACCCGAGGGATGATTGTCTACTGACCATCCGGTAGAATTGCCCTCAAGATCCTTAACACCGGTGAAGTCCTCATCAATAATTGTAATCTCGGCGTCTTGGTATACTCGTCTATCATGATAAGCCATATAAGTATAGCGACCTGCGGAGGGTACCCCAGACCAAGATGCAACATAGCGTCCTGCTGTGAGTTCAGACACATCCTTGAGTTCAGGTTTAGCAATGCCATTTACAGCCTGATCAACAGAGTGGTAAGACTCTTTTGTTCCCTTTGCTGCGCGTACGTTATAGTAGTAAGTGTACTGAGGCTCAACACCCGTTACCTTGTAGCTAGTGCCTTTCACCTCTTGTCCTACGATCACATCCTTACGTACCATAGGTTGCTGCCCCATAGGATTGGGAGGGTACATTGGATCGGGTTGCATACAGTAGACATCAATGAAATAGCGATCAGCTCCTTCAACGGCTTCCCAATTGGCAACAAAGCTATCACCCGTGAAGCTGGTGTGAGGAGTAACCTTTGGAATAGGTAGATTGGGCTTCATTTTGAAAATCTCAACATCGTCGAAGAGAATATCAAAATGGAAATCTCCTGTCTCAGCAATTTCTCTACTCTTAGGCATTACCATAAAGCCCATGTTGACAATGGTGCTGTGTCCGGCACCGGCAAAAGTCATTTCATACGTATTCCATTCTTTCGAAAGCGTAGTGATCTCAGGAGTAAGCTTACGTAGAACATCCCACGAACCTTTATAAGTTGGGAAATCACTATCGCAATACCAAGAGGTCTCGGCTGCTTCTACAAATAGCCGTACAGCACAAAGCTCTGGATCAATCTCCTGCGTCACCTTAGCCCTAAAGCGTAGAACAATGATATTATCACTATTGGGCTCCTCCTCGTGGAGAATTACATTCTTAAGATCTAGAGGTGGCGTATTAAGTTTTGCACCCTCCTTACTCCCTAGGTGGATAGTACCTCCGGCAGCGTGGGTATAACCCTTGCCCTTACACTCTTCAAAGGTAAGATCCTTGAAAGATCCACCCCAACCACGCCAATGGGTATACTTAGGGTCTATATTTTGCCATATGCGATACTTATAGGTCCCATCAGGAGCACAGATGGTACCGACAGTGTCCGGTTCGGCCTCTGTACCGGCAGTCATTAGCGAGAAGTCCTCTCGGTGGAAGAGGGTTAACTTGCCCATAGATTCCGAGGGATGAGAGCCTTCCCGAAGAACCGATGGTTCATTTACGACTCTAATCTCCACCCCCGTATCGCGAAGATTAAGATTAGCTTTTCGGCTCTGAAGTTTCTGAGCCGAGAGCGACGCTACTGTTGTCATCGATAGGACAACAGACATAAGTGTAATCGTTCTTTTCATAGATCCTTACTAACATTAAGTGAATATGATATAGTAAGACCGACTACAAGAAGAGAAGCTTTTTCTCTAGCATCGTAATCGGTCTTTATGAATTAAAGGTCTAATAGAGGATAACTTTATGCCGCTCTATCTCTCCTGCAGCATCTGACACTACTAGCACGTAGACACCCGGATAACCTCTATAGACGAGCTGGTCTTGTGCTTGTACAAGCCGGATTCCCTCCAAGCTATAAAGGACTAATTGGCTATCAGGATGGGTTGCCGTGATCGTCTGATCCGCAACCGCTATATCCGTAGCGGTATTGCTAGTTACTGACTCTACAGCATTGGCTTGCCCCATCTTCATCTGTCCTATCAGGAGGTGGAATTGATCTACAGAGCGATCTCTAAATGCGAGACGAACCTCCTTACCTACATACTTTGAGAGGTCTACCTTGTGGGCATGTAAAACACAATAAAAACGCTCCTCATCGTCAATAGTTTCCTTCATATCTAGAATCTCCTGCTCCGCCTCAACTTGGTAGATAGGCTCAGTTGCAAGGAATTTCTCAGGAGTTGTTGCCTCAGCATCTGCAACAATATAAAGAGCGTAAGAAGCAGGCATTTTGGCATCCTCTGACGCAGCAACCCAGTGGAACCAAGGAGTACCCTCCTCTACCTTAAAGGAAGGAGTAATGAGCCAGTGATCTGCAGGCTTATTGGGACGTTCATTCACATACATACCATCCTCCTTGATTTGACGACGGAAGGCCGAACTGGACATGAAGAATGTGTAATTGCCACCACCCTTAATCGGTAATACACGATCTATAAAGCCCCTGTCGATATTACATCCGAAAGACTTTGCTTGGATATTAGGCATAAGAAGACTCATGTCGTAGATCAAGAAGTCTCCCGTACGGTTGGGAGGGAAGAAAGAACCTGCACGTCGCTTGTAGACCGAAGACTTACGATCTGTACGATACTGATTAGGCTTATCGATCTCGGGATCATAGGTTTCGTTGATCCACTTGAGAATGGGCATTGTTCCATTGATGTGATATTTGTCAGCCTCAAAGAGGGATACTCCTCCATCGTTAAGAGTTGTGATGAACTCGGGCGAAGTACACTCGGCATGTGTCTTAGCCTCTCCCAGTGAATACCCTAACTGAGCATCGGCAGAGCCATCAGACTTCACGATGTAGCGATCCTTGTTATAGAAGGTCTTTTTCACAGTGAGTGGGAATCTATTCCCTGTATGGAAAGCACAGATAGGTCCAAAACATCGAGTATAAGAGGCCATTGTCTGACCATAGCTATAGGAGTTTGAGATCAACTGATGAGCAATAGGACCATTATCATCCGTTAGGTTGTAAGCAACAACCCCGATCAAGCCCGCGGAGTTCGTACCCATTGAGGAGACGTCTCCCGCATTCATACAACTCTTAAGCTCCGGATAATCAAAAATAAAGTCTTGAGTAGACTGAGGCATGTATCCAATGATACCTCCAGCAAATCCATCCTTTGCCCAGATGTCTCCAAAGTTGGCACAACCTATTATAGTAGTATTGGGCGAAGAAGCAATGATCCCCCCTGCGGTCTTGTGTATACCCTGACCATAAACAGCGACATTGGCATAGTTAACGCACTCGGTAATCTTCATGTTTTTTCCCAAAGAGGAGCCGGCTATACCTCCACCACTACTCCAGCAAGAGATTCGCACGTCAGGCCCTACCTTACAACGAGTGATCGTACACCCTTCGGAGATACGCCCTGCAATGGCACCTACAGATGCAAATCCATAGATATGCCCAGAGGCAATAACTACATTCTTAACGGTAGCTCGGGGACCGAGAACCCCAAAAAGGCCTACGGCCATATGAGCCTCATCTCCTTCTACTTCTAGCTGTTGCTTATCATAAATGTAGAGATTGTAGATCTTGTGCATGCCCCCATCATACTCTCCTTGGAAGCAACGATTCTCATCTCGATGGAAATCTTCAATAAGAGGTCCTCCAATGGGCAATACAGGAGTACCCTCAGAGAAAGTAATATCTGCTGTCTGCTTGAGATATTTCCCGGCAAAGCTATTGGATTTATCAACCTGATCAGCTAACGTACGGAGGTCCTGCTCCGTAGCAATTTGGTAGGGATTCGATTTAGAGCCATCACCCCCAGAGAAGAGACCTTGCCCAAAGAGAGTGTGCGAGGTTCCCAATAACAGGAGTGAGACTACTGATAATTGTTTTAGTAAACGCATTACTTATATCTGTATTATAGTAGGTGTTATTTATTTGCAAAGTCTATAACATGCCCTCCATCCCAGCTCTTCCATAGTGAGAAGGACTCAGAGATGAAGGGCATAGGAATGAGACTACTTAGCAATGACCTTCGTAAAGATCACAGAACCATCTGTTAGCTCAAGGCGAACTAGATAAACACCTTCTTGTATACCGGTAGCTGAAATCATATGACCAGCCATGTCATAAACCTTCAAATCGGTATAAGGTACATTTACCTCAATAGATCCGTCTTGTACCGTTACGTGAACATTCTGATTAGCTATCATATCTACAGCATCAAAGCTAGAGAAAGAAACTCTCCTTTGTGCGGCGTTAAGAACCTCATTACCGAGGAGTCGCATATCATTGTTTTCTACGTTATCATTGGTAGGAAGCTCTTGGTAGTAGTGTAGGAATGCAATTACATTAGCCTGCTTCATGGCATCCTCTAGGGTATTATTACTACCCTCTAGAAGGATTGCATTTTCTGCAAGCTTACCTGTCGTAGCATTTGTAGAATTGATGGGGAACTCCTTGACAATCTTGAAGTCTCCATTCTCTTCAAACTTCACTTCAGTACCCTTGAATCCTGCATCATCCACATATCTAAGTACATTGGTGTGTACAAAACCTGGGATGGGAGAGGCACTATACTTCTGATCACGGGGTGCTATCTGATCTTGAGTAACCATGATCGTTAGATATACAGGGCGTGAACGATCCAGACGAGCTGAAGCATGTCCTTCTACAATAACGTTGAGTTTATTGTCATCCTTCTTGAACCAAGGTTTCACCTCTAGGCGTACAGAAGCAGGATTTCTCTTCGCATCGTCTACGACCTTCTCTAGCTCTGTTTGATTCTTTATGATACCACAGACAGAGCCATTCTTGCCTCTTGCATCGTCGAGTGCAGCTACAGGCTTACGATTGAACATATTGGTCGGAGAGCTGGGTCTTACCAAAGTTATATCACCATTATCATTCCTCACACCATAGAATGGAGCCAAGCCCTTGCTATAGGGATGCTCCATAAAGTCGGGAGCAAAGAAGGAGTGATGAGATACCACAGCCAAATTCTTTCGGATCTTCTCGTTTTCGGGTTTGTTGATAAGATCTTCCATCCATTTTACACCAGCGGGGCAATACTGACAAGCCTCAGAAGTAAAGACCTCTACAAGTGTCGTACGCTCAAAAACTTCGTCTCTTCTGAGAAGTTCTAGATCAGCTGTTTGGGTTGAAGGGGTCTTGAGAGCGACTCCATTTACTTCAAGGAGTTTGACAGTTAGCTTAACCTTACCAGAGATACCTTCATGATTGATTGCTTGCAACTCAACAGATTGTGTCAAAGAAGAGGGTACGTATTTGTCTAACTCTATAGTTTGTTCCTGCTTTTTACCGCCTAACTCTGTCTCAACCTTAATAGTAGTGATATCCTTGATACCGGAGTTGAAGAGAGATACAGTAGGCTTCAACTCTTCATCTGTGAAGGCGAATGCAGGTACTGTTAGGCCACGCAACTCACCACGATTTTGGATTGTGGGATCTACAGTCTTAGGTTCAACGATGATCTGCATCAAGAGAGGACCTTCCCACTTGTTCACCTTGCTATTGAACTGAGCCTCACCAATTGTATAAGTACCCCAGTTTGTTGCAATCCAAGCAGAGTTGGGGTCTTCTCCGGGAGTAAGGTAGCTACGTACGAGGATCCCACCCTTAGCGGCAGCATCGTAAGCGTAAGCCCCTGCAAAGAACTCGCTTTCCTCTGTAATTAGATAGGGATTAGTAAAGAAGAGACTATTCCATCCATCCTTAAATTTGCCCACAGAGGTCACCTCGATAGGATCCCAAGGAGTAATAACTACGGGATTATTGATATCCGTTCTATCAAGAGTCAATACTGTCTTAGCAAGGAAGATACAAGGGAGTGTGACATCGAAGTAACCAGGATTGTCATTAACCTGATTATCTTGCAAACAAGCAGCAGAGGCAAAGCGAATACCTACTACCTTGCTACCAATATGATCCTTAAGCAACTCCTTAGTTATCTTGATAGCACCACCATGGTAACCTGCCCAAGATGGACCTGAAGGCTCTACAGCTTCGTAGTTAGGAGCCTCATAACCACAATATCCTACATAGAGGTAATTATTATCCTCTTCAACATTGTCAAAAAAGGATGGAGCAGAGTACATCGACTTGTTTAGGTTACGACGATCTCCATAAGATGGTGAATTATCGGTGTACAACATACGATAGGCAACGCGCTCACCATCTGCCTTTGCTGCATTAAGATCTAAACAACGAGAGTCAATGGCAGGAGCATTATTCTCCTTTGTAAAGTCATACGAATACTTCACTTTATAACGCTCAGGACCCAAAGGTATATCTTCAGGATTATCACTATGAGACTTCACTTCTTGGTATGGGATGATGAGGTAGTAGGTACTACGGAAAGATGTTTCACCCTTCTTAAGCTGCTGCTTTACAGTAAGCTCTCCAGAGAATTCTACCTCTGCAAAGTCATTGATCTCAATAACGATACGGTTGCACCAAGTACCACCTTGGAAGTCGAAGTTAAACTTATGAGTCTTACCATCATTGGGGAGAGTAAAGTCCTTAACACCGGGTACACCACCGCTGTAGTTTAGCTCTTCTCCGTAACCAAAGATTTTCATCCTGACAGATTGTCCATTAGCCTGTAGTGCCTTTGCGGTAAACTCTACTGTGTACTTTCTGTCTCCATTGGAGAGATCCATAATAGGAGATGTAAGACGTGCATTAGCCCCAATCATATCAACGGGCAAACCGGATCCTTCCATATCCTTAGCATTGATAGAGAACCCATTAGGAGTCCAATAGAGCAACGCCGTACTCCAGTCCGGTTGGGAGAGTTGGTCATTGAGGAGGGTCTGCACGTAAGATACTTGCTTTCTAGTACCATCAGGATTGGGCTTAATGGTTGCATTAGCGATCTTATAGACGCCATCCTGCTTAGCCTTAATCTCTCTAGTGATGATGGAACGGAAGAATACCTCGTTCCATGGAGTTCCATCGCTATTCTTCTGCTGAACACTGACATTACTCCAAGTAGCAGTGAAGCTATTGGATGTCACATTCGTGGGAGACTCCAGAGCAGGAGGAGCCAAAGAAATCTTCCATCCCTGCTGCTGAGCTGAGAGCGATAAGGATGAAAGGAATCCGCAATAGATAAGGAGACACAATGTGTACCATAATCTACTGGTAAATGAGAAGTTTTTTTTCATTTTGTTCGATTCTATTTGTTACTAATCAGTTAATTCGAATAATAGCCCCCATAGCAATCCGTCTTGAAGCGTATTGCTATGGGGAATTAGGATTCTTTATCTAAGGGTGTAGACTACTTTATAACCTTGTATATGTGTCCTTCTACAAGTACATAGTAAATACCCTCTGGTAGATCGCCAATAGCGATAGGCGAGGTCTCAACCTGACGAGCGAGAATAAGTTCGCCGAGCGTATTGTATAGAAGTGCTTGAGTAGGAGCTGATAGTCCATTGATATATAGTTGTCCTCCTTGTATGAACACCAAATAGTCAGCGTTAGAGGGTGTCTCAACAGCATTATTCTTCACTAGGATTGCTTCAATCTGCAGGTCCTTAGACACGGTAAGGTTGATAGAGAGCTTCTTAGCTCCTTCAGTATAGTCAGCACCATTGATCACCCACTTATCTAACTGCCATTTAGACCCATCAGGCACGGATACTTGACAAGTTATCTCAGTACCCTCGGCTACCTTAGAGCCAGAGGCGATCTCCTCTTGCGTCTTAGTATTGGTTACCATTAGCTTACCTTGGGTCTCGGGTTTAATACTATAGGATAGTGTGTACTCAACAACCTTCTTGATAAAGGTTGCTTCTACTGTCTGATCCTTATCCATCGTAAGCTCGATCGTGAGACCTTTGTCTGATAGCGTAGAGCCATTGACAACCCATTTCTCCAGTTCAAAACCATCGTTAGGCGTAGCTGTGAGTTGCACCTTAGTATCTGTATCTACATCAGATCCCGAGGCGATAGTCTCGCCATTCTCTCTGTTTGCCACTAGAGAACCATTGGCACCGGCAGTATAGGTTAGCTTGTAAGATGATGGAGCCGGAGCTACACAAATCACCTTGATATTTGTCTCTCCTTCAATGAAGAGTGTAGTCTCCTTAACACCGGCAAGATCCTCCCTTAGGACGTTGTTAATGAACCACTCCTTAACTTCGTTCGTTCCTGGGTTAATCCAAACTGAAATCTCCGTTCCCTCTGGGATACGATCTCCACTCTTGGGGAAGGTAAATTCAGTATCCTCTGGATTCTTTTTGTACTTAATAAACATAATACCACCCTCTATCGGCTCTATCGACCAAGTTACTGGATACTCAACAGCTGCCCCCTTCTTAAAGGTGACACGGATATTCATAATACTCTCTACCTTGGTCTCTAGTTCTGTCTTACCGGCATAGAACTGCTGGGGCTCATCATTGATATACCACTGGTCTACTTCGTAACCCTTGTCTGGCTTTGCTGTTATGATGATACTTACTCCTGCAGGTATCGTTTGCCCCGATTCAAATGGGGTGATACCAGATGGTAGATAGACCTCAGCCTTTTCGATAGAGCCGTGTTCCTCCGCTGCATAGTTGACTTGGTAACCAGACTTTCCGGGCTTGAAAGTGACATATATCAATGCCGATTCTCTCACTGTAAAGAGATATAGATTGGGATCCTCCGCAGAGGGTTGTACCTCCTGATTGTTGTAGTACCACTTATCAACCATATAGTCAGGAGCAGGCGTAGCGCGCACAGTAAGCTCTGCCCCCTCTTGAATATCCCTTTGCCAATCAAATGAAACATTATATCCATCTTCGGGGTCTACGAAGGTTGCTGTTATACTACCACCTTGTCCCTTCTCTAGTGTGATCTGGTGCTTGGGAGGACGTTTCTTAAGAACAGCTTGTACAGTGAGATCTTCAGTGAGGATCTTTTGGAGTCTCTGTGGCATATAGAGATTAGGTTCTTCCTCTACCCCATTGACAATCCACTTATCAACCTTATAGCCCTCATTGGGAGTAACAAAGAAAGTCACCTGCGTCCCTTCGGGCAACTCTTCTCCCGTAGTAATCTCAGCATCCCAACCGTTCTTAGGGTAGGAAGCCTGTATACGACCATTCTCATCCGTTGAGAAGTTGACCTTGTAGTATTTAATCTCCTTAAAAGTAACCTCTATGTCTAGGGGAGTACTCGTAAACGTCCACAATTCTGCAGAAGAACTTTGTGGCCTACCATTAATCATCCATTGTTCTACAGCATAACCAGGGTCAGCCTCCGAAACAATATGGACACTCTTGCGTGTGGGCAGTATATCTCCACTCTCAAAAGGAAGCCAATTATAATCGGCATCCATACGTTCGGACTTTGTAATCTTACCACCGGGGCCGGCTTTGAACGTAACCTTAAAGCCCTCTGCAGGAAGCGGAGCAACCTGTGCTTGTAGATTGTTCTCCCCGCTCTGTATCGTATACTTAATTTCCTCTAGGTATGGAAACTTCTCGTCTCCGTTGACACTCCATCCTTTGATATAGTGCGTCTCATAGTTAGTAAGATTAACCCGAAGTGAAATCTCCGTACCCACAGCTAGAACATCGCCAGACTTGACCTCTTGATAGTCAAGTGTGCTGGCAGACACAGCTCCCCCTTCTGTGGAGGAGAAGTTAATCACTGCTGTTGTTTGAGCCATACCCGTCAGAGCTATGGAAAGCAGTGCAAGCATCATTAGTAATGTTTTTTTCATAAGCAAAGAACACCTAGTTACAGTATATAAACCTTTGTATCAAAAAGTTAGCGGAACCTACAACGATGAATCCGTCTGCGCTTCCCAACTACTCTCTTGAATTTGGGGCTAAAGTTATGAAATAATCTGAGAAAGGCAAAATCCAATCACTCTTTTTCTTGTATAAACATTTTCCTTACAAATAGAAATATATCTAAGCAATCTTCTTACAACTTGAAAACACACAGATAACATGGTGATTTCTAAGCATCTTCTTCAGCCTCTACGAGGTTACCTACTTCTTCAATAGCAGCAAATACTCCGAATCTATTGTATAACAGCCCATATTTAACTTGTCCGCCTGCATCCTTTTGCTTTTTTTGCTAGTCAACAGAAAAATTTCCACTTTGGGATACAAATTTGACAGATCCTCCCAGTGGTAAAGAATCTTCCATGAGATTAGCTGTAATCAACGAGAAAGACGTAAGTTTGCAGCCACAATTGACAGATTAAATCCTATAGAAAACTGGTTATAATGACAAAGACAAATAGACTCACCTCGCTCCTCGGAATAGAGAAACCTATCATATCGGGAGGAATGGTTTGGTGTAGCGGTTGGCGTTTGGCAGCTGCGGTAAGTAATGCCGGAGGGCTTGGACTCATCGGAGCCGGCTCCATGCACCCCGAGACTCTCCTTGAGCATATCCAAAAGTGCAAGCAAGCGACAACACGTCCCTTTGGCGTAAATGTACCGCTCCTCTACCCGGAAATGGACAAGATGATGCAGATAATTATGGATGAGAAGGTGCCCATTGTGGTAACTTCTGCCGGGAATCCCAAGACTTGGACGGGCAAACTGCACGAAGCAGGATGCAAAGTACTGCACGTTGTTAGTAGTGCCAAATTTGCTCAAAAGGCAGAAGCAGCAGGAGTAGACGCCATCGTAGCAGAAGGTTTCGAGGCCGGCGGTCACAATGGTAGAGAGGAAACAACCACGATGTGCCTTATCCCCTCCGTTGTAGACGCTGTGACAATTCCCGTCGTGGCCGCGGGTGGTATTGCCTCAGGACGTGCCATTGCAGCAGCTCAGTGCCTAGGGGCGGAGGGAGTACAGATTGGTACCCTTTTTGCTCTAAGCGAAGAGAGCTCGGCACACCCCGAATTCAAGCAAGCTTGCTGCGCTGCAGGTGAGGGAGACACCGCCTTAGTACTCAAAAAGCTTGCCCCAACTCGATTGCTAAAAAAGGGCTTTTGGGAGCAGGTAGTAGCCGCAGAAGATCGTGGAGCAAGTGCCGAAGAAATGCAGGAACTACTAGGTAAGGGTCGCGCCAAAAAGGGGATCTTCGAGGGAGACCTAGCTGAGGGAGAACCGGAAATTGGACAGGTAACCGCTCAGATTTCATCCATCCGAACGGTGGCCGAGATCATGCAATCTCTCAGCGAAGAATATGACAAGGTAATGGGCTAAAGCCGTTATCCGCAAAAACATTCTCTCCCGAAGAGAGAGAGTACATATAAGGTGCTATTGAGGAGAATCACCCCTTTAGCACCTTTTCTTTTGCCCCGTCCGGCTCGTGGGCATACCGCCTCAGCAAACGAGGGATCTGGTATAGCACCATCAGAATACTCGTAATGCCGGCCAAAGTATCTGCTATAGGCATGGAGACCCAAATCCCTTTGATCCCCATAAAAGTGGGGAAGATAAGAAGGCAGGGGATAAGGTAAACGACCTGACGGGTGAGGCTCAAAAACATCGATTTACCACTCTTGCCTAAACTCTGGAAAAACTGCACACTCGTGATTTGTACGCCAATAATAGGGAATGCCATCATGGCGATCCCCAGAGCCTGGGTTGTAAAAGTAACAAGGGCACCATCCCCTTCTCTAGAGAAAGCCTGTACAATTAAACTGGGAGTAAATAGGGCCATTGCAAAACCAGTAGCCGCAACAGAAACATTCAGCAAGGCGGCT
Organism: Porphyromonas endodontalis; assembly: GCF_052173515.1. Classification (GTDB taxonomy): domain Bacteria; phylum Bacteroidota; class Bacteroidia; order Bacteroidales; family Porphyromonadaceae; genus Porphyromonas; species Porphyromonas endodontalis_A. The sequence continues at coordinate 36,258 of NZ_JBQMYL010000001.1, read as the reverse complement.
AACTTATACGTATCTATGGAGCGGCGTATCTTACCTGCCCCCAGGTTGAACCCGACAATCGGCTGCATCCCCATAGAGACCCCCACCATAAATTGGATGAACAACTGAGCAATACTAAGGATAATTCCATAGGCAGCTATGGAGATATTAGCTTCTGCAGTAGAGGCGGCATAGTACACAAAACTCCGATTCATGATGATGTTGATAAGACTATTGACAATCATCATAACGAAGGGAGCAATGCCGATAGAAACAATCGCCAACATCATCTTAAAGTCCGGACGATAGTCGCTCCAAGAACGAGAGAAGTGGAGCGTATGACGCCGATTGAAGAAGTGACTCATAACAAACATCGCAGCCACAATCTCCGAAATAACAGTAGCCCAAGCCGCTCCCTTTATTCCCCAACCAAAACCAAAAATAAAGATGGGGTCTAGGATACAATTGAGCACAGCCCCAAGGAGCATCGAAATCATGGCTTTATGGGGATAGCCGGATGCTCGCATGATGGCATTGTAACTGAAACAAAGGTCTGATACAATATTGGCAGGGACTACAATATAGAGATACTCCTTGGCGTAGGGAATAATTATGTCGTTAGCCCCAAAGAGATGCAACAGAGGATCCATAAAAAGCAGAACCATGGAGCATATAGTCACATTGAAAAGGAGCGTGAGCATAATGGCATTACTCAAAAGACGCTCTGCCGTCTTATGGTCGTTTCGCCCTAGATAGATAGAGACGCGCACAGCTGCCCCACTCCCTACCAGCATGCCAAAAGCCACCAAGAAGAGAAGAATGGGCAACGTTATTGCCATACCGGCTAGAGCATCATCTCCGGCTCCCTGCCCTATGAAGATGCGGTCTACTATGTTGTAGAGAGCATTGACTACCGCTCCTATCACCGAGGGGAGAGCGTAAGTGAATAGGAGGCGCGGTATGGGAGCGTTTTCGAGTTTGTGGAGTCTCTCTTCTTCTCTACTCATCTGTTTTTCGTTATAGTTCCACTATTGTTATACCGGCTCCTCCGAAGCGTACATCTTCGTCGTAGAATCGGAGCACATAGGGACGCGTGGGAAGCATCTGACGAATGCTCTGGCGTAGGGCTCCGGTGCCCGTCCCATGCAGAATACGTACCCGATGACACCCTACTTGTATTGCCTCATCGAGGTAGTACTCCACAGCTTGTAGGGCGTCTAATGCACGCATCCCCCGCACATCAAGTTCTTCTCGGAAGTTTGTTTTCTTCTCGTGGATATGCTCGGTTATATTACTAGAGGTGCGCTCGGTGAGAGCCGATGTTTTGGGTGTATTCCCCGCCACTCGCTCCAACTTACTTACATCGATCATTGTTTGCATAGTTCCCCCGAGAGCGACGAGAGCCTGACGCCCACGAAGCTCTAATAGAGTGCCCTCTATACCGTTTTGTGATACGATCCGCACCTTACATCCCTCTTCTAAGGGTAGAGGCTTGGGCGTTTTGGGAGAAGTCTGGGCGGCTTCGTCGGAGGCTTTGCGGCGCTTCTCTTCTTTTCGTTTACGCCTATTCTCTATACGTTGCCACTCTCTATCAATGGCCTGACTAGCCTCCGATTGAGCCGCTTCGCCATGAGCGAGAGTTGTCTCTTGGGCGAATTGCTGCAATTCTTGCCGTGCTAGGAGCGTTTTTTCGCGCTCGGCATTACTCTCTTTAATTTCTCGAATGGTGCGCTCAATACGGGCGTTGCTCTCCTTGAGTAGGCGTTGCGCTTCGTCTTGGGCTTGAGCCAGCACCTCTTTGCGTGAGGAGTGCAACTTGGCAAGAGCGGAGCTATACTTTTCTATCTCCTCCTCAAGCTGCCTCTCTTGGCGGCGTATATTGTCGCGCTTCTTCTCCCAATAGCGTTTATCTCGAGCAATCTCTTGTACGTACTTATCCGTATCGAGCATTTCTTTCCCTACCAGGCTCTCCGCCATCTCCAACACCCCTTTGGGTAAGCCCGATTTCTTAGCAATCTCAATAGCAAAGGAGCTACCGGGCTGACCAATCGACAGGCGGAAAAGAGGACGCATAGCCCCTCGGTCGTACAACATAGCTCCATTGATAATGCCTTGGTGGCAAGAGGCGTATTGTTTGAGGTTGCGGTAGTGTGTAGTAATAAGAGCAAACGACTTGTGTGCATTAAACTCCGCCAAAAGAGCTTCGGCAATAGCTCCACCCAACTCAGGTTCTGTACCGGCTCCGAACTCGTCTATGAGCAAAAGGGAACGCGGGGAAGCGATCCTGCAAAAGTGACGCATGCTCACAAGATGCGAACTATACGTACTAAGGTCGTCTTCGATGCTCTGATCGTCGCCAATATTGATGGCAAGAGAAGAAAAAAGACCGGCTGTAGAGTCAGGATGTACCGGGATAGGCATCCCCATTTGCAGCATATATTGTAGTAAAGCACAGGTCTTGAGACATACCGATTTTCCCCCGGCGTTGGGTCCCGAAATGAGCAAAATACGCGCATTCGGAGCCTTGAGTGCCAAATCAATAGGTACCAACTCTCGTTGCTCGGCTTGTAGAGTAAGACGGAGAAGCGGATGCCGCGCCTCTTTCCAATCTAGGTAGGGGCGTGGTTCTATAACGGGAACAATGGCTCGCTCCTCTTGAGAGAAACGGGCGATAGCAAAGAGAGCATCGAACACCCCCACCAAGCGGTACATGGCAAATAGAGAGGGGATATGGGGGCGCACATCATCGGCAAGGAGTATCAGGATACGGATAATCTCCCTGCGCTCGGCTGCGTCTAGCTCTCGCATTCGATTGTTCGACTCGACAATCTCAATAGGCTCTATAAAGACCGTCTTCCCACTACTCGACTCGTCATGTACAATCCCGGGGATATTCCGCTTATAGCTTGGATTCACAGGGATTACGGGATGCCCATCTCTCAGAGAAGGGCGAGCCTCTTCGTCTGCCCAGCCCTCACGTATTGCCTGTGCCAATAGAGAGCGAATCTGCCGTGCCATGCTACGCTCTACAGACGAACGCTCCGTGCGGATAGCTCGCAGCTCCGGAGAGGCTGAGTCTTGTATTCGGCCAAAGCGATCGAGCAGGCTATCAATCCGCTGAGCGATATGAGGGAGCAAAAGCCCCTCGGGGAGCAGTTGCAAAAGTGCAGGATAGCGAGGCGGTTCTTGACTCTCGGAGTCTTTCGCTTGCTGATAGCCCAAAAAACGATAGAGATGCTCCATCGTGCGAATGGCTTGCAAGAGATGCGGCAGGCGATCTTCACTCAGATAAGTACCCTCAGGGCGTATCCCATCGAGGGAGCTCCGAAGGTCTTCGAGCGAAAGAGAGGGAAAGTCTCGCCCCTCTTGTAGTATGAGAAGCAACTCCTTTACGCGCTCCAACCGCTGCAAAATAAGGGTAGAATCATCCTCTGCACGGAGGGCATCAATCTCCTCCTTCCCCATCGAGCTACATGTTTTTTTCTTCAGTAGCTCACGCACTTGGTCGAACCCGACCTTTTCTTCAAAGGCTCGAGGATAGGTTTTTAGTAGAGCCATAGGGGACTAGAAGTGAAAGAGAGTGCGGAAGAAGTCGTTGCCATTAGCATAAAGCAAAAGAGCAAGAAGCAATACAAAACCTATCTTGTTGGCTTTGAGTATCGTCTTATCACTCACCCTTCTACGAGTAATAATCTCCCAAAGCGTGAAGAGAATATACCCACCATCCAGCATCGGGATGGGAAGGAAATTCATAAAGGCAAGAATGACCGAAAGAAGGGCTGTAATACTCCAAAAGCGATAGGGATCGAAAAGGTTGTCAAATAGTTTCCCTATGGATATAAAGCCTCCCATCTGCTGGGCCCCTTCCTTGGTAAAAACATATTTCATGTCGCCTACATACCCTTTGAGCGTGGTGATAGCTCGAGAGCAACCTGCCGGCACACTCTGCAACAGGGAGTATCGTATCTCCTCGGTAGGATATATCTCGTTTATATCCGCAAGGAGTTGTACGCCAATGCGCCCTGCGGTATCGGGTTGGAGCGTAGCCGTAAGGGTATCTCCGGCTCGGAGTAATTGCAACGAATGCACCTGATTGCGTTGCTCTCTAAAGATAAGCTGGGCATCCGTTGCATCCACAATCGGGAGGCTATCTACCTGCAAGAGGATATCCCCTGCCTGCATACCCACTCTTGCTGCAGCAGTATTGGGGAGTACGCTGTCTACGATAAAAGGGATCTGAATGCCCATAAAGCCAACCCCCTCAGCCATCACCTGCTGCATCATATCACCAGGCATTACAATAGTTTTCTCTACGCCCTCTCGCTGCACTACCACTTTTTTTGCGGTAATCACATCTCGAATAAAGTTATTCGAAAGGGCATCAAGAGGCTTTCCATCGGCTGAAAGGATTATGTCATTATCTTGGAATCCTGCCTTATGAGCCGCGGGTGAAAAACTCATCCCGGCTGTAATATTGGCACTCGATAAGGAGGTATCTCCCCAATGGAGGGCAATACCACTATAGATAACAACGGCAAGAATCAGGTTAAACAGGATACCCGCAATCATGATAATGAGCCGTTGCCAAGCCGGTTTCGCTCTAAATTCGTAGGGTTGAGGCGTAGATTTCTCATCTAACTCTAGGAAACGCTCGTCCACCATACCGGCCATAGAGCAATAGCCCCCAAAGGGGAGCCAGCCTATGCCATAGACGGTGCCACTACGCTTCGATCGGTACTTAAAGAGCGCCCTCCCCCAGTCGAAAAAGAGGAAGAATCGCTCCACTCGTACCCCAAAGAGACGTGCCGCTAAGAAGTGCCCCAGCTCGTGAAAGACAACCAAAATGCTCAGTGAGAACATCAATTGCAACGTTTTAATTAGAAAGGCAACTAGCATAAAATCGAGAGGATTATAGGTGAAGAAACCCTCGGAGAGAGGGTCCTGTGGTAAGCAGAATAGATACACTCATTCATGCTTCAAAGGTACAAAAAAAGAGATGGTAGGCCTATTTCGAAAAAGTTTCTAGGCAATATAGGAGTCCATTTCCACCCAAAAAAGATAGAATTTTAGGGTAGAAATGGAGTGCACTTTAGGGCAGAAAGTTTTTATAAATCACCTGTAGTTTCTAGCTCCGAATGGTCTAGTATGCGATAAGCAATAGACCCCATACTATCCGTTTGGAAGACTCCTCCCTTAACAGAAACCTTGGCTGTACCCCGATCAATACCAAACCAAGCTCCCACCATATTTACACGAAACGTGGCCTCACATATCATCCCGACAGGAGAGGAAACCCACGTGGGAGTGGTCTTTGAGATAAGCTCTATGCTCTTTACCTTGTAGTGCTTATGATTGTAGGTAGTACGCACAGAAGCCTCATGCTCCAAAGCCGGCATAATCGAATCTATTGCACGCTCTATCTCCATATTAATCAGCTTCTTGCGTTTAGCATCGGTATGCTTTTCCCACAGTGTGGGTATGCTACTGAATCGCGACTGCTCAAAGTGAGACTGCCGAGCTTCTACCTCTTCATTAAACTCTTTGAGGGAAGAATAGCTACCTGTTGCCATGGCATCAATGGCTTGTATCTCGTCTCGAAACTCCAAGAGATCCGGCTCATACTCCTTAGCATTGGGGTACTTATTGAGCAGATATTGTACTTCCGAACTCCTTAGTAGCAGCAATAGTTGCTGAGTATTTTCGAGGATCTCCCGAAGGGGATGCCCAATATCGGAAGTGATTAGTTCGTATTGATTACGAATATGAAAGAGCCTGCATCTATCGCGCTGATCCGCCAAAGCGCTACGTTTTTGGCGCAACTCCTCCACATGAGCATTCTTAGGATGCTCCGTAATAAATAGGTCAAGACGGCCTATGACAGAGGCGAGAGACTCTTCACTAGCCAGGTTCCCTTCCGCCTGCAATTGCGCAGTCTCTTGCAATAACTCTTGATAGAGTTTTTCTTTGCTTTTGCGCCCACAACTCACAAACAGGAGGGAAGAGGTCAGCAAAATGGAGCAAAAAAAAGTTCGTGTGATACGCATATTATGTTTCCGGTTGGCTGCTAATCTGTTTTCTAGTTTCATTCTAATAGCGGAGAAAGATTCACCATAGAAAGAACAAACCAAAAGGGGAAAAAGATTGCAATCGCCCCTCTTTCGCATCGGCAAATATACATCTTTCTTACTACTAGCTGTGCTGCTCTCTCTTTTTCTTCCCTAGCGAGGGAGGTATTGTCTCCCACACCGATAGATTCCCGCTTTTACCCTACCTCTCCGAGAAAGGCAACAGAATACGACATTTAGCAGCAACTTCTCCCTATCCGATACGTGCATTAGTCACTATAATATTATTACCTTTGTTCTATAGCTGTAAATAGCAAGAAGAGAAGACAATGAAAAAGAAGTTCAGAGAATATACACAGCCCGACTTCTCGGGCATCAACAAAGAGATTCTAGCTAAGTGGGAAGAGGAAAACCTCTTTGCCGAGAGCCTTCGTCAACGCACTGATGCTCCTTCGTTTATTTTTTACGAAGGGCCTCCATCTGCCAACGGCATGCCCGGTATTCACCACGTAATAGCTCGTTCTCTCAAGGATATTTTCTGTCGCTATAAAACCATGAAAGGGTATCGTGTAGACCGCCGTGCAGGATGGGATACACATGGTCTACCCGTAGAGCTCGGCGTGGAGAAGCTCCTAGGTATTACCAAAGACAGTATCGGCAAAACCATTAGTGTGGCCGAATACAACGCAACCTGCCGTCGCGAGGTAATGAAATATACCGCAGAGTGGGAGCAACTTACCAAAAAGATGGGCTACTGGGTAGATATGGATCACCCCTATATTACCTATAAAAATAAGTATATTGAGACGCTTTGGTGGCTTCTTGCAGACCTTCATAAGAAGGGTTTTCTCTACAAAGGATACACCATCCAACCCTACTCCCCGGCTGCCGGTACAGGGCTTAGTACGCACGAGTTGAACCAACCCGGGTGCTATCGCGACGTAAAAGACACAGTCTGCACGGCTCAATTCAAAGTCTTAAATCCTAAGAAAGAATGGAGCAACTGGGGCGACGCCTACTTCTTGGCTTGGACTACCACTCCCTGGACTCTTCCCTCCAACACCGCCCTCTGTGTGGGCCCCAACATTGAGTACGTAGCCATTGAGACCTTTAACCCCTACACTTCTCTCAAGCAAACCATCATCATGGGTGCCCCCCGTGTAGAGGCCTATTTCGATCCCAAAAATCAGGTCGAAGAGCTACCCGAAGTTGCTCCAAAAGAGGTAAAGAAACTCCCTTGGCGCATAGTAGGTCACTACAAAGGAAACGAGCTTGCCGAGCTACAATACGAGCAACTCATCCCCTGGGTTAAACCCGACGAAGGAGCCTTCCGCGTAATTACGGGAGACTTTGTAACTACAGAAGATGGTACCGGCATCGTTCATATTGCCCCTACATTTGGTGCAGACGACCGCCGAGTAGCACAGCAAAATAACATCCCATCATTGGTACTTATTGACCGCGATGGGCAAGAGCGTCCCATGGTAGACCTCAAGGGAAGATTCTATAAGATAGAGCACCTCTCTAAGGAGTTTGTCGCCTCTAGAATAGACCTCCCCCTCTACGATGTGTATGCCGGGCGATATGTAAAAAACGCCTACTCTCCCAAATCCATTGACGATAAAGAGAGCCTCGACATAGACATCTGTGTCATGCTTAAGATGGAGAATAAAGCATTCCGCATTGAGAAGCATACCCATAACTACCCCCACTGCTGGCGTACTGATAAGCCTATTCTCTACTATCCTCTCGATAGCTGGTTCATTCGCACTACAGCCTGCCGCGAACAGATGATCGCTCTCAACAATACCATCAATTGGAAGCCTGAGAGCACCGGTTCGGGTCGCTTTGGCAAGTGGCTTGAGAACCTACAAGATTGGAACCTCTCGCGTAGTCGATTCTGGGGTACGCCTCTCAACATTTGGAGAAGTGAAGATGGCACCGAAGAGCGTTGTATCGCATCTGTAGAAGAGCTCTACCAAGCCATAGAAGAGTCTATTGCTGCGGGAGTGATGAAAAGCAATCCTTTCAAGGGCTTTACTCCAGGCGATTATAGCGACGAAAACTACGAAAAAATCGACCTTCACCGCCCCGTGGTAGACGAGATCAAGCTCGTCTCTCCCTCTGGTAAGGTGATGACGCGCGAACAGGATCTCATCGACGTTTGGTTTGACTCGGGGGCTATGCCCTATGCTCAGGTACACTATCCCTTTGAGCATAAAGAGGAGATAGAAAGTGGCGAACTATTCCCTGCCGACTTCATTGCCGAAGGGATTGACCAAACTCGAGGTTGGTTCTTCACACTCCATGCGATCTCCACTATGGTGCGTGGTAGCGTTGCCTTCAAAAACGTATTGGCCAATGGATTGGTTCTCGATAAGAACGGAAACAAGATGAGCAAACGTCTAGGCAATGCTGTAGACCCCTTTGCCACCATTGAGCAATACGGATCAGACCCCCTCCGCTGGTATATGATTACCAATGCTTCCCCGTGGGATAACATCAAGTTCGATCCCGAGGGAATCAAGGAGGTAAGCCGCAAGTTCTTTGGCACCCTGTACAACACATACCAATTTTTCGCCCTCTATGCTAACCTCGATGGCTTTATAGCAAGTGAACAACCCCTGTCGGACAGCGAGAGACCCGAGATCGATCGTTGGATTCGTTCGCTGTTGCACAGTCTCGTTGCCGAGGTTGACCAGCATCTTGCTAACTATGAACCCACCAAAGCGGGCAGAGCTATTGACGATTTTGTCTCCATAAACCTAAGCAACTGGTACGTACGTCTATCACGCAAACGCTTCTGGGCTGGCGAGATGTCTCAAGACAAACTCAGTGCCTACCAAACGCTTTATGAGTGCCTTACGACCATTGCAAGGCTCATCGCTCCCATCGCTCCATTCTATGCAGATCACCTCTATCGCGATCTTGTAGGAGACGGACGTTCTGTACACCTTGCAGACTTCCCCGAAAGCCGTCCTGAGCTTATCGATCAGCAATTGGAAGAAAGGATGCAAATAGCTCAAGAGCTATCGTCTATGGTGCTCGCACTCCGCCGAAAGGTTAATATAAAGGTGCGCCAACCTCTCAGTTTGATTATGCTTCCGATCTCCAATGAGGAAGAAAAGGCTCAGATAGAGGCCATTCGCTCCCTTCTCCTTTCTGAAGTCAATGTAAAGGATATAAGCTATGTAGATGCCTCCGAGAGCATCTGGAGCCGACGTATCAAGCCCGACTTCAAAAAGCTCGGTCCTCGCTACGGCAAGATCATGAAGCCCTTGGCTCAAACTATTGCCGACCTACAAGCCTCGGAAATTGCAGCTTTAGATCGTGACGGATTCTTAGAACTGACCGTTGCAGATACAGCTGTACGACTAGAGCGTAGCGACGTAGACATCATCGTAGAAGACATCCCGGGATGGCTCGTTGCAACCGAAGGCACGCGTACCGTTGCCCTAGATGTTACGCTCACAGAGCAACTCATCGAAGAAGGATTGGCGCGTGAGTTTGTCAACCGTATACAAAATGTACGCAAGCAGGCAGGCTTTGAAGTGAATGATCACATCGATATCATTGTGCTCGCAGGGAGCAAAATGGATCCTGTGCTTCAGCATCATCACGACTACATCGCCCGCCAGGTGCAAGCAGAAAGCATCCTTCTCAGCGATACGGTAAGTGATGCCGTAGAGCTCGAATTCGACGACTTCTGCCTGTCAGTGAGCGTAACCAAAAATATCTGATTAAGGTAAACTCCTCTTCTTAAATGCAATGAGTTTAACTTCTCAAGACTTGCTTTCCCCCGAAGATTTACGCCGCAAGAGACTCACCCAGTCTCTTGTGGTGTGGGGAGTTATCGCGCTTTTACTTATCATCGACCAAGCTATCAAGATATGGGTAAAGACCCATATGATGCTTGAAGATGACATCCCGATATTCGATGGGTTTCATCTGCATTTTGTTGAGAATGAGGGGATGGCATATGGGATTACTCTAGGTAGTAAACTCTTCTTGACCCTCTTTCGCATCATAGCCATGGGGCTACTCACTTGGGGGGTAGCTCGGCTGATCCGTAGTGGCAAGTACTCTACATGGTTTTTAGTTGTACTCGCCCTCATCACGGCAGGAGGGGTCGGGAACATTATAGACTCCCTCTTTTATGGGTTGATGTTCTCCTCCAGTCAGGGCACCATTGCCGAGATTTTCCCCAAAGACGGCGGCTATGCTCCTCTGTTTTATGGGCACGTTGTGGATATGTTTTATTGCCCACTGATTGACTGCACCCTACCCTCGTGGATTCCTTTTCTAGGAGGAAAGGAGTTTACATTCTTCGATCCCATCTTCAATTTTGCAGATGCGTGCATCAGCGTTGGCGTTGTGGCTCTCATCCTATTTTGCCGCACACCGCTATCTCTTGCCCTCGAGATGCTTTCACCCAAACGTCGTCGCCACACCACTCCCCCCGATAACGAAGAGTAACTATGCTACGCTGCGCTCGTTATCTGCTGGGGTCTCTTGCCCTTCTCATCACCCTAGCCGGTCTATCAAGCTGCGGTGACAAGTGGCAACGCAAGCTAAGTGATAAGAAGCTCAGACAACTCATTGGCGAACTCTACAAGGCCGATTGCCTCATGGACAATCTAGGCAACAGCATCAACGACACAATGCGACTTGCCTTAGAGGATCAGATTTTTGAGAAGTACGGGATTACACGATCCGACTTCGATAGCATCGTATATCATTACAACATTGATAAGCCCCTCTACTTTGCCGACATAGTACGACGCGCCTCCCAAGACATTGATGAAGAATTGGGATCTATCCAAAAGGGCAACCCTTTCTCCCCAGAGGATTTTGTTTTGCAGCCCTTCTTCGGCGACTTAAACAGCCACAATATCCATCAAATTGTCCCAGAATCTTACTACCCTCGCTATGTTAGTTTCCTGAGCAAAGCCTCTTGGCTAACGCATAGTGCCGTAATAAATGATACAATACCGGCGGGTAGTTCGATAGAGGTCACGATTGATGTACAAGGCCTTCCCGAGAAAGTGATAGAAAAACAATTGGCACCCATTCTTGAGATAAGCTATTATACTGATGATTCTCACCAAGTTGCCATTCAAACTCCGCTCAAGAGTGCCAACGGACAGACCTATTGTACTCTCGAATTCAAGGAGGATTTTCCGGCAGGACGCCTAACCATCTCTCTATTCGAGCTTGGAGGGAAGGGATTCCCTGCCTATACGCTTTACATTCGTAGCCTACGAGTTTCCTTTACCTCGGGGAAAGGTCCGATCCATACATCCTCAGGCGTAGAAGATGAACTCCTTTTTGAGCGACTTCCCATCACACAAGAGACCTTCAATCCACAACTTAATCCAGAACCCTAGTTCCCCTTTATTTTTATACAGACCCTCCGTTTATAACCCTATGAACCGATCTATCTATTTCTTCATCCTCCTCATCTTCTCGGTATACACCTTAAGTGCTCAAAAAGCAGCACACCGCATCCCCATTGCCTTTTATAACGTAGAAAACCTCTTCGACTGCAACGATGACGCCAATGACGATACCGAATTTCTTCCACAAGGCAAGCGAGAGTGGACGGAGGAGCGCTACCAACAGAAGTTGAATAATCTAGCTCATGTATTGGGTGATATTGCAGACAAGGGAGGTGCCGTTGTGGGGCTTGCCGAAGTCGAGAATCGCCATGTGCTAGAAGATTTGGTACGAAACCCCAGCATTCGAAAGCGTAATTACAGCATCATCCATTACGATTCTCCCGACCCTCGTGGGATAGATTGTGCCCTCCTCTACGATGCTAAGATCTTTCACCCCAAGAGCAGTGGTGTGCGCTTTATAGCACTACCCGAAGAATCTAAAATACCCACCCGAGACATTCTCTTTGCCACAGGCACCATAGATAATGAGTTATTTCACTTCATCGTGGGGCACTGGCCCTCTCGCTATGGTGGCGACCCCGCCTCGGCAGGGCGACGTATGGTGGCCGCCCAAACCATGCGCCAAGTGGCAGACTCACTCCTCAGAGAGTACCCCGGGAGCAAGGCAATACTGATGGGAGACTTCAATGACGATCCCTTCGATGCTTCCGTAGTAGAGGGGCTCAATCTCTGCCAAACTATCGAAGAGACCCATGCGGCAGATCTTTTCTCTCCCATGCTCTCTATGTATCGCCAAGGCGCCGGAACTCTCGCCTACAAAGGGAAATGGAATCTTTTTGACATTATGGCAGTCAGTGGCAATCTCCTGAAAAAAAATACACAGGGGCTCCATTTATATCAGGATCCCGAGAGCCATCAACTCGCCTATATATTCCGCCGCGACTATCTTCTTCAGCAAACTCCGAAGCACCGAGGAGAGCCTTTGCGCACCTTTTCCGGCAACAATTATTTAGGAGGGTACTCCGATCATCTCCCCGTCTACCTCTACCTCACCAAGTAACTACACCTATCCGCTCTTGATATGAAGATGCTCGACCTCCATGCTCAATACCTATCTCTCAGAGAGGAGATAGACCAAGCGATAAAAAAGGTGCTAGAGAAGACTGATTTTATCCAAGGTGAGGAGGTAGGTTTGTTCGCTCAGGAATTAGCAGACCATGTAGGCTGCCGCTATGTTATCCCCTGCGCCAATGGCACCGATGCTCTACAGATAGCCTTAATGGCTTTGGAGCTAAAGCCGGGTGACGAGGTGCTTGTACCGGCCTTTACCTATGCGGCAAGTGCAGAAGTGGTAGCCCTACTCGGCTTGGTACCGGTACTTGTGGATGTAGACAAAGAAACCTTTTGTCTTGATCCCGAGCAACTAGAAAAAGCACTAACCCCACGCACTCGCGCCCTTATTCCCGTACACTTATTCGGGTCTATCTGCCCCATGGAGCCAATACTTCGCTTCGCACAAGAGCACAACCTCTACGTAATAGAAGACAACGCACAGGCCTTGGGGGCCACCTATACCTTCTCCGATGGTCGAAAGGCTAAGTCAGGCGCTTTGGGACATATTGGCTGTACCTCTTTTTTTCCCTCCAAAAATTTGGGATGCTATGGCGATGGGGGGGCTATCTTTACATACGATGCTCACCTTGCCGAAAGGCTCAAGATGATTGCTAACCACGGTCAGCGCACAAAATATAAACACGAAGCCATTGGCTGCAACTCACGGCTAGACACACTACAGGCGGCGATCCTAAGATGTAAACTTCCCCATCTTGCAGAGTATGGAGAGAGGAGATGCGAGTTAGCTCATCGCTACACAAAGGCTCTACAAGGGGTAGAAAACATTATTCCTCCCCAAGAGATGCCCTACACAACGCACGTATATCACCAATATACCCTACGGGTACTCAAAGGGAAACGAGACCAACTACGCCAGCATCTCTCGGAGCAAGGTATTCCCTCCATGGTCTACTATCCTCAACCCCTACACCGCCAGCCTGCATTCGCCCCCTTAGTGCATTGCCCTCAACCCCTTACCACGGCAGAGCAACTCTCCCTTGAGGTGCTTTCTCTACCCATCTATCCCGAGTTCCCCCTAGAGGAGCAAGATCGGGTAATTGCAGCCATCCGACAATTTGTATAGAAGCCAATACTCATAGCCTTATGGACGTACCCACAGCACACTATCAAGCTCACCCCACAGCCATTATAGACGAAGGTTGCTCCATTGGTAGCGGCACCATCATTTGGCATTTCTCGCACGTTATGCAAGGGGCTACCCTTGGCAAGAATTGTTCTCTAGGGCAAAATGTAGTCGTTTCTCCCGGTGTCGTACTTGGGGATGGTTGTAGAGTACAAAACAATGTATCTATCTATACCGGAGTACATTGTGCAGAAAATGTCTTTTTAGGCCCTTCTTGTGTTTTCACCAACATCCTCAATCCTAGAGCTTTTATAAGCAGAAAAGAGGAGTTCCTCCCTACTCGGATAGGATGCGGAGCCTCTATCGGAGCGAATGCAACCATCCTATGTGGCATTTCCATCGGAGCTTATGCCCTAGTAGGTGCAGGTACTGTGGTACTCAGCGATGTCCCCGACTTTGCCCTTGTGGTAGGGAATCCTGCTCGACAAATTGGATGGGTAAGCCGCCATGGCGAACGTCTCAATTTTGACGAAAAAGGCAGAGCCCAATGCCCCATCACCCAAGAAGTTTACCAACTCTCTAACTCTAAAGTATCTCTAGTCGAATGAAAAATTTCGCCATCATAGGGGTTGCAGGTTACATTGCCCCTCGTCATCTCCGTGCCATACAAGCTACCGGTAATCAACTCATATCTGCCTACGATCCTCACGACAGCGTCGGCATCATCGATAGTTACTTCCCAGAAGCCTCTTTCTTTACCGAACAGGAGCTATTCGACCGCCACAACAGCAAGTTGCAAGGTACCCCAAAGCAACTCGATTATATCTCTGTCTGCTCCCCCAACTACCTCCACGACGCCCATTGTCGCTACGCTATGCGTCTTGGGGCGGAAGTAATTTGCGAGAAACCTCTCGTGCTAAATCCGTGGAATATAGACGCACTACAACAAATTGAGAGGGAGACGGGGCACCACGTTTATAACATACTACAACTGCGTCTGCACCCCTCTATCATCGCCCTACGCGAGAAGGTACAAAATGGAAATCCTGACAAGATATACGACGTAGACCTCACCTACATTACCTCACGTGGTATGTGGTACTACACTTCGTGGAAAGGGGATGATCGGAAAAGTGGAGGTATTGCAACGAACATCGGGGTACACTTCTATGATATGCTTACTTGGATCTTTGGCTCTGTACAACGCAACATCGTGCACGTAATGAGGCACGATCGCTGTGCAGGATACCTAGAGCTAAAGAGAGCCCGAGTGCGTTACTTCCTCTCTATTAATGCCCAACTACTTCCACCCAATGCCGTGGAAGGAGAGAAGCGAACCTACCGAACCATCAATATAGACGGAGAAGAATTTGAGTTTAGTGTTGGCTTTACCGAGCTGCACAACGAGAGCTACCAACATATATTGAAAGGAGAAGGATTTGGATTGGAAGAGGTACGCCCCTGTATCGAAATTGTGCACGACATACGCCACAGCACCCCCATTGGTCTCAAGGGAGACTACCACCCCCTAGCGAGCCAACCGCTCACTCCACACCCTTTTTACCACTAACCCACTCTAGTCTTTTCTAGAGGGTTTCGTCTCCATAAAGGTGAAACGCTGGAGTGGAGAGTGCCCCATTTTCTCTATCGCCTGTCTATGGGCAGGGGTGGGATATCCTTTATTGCGATCCCAACCATAGACGGGGAATCGCTTGTGAGCAGCCAACATATAATCGTCTCGATAGGTTTTGGCAAGGATAGAAGCTGCGGCAATAGAAGCTAGGCGACTATCCCCTTTTACGATGCACTCATGGGGGATATCAAGGTAAGGATCGAAGTGATTGCCGTCAATAAGCAAACGTTGGGGCGTAATGCCCAAGGCGGCTATGGCTCGGTGCATGGCCAAGAATGAAGCGTGGAGGATGTTGTAGGTATCAATCTCTTCTGCCGAAGCACGCCCAACAGCCCAAGCCACAGCTTGCTCTTCTATTTGGGGACGGAGGCGATAGCGAGTGCGCTCTGTCAGCTTTTTCGAGTCGTTAAGTTCTGGCAAACAAAAGTCATCCGGCAAGATTACAGCTGCCGCAAATACATCCCCCACAAGGGAGCCTCGTCCGGCCTCGTCGCAACCACACTCTATACAGCCATCTGCCAAGAAATGCAAGTCCAGCATCCTCAACTACGCCTTGTCAAAAGAAACTAAGAGCACGACGTAAAGCCGCAACAAAGGCATGTACATCAGCCTCAGTATTGTAGAGTGCAAAGGAGGCTCTAAGGGTAGAAGTTACCCCAAAACGATCTAAAAGAGGCTCGGCACAATGATGACCGGAGCGCAACGCAATCCCTTGTTGATCCATCAAGAGAACCAAGTCATAGGGATGTACTCCATCTACTACAAAGGTCAGTACAGCCTCTTTGTTGGGAGCAGTACCAATCAGACGTACCCCTTTGAGGGAAGAGACCTCGTCTACAGCCATACTGAGCAAGTGCTTTTCGTGTGCGCCAATAGCCTCTAGACCAATACCTTGTACATACTCAATTGCTTTTGCTAGAGCTACCGATCCCACAAAATTGGGAGTGCCGGCTTCAAACTTATAGGGTATGGTATTAAAGGTAGTTTGCTCAAAAGTAACTTTCTCAATCATCTCTCCCCCAAATTGGTAAGGGGGCATTTTCTCCAGGAGCTCTGCCTTGCCATAGAGCACTCCTATGCCAGTGGGAGCATAGAGTTTATGACCGGAAAATGCATAAAAGTCACAATCCAAATCTTTTACATCCACGACCTCGTGAGCAGCTCCCTGCGCCCCGTCAATTACCACCACAGCCCCAACAGCGTGTGCCTCTGCAATCATTTCCCGAATGGGATTGATCGTACCTAAAACATTACTTACGTGTGCAATGGAGACAAGGCGTGTACGCTCCGTAAGCAGAGAGCGATAGGCCTCTTGATCTAGAGAGCCATCGTCGTGGATGGGGATAACGCGCAAGGTACAACCACGACGGAGAGCCACTTGCTGCCAAGGCACTATATTGGAGTGGTGCTCCATCGTACTAACTATAATCTCATCCCCTGGCTGGAGGAACTCCATTCCATAGGTAGACGCGACCAAATTAAGGCTTTCTGTAGTACCTCTCGTGAAAAGGATTTCCCGGCTATCGGCTCCTATAAACTTGGCTACAGTAGCTCGTGCAGCCTCATGTCGCTCTGTGGCCTCTCTACTCAGACGATAGACCCCACGATGTACATTGGCGTTGCACGTTGTATATGCCTCTACGAGACTGTCAATTACCACTTGAGGCTTTTGTGTGGTAGCGGCATTATCTAGGTAAACCAAAGGCTTACCATTCATCTTGGTATGCAGGAGAGGAAAATCTTTGCGATAGCTCTCCACATCATACCTACTCTTTATTTGCTCCATTGCTTTGCATCTAAAATCCACAACAAAGGTAGCTCTATTCAATCGTATCAAGAGTACTTTCGGAGAAATTCTAGGTTAAAAAGCAAAAATTTCTTGCCCTATATGTTGGTCACATTCTAGCTGAAAAACAAGAATTTTTAGGCCTAAAAAGAAAAATATTTCAGCCTGCAAAACACCTCCTTTTCAGATGAAAGAGGAAACCTCCGACACTTCCTCCATTTACACAGGTAAAAGAAAATCTATACCAGCCCCAATCTTCGACAAAGAGAGTGAAGCAAATCGGTTACTTTTGTAGACAAGAATCTCGATAAAGATATACCGCACTCTAGTATGGTCATTGCCCTACTCTCACTATTCGTAGCATTGGGATTAGCAGCCCTCTTTACCTACAAAAGGGTTTCGCGTCACCCCCATACAACGTCCTGTAGTAGAGAGATTACAATCAAAGAGAAAACCATTTCGAAGCGTCCTCACTCTATCGTCATTTTTGATACCGACACTACAGGACTTCCGGACGCCCCTATCCAACGAGAAAAGGATAGCCCGGAACTCATCCAGCTTGCCTGGTGCGTACTCGATAGCCATTTGCGTGAGATAAAACGTTGCAACAGATTTATATCGGGGATCAATGTCCCCTCAGAGGCTACTGCCATACATGGTATCACAACTGAAGAGCTGAAGCAAAAAGGAGAAGCGGCTAGGGATGTTTTGCTAGAATTCCTGAACGATTGGGATGGTGATACCCTATTGGTAGCACACAACTTAGCTTTCGATCTCCATATCCTAGGGAAAGCTCTTGAGAGAGCCGGTTGCACACAAGGGCAAATACGCAAAATCTCTTGCCATGCTACTCAATACAGCTATTGCACCATGCTAGAAACATGTAATTTGTGCAAGCTACCACACCTAGAGCACACCAACGCTAGATCCATTCCCCACCAAGAGCCATACAAATATCCACGATTGGGAGAGCTACATTCTTTCCTTTTTGGCAATGATCCCACAGGCGAAACGCACGATGCCGTACAAGACCTCGACACTTGCATACGCTGTTTTTGTCAACTAATCAAAAGTGGACACATTTGCATCAAAAGGGAGAAGTAAAACCCTTCCTCTTTGAAGATTCTCCAATATCTGGAGTACCCAATCCATGCGATTTAACGCAAAAAATTTGGCTAGACTATATTAAATAACTATGTTTGCAGTCGTAAAGAACAAGTCGTTTAATCTAGAAATTTATGGTAAGCTACAAAGAACTCGGATTGGTAAACACCCGTGAGATGTTTGCTAAAGCCATGAAAGGCGGTTATGCCATCCCTGCCTACAACTTCAACAACATGGAGCAGCTACAAGCTATTATCCAAGCTGTTGTAGAGACCAATTCTCCCGTTATCTTACAGGTATCAAGTGGAGCTCGTAAGTATGCTAATCAGACCCTTTTGCGCTATATGGCACAAGGTGCTGTAGAGTATGCTAAAGAGTTGGGACAACCCAATCCCCAAATCTGTCTCCACCTTGACCATGGTGATACTTTTGAGCTTTGTAAGAGCTGTATCGAACTCGGATTTTCTTCCGTAATGATTGATGGGAGCGCCCTTCCCTATGATGAAAACGTAGCCCTTACACGCAAGGTTGTAGACTATGCTCATCAGTTTGATGTAACAGTAGAGGGTGAGCTAGGGGTGCTCGCAGGTATCGAAGACGACGTACAAGCCGAAACTCATACCTACACAGATCCTGCTCAAGTGGAAGACTTTGTAAAGAAAACGGGAGTGGACTCCCTTGCGATCTCCATAGGCACATCACACGGAGCTTACAAGTTTACCCCTGCACAATGCACCCGCAACGAAGAGGGCGTACTCGTTCCTCCTCCACTTCGCTTCGACATCCTTGAGGAAGTACAGCGTCGTATCCCAGGGTTCCCCATTGTTCTTCACGGCTCTAGCTCCGTGCCTCAAGATAAGGTAAAGATTATCAATGCCAACGGTGGTGCCCTCAAAGACTCCATCGGAATCCCCGAAGAGCAACTCCGCAAGGCTTCTAAGACGAACGTCTGCAAGGTTAATATTGACTCCGATGGCCGTCTTGCTATGACCGCAGCCATTCGCGAAGTATTCGTTAATAAGCCTGCAGAGTTTGACCCTCGTAAGTACTTAGGTCCGGCTCGTGATAGCCTCAAAGAGCTATACAAGCACAAGATCTGCGACGTGCTCGGGTCCAACGATAAGCTCTAATACAAAACAACGCTCCCCATTCTAAGGAGAGTTTTTATCCAAAAATCCCGCCTTTTATCTTTGATAAAGACGGGATTTTTGCATTTCCATTTTGCGTACTAAAGGAGAAGTCCTTATCTTTGTAACAAGAAAAAGAGAATGTGAAAAAGAGAAAGAGTCGTGTTTAAGTAGGGGAAATGATACCGGAGTAGAATAAGAGGATAATCCATTGGGTTGCTAAAACTTTTGTGTTCAGCCATTTTTATACAGAAATGGTTATACTCCTCCCTCATTTCTTTTGACAAACAATCTCAATACAATACCATTAATTAGCTATTATCAGCAAAAGCGAATAATAAACACGATCGGGAAAAGAAGGAGATGAATCACGAGAAAAAAAACAGAAAAAGGAGGTTTAAAAATGGGGTTCAGAAGTTGCTGCAAAAGCGACTTTTTCAGGACTTCATAGATCGTCGCTATGTCCTTTTATTCGACACTCTACTAGGTACCCTCAGTGCTCTACTCGTTGGGTTATGTGTTAATTGGGTAGCCCCAGACTCTTTTGTGGATAAAAGTTATTGCACTATCACCACGGGAGTGGCACTTGTCTCCACATTGCTCACGACCTACCTCTTCCGTACCTACAAGCAAGCATTCCGATTTTCTTCTTTGGATATTAGCACACGCACCTTTTGGTACATCGTCTGCAACACATTATCTGTAGGGATTCTCTCCACAACCATCCTACTATTAGTTAATGCAGAGGTCAATCTCCAAGTTCTACTTTTACATTCTCTGTTATTCTTTTTACTATTCTTCATTGTATTCTTTTTCATGACAGTGCTATCTCGTGCCTGCTTTATCATATTGGCGCGCTGGGGTACTGCAGGAGATCCTACCACAACCAAGGTCACCACCTTCGTCGTTATCTATGGTACAAATGAAGAGTCTGTATCTCTTGCCAACCTACTTGAGCGTAATCGCAACTACAACGTAGTAGGTTTTTGTAGCAAGAGGAAGCACGAAAGCACCTTCACTATAGCCGGTAAACCCATCCTATATGTCTCATCACGGAAAGATATCGCCATACTTATTAAACGACATGGAGTACGTGCCTTTATCTTCTCCAACAAAGACGACCTATTCGCCGAGCGTAATGGATTAGTAGAAGATTGCCTCGCCCTCGGGGTATCTGCCATGCTAGCCCCAGAGATAGAAAAGACTACTCCTACCCTACTAGCTGAGCAAGGGGTACGCCACATCAACATAGAGGATCTTCTCCTGCGTGACGAAATAAAACTCGATATGACCCCTGTGAAGCAGTTATATGCAGGGAAGACAATCCTCGTAACGGGAGCTGCCGGAAGCATCGGGAGCGAGATTGCTCGTCAGGTAGCCGGGCTAGACATAAAACACCTCATTCTTTTCGATAATGCAGAAACGCCCCTCCATAATATTCGCTTAGAGCTACAGAAGAAGTTCCCTAATCTTCAGTTCTCTCCCATCATTGGGGATGTTCGTAGCAAGGAACGCGTAGATATGGTATTCCGGCGTTTCCATCCCCACATCGTGCTCCATGCTGCCGCCTATAAGCATGTGCCTTTGATGGAAGAAAACCCCTGCGAAGCCATCTTGGTTAATTGTATGGGGACCCAAAATATCGCCGATCATTGCCTCAAGTATGGAATAGAAAAGATGGTAATGATCTCTACCGACAAAGCTGTGAACCCCACCAATGTAATGGGAGCCACCAAGCGAAGTGCCGAGATGTACGTACAGGCTCTAGGGCATGCCATAGAAGAGGGCAGGATAGAGGGGAAGACCATCTTCTTAACCACCCGATTTGGCAACGTACTGGGCTCTCAAGGTTCTGTGTTTCATCTATTCCGTGAGCAGATAGCCAATGGAGGGCCTATCACCGTTACCCACCCTGATATTACGCGCTACTTCATGAGCATCCGTGAGGCATGTCACTTGGTACTACAAGCCAGTGCACTGGGGGATACAACCAGGATATTTGTTTTTGAGATGGGTGAGCCTCACAAGATTGTAGACCTAGCTCGCAACATGATACGCCTAGCTAGACTCATCCCCGATGAACAAATAGAAATCAAATATACAGGGCTGCGTCCCGGAGAGAAAATCTATGAAGAAGTTCTTGATAGTAACGAGCACACCATCCCCACCAAGCTACCCAAGATCAGAATGGCAATGGTACGCCCCAACGATTTTGAAGCCGTTGCCTCTCAATTTGAAGAACTAAAAAAGAGATCTTACGACGTAGATATAATTGGCTCTGTCGCCACTATAAAAAATCTCGTCCCGGAGTATCGTAGCAACAATAGCGAATTTGAGAAACTCGATAAGCCACGCCCCGACAAAGAGACTAAATAAGATATACAGAGTATGAAAAGGATCCCTCTCGGTAGATACACCGCCCTCTCCTATCCTCTAGGAGAAGTGCAATATCTACAGGGAGGGTGTTTTTCGTCTTTACTCTTACTCTAGAGGAGATCAAACCGCACTCAAAATAGGAATAGATATGGAAGAAAACAAATCCTCAAGACTACCCGACAACGCCTATCGGCCTCTCCACGAGGGAGAGAAATACACCCCGCTCCTCCCAGCTCGGGAGAACCCACGAGAAGTCACCTCTTATTCGGTGCTTATGGGTATTATTATGGCTATCCTGTTCTCCGCAGCCACAGCCTATCTCGGTCTTAAAGTGGGACAAGTATTTGAAGCGGCTATCCCTATTGCTATTTTGGCTGTAGGCATCGGCTCTCTCTCGGGCAAGAAGAATATGCTCGGGCAAAACGTAATCATTCAATCCATCGGAGCCTCCTCAGGGGTTATTGTAGCAGGTGCCATTTTCACTCTTCCCGCCCTCTACATTTTGCAATTAGAGGCAGGATTTTGGCAAATCTTCCTCTCTTCTTTTGTGGGAGGATGCCTAGGGATACTCCTTCTCATTCCCTTCCGTCGCTACTTTGTACAGGAGATGCACGGTAAGTATCCATTCCCGGAAGCAACGGCTACAACAGAGGTACTTGTAACGGGCGAGAGTGCCGGTAAACAGACCAAGCTACTTGCTCTTAGTGGACTCATTGGAGGTCTATACGACTTCATCATCAGTACTTTTGGTTGGTGGACCGATGAGATTTCCACTCGTATGATGGCATGGGGAGAAACCCTTGCCGATAAATACAAAATGGTCTTCAAGCTAAACACCGGAGCGGCAGTACTCGGGCTTGGCTACATCATTGGGTTACCCTATGTGGCAATTATCTGTGGGGGATCTTTCCTTGTTTGGTTTGTAATTGTTCCCCTCATCGGGTACTTTGCCCCCGGCATGACACTCCCCGTAGGAGATGGCATAGACCTAACAGTAGGAGCCATGAGTGCCGAACAAATCTTTGCCAACTACGCACGTCCCTTAGGGATTGGAGGCATTACCATGGCAGGGATTATCGGCATTCTCAAGTCTTCGGGCATAATAGGACGCGCCGTAAAACTGGCTGCTAACGAATTGGGCAACAAGCGAGATTTGAATGGTCCTACCCTTCGTACGGAGCAGGATCTATCCATGAAGTTCGTACTCATAGGTATCATTGCGGCTCTTATTACCACCTTTGTTTTCTTCCAGTTTGGCGTCATTCATAACATATCGCAGACGCTTATTGCTCTTCTGATTGTATTCGTCATCGCCTTCCTTTTCACCACCGTTGCTGCTAATGCTATCGCAATAGTGGGGAGCAACCCCGTCTCCGGCATGACCCTTATGACCCTTATTCTCACCTCTGTAATACTCGTAAGCGTGGGTATCCAAGGAGAGCGTGGGATGATGGCTGCCATGATTATCGGCGGTGTTGTATGTACAGCCCTCTCTATGGCAGGAGGCTTTATCACGGACCTCAAAATTGGTTATTGGCTGGGAACAACCCCTCAAAAGCAGGAGAAATGGAAGTTCCTCGGTACTTTTGTTTCGGCTCTAACCGTAGCAGGAGTAATGATTATCCTCAGCAAAACCTACGGATTCGAAGGCGAAGGAGCCCTAGTAGCCCCTCAAGCAAATGCTATGGCAGCTGTGATTAAGCCCTTGATGGAAGGTGGTGAAACTCCGTGGATTCTCTATGCAGTAGGAGCTATCCTCGCCCTTATCCTCAACTTTATAAAGGTGCCGGCTCTCCCCTTCGCCCTGGGTATGTTTATCCCATTACAACTCAACGTGCCCCTCTTGGTTGGAGGTCTAATTAGTCATTTTGTAGGTTCTCGCAGCAAAGACGCCTCTATCAACAAGGCTCGCAGAGACAAGGGTACGCTCATTGCATCAGGATTTATCGCAGGCGGAGCTCTCATGGGGGTTGTAAGTGCCATCCTCAAATTCAACAATGTAGATCTCTTCGCCTCCAAGTGGTATGCCACCCCCTCGGCGCATTGGCTCTCACTGGCTATGTATCTGCTTATCATTGCCTACTTCGCATGGGACGCAATCCGTGGTCAAAAAAAATAATCTTTAAACTCTCTAGCATCTATCAATATGGATCTCAAAGAACGATTCCTACACTATGTAAGCTTCGATACCCAAAGCAACGAGGCTTCCGATACATTCCCCTCTACAGATAAACAATTAGTACTCCTCCGTGCGCTGCACGACGAGATGATTGCGCTCGGGCTTACCGAGGTCTCCATGGATAAATATGGCTATGTGATGGGGAGCATTCCGGCAACAAAGGGAATGGAAGATCGCCCCGTCGTTGGGTTTATCTCGCACGTAGATACAGCCCCCGACATGAGCGGAGCCAACGTAAAGCCTCAGATTATTGAGAACTACGATGGCAAAGACATCCGCCTCAACGAGAGTTTGATGATGACCATGGCAGACTTCCCCGAGCTTTCTTTCTACAAGGGTCATACCCTCATTACTACCGATGGTACTACCCTACTCGGAGCTGACGACAAAGCCGGGGTTGCCGAGATTATGACCATGGCTGAGTACTTTATGACCAACCCTCAGATAGCTCATGGAAAAATCCGCATCGGCTTCACTCCCGACGAGGAGATAGGACGTGGTGTAGACCACTTTGATGTAAAGCAATTCGGTGCCCAATTTGCCTACACGGTGGATGGAGGGTTCGAGGGAGAGCTTGAATACGAAAACTTCAATGCAGCTTCCGCCAAACTTTCCATTCAGGGGCGTAATATCCACCCCGGCTCTGCCAAAGGTAAGATGCTGAATGCCCTACAAATTGCTTGCGACCTCCATGAGATGCTTCCCGTAGGGATGCGCCCCGAGCTGACCGAGGAGTACGAAGGGTTCTTCCACCTTATCCACCTCTCCGGCAGCGTAGAGTCTGCCGAGATGGCATACATCATTCGCGATCACTCTAGAGAGCTATTCGAGGAGAAAAAACAGATCATCTCGGCAGCAGTTAGCTACCTTAATACCAAGATGGGCGAAGAGGTTATCTCCCTAACCCTCAAAGACCAATACTACAACATGAAGGAACAAATAGCCCCTTATCCCGAGCTTATCAAGCGTGCCAAGCAGGCGATGAAGATGGCAGGGGTTACCCCTCTTGTCAAGCCAATTCGTGGAGGGACGGACGGAGCCAGACTATCCTACATGGGTCTCCCCTGCCCCAATCTATTCACGGGAGGCATGAACTTCCATGGCAAGTACGAGTATTGCTCCCTTACTACGATGTACAAGGCCATGAAGACAATTATCCACCTTGCGAGCCTATTCTAGCGAACTAATTGTACTACTTCGTTTGTTACCTCTATAGGTACAAAACAAAGATTATAACAATGAATACAATAAGTTATCCCAGTGCAGAAGCCACTGCCAAGAAGCTCGCGGAGCGTATACAACAAGAGGTAGAGAAAAGCGAAGTTTACTACCTCGCACTTACAGGCGGATTCCCCGCAATTCCTCTATACCAAGCTCTTGCCAATACTCCTATAGAGTGGTCTAAAGTGCAGATCTATTATGCTTCGGAAGTGATGAGTGGGCAACAAAAAGGACTCCATCACCTCGTGGCTAAAGCTCATCTCTTTGATAAGATAGAAATTCCCTCCTCCAATATCCATCCCATCAATACGGATAATGCCCCCGAGGCCGAAGCAGAGCGCTATGCTCAAGAGATCCTAAAGACCCTACCCAAGGTGGGTGGAGCGCCTCGCTTCGATATGGTGCTTATGGATATGACTAAGGACGGACATGTTGCAGGCATCTTCGCAGGTCAGCATGATATCTTCCTCGAAGAACCAATCGCTTTTGCCAACGCACACCCCTCCCATGGCGATCAGCATGTAACCCTATCCATTCCCACGATTGAAGGGGCTAAGGGGCTTGCGCTCTACGCCTTTGGGGGAGAAGCCCGAT
The DNA here is from genome assembly GCF_052173515.1 of Porphyromonas endodontalis. Lineage (GTDB taxonomy): Bacteria > Bacteroidota > Bacteroidia > Bacteroidales > Porphyromonadaceae > Porphyromonas > Porphyromonas endodontalis_A. The sequence continues at coordinate 10,598 of NZ_JBQMYL010000001.1, read as the reverse complement.
TTGCTATTGGCGATATCATCAACCTTCTACCCGAAGCAAAAGAGTATCCTGCCAACTTCATTGCCTCTCGCTGCCCATGGATCTACCTCTATGCCGATGCAGAGTCCATGCGTGAGAAAAGCTACTCCATCTATTAATCCCTAAGGGAGAGGGGGTATCCCCAATACTCCTGATATACCTAGGAAGGCGAGACTACTCCCCCATAACAAAGAGGCGGCTACATTGCGTAGTCGCCTCTAATCTTATCCTCCTAAGCCCTCTTTCAGGTCAATATCACTACTATTTGCGATAAAAAAGTCCTCTCAGCACCTATAAATAGTGATTGTACGGCTATTCCGGAGTCTCTAACTTTGCATCGTAAACTAGTAATGTTAGAAATTAATAGACACAAACGATGAAAAAGATTGGTATTTACTTTGGATCCTCAAGTGGTACGACTGCCGATGTAACAAAGACCATAGCTAAGCGTCTCGGTGTGGATGCAGCAGACATTCACGACGTAGCTTCCGCAGACGCTGCTTCTATGGCAAATTATGATGTTCTACTCCTCGGTAGTTCCACTTGGGGTATGGGCGACCTCCAAGACGATTGGGAAAGCTTCCTCCCCAAAGCTAAGGGACAAAACCTCGCCGGCAAGTGCGTGGGTCTCTTCGGTTGCGGTGATTCTTCCTCATATAGCGATACATTCTGCGACGCCCTTGCTACCATCAAAGAAGAGATGGAAGGGACTAGCTGCACCTTCATTGGCGAAGTAGCTGCTGAAGACTACGGCTACGACGAAACTCGCTGCGAGCAGGGTGGTAAGCTCATCGGTCTCCTCCTCGACGAGATCAACGAGTCGGACAAGACGGGCGACCGCATTGACAACTGGGTAGCCGCTCTCCAACCCAACCTTTAATATCCGCTCTACACTCTTTTGCACCCAAAGGTTATCTGATATGGAAGAGATCATCGCAACTCAGGCTCTTGATGCCGACATGAAGGTGTTTTCGCACCTCGTGTATGAGTACGAAAAAGGAGTACGTAACCTCGTGCTTTATACTATTAGTGAAGAGTATACTCCCCTTGCCCTAGGCAAGCTCAGCCATAGAGAGATTGAGTACTTCGTGCAACCTGTGCCCAATAAAAGCTGTGTAAATATCTTTTTTGGGCGCAGCGAATGCCTCAAGACCCTCAAGAAGTTCCTACGCGAACGCCCCCTCAATAGTCTCTCCCCGGAGGAGGATTTTATCTTGGGAGCCTTGCTGGGATACGATCTTTGCCGCCAATGCGAGCGGTACTGCAAGAGAGTGGAACACGCCGAGAGCGTGCGAAAAGCGAGCGAACAACCTATGCTCATATACACAAACATTTGAGCGCAGAGATTGTTAAGGACTCCACACGAGAGACTTCTCGTTAGATTGGGATGTTTTTAGCAAGAGAGTGTTACCCCCTCTTCATCTTCGTGATGGAGAAGGGGTAACTTCCTTTTTAAGGGAAAAGACTAAACTGCTAGTAGCAAAAAATGTGGTAAGTTTGCTCCACAATATAAAGCACACACCGATGAAACAGTATAGACACCTTCTCTACTCCCTTTTACTACTCACCCTCTCATGGCAAGCCCACGCTCAGAACCTCTTTGATGCAAAGGCAGCCGATAGCGTTACCCTGCACCCTAGGGTGTCGAACAACGATACCACGTACTACGCAGCCCTCCCACAGATAACCGTTCAGCACCACTATCGCCTACGCTTTGCCCCCCTTACGAGAGAAGAGCAAAATGACAATTGGCGGCAAATACGCGATGTAAAGAAAGTACTCCCCTATGCCAAAAAGCTCACGGCTATCATGATGGAGACCTACGAATACCTAGAGACTCTGCCCAACGATCGTGCTAGGAATCGCCATCTCGACCGAATAGAGAGCGATTTGGTAGAGGAATACAAGCCGATCATGAAGAAATTCACACTCCGGCAGGGACTTCTGCTTATTAAGCTAATGGATAGGCAATCGTGCAGCACCGGATACGAACTCATCAAGGCTTTCTATGGAGGGTTCAAAGCCTCTATGTACAATATCTTTGCCGGCTTCTATGGGGGAGACCTCAAAAGTAAGTATGACCCACGCTTCAATCGAGAAGATGCTCTTACCGAACGCATCATTTATCTCATAGAGCACAACCAGCTGTAAGAGCCGACCTCTCATTCATAAGAATGGTATTTGTCTAATCCACGAATACTGTTCACGTACAAACTGGCAATCAACTTTTCGAACTAAAAAATATACATCGATGAAACAGAAAGTTTTATTCATCCTATTAAATGAATACACAGATTGGGAGGGAGCTTTTCTCTCCACGGCTCTTCATGTGGGCGTGATACCGGGCGGTGAAATAAAATACGAAGTGCATACCATTGCCCCGACATCGGACGCAGTCCGTTCCATCGGAGGTTTCAGAACCTTGCCCGATTATTCTTTCGAGAATATGCCGAAAGATTACGCAGCCTTGATACTTATCGGAGGTAACCATTGGGATGCATTAGAAGCAGAACTTGTTACACCATTGGTACAGGAGGCTTTGGACAAAAACAAAATCATAGGGGCAATATGCAATGGTGCTTCGTTCTTATGTTCGCACGGATTTCTCAACAATGTAAAACATACAGGCAATGGCCTTGACCAACTCAAACTCTGGGGTGGTGAAAAATACACAAATGAAGAGGGATATGTAGAAGCACAAGCCGTCAGTGATAGAAACATCATTACGGCAAATGGGCTAGGACACTTAGAATTCACTCGTGAGATGCTTCTATTACTAAAAGCGAATAGTCCGGAAAAGATTGCCATGTGGTATGATTTCTACAAGAATGGATTTATGAGATAATAGTATATAGGAAAGGGCTTGTTCCATTCTGGGAATAAGCTCTTTTCTATAACAAATCTATACCTTGACTTCATCCGTCCTTTTCCTTCTCTCTTGCAATCTTTTGATCTATGATTTGAGCGTAGTTTTACGTTCTGGCAATGAATGCCCTATTATGTTAGCATTTCTCTCCATCCAAATACCGACCTCTAAAGCCAGCCTTACAAACAAAAGCCTCCCGACAAGAAAGAATCCACCGAGCAGTTGAAAATGTGCAGGGTCTTCTCCTAGAACTTCATAATACAGTCTCAAGAGATTCCTAATGAGCTTTCGAGAAAAGGCTAATGTGCTTTCTCGGGATTCCTAATGAGCTTTCAAGAGATTACATTTCATTGGGGACAATACTACAAAAAAGAAAAGCCCACGCTGCAATGTTTGCAACGTGGGCTTTGTCTCCTAAAATCCCCTCTGATTTTGAGTACATCTCGTTTGCATCCCCACCCTCTTTTTATCGGACTAAGAAGAAAAAGGCGATGCAACGGAGGTGTATTTCCCGTCCCTATCTATCAAGCCGACGTTGATTCCAGGTATATCCACAGCAGCGTCGTCATCACTATCCGAGTTATTGAGGTCGTTGTGGGATTCACCCATACCAAAACATTTGGGTAGCTGAAACAATCCGACAATAGCAACATGGAACTCTTCTGCCATTAGCTTCAAGTCTTGCAAAATGGATATGAGCTCCTCCTTTCGAGACGTCGCAAGAGAGGATGGACTCAAGAGCTGGATATAGTCCACAAGCACGTAGTCAACAGATGTTCTTTCGAGTTTGCTACGGATTTGATCTAAACTAATTTGTGGCGTATCATCAATGACGATTCTACTCTTTAGATCCTGCAACTCATTCTCTTCTATCTGAAGTTTCATTCTATCAACAAGCCGCGATTGACTCATCTCAAGCGAAAAATAGAGTACCCTTCGAGTGCTCTGAGCCAAACGTAAAGCCACCGAAATAGCAAACGCTGTTTTGCCAACAGCCGGAGCACCTTTTACTATCGTCAGGGTACCTGCCGGAAAATGATTTAGAATAAAATCGCTAGATATGTTCTGAGAGTGCACGAATAATTTCATCTAGAAGCCTTTTTGATCCTTCGATACATCCATCTGCATCTTTACATTGTAGATTCAGTAGATTCAACCATCCTATCCAAATGACCTTTTCTTTGGAAATGTTCGGTTTGAATCCTGCATCAATACGTTGTAGTCTTGACAATATCATCTCAAAATCATCAACTTTCGGTTGATTCTCTTTTTGATACCTTATTCCTATGCCCTTATTACCTTCCTGATTAATCAACGCAAGAATGAGCCAGTCATTTCCACCCGAATCCTTAATAGAAAAACGTTTCCAATCTTCTTTTTCCTCAGACACCTCCAAATTCAAATTGTATTTGCAGTAATTGCATAGAGAGATATAAATATGCTTCCATTCGAAATGGGTTTTAAGCTTTATCTCTTTTCTATCATTTCTCTTTTGAATGAATACATTGATGAGCTCTTTCGTAGTCATGTTCCAAGATTCGAGGTCAATGGGCTTAGAGTCGATAGCAAATGCATTACCCAAGGCTTTCCCAACCAATTCCTTTTCTTCAGATGACCAATAAGAGCTAGTGTGCTTAATCCCATACACTGGGATATTGCCAATAACTCCATATTCTAGCTTTGCTGTATTGGATAATAGAGGCTGTGTATTACGAACAAGAAGATGTATACAATTTTCCCCTCCTAAACAGATAATGTGCTTAGGCTGTATAATTTCGATTAAACTTTTGGTATATCTGATTGAATCTCTTTGCGCTTCCCGTACTCCACTATTGGCTAGTCCGCTCTCTTTGTGTGTAGAAAAGAATGTTGCATTCGTGAATACAAATGTCTTTTCATCGTCCAGAAGTCCCCCATTGCCAGAATATTCTAATATTGAACGTAGGGTCTTTAATATCCTAAATCCTTGGATTTTTACAGGGTTACCATCGACAACATTCCCATCCAATATATCACTACTTTCCTTGAATCTGTCAGGTTGAAAACGTCCACCAAAACCAGGATTGATACCTATTACCATCAGGTGTACCGGTTCGTCCTCTGATATTAACCTTAAATTGGACTGTGTATAAAAGTCCATATCTAGCTCTTTGGCTTTAGGGTAATAGAAATCATATGCCTTCTTAGCCCAGTCTTCTAGTTCTTTCTGAATCTCCTCCATAATATATCTGTAAAGATTTTAGAATCCTGATAAAATAACAAACAATCCTCTCGGGACTACTTGTGGTCAGCACAAACCAGATACACTGATACTATACGCTTACTCTAGTCCGTAAATCTCACTCCCCATAACAAAGATACCATAAGCTCCCAAAACAACATCATTTCCCATAAAACACGACATGCTGTGTTTAGGGCGGTTAATCTGAAGTTTGACCGCTAACAAATATCTCCCGACAAGAAAGAATCCGCCGTGCAATTGACAACTTGCAAGACAATTCTCGCAACTTGATAACACACTCTCAGGAGATTGCTAATGAGACTTTCGTGATTAACATGCGCGCCACCTTCAGATTTCGTCTTCTCTTTCTATTTATATGAAAGCAGTAACTTTGTTAGGCATCAGAAAGTATAGCTTATGAGACAGAAATTCACTTTAATCACATTAGGAGTAAAAGACTTTCAAAAGGCATTGACTTTTTATGAGGGGTTAGGCTGGAAAAGGTCGGAACATAGTCAGGAATCCTACGCCTTATTCCCTTTAGGCGGGATTGTTTTGGGATTATACCCACTGCAAGAATTAGAAAAAGATACCACATTAAGCTATCAACAGGCAGCCTTTTCAGGCATGACCATTAGTTACAACGCTACATCGGAGGAGGAAGTTGATGCCGTGATGCAAGAAGCTGAACGGCTCGGAGCTACCATTGTAAAACCTGCACAAAAGGTATTTTGGGGAGGATATAGTGGCTATTTTAAGGACTTAGATGGCTATGTGTTCGAGGTTGCCTACAATCCATTTTGGCAGATTGACAGAGAAGGAAATCTTGTCTTATAGTTCATCAACAACGGACAAAGAGCAGACAATTAAGGAACTAACAATGAATAGTACATGGAAATTAAAACTCATAATATAGAGGATACAAAGGTGGCTGAAATTATAACTGACAAAGTAATCTTAAGATCCACTGAAGACGGATTAGATTTGTTGGGTAACCTATATTATCAGGGCTTTGACAAAATCATTATTCACGAGAAGAATATTACACCTGAATTCTTTGACTTAAAAACTAAAATAGCAGGAGAGATCCTTCAAAAATTCGCACAATACCAGATGCCGCTCATAATTGTTGGCGACTTTTCTAAGTATAAGAGTAAGAGCCTGAATGACTTTATTTTTGAGAGCAATAAGAGCCAACAAATCAACTTTATTAAAGACTTAAGCAACATATTATAGTCTTATTCTGTCAAATGCTATATTCCTCTCGCCCTAGGTTAGCATGATTTTCAGCCTAGAACTTTCCAAATTGTAGCCCTAGATTTTTTCCGCTGCTGCCCAAGAAACTTTTTCTTTCTGCCCTATACTCCCCCTAAGTATAGGGCTATTTTTTCTTCAAATTCACGGGAGGGGTCAAAAGAGGTTTTCACACCCTATTTCAGGAAATTGGGCTATTAGAGCCCATTCCCCTATCTATCAAACAAATTCAGTACATTTGTATCCGTTCTCCTAGGTAAGAAGGATCATACTATAGAAAACTTAAAACAACAAATAGAAAGTATTATGAAGACTCTCATTAGGATGTGGGCATTAACGCTCCTACTGCTCTCCGTTTTGAGTGCAGGGCTTATCATTGGCTGTAAAAAAGGAAGTAAGAAAACAGCTGATGAGGAGGCCAATAAAGCAACTACGGAGCAAAATTATAAGAACCTCAAGACAGTTATCGATAGCACGTATAGCGATTGGCATATCATTATACAAGAGGCAGAGACGGATGTCAAGATAGAGGGGTACGATGAATTTGATAGGATAGTCCTCGTTAGCATTTCAAAAGATGGAGAGGTGCTATTCGATAAAGAAGAGTTCACGAAAACTAGTCTACATAGTTCTCTTGACAATCACTTCCAATTATCCGACGCATATCTCGAGCAAATTACCAATACAACGGTATACATCTCCTTAGGGGCTTTTATTCCGGAAACGGACGAAGGTCTTTACTTCATGCTTGCCTTCTCGAAGGATGGTCACTTCAAGAAGTATTTACACCCTTTGGCTATGGACGATTCGGACTTCATCGTGGACTTTTACATTATGTACACGCATGAGAACCTCCAGAACCCCGTGGACAAGGCTTCACTCCAGCAAATAGCAAAAGCTTATGGTACCCCAAACTTTATAGAGCAACTAGAGAAAGAGGGATCCTTATCCATCTATCCGCCCGAGGTTGTCTCTCGCTACAAGCTTGACGTTCAGATAGAATCCGAAAGTACGGAGGAGTATAACGATACGTATCATCCCTGCAAAGTTCTCTTCTATCCCCACGAAAGCGATAAACTCATTAGCACTATGAATGTTGAGCTAAAAGGGCGCAAAGGGGAATATGACGGAGTATACTACGACCGCATAGAGCGGATTAGCCGCTAAGCAACACCTCCTCTGCAGAACCACGCTCCAGGACTACACTCCGCTAGAATACCCCTTCCGGAGATAACAGAAAGGGCTGACTCCATTCTCTGAAGTCAGCCCCTCTTTTTCTCTGTACTGCTCGCAGCCCAACACCGCAGGGCCGCCCTACGATTCCCCAAATTCCCCAAATATCAACTCTAAAACAAACGAAAAAGCATGAGCGACCTCCTGCGCCATCAAGAGAGTAACCCTCAAACTAATGCCTTCTCTATTCTCGGGATTTAGTCTTATAGTATCCTTATTCTCAATTTATTACAATCTTCGTCTCAGAAGTATATCGGCGATGAGCTCGAGTAAAGTCAAGCTGCCCTTACTTCGTTGGACTCGGTTTGTTTTTTACAGTTCGAGTCCTTGCATTTTATCTTTTCGGGGAGAGAGCCCTTAGCGATACGAAGTACATGACGACGATAATTCTAACCATCAACCCTTCCTCTTCAATAGTACGATCAAATGGAATGAATTTCATTTCGAGTAGAGCAAGAGGTCGAAAAGGCAGGAAAGGATTCTTCAGGAAATCACGCAATCAGAAAGGGGGTAGTCTCTTCTCTGCCGTCTTCTCTTGCTTGATAACAAGAAGATCGTTGGCCAGCAATTCTTCTAATTCTTGTGCGATGTACTTTATGGTGCTTGTCTATCTTTATTGTTACCTTTGTGGTGAGGGCGACTTCGGTTTTACCGCTCAACCTCGATTGCAGGGGCTAATCCTTTTATTTAGGGATTAGCCTTCTATATTTTTAAACAGCAGTGTTAGACTACCACCCTTCTCTTCTAGACAAATAGTCTACCATTTCTCCTCTAAGTAAGGTATCTGCTCTCTTTCTTCCCAAAAGAGGGAAAATGAACTCCCGAGAGCATACTACCCTCGCCCTCTAGTCGCAGCCCCTCCTGGTGATAGTCCCCCTCTCCCCCCGGGGAACGGAAAGTCCGCTGGGGGTCGCTGGGGATTTTGCAGGTTCGGGCATAATCTTGTGTGTTTGTATGGTTTATCTCAACTCTATACACGACATATAGAGCGATAGGTATAGCAGCTCCGAGAGCGAGTGGCAACGGACCAACAGCAGACACAGAGAACATAACAGAAAGAAGGAAAGTCGAATACAAACATCTCGAGAGCAACGCTAAAAATGCCTTTGATAAAAACACTCAAGAAGAAGCAAAGCAAGATCGGGGACAAGGCTTGTCACCTGAAGAGTTCTTGCTCATCAAAAAGGCTGTACATAGTCGTTTCAGATTTGATGAATATAAAGGAAGACATACGCTTGTGCTCGCTCTTAAACTAAATAACGAAGAATGGGCTAAATGGTGTTTCCAACTAGAATATGGAATAGGCAAATATGGAAAATCTAACCGATTGGTTACATCGGGAATCATAAACGGACGCAATTTGCCAAAAGAAATAAAATAGAAAAGAAGCAGCGGGGCAGGAATCGAACCTGCGATACGAAGGCCTTAGGAGAAAGACTCCTAAGGCGTTCCCCAATACCTACTATGGGCATCCGCGCTACTTCTTTCTATTGCAAAGATAATAATAGTTAGCATCACGTCGCATAATGTGGTAAGCCAATATCTCTGAATAAGAATTCTTAAGTTCAACATTAGCAGAAGCGTACTCATCCATACTTTTCAGCACATCCTTATGCAAAGCGCAAAACACCTGCGTAAGTGCATTACCAGGCATATTGCATACAATACGTCTTGCTTGCTCGAACAGAAATTGAAGGGAATAAATGTTATTTGATCTTCTTCAAGCACAAAGGAACTCCTCTTAAGTTCCATAGTATCTCAGATGGAGACCTTGAGAGATTCTTGGATAAGGAGTAAAAAAAGAGGTACAAGTAAGCAGAATCATAGGAACTACAGTCCAAGCCATGCAAACTCACACCTCTTTCTATTGCGAAGATAATAATAAAATCGGATTATACAAACTATGGATCTCGACAAACTCAAGATAGAGGTAGCATTGGCAAGAGAGCTTGCCCTCTTGATGGAGCAAGAGACCACCCATACCTTTCGCACTAAGCAGAGGGGCGGTAGGGCGTGGAAGCCCTCCAACATCTCGGCCAACCTCTTAATCAGTAGCTCCGTGCTCCGTAATAGCATCCACCACACGGCGGTGGGTAACCAAGTCGAGGTAAGCAGCCCCCTGCCCTATGCCAACATCCACAACCAAGGGGGACGCATCCCCATCACCGATAGGATGCGAGGCTACTTTTAGGCAAAGTTCAAAAAGACCAAAGACCCGATATGGCGAGCTCTCGCCTTCACCAAGAAGACCCATATCGACATCCCCCAACTCCAATTTACGGGGGGCTGAGTACACCGATCAAGCCTCTGACCAAGTGGTCGAGCAAACACTCGACCTAATAGGAGAAGTCAAAGCTCGTGTCAAATAAAGAGGGGCTACCCTCTATAGTGTGTGAGAGTAGCCCCTGGTCGTTAGATAAAAGGTAGTAGCCTCTAGAGGGCTAGGCGTTGTCAGATGGGGAGATAGGTTGTGTAAACTCTATATAGATCTCGTTCAAGATCCCACGGGGTCTCAATCAAACTCCCGTGGGAAGTCAATCATACCTCCATCATATTAAGTGGGATGGTCTCCCAACCCGTTGCGCCCTTGCGTTGAGCAGAGACGAAGGTCTTAGAGGTATAGGGCTGATAGCTTTCCTCTATAATCTTCCCCCCCTCGAGAAGTCGGGGATCTTGCCGTTTGTCCGCTAGGTGGCGCAGTTGGATTAGCTGCGATGGCTGCAACACGCCTCTCTTAGCGAGGGCAAAAATAAACCCGACTTAAAGCGTTTTGTACTTTTCGTTTTCCCCCGTAGTTGGATGGAGAGCTCCAAAGGCTAGGGATAACATCCTGTTCCAAAGGGGCCTAAGGAAGGCTCTACGAAAGGCACAAAAACAAAGAAGGGATCCCCAAGCTCTTCGCTCGAAGATCCCTTCACTCCCCCTCTCTCTGACTTCAGAGACACTCCTTCAGAAACTCCCCTCCTTACAAAAAAAGAGAACCCCCAAGCATTCCTGCTCAAGGGT